>JBBAOE010000003.1:137058-204005 GCA_040401595.1 Burkholderiaceae bacterium
TCAGACTCAGACTCAGACCCCGATTCAGACGCAGACAGAGATTCCGAGGCCAAGGTCCTCTTCCCCGGCATCCGATGTCTCGGGTTCCGCCTCGTCGCTGCTCGATGCCGTCGAGATTCGAGGTCATTATGACAATGCTGTCGGCACGAGCGATGCAGCGTCCCAGGGTACGATCCGCGCAGAGTTGCTCAAAAGCCGACCCGCCCAGCGGCCCGGCGAAGTGCTCGAATTCATTCCCGGCATGATCGTCACCCAGCATTCGGGTGACGGAAAGGCAAACCAGTACTTTCTGCGGGGCTTTAACCTCGATCACGGCACTGATTTCGCAACGACCCTCAACGGCATGCCGGTCAACATGCCCACCCACGCACATGGCCACGGGTATACCGATCTGAATTTTCTGATTCCGGAGTTGGTCGACCGGATCGGTTACCGGAAGGGGCCGTACTTCGCGAGCATCGGTGACTTCGGGTCCGCCGGTGCTGCCGATATTCAGTACCGATCCAGCCTCGATGCCCCGTTTGCCCAAGTCACGTTGGGCCAGAAAGGGTATCGCCGCGCACTGCTCGCGGGCTCCAGGGAAACACCGTCAGGCGTGACCTTGCTGGGTGCGCTCGAGTCGATGGGTAATGATGGACCCTGGACGGTGCCTGAAAATCTGAAACGTCTCAACGCGGTCCTAACCGCGACGGGTGGCACCCGCGCGCAAGGCTGGCAAGCCAGTCTGATGGGCTATGACGCGAAGTGGATCGCGACCGATCAGGTTCCGCAGAGGCTGATTGATGCCGGACGCTATCTCGGCAAACCGTTCGGACGGTTTGATTCACTCGATCCCAGCGACGGCGGGGGCACTTCCCGATACAGTCTTTCGGGACAGTGGCATCGGGCCGATGACCTGGGTTCGTCACGGGTGTCTGCCTATGCCATGCGCTACACGCTCGCACTGAATTCGAACTTCACCTACGCGCTGGAGCGTCCGGAGACGGGCGATCAATTCGCTCAGCGCGATCGTCGTACGGTGGCTGGTCTGAACGCAGTACAGACCATCAATCACAAGTGGCTGGGTCGTTCCGTGCGCAGTGAGGTGGGACTGCAGGTACGGCGCGACGACATTTCGGTCGGGCTCTTTGACACGAACCAGCGTCAGGTGGTCGGCGTGACGCGCGACGATTCTGTGGCCCAGACCATGCTCGGGCTCTATGGCCAGAGCACGATCGAACTCGCGCCCTGGCTCCGTACCCTGGTGGGCGCCCGAGCTGATCGCATGGACATGCAGGTGCAAAGCCATACCGCTGCGGCCAACTCCGGGTCATCTGGGGACTTCCAGGTTTCACCCAAGCTTTCCCTGATTGCCGGACCGTTTCAAAAGACTGAACTTTTTTTGAATGCGGGTCGGGGCTTGCACAGCAATGATGCCCGCGGAACCACTGCGGCGGTGGATCCGCGCTCGGGCGATCCGGTCAACAAGGTTCCCGTGTTGGTTGCGTCACGCGGGACGGAATTGGGCTTGCGTACCGAGGCTTTGCCCGGATTACAGAGTTCGCTGGCCCTGTGGCGTTTGCAGGTCGACTCGGAATTGGTGTACGTGGGCGACGCCGGTGTCACGGAGCCCAGCGCGGCCAGCATCCGGCGTGGGGTCGAATTCAACAACCGTTGGCAGCCCAGGCGATGGTTGCTGGTGGATGCTGACCTGGCTTGGACCCATGCTCGCTTCAACAATGGGGATCGAATCCCAAATGCGATTGACCGGGTCGGCTCGTTCGCGATCACCGCTCGGGAATTGGGCCCCTGGAGCTCGAGCCTGCAACTGCGTTATCTGGGCTCCGGCGCTCTGATCGAGGACAACAGTGTCCGCTCCCATGCATCGGTGACGACCAACTGGCGTCTGAGTCGTCGTACGAGCGAGTGGTTCGGACGGGGAAGCGAGTTGACCCTCGATGTATTCAATATTGGAAATCGAAAGGTCAACGACATCCAGTATTTCTACGAGTCGCAACTCTCTGGCGAATCCGCTCCCGTTGCGGACCGCCATGTTCACCCCGCGGAACCCCGTACGGTACGCGTGACGCTGCGCTTGCCGTTCTAAGCGCAGCCGTCCTCCCCCAAGTTCTTCAGACGTACTTGACGTCGCCCGTGGCCGGCACGGTGACGGTCTTGCCGACCGCGCTCGTGTAGGTCTTGGACTTGATCGTACTGACGTAAACGAATTCGCCCTTGATCTCGGCCGCACTGACCGTCAGTTGCATGTAGCCACGCTGAACGGTATCCACATAGTTGAGATCGTCGATCAGCCCCAGCCCTTTGCCGACAATTCCGGTGCCGAGTTGGGGGATCAGTGCAGTGCCATCCAACGATGAAGCCAGTCCGCCCAGGCCATAGGCTTCAAAGCCCGGTGAAGTCACGGAAGATCCGGCGAACTCCACCCCCACCTTTTCGCCGGCCGCGTTGGTCAGCGTAGTGAACCAGCCATTGTGTGAGTCACCGGAGAGTGTCACCAGACGCTTGCCCTGCGATTTGGCAGCCGTATAGATCGCTTCGCGGTTGGTGGTGTAGCCATCCCAGGCGTCGAGGTTATACGGGATCCGCGGATTCGTTTTGGGATCCAGCAGGGCGGTCTGGGCCGGGGACAATGCGCCGGCGCCAGCAGCGGCGGCTGCAGCGGGTGTGGCGCCCGCGGCCAAGGCGGCTGCGGTCACACCAAAACGGGTGGCTTTGGCCGTCAGGAAGTCCGAGATCGCCTTGCCGACCGCCGCCTGATTGGCAGGGGTTGGGCTCGCAAACGCCGCATTTTGTGCCGTGCCCACGTTTGCCGGGAGCGCCATGCGGGCCATGATCACCTGGTTACCCAGGATTTGCCAGGTGGCCGTGGAGGCCTTCATGCCGTCGGTGAGCCACGTCTGCTGTTCCGTGCTGATGATGCGTTGGTTCGCATCGGTTCCGGTTCCCAGGGCGGTCAGGTAACGCGTCACCCCGCCGTCTGCGTCGCCGTAGTTATCGTACTGGCGCGTTCGACCTTCGATTCGGGTATCGAGCATATGCAAGGTCATCAGGCTGCCGAAGTCAAAGCGGCGATAAATCTTGAGCAGGTTGCCGCTGGCATCCGTGCGGATCGGCATCCACTCGTGGTACGCGCGGGAGGCATTGGCCTTGCGCACAGCCCAGTCCCCTTGGGTCGCCGGGTTATGGTTTTCGGCGCCAGTGACGTAGGCGTTATTGGCGAACTCGTGATCATCCCAGATGGCGATGAGCGGCATTTTGGCGTGCAAGGCCTGCAGGCTGGCGTCGCTACGATAGGTCGCGTAGCGCGTCCGGTAGTCCTCGAGCGAGACGATTTCACTGGCCGGGGCCGTGACTCGGCCAAGCGTCACCGCATCGGCATTGCCATAGCCCGCTGGGTTCGAGCTGTATTCGTAGATGTAGTCGCCCAGATGGATGGCGTACTGCGCATCGGATTTGGCGGCGGCGTCATAAGCGTTGAAATATCCCTGGGAATACAGCGAGCAGGAGAACACCGCGAGTTTCACCGAAGCGACGTCGCTCTTGGGCAGTGTTCGGGTGATACCGACGGGCGAGAAGGCTCGGGTGGCGTCCAGGAATCGGTAGTAGTAGGTGGTGCCCGCGCTCAACCCGGTGACATCCACTTTGGTGGTGAAGCCTGTCTCCGGACTCGACAGGCAAGACCCCGATTTGACGATCGTCGAAAACGCGCTGTCGGTGGCCACTTCATAGGTGAGTGGGACGCTGAGGTTCGAATCGATCGACTTGGCGTGGGTCCAGAGGATGACCCGGTCGGTCAGGGGGTCGCCGCTCGCGACGCCGTAGCGATATTCCGCCGGCGTCAGGGGGGACTCGCCGCAGGCGCTCAGCGCAGCACTGGAGGCGACGACGGCTGCTGCCGATGCGGATTTGAGGAGGAACTCGCGGCGATCGTTGGTCTTGGTCATGTCTGGACTCCGGATAAGAGCCCGGATTAACGCAAGGCTTCAGTGACACCATCGTGAAAATCAAAGCCCGGGGTGCAACGCCATCGCGTTCGGTTGTTCGTCCTGACAGTACGCTCAGTCGTTATTTTTTATGAAACGGTCCTGTGCAGCAGAACAGCGGGTCTCGAGCCATGGGATCTCATGCCCTGTCACTGTCTTGACATGGTTGGTGTTCAGACTACTTCGAAGCGATAGCAACGGTTGATCCGATCTCGCCCGGTTATCCCCGCCATTGTTGATCGATGCCTCGACGCACTGTCCTGGAGAATTCTGGAGACCTCTGGAGAATTCATGCAAGCGACTGATACCTCCACATTACTTGCAGACGCCGTGTATGGGCACCGCGCGCAAGGTCATGTCGGCATTCTGGATCGACTCTTCGCGCGCTGGTTCGAGCGCTTGGTCTATACCCAAATTTGGGAAGATCCAGCCTGCGACCTCGAGGCCATGGCGGTCGAGTCCCATCATCGGATCATCACCATCGCATCGGCGGGATGTAATGCGTTGGCCTATTTGCTGGCGGATCCGGCGGAGGTGGTTGCAGTCGATCTGAATCGGGCGCATCTGGCACTGCTCGATCTGAAAGCGGGGGCGCTGCGGGCGTTCGACCATCATCAGGATTTCCTGGAAATGTTTGGCCGCGGCCATTCGAAAGCGAACATTGCACGGTTTCGCCAGCACATCGCACCGCTGCTCTCGGTCGAGGCGCGTCGTTGGTGGATGGCTCGGGATGCGTTTGGCCGACCCCGCATCAGCATGTTTACGACAGGCCTGCATCGGCATGGGCTGACTGGACGCTTCATTGGCATTGTTCATGCGTGGGCGCGCCTGCGAGGGGTTCGCCTCGAAGACTGGACGCTGGCCAAGACGCCCCAGGAACAGGCTGTCTGGTTTGATACCAAGGTCGCGCGACTCTTTGATGGTGCACTGGTCCGCCGACTTGCCGCTTCGCCTCCGGTTGTCTGGAATTTGGGTATCCCGCCGTCGCAGCATGAGGCGCTGTGCGACGGGGAGGTCCAGAGCATGGCGGGCGTATTGCGCGAGCGCGCTCGGCGTCTCGCAACGATCGCGCCGGTCGCTGACAACTGGTTTGCCTGGCAGGCATTCGCACGGCGATACAACGTCGAAGAGGGGCCCTTGCCGCCCTATCTGGAGGCGAAAGCCTTTGGGCTGCTGAAAACTCGGGTCGATCGATTGCAAATGGCCCATGAAAACCTGCGGGTGGTCTTGACCGGTCGTACGACCGCCAGCCTTGATCGTTTTGTGCTGTTGGACGCGCAGGATTGGATGTCAGACGATGAACTCGTTCGCCTGTGGCAAGAAATTACCCGGACGGCACGGCCAGGCGCACGCGTGATTTTCCGGACGGCCGGTGTTACATCTCCACTGGAGCGGGCATTGCCACGTGCGATCGCCGAACGTTGGCGGGCAGATCATGTCACGGCTGATCGACTGCATGCGCGCGATCGTTCTGCAATTTATGGTGGTTTTCATCTGATGCATCTGATTTGAAGATGCGTTTGAGCCCGGATCTGGCTGGCCACCGCCCTGGGGTGATACAAGCGGCCGGGATGGCCGATCCGATCGCTCTGCGGCCATGGATCAGCAATGCGGATGCGGTGTTGCAGATCGTGGCGACACCGTCAGGGGATGTGCCTGTCCTGATTCCAGATCGTTCTTTTAGTCTAAGCAATCGTTACGGTGCGAACTCAGAGCCGCCAACCCGGCTCGCCGAACGGGCCTGGGTTACGTGTCTTTGGTCGGGGTCAGCCGGTTATGCGATCGATGAATGGGCGGCCCGGCAGGATCCTCGCTGGGCCCGGGGCCTCAGGCCATTCGCACGGCTGACCGCCGGACTGTCCTGGATGCTGGGCCCGTGGCGGGGAGCGGTTCAGGTCGGGAGCTGGCCTTTATCGACCAGTCTTCGCGAAACGCTGCAGGTGGTGGATTTGCTCGGGGTGCTCGATACTGCCATCGAGCGCTTTCCAGACTGCCCCATTGCGCTCCGGCATGTGTTTGCGGACAGCCCGCCCGAGTTGCTTGAAGCCCTGACGCAAAGGGGCTTTCGGGCGCTTCCCGCCCGCGTGGTCTACGACCTCGACGCTACTCAGGTCTGCAAGCCCAAGGCCTCTCATCTGAAGCGCGACCTCGCCCTGCTGGCGCGTTCAGACTTGACCGTGATCGCAGATTCCGACTTCACGCAAGAAGACATCGAAGCTGCGTTGCGCATGTATCAGGGGGTCTATCGACGCCGCCACAGTTTGCGTAATCCTGACTATTGCGCCGGTTTCATCCAGTGGACCCGGCAGCGCGGCTTGATTGAGTTGCTCGGTTTGCGTTCTGCAACAGGGGAATTACGGGCCTTCGCCGCCCGGCACGATCAGGGGGCGACGACGAGTGTGCCACTGCTTGGCTACGATCTCGAGGCCGACCGTCGCGATGGACTCTATCGCCAACTGGTCGCGGCTCTGGTGCGTGAGGCTGGCGTTCGGAACCAGAGATTCGATTTCTCCAGCGGCGCTGGCGACTTCAAGCGTAAGCGCGGATTTGAACCACGACTGGAAATGACCATGCTGCGCGCGCCGTCCCAGTCGCTGCTGCAATGGCCTGTCGGGCTGGCCTTACGTCTCGCGGCAGCGGGAACATCGTTTCTGAGTATGGAACGGTTGATCGCCGCCGGTGCCTGAACGATTCGAGTTCAGTAGGATCCAGACTCAGGCTGGGACCAGTAGCGCTCTTCGTTCCAGAATCTCGAATTCTTCGCCGCTCTGGCTTCCGGGTTTGCAATGCAGGATCTGCAACTCACCCGCATGCGTCTCCACGAGCGCAGTGAGGCTTTCAACCCAGTCCCCGTCATTGCAATACAGGATCCCATCAAGATCGTGAATGGCCGAGCGGTGAATGTGTCCGCACACGACACCATCGAAGCCACGCCGACGCGCTTCCCCCGCCAGGGCCTGCTCAAAATTTGAAATGAACGAGACGGCGTTCTTGACCTTGTGCTTGAGGTATTGCGAGAGCGACCAGTACGGCTGACCGAGGTGATGCCGGAGTCGGTTGTAGTGGCGATTCAGCCATAAGGTGACGGTATAGGCGCGGTCACCCAGGTGTGCAAGCCATCGCGCATGGCGCATGACACCATCAAATTCGTCGCCATGCACGACCCATAAACGCCGTCCGTCCGCGGTCACGTGAACGGTTTCGGTAACGACTTCGATCCCGCCGAACGCAAGACCGCCAAATTGCCTGGCCGCCTCGTCATGGTTACCGGGGATGTAGACGACCCGCGTCCCTTTACGGGCTTTGCGAAGCAGTTTCTGGATGACATCGTTGTGCGCCTGCGGCCAGAACCAGCGACGCTTCAGCGCCCATGCATCAACAATGTCACCGACCAGGTAGATTGTGTCTGCTTCGTAGTCGCGCAGAAACGCGAGCAGGGCCTCCGCCTGACACCCTGCGGTTCCGAGGTGAATGTCGGAGATGAAGACGGCACGCAGAGCATTGGGGGCAGCCAGGCTGTCGCCCTCGGAGGGTGTTAGCTGCGCCTGGCGTCGGTTTCCTGATCCGGCGCCGTGCTCAGAGCCCTCCAACAGGAGCTCATGGGCGATCAGATCCTTGAGCAGAGGCTGAGCGAGGGATGCATTCATGCCGGTTCCAGTTTGCCTGTGCCGGTATTAAACGGAACGCCTTTGACGGGATCATGACAACTGATGGTTTTAGGTTGGTTGTTGGTTTTTTGCGTTGTCCGGCAGAACCATCAGTGCCTGCCCCATCTGGATTCGCTGCCCTGACTGAATACCGTGCGCTAGGCGAAAGCCTTTGGGCGCAAACACGATGATGGTGGAGCCATGTTCGAACCAGCCCAGTTCTTCGCCCTTGCCAAATGCGTGAGCGCATGGAATTTCGTTGGGGCCTTTCCAACGCAGGTGCATCAGGATATTGATTGCATGAAGGCGGATGCTCGCAACCAGAACGGCGGCTACCGGGACGATTGCCAGCGGATGATTGGCTGCGCCGATTCGGGTTCTGAGAACAGCTCGTTCGTTTTTGCAGAACAGACGCTCGACCCGCTTGAGAGCGATCGGGTTGACATTCCAGACGTCACCGCTGAGATAAGTAACGTGATCCAGTTGTCCATCGTAGGGGGCATGGAAGCGGTGATACATCGAGGAAGTCAATCTCAGGGTGACATAGGTCCCGTCGACAAACGGGCTAATGTCCTGGGAAGGTCCGAATAATTCTCGAATTGAGTATGGATAGCCCTTGGCCTGAAAGACCTCTATCCCCCGTACATCTCCACAGGCGCCCACGATTGCATCGCATGGACTGCTGAGCGTATCGGGATCATGATCGACGCGCCGGGCCCCGGGCTTTAGTTCCCGGATGAAGCACTCGCGCAAACTGTTGAACCGTTGCTGACGGGCTTCCGAGAGATCGAGATCTGTGAAGACTCGCCAGACGGCAATGGAAAATCGCGTCAGTAGAGGGCTTCGGATCGCGCTGTATCGACCCATCCACTGCGTTAGCAAGATCCGCGGGATTCGGTTGGTCAGCAGAAAATTCAGGTCTTCCTGAAGAAAAAGACGATCACGCAATCTGGAGAGCTTCATCGTTTCGTCAAATCCCAGTGTTATAAAACAGTGACAACATTGCGGAGGCGTTGAACATCATGGAAGCTTTAGCCATGTCTGCGTTGGCTCTCGGTACCCTGGCTGCAGGTTGGCCGGCCGCCTCGCAGCGAATTGCGCTGTCGCGGGCCAAACACCGCTCGCTGGCGGGTCACTCGAGAATGGCCAAGCGAGTGGCGTCGCTGATCCCTGGATACAGCTACGACGAGACTGGTTTTTTCGCGGCCGATGATGCATCCCCAGAAATCGTGGCGCGGCGACGCGCTGGTTTTCTCGATCTCTGCCAGACGCTCGGAACGCGCCATGCCAAGACCATCGCCATGAGCGATCAGGCGCGCGACTATCTTCCCGATATGCAATTCACCGGTCGTTACCGGGTACCGTTTCAGTTCAGCCCGTACCTGCGCAGTCATCTTAAGCTGGGCAGCTTTGTGCAGTCGTCCGCTGGCGTGACGGTTGAGGATCTGGATGGCCAGAGATTCATGGATCTCACTGGTTCTTACGGTGTCAATGTATTTGGCTATGATTTCTATAAAGAAACGATTGCCGAAGGCGTTTCTCGCGTGGCTGAGCTGGGGCCAGTGCTGGGCGCCTACCATCCGGTCGTTCTGGATGTCATCAAGCGCCTGCGCGTCATCTCCGGGCTTGAGGAGGTGAGCTTCCACATGTCGGGCACCGAGGCGGTGATGCAGGCCGTGCGCGTTGCCCGTTACCGGTCCGGGCGGACGCATCTGGTCCGATTCTGCGGCGCGTATCACGGCTGGTGGGAGGACGTGCAACCTGGCCCGGGTAACCCCTTGCCGCCCCGACAAACCTATACGCTGCAGGACCTCTCTGAGCGGTCGTTGCGTGTGCTTGAGACGCGGCGCGATATTGCCTGTGTGCTGATCAATCCGCTGCAGGCACTGCACCCCAACGCCAGCGCGCCTGGCGATTCGACCCTGGTCGACAGTTCGCGTCGGGCCGGATTTGATCGGGCCGCCTATGCGTCGTGGTTGCGTGAACTGCGTCGAATTTGTACCGCACGCGGTATCGCGCTGATTTTTGATGAGGTCTTTTTGGGGTTCCGGCTGGCACCGGGTGGTGCGCAGGAGTATTTCGGCGTGCAGGCGGATCTCGTCACCTACGGCAAGACGCTCGGCGGCGGCCTGCCGGTCGGTGTCGTGTGCGGCAAGCGCGAGTGGATGCAACGTTTCAATGAGCAGCATCCGGCCGATCTCTGCTTTGCGCGCGGGACCTTCAACGCGCATCCACATGTGATGGGCGCAATGTTGTCGTTTTTGGAGCGACTCGAAACGCCCGAGGTCCAGGCGATTTATGCTGATCTCGATAACACTTGGAACCGACGTGCGCAGGAGCTCAATGAGCGGCTCCGACAGGCTGGCGCTCCGGTGCGGGTCACGAATCTTTCGACGGTCTGGACGGTGCTCTACGACTCCCCGTCGCGCTACAACTGGATGTTCCAGTTCTACTTGCGGGCCGAAGGCTTGTTGCTCAGCTGGGTCGGCAGTGGCCGATTGATTTTCAGTCTGAACTATCACGACACTGATTTCGAAGAAGTGGCCGAGCGCTTTTGTCGCGCCGCACAGGCGATGCGACGCGACGGCTGGTGGTGGGAAGGATCGCAACTGAGCAATCAGCAGATTCGACGCACCCTGTTGCGGGAAATGCTGGGTCGGCTGCGCGCTTAAGTTGACCAAGCGCAGCCTCTATCGTATTTGGCGAGGGCTGCGCTCTGTTGCGTAAGCGGTGCGGTCTTCTCCGGGGCAGAACGGCCATTAGACAAGGCCGGCGCTTACGGCCTCAGCACCCAGACTTCAGATGTCTGTCGCGACTTCGTCGTTCCGTCCCGCTGTCCCGTGCTGTGACGTTCCAGGGGGGCCGCGCTGCGTGTTCAGGCGTGCCGATTGGACGGGTCGGTCACGTGGTCCATCGGGTCAATGCGCTGCCCCCGCAACAGAAAGAGCGGGGCCGTGTGGTACATCTTGATGTCATGAAACGGGTCGGTGATGATCTTGAATGCCCAAGCGATCGCTGTTTTGGCGTCTCGGATCACGACCAGTTGTGCAACCCGGAACAGCAGGCCGCCAACCCCGATCGCGAACCAGACAAGACCGACCGAATGCCAGAACTCTGACATGGTGGTCCAGGCTGGGAGTGCACCAAACAGGTCCGGCACGAACCAGACGACCAGGGGGCTCGCCGCCCACAATCCCATCAATACCACCTTGCGCATCAGGTTGTAGCCCACCTTGATTTCTTCCTTGTGCTCGTGGGTCGCTTGATTCACCTCGTCGTAGCCTTTGGGCTCGAAGAAGAAATGTCCAGCCTGCCGACTCGTCATCGACACGCCCCATGCCAACAAGGCGGCATAGGCCGGGTCCACGAACAAGAGCGCGTACGCCGTGACAAAGCACAGCGCGCTCAGGAGATGGAGGCTCTGGTTGATTCGGCAATGATGGTAGTAGCGATGATCGTCCCAGCGCAGGACCGCGAGCGATTCAAAAAACTCTTTCACGTGGTTACCATCAAAAAGAATGACCTCAGGGTCTTCGGTCACAGTTGACAAAATCCAGCCGCTTGCCGCGAGCGCACTGCTTAGGGTGTGCCGCCTCAAACGCTGCCATAAGGCTCATCTTGTCTAGGATTTGTGACATCTTGCTGACAGAAAAATGACGAATTGATGTCATTTCTCGGTAGCATCGACTGTCATCACATTGTCTCAGTCCGCTTGCAGAATTCGGCTCATGCCCGATGAAATCGCAGCTCTGTCCGTGGAATCCGATGGTGCGTCTGCGCGGCCCTTGCGGATCGCCTTCGTGACCGAGACCTACCCGCCCGAAGTCAATGGCGTGGCGATGACGCTGGCAGAACTCGTTCGACGCTTGCACGCGCGACATCACCAGATTGAATTGATCCGGCCACGTCAGGGACATGAGGTTGCCGCACCGAAGTCCCCCGATTCCGATGGGGCGATCCTGGGTCATGGCCGGGCGCCCATTCGAGAAGTCCTGGTGCGTGGCATCCGGATTCCCCGCTACAGTCAGTTGAGGATGGGGCTACCCGCCAAAGGGGCATTGCTCCGGACATGGACGACCCAACGTCCAGATGTCGTGCATATCGCGACCGAGGGGCCCTTGGGATGGTCAGCCCTGCAGGCTGCTCGAACCTTAAAGGTGCCGGTGAGCACCGATTTCAGAACGAATTTTCATGCCTACAGTCGCCACTATGGGATGCGCTGGTTGCATAAGCCCATCATGGGGTACCTGCGCCAATTTCATAATCTCGCTCACAGGACTACGGTTCCGACCAAGACCTTGATGGGGGAGTTGTCGGCGTGCGGGTTCGAACGTCTGGTCGTGGTTGCCCGTGGGATTGATGCAGAGCGTTTTGATCCCCGACATCGCTGTATGGCACTGCGCCAGCGTTGGGGTCTGAGCCCGGATGATTTCGCAGTTCTGTATGTGGGTCGGCTGGCAGCTGAAAAAAATCTCGAACTCCTCGCCCATGCCTTTGAAGCCATTGCAGTGGTGAACCCGCGGGCCCGCTTGATTCTGGTGGGCGACGGCCCGATGCGCTCGGCACTGCAGGCGCGTTTGCCGAACGCACTGTTCTGCGGGCAGCAGATGGGTCACGATCTTGCCCGCTGTTACGCCAGTGCCGACTTGTTTCTGTTCCCGAGTAAGACGGAAACGTTTGGGAATGTGACGGTCGAAGCGATGGCGAGCGGTTTGCCGGTGGTTGCTTTTGCAGACGGGGCTGCGCTCGAGTTGATCCGGCCCGGTCAGAATGGCGCAAGCGTTGCGCTTGACGACGATGCGGGCTATGTCAGTGCGGCGACTCAACTTGCAGTGGACTCTGACGCCTGTCGGGCCCTGGGAGCAGTTGCACGCGAGACAGCGTTACAACTTGATTGGGAGACGATCGTCGATCGTTTCGAAGTGGTGATTCGTTCTGCCGCTCACAGCGGGTTCGGGTCCGTTCCGACGGGAACGCTCAGTGCGCCCCGACCGATACCATCACGTTGATGACGCCTGCGCGTTCGAATCTCAGACCCATCGAGTAGTTGCGGCCCCACTCCAATGGGGCTTTTAGACCCTTGAGTAGCAGATGGTATTCGCCGGCCTTGAACGCCATGTCGGCGCCTGCAAGCACCTGAATTGAAGATAGGGCTGGTGCACTGGCGTCCGGCCCACCGCGCAGTTCGACGCGGTCGGCCAGGGTGGTGTAGGCAGATAACAGACGATCATTTTTCGTGATGGATTCGAGAATCAGATAGATCGGTGCGTCGCGGGCTTGCGGCTCCGAGGCCTCGCCCCAGGGGTGCACGATGGTAAAACCGTCGGCGTAGTACTCGTGCGACTCGGCCGAGACTGCGGCCAGCGAGGCCAGAATCAACAATGCCAGTCGGGCACCGAGCCTAATCATGGGGTTCATCAAGGTCTTGGTAGCCATCGGAGAAGTCATCCCGAAAATTGAATTGAATAGCCCCAGGAGTCCAGGCGCTGGGGGATCGCGTTAAACGCGAGCGTGACCCGCGTTGTGCCCTGGTTCACTGGTACTTCGTGCAGGAGAGAACTCGGGAACAGCACCAGATCGCCAGCGGCAGGCAAGGGACCCGCCCATTTCTCGGCGTTGAATGGACCTAGTTGGGTCTTGTCATGCATGTTGCTGAACACAAAATCGCGCCCGCCGAGACTGCGAATGAAGAGCGTATTCGCTGAGGCGTGGCATTCGCTCAGGTAGAGCACCCCAGAGATAAAGCAGTTCGCATGGTTGTGAACCGATTGCCGACCCCCGTGGCGCAGAACGTTGACCCACAATTCCTTGATGTGCCAGGTCAGAGGCTCACCGAACAGATGAATGCCAAACTCCACCAGTCTTGGCTGTAGGGTGACTGCAAGCTCTTCAAGGAGCTGGTCTCCACCCGGGTTCAGGATCGTGGTGTGGGTCAGTTCAGCCGATCGTGGATTTGCCTGAGCAGCCTCGGGTGCGAACCGCTCGCGCAGCGCAGTGACCCGCTCGGGCGCGACGGCCTTCTCCACACGCATGAATGGGGTCGGAAACAGCGGAATGATGTCGGGCACGATCGGGGTTCGCTTCGTTGCTGTGGGCTAAGTTCTCAGGGATCGGTGATCCGTTTTCAGTGATCAGGCCGGCCAGCCAACGATCACGGCGATTCGCGCCAATGACCAGTAGGCGGCAATCGCCCCGATCCCGTAGAGCGCGGGCACTTTGAGTTGCGCCGCGAGTTTGGTGCGAACCAGCAGCAGGGTCAAACCCCAGGCCAGGGCCACCACCAGCAACTGGCCAGCCTCAACGCCCAGATTGAAGGTCAGTAGTGCCATCGAGACATGTTGTTCAGGCAGGCCAATTTCCTTCAAAGCGCCTGCGAACCCGAGACCATGAACAAGTCCAAATACAAAGGCAACCAGCGCCGGCCAGCGCCGGGTCCAGGTCTCGCGTTGGTAGAGCGCTTCGGCGCTGACCAGGACGATCGACAGGGCAATCGAAGCCTCGACGGGCGGGGATCGCAGCACCAGGAGTCCGAGCGCACTGGCTGCAAGGGTCACGCTGTGTGCGAGCGTAAACGCCGTGATCGTCGCAATCAGGCGTTTACGAAATCCAACCAGAAACAAGAGGCTGATGACAAAGAGCAGATGATCGAAGCCGGTCAGGATATGTTCGATCCCGAGTGAAAAATAGGCGGTAGCCACTTCGCTGCCGGCTCTCTCGTCCTTGGCGCTGCCAAAGAGCTGGACTTTGGGCTGTGCGCTCGTCAGAGTTACCACTTGACGATCACCGCTTCGCCAATAGATCCGAACGATCGCGGCGGAATACGCTTTACCGACGCCCTGGATCGATAACATTCCGGCGAGCCCCTTGGGCCCACACTGGATCAGTTGTTGATCACCCGCGCACCCTTCGGGCCAGCTCGGGCTCAGATCCTCCCCGATCGGGCGGCCCCCCTTGCCGGCGGCGCCCCAGGACCAGATGAACTGACCCGGTGCGACTTCGCGCATCGTCATTTCGGCCATGGTCAGCTCATGGGCGTGGGCCACTGAAACACCGAACCCTACCAGGGCGACGAGGAGCATCAGGCGTTTCAGAAGCCATTGCGCCAGGGCGCTGAGCCCAGAGTTTGGCGCCATCAAGGCTTCACCTCTTCTTCGCGAATCTTGTACTTCTTACCCATTTCGCGAACCGCATTCGTACTGAGTTGGGCCATGGTGTCGTCGCGCCAATCCTGATAGATCGCGTCTTTGTTCTTGTCGAACTCGGCAGGCACACCAGGCTTGATTTCCTCTAGCTGTATCACCCGCAGCCCATCGGTACTTCCGATCAACTGCCAGACGCCAGGGGTCGACTTTTCAATGGCTTCGGTAAACTCTGCCCCGTAGCTTTGCACCAGATTTTGCCGGGGGCGGTCCTTGAAGACCCGCAAGCTGCTTTCGGCGTCGATTTTCCCCTTGCCATTGAGCGCGGCAACGAACTTCGTCAGGGCCTCAGGCGATCGATCACTGGTGACTACTGCTTCGAGAAAATTAAATCGTATTGGCGTGTCGTAGCGATCACGTTTGGATTCAAACCATTTGCGAACGCCGGCTTCATCAATCTTGGGAAGGGTGAGTCCAGATTGGGTCACGCTCAGGGACTTGAAAATGATCCGGTCGCGGATTGCCGAATCGCCCCGGTCCAGACCCAGCGCCAGGCCTTCGCGATAGAGCACTTCGTTATCGACCCATCGATCCAGGAGTGTTTTCAGTTCGGCCTCGCTTGGCTCGCGCTTCAAGCCGCCGGTGAAAATGTCGTGGGCTTCTCTCTTGACCGATTTCGAGATCGTGATCGTTTGGGGGTCGTCCTTGTCAAGACTCAAGGTGTGGTCAACGCCAAACACCAAAGCACCCAGCACCATAAAATGCAGCAAGGGTTCACGCAACATGCGGGACAGGGGGCCGTCTGTGCGGTTCGTCGAGGAGGCCGAAGCAGCACCTGGGACTGGGGCGTTTTGAGGATCCATGGAATTCAACGAGGGTTCAGCGGGAGTTGGGGGATGGAGTCGGCCGGATCGCCGCCAGCGCGTTCAGGACCTCACTGGCGACACCGGGTTCGTTACCCAGCAGGGACCGTGCAAGCGTGAACAGGGGATCGTACGCGGGCAGAAAATCGGGGCTTTGCTGGAGAATGTCCAATAAAGGCTCGCGTAATCGCAGGAGCATGTTTAGCGGGTCGGGATCGGGCCGCACTGTCAATCCCAATTCAATGTAGCGCGCCCGCGCCGACCCGTAGGCTTGCAGGCGTTGAAGCGTCTCCTCTGAGGCGTCACGCAAGACGCTATCGGGCTTCAGCTGCAGTTGATGGACGAGGGTCATCAGGCGGGTTCGTGGCGTTTCCGTAGGCGCATAGGTTTCCCACGGCGCATCATGAATCACGGCAGGCCGATCATCGGTGTTTGGCATGACCTGACCGGCGAACGCCCGCAGCTCCTCGGGTCCTGCAAGGATGCTGCCGAGAATGGCGTATTCGTCAACCACGCGCGCCTGTATCAGCGGCCGATGCAGCGCGGGGGCCGCTTTGAGCAGACTCGCCCGAACCCAGTCGGGATTCCAGCGCGGCTGATCCGGTCGCGAGAGCAAACCCAGCACGGGGGTGTCCAGACTGTTGCTCGCCAACACGGCGACCGCATCCGGATACACCTTCAAGAAGGCGGCAGTGATGCTGCGCACCGTCTGCAGGTTCATCTGATGGACCGCGAGCCACTGGCAAAATAATCCGCCGGGCGCTAGCTGTCGGCGAGCAGCTGCAAAATGCTCGACGGTATAGAGCGAGCCCGCGCCGCTGCGCGCCGGATGAAAGAGATCGGCAACGATGACGTCGTACTGTACCGGCGACGCCTGCACGTACCGTCGGGCATCGGCCGCGAGAATCTTCAGGGGCATGTCATCCCGCGCGGCGCTGGGTTTCGGCGCAAAGAACGCTGCAGCCTCAATCACTTCGGGCAGCAACTCCACCGCAGTGACTTGCAAATCCGCGTTCAATGCGGCGGTCTGCGCCGTATGCCCTGTGCCAAGCCCTAGAAAGAGTGCGCTGCGTGGCGCCGGATGCAGCAGGATGGGTAGTTCAGCGAGCCGCACTTCCACCGGACTACGGGCACTGCTGCCTTCCTGAGTACGATTGTTGATCCGCAAGCGGGCGATGCCGCTTGGATCTTCAACGATGCTCACCGCTGCCATCGTGCCATCGCGATAACTCTGGAGCGTCGACCCCTCTGGCATGTCGACGAATCGCAGGGGCGACGCCCAGAGGCCAACTGCTATCGCTGCCAGTGCAGACAACGCGACGCGAGGCTGGAACCAATTGATTCTCGAATGTAGCGCGAGATAAGCGCCGATGATGATGCTCAAGATCCATTTCGGCCCAACCAGGGGGATCAGGCCGACGCCAAACAGGAGCGGTGCGCAGGCAGCCCCGGTGGTGTTGACAGCGAGCGCTCGCCCGAGCGGCCAGGACTGCGCTTGAGCGCGCTGGCACAGATGGGTGAAGAGCGCGCCCATGATCAGGGTCGGGGCCAACATCGCGGCGACCGCCGTCAAGGCCTCACCGGTCAGTGCAGTGAGCGCGCTCGCGCCAAAGGTACGTGCCGGCCATGCGCAGATGACATCCGCCCACCACAGCGTTGCGCCGCCCAACAAAATCGCGGCGGCGAGGCCTTGAATCAGCGTGCTCTCGGTGGCGTCGTTTGCTGGTGGTTTGCGCGCTTGCAGGAGGGCAGCGCCCAGTGCAGTCCCCAGCAAATAAACCGCCAGCAAGAGTGCGTAGCTGTAGACCGTATTTTCGGTGACCTGGCTCAGAACGCGCACCGCGAGCACTTCGTAACCGATGCCGAGTAGCCCGGTGAAGAACAGGACTCGGCCAATGACCGGATGCTGGGTGTCTGCGCCCGGCGTCATCGCATTGCGTGCTGTGGTTTGATCCTTTGCAGGGGTGGCCATAGCCTCCAGTGGCGTTCGCCAGAGCGACAAGGCCAGTACAGCGCAAGCTGCATTGATCGCGCTGCACACCCAAGCGGTTTGTTGCAGTCCGAGCGTCGGCATAGCCACAAACACGACCGCCAAGACACCCAGTACCGCACCGAGGGTGTTCGCGGCATACAGCCCGCCGAGTCGACTCGCGGCGCCCGATAGTTGACGCTCAATCGCGGGTAGCGTTGCACCCATCGCAGCGGTTGCCGGCAGCAGCAGCAGCATGGGAAAGCCAAACGCGAGGCACCAGTGCCAGAGGCTCGAAGGCTGCGCGCCGATCATTGCGTGGGTGGTGTGATTGAACCAGGGCAATAGGGCTGTCAGGACCAGCCCCCACAGCGCGATGAGTGTCTCAAGGGCGGCGTACCAACGGCCCGGGACCCGACTGGCGGCAATCGATCGCCCCAACACAAAGGCGCCGATTGCCAGTCCGCCGAAGAACGCAGCAAGAACGGCGAGCACGGCAATGATCTCGTGCCCCAGTGCTGTCGCCAGTTGCGCGCTCCAGAGCATTTGCCAGGCAAGCGACACGGCGCCCGAGAGCGCCATCAATAGGTAAGGCAACAGAGGACCTTTCAGCGCAGTGAGTCGACGCGTTGAGTAAGCGATCGACGAAAACGAAAAACCGGCCGCAGGGCCGGTGGTCAGGCCATGGTCACGAGCCCGAAGGCCCGTAACCATGTTCGCGGGTCAGATTACTTGACGCCGGCAACCTTGCTCGAACCCAAAACTTCGACGTAGACCGGGTTGCTGTAGAACCAGAGGTCAGACCAGGCAACGACGTCAGAACTCGAGTACTTGACGCCAGCGACCGTACGCATGTGGGCTGGGCATGCTGCGTCGCCACAAGGGATTGCCCCCGGGAGGGTCTGGTCGTTCGGAGCCACTAGGAAGTCATTCAGTGGATTGCCCTCAGCATCGGTCTCGAACGGCACCGATGCTGGGATGTTGGTTCCGCGCAGACGGAAGTACTGCGATGCTTTCACAGCCGGAACCCGATAGGTCATCGTGCGGACACCATCCGCTGAAGCCGTCCAATTCGTTGAATTGAAGGTTTTCTGGATCTTCGCCGAGGCATTGAAGATCTTTGCGGGGAATTCGGCTGCTGTCACCGCAGGCGCATAGGCGCCCTGATCAGCAGGATCAATGTAGCCCGTGACATTGCCACCGATCAGATCAACGTGATCGAGCACCGGCGCATTCAGAGGCTGGATGATGTTGACCTGCTTGAGGGACGGATTCGGGAAGCTGTAAGGTGATGCGTTCGTGCCCTGCGGATCGCGCAGAGAGACGGTGACGAACAGGTCGGTACCCGGGCGAACGACGAGCTTTTCGCCCATGGTGGCGCAACCGTCGATCCGCACCTCACCATTACCGGCAACCGCATTGGCAGACGCTTTCTCGATCAGTGCCTTGTTGGCATTGCGCGGCAGGCCTGGGTTCGACGCGCAGACCACGAACGACAGGCGATCGATCAGTTGCCCATTGGCAACGTAGCTGTTGCCACTGCGCAGACCGTCGATGATGCCTTCGGCGGTCAGGTTGCCTGTGCCCTTGCGAACCATGACATAGTCATTGGTGTATTCGCCGGGGTAGAAATCGTTGTCGGTTTCGCGCTGGTCGGGACCGAAGGTGCCACGGCTGTGGTAGTCCGAGCTTGCAAAGAACCACCAGTTACGGCCTTCGCCCAGCAGACCGTCCCATAATCCACCGATCTTGGCCGCGTAAACGCCCGTGCCGCCAAAGGTGCCGCCGCCTACAGCGTTCGACGAATAGCTGCCGCGCGGGGATTCCGCACCGTGGCCAGGCATTGACTCGAAACCAAACGCAATCTTTGGGGCTACGTTGTTGAAATTACGCAGGTGCTCGATGTTGAAGCCGTTGTTGCCGGTCGGGTTATAGATGCCGGCACGCTCGAGGTGGGCTGGAACGAAGTAGGACGTCGTTGGCGCCTTCTCGTTCAACCACTTGAGGCCTTCCAAGGTCTTGATATGCCCCATGTTGGGGTACTTGGCGGTGTTGGTTCCGCTCAAGTTGTCAGTCGGCGCGATTTTGGCGGACAGGGGATTGATCAGCGTGTTGTTCGAGCTGCCGGTGACCGAGCAATCCCAGAGGTTCTCAGCGCCGCGGCTGGTGTCGGTATCACTGCGATCAAAGCAATATTCGTATTGCGCCTGAAGGTTGGCGTTACCGGTTGTTGCGGTCGACGGCCAGGGTGCCTGACCTTTAAGCACGGCCATCGAGGTGTGCTCATGGCCGGGGTTGTTTTGCTCGAGTCCGATCCAGACTGGCTTCTTCGCATCACGGCCAAGGGTTTCAAGGGCTTTGTATTGATATTCCTTGATCTCCTGCCAGCGCCACATCTGCTTCGGTGTAGCGGTTCCGTCGCCCTTGATGGCGGCGAGGCCAATCGTGGATTCCCAGGTCTGGTTCGGTCCTTTGAGAGCCGAGGCGGGCTGGCCAGCCCCCGGGTAGGTCACTGGTGGCGAAGCCTGCCAGGGGCCGGTGGCGCTGGTGGTCAGTCCCAGACCGGGCGCGACCGGCTCAAACGGGTCTTCGGCCAGCGTACAGTTTCGAGCGCTGCGGCCACCGTGGTCGGCCTGGACGAACCAGTCGAGCTTCCAGGTGTTGACCGATTTGTCGACCAGCTTCTTGAGCGAAAGCGAGCCATCCGAGCAAGTCGAGTGGTTGTGGAAGTCACCGGTGACATAGGTGCCAGCGGCCTTGGTGGCGGCCTTTGGGGCAGCCGAGGCTTGCGGGGCAAGGGTCACGACGGTCGTGATGGCGGCGATCGCAACAGCGACTTCGCGCATTTTAAACTGGGGCTTCATGTCGATGAAATCCTGTAGATCAATGGTGGGGGTCTGCGTCAGGCCGTGGATGGCGCTGAGGCTTAAACGTTCTTCTGGTCGCCGAACAGGCGTACCTTGCCGCTGCTGAACTTCACCGGGATGGTGTAGGTCGTGGTCGTCGTGTCAACGTCGGTGTTCGTGACCGTCGCGGTCAGCGTGCAGACGCCGTTGGCATCACATCCAGATACCGTTACGCCCGATAAGTCGGCGATTGGGAAGGCCGACAAATCGGCCGCAACCGCAACCGCGAAGGATTCCTGAGTCAGGTTGTCTTTCAACGCCTGTTTGGTGTAACCAGCGTCCAGAAACGCGTCATCGAAGAGGTCGACGAATCCACTGCTGGTCAGGCCGCTGAAGGACTTGAGCCCTGCGATCCCGGCGTTATAGCTGGCGGTGAACGCTGCTACCTGATCGGTCGTTGGGGCAGTGCTGGTGGAACCTGAGCTTGTTGACGAGTCACCACCGCAAGCGGTTAGCAGGCTCAGCAGGCCAGCGGCGAGCGACAGCTGGGCGGTCTTGCAAATTGTCATGAGATCGCAACCTTCAAAAAATCTTGGGGGGGTCCGGTGGGAACCGGTTTTGTTTTGCATTCGGCCAGTCCGCAAGGTAGGTGCGCCGATGGCACTACCCCACTCAAACTGAGGAGGGATTGTCCGGTCGGGCCCATGACGCTCGTGTGACGTTCAAATAAACGTTTTATGACGGCACTGCCCGAGTTGCCGAGCTTGCCTTCGGGCTGGTTCACCCAGGCTTACATTCAGTTGTAAGAATGGTTGCCAGTGGATGCATGATTCTGGCGCTCATCAGGGAAAACCTGGGGGCTGGGATCAGGCCAAAGCCTGCCGGCGGTGAGCTTGTCGCAGTATCCTTCTCGGGTCATTGAACAAGTAAGTCTTCAGGAGACACCCTTGAGCCATTCCACCGAATCCCTTGCTCTGACCGTCAACGGTCGCGCCGTGAAGGTCGACGTCGATCCCCGGACCCTGTTGGTTCAGTTGATCCGCGACCAACTTCATCTCACTGGCACCCATGTTGGCTGCGACACCGCTCAGTGCGGAGCGTGCACCGTGCATCTCAACGGCCGCGCGATCAAGTCCTGCTCGATCCTCGCCGTGCAGGCACAAGGTGCCGACATCACCACGATCGAGGGGCTCAGTCACGACGGTGAACTCCATCCCATGCAGGCTGCGTTTCGCGAATGCCACGGGCTGCAATGCGGTTTCTGTACGCCAGGCATGGTCATGTCGGCGGTGCAATTGCTCGAGGATCATCCGAATGCCAGCGAGCAGGAAATCCGCGAGGGTCTTGAGGGCAACATCTGTCGGTGCACGGGTTACCACAACATCGTCAAGTCGATCCAGCGCTGCCAGGCTGGCCACGCCACTGCCTAATAGGGAAAGCAATCATGACTGACTTGTCGAATTCGCCGATCGGGCAATCGATCCTGCGCCGCGAGGACTACCGCTTCCTGACCGGTGCTGGCCAGTACACAGACGACGTCGTTCTGCCAGGCCAAAGCTATGGCTACTTCCTGCGTAGCCCCCACGCCCATGCCCGTATCAAATCGATCGACCTCACTCGTGCCGCTGCCGCCGAGGGCGTCCTGCACATCTTTACCGGTGCTGATCTGGCCGAAGCCAAGGTCGGCGGCCTACCCTGTGGCTGGCTGATCCACAACAAGGACGGCAGCCCGATGAAGGAGCCTGCGCACCCGGTGCTCGCGCAGGGCAAGGTGCGCCATGTGGGTGACCAGGTCGCGCTGATCGTCGCTGAAACAGCCAGCCTGGCCAAAGATGCAGCGGAGCTGATCGATATCGATTACGAAGTGCTGCCGGCCGTGATTGATCTGGCGCATGCCGAAAGCAACGCGACGCTGGTGCACGACGAGGTACCGCACAACACCTGCTACGACTGGGGCCACGGCGACAAGGCTGCGGTGGACGCAGCATTTACGCATGCCGCCAAAGTCACCAAGCTGAGCTTTGCCAACAACCGTCTGGTTCCGAATGCCATGGAGCCGCGAGCGGCCAATGCGCAGTACACCAAGCACGATGACAGTTACACGCTGTACGTCTCGAACCAGAATCCGCACGTCGAGCGCCTGCTGATGTGTGCGTTCGTGCTGGGACTGCCCGAATCCAAGGTGCGCGTGATTGCGCCCGATGTGGGCGGTGGATTTGGTTCAAAGATTTATCTGTATGCCGAGGAAACCGCGCTAGTCTGGGCGAGCAAGCGCGTCGGGCGCCCCATCAAATGGACGGCCGATCGCAGCGAAGCGTTCCTGACCGACGCTCATGGCCGTGACCACCTCTCGACCGCTGAACTGGCGATGGACGCCCAGGGCCACTTTCTGGCCTTGCGGGTGCACACCGTGGCCAATATGGGCGCATATCTGTCGACCTTCTCAACCTGTGTGCCGACGATCCTGTACGCCACGCTGTTGGCCGGTCAGTACAAGACACCGGCCATCTACTGTGAAGTGAAGTCGGTATTCACCAACACCGCACCCGTGGATGCGTACCGTGGGGCTGGGCGTCCGGAGGCGACCTTCCTGGTCGAGCGGATCGTTGAAACCGCGGCACGTGATATGGGCCTTGATCCGGCCGAGATCCGTCGTCGCAACTTCATCACGCAGTTCCCGTATGCCACGCCCGTTGGCCTGACCTACGATACCGGTGACTATGAGGCGCACCTGTCCAAGGCGATCGAACTCGCTGACGTCGCTGGGTTTGCCGCTCGCAAGGCCGCGTCGAAGGCCCACGGCAAGCTGCGCGGTCTGGGCTACAGCTGCTACATCGAAGCCTGCGGTCTCGCGCCCAGCAACATCGCGGGTGCGCTTGGGGCCCGTGCCGGCCTCTTTGAAGCCGGTGAGGTGCGCGTGCACCCCACGGGCACGGTCACCGTATTCACCGGTTCGCACAGCCATGGTCAGGGCCATGAGACGACCTTTGCGCAGGTCGTCGCCGCCAAGCTGGGCATTCCGGTCGAGAGCGTCGAGATCGTTCACGGCGACACCGGGCGCGTTCCGTTCGGAATGGGCACCTATGGCAGTCGTTCCCTGGCGGTCGGGGGCTCTGCGATCGTGAAAGCGGTGGACAAGATCATCGCGAAAGGCAAGAAGATTGCCGCTCACCTGCTTGAGGCCGCCGACACCGATATCGAATTCGAGAATGGTGAGTTCGTGGTGGCTGGGACCGATAAGAAAGTCCCATTCGGGTCTGTGGCGCTCACCGCCTATGTGCCTCACAACTATCCCCTGGACAAGCTCGAACCTGGCCTGAACGAAAACGCCTTCTACGATCCGACTAACTTCACCTACCCCTCGGGGACCTATGTCTGTGAAGTCGAGGTCGATCCCGAGACCGGGGTGACCCGGGTCGATCGATTCACCGCGGTCGATGATTTCGGCAATATCATCAATCCGATGATCGTGTCCGGGCAGGTCCATGGTGGATTGGCCCAAGGTCTGGGTCAGGCGATGCTTGAGGGCTGTACCTACGATCCCGAGTCAGGGCAGTTGTTGACGGGTTCGTTCATGGACTACACCATGCCCCGCGCCGATGATCTGCCGAACTTTGTGGTTGACCACACGGTCACGCCCTGCACGCACAATCCTCTGGGCGTGAAGGGATGCGGTGAGGCGGGGGCAATTGGATCGCCACCGGCATTCATCAATGCGCTGACCGATGCCCTTGGGGTGCGCGACGTTGCCATGCCAGCCACGCGTGAGCGGGTCTGGCGCGCAGCCCACGGGCTCGCTGCCGCTTGAGCTTGAGGCTTCGTTCGTCGGATATCAACGATACGGTCTGCGGGCTTGACTAAAGCGCCCGCAGGTCTACAGGAGAACTGAGATGTACACGTTTGACTACAAACGCCCGGCCGCCCAGGCCGATGCCACGGCCGCTTTCCATGGCGATGCCCGGTATCTGGCCGGTGGCCAGAGTCTGATTCAGGCCATGAAGCTGCGCATGTCCTCGGCCGAAACCTTGATCGATCTGGGTGGGGTCGCAGGGATGCATGGGATTCAGGTGGATCACGGTGCGGTCGTGATCGGGGCGATGACCAAGCATTCCGAGGTTGCCGCCTCCGAGCTGGTGCGCAAGGCAATCCCGGCGCTGGCTGATCTGGCCGGTGGTATCGGTGATCAGATGGTCCGCAACCTGGGCACGCTCGGCGGCTCTATCGCCAACGCCGATCCGGCAGCGTGTTACCCGTCGGCGATTGTCGCCCTGGGTGCCACGGTGCATACCAACCAGCGCAAGATCCCAGGCGCCGATTTCTTTACCGGTATCTATGACACCGCCTTGCATGCCGGCGAGCTCATCACGGCGGTGAGCTTTCCGATTCCGACGCGCGCTGCCTATGTCAAGTTCAAGCAACCCGCCTCGCGTTTTGCGCTGGTCGGTGTGTTTGTCGCGCAGACGCCCGATGGCGTTCATGTGGCGGTGACGGGCGCCAAGGGCAGCGTGTTTCGGGCCACCGCGATCGAGGCTGCCTTGAATGCCCATTACACGCCAGAGGCGGCGAAGGCGGTGCAGATGCCGACCGACGATATCAACAGTGATCTGCACGCCACGGCTGAATATCGCGCCGCGATGATCAGCGTGATGGCGGGACGCGCAGTCGCGGCCTCGCTCGCGCACTAAGCGTCCCGGAGGGAAATCACCGGGTTGTTGAGCGGGTTCCCCTCACGGGGCGCCTGCTTGACCATCCGGCCTTGGCCCCCTCCGCTGCCTGCACCTTCCACCGCCCCGGCGGCTCTGGCATGCTTGCCGGGCCGCCGTTTCTTTTTTTGAGTGTCATTCATGAGCTCTTCTGCCGTGGCCCTGACCCTACCTGCTACTGTCGACGATGTCATTGCCGGTCTGGCGCAGCGCAACTATCTGTGTGACCGGCGTCTTGCGACGGCGCTTTTTTTGAGCCTCAAGTTGCAGCGTCCGCTGTTTCTGGAAGGGGAACCGGGCGTTGGCAAGACCGAACTGGCCAAGGCCTTGTCCGATTGGCTGGGCAGTCTCTTGTTACGCGTACAGTGCTATGAAGGACTGGACATCGCGCAGACCGCCTATGAGTGGAACGTTGCCCGGCAAATGATCGAAATCCGGCTCGCGGAAGCTGCACATGGCGCAAATGAGGCCATCGACCATGATGGGCTGGTTGCCACCCTGTATTCGCGGGCCATGCTGATCGAACGTCCGCTCCTGCAGGCCTTGACTCAGTCAAGGTCGCCGGTCCTGCTGATCGATGAATTGGACCGCGCCGATGAGCCCTTCGATGCGTTTTTGCTGGAGGTACTGGCCGAGAACCAGATTACGGTGCCCGAACTGGGGACGATCAAGGCGGTGGCCCCCCCCTTTGTGCTGATCACCAGTAACCGGACCCGCGAGATTCATGATGCGCTCAAGCGTCGGTGCCTATACCACTGGGTTGACTTTCCCGATGTCGAGCGCGAGCTGGAAATCGTGCGCCGCAAGGCCCCTGGGGCGTCCGAGCGGCTTTCGCGCCAGATCGTCGAGTTTGTGCAGCGCATGCGCACACTCGATTTGTTCAAGGCCCCCGGTGTGGCGGAAACCATCGACTGGACCAACGCGCTAGTGGCACTCAACACCATTCGTCTGGATCCGGCGAGCGTTCAAGACACGCTGGGCGTTCTGCTCAAATATCAGGACGATATTGTCCGCATGCAGGGCGGCGACACCGCGAAGCTGCTCGATGAACTTCGCGCACGTGGAATTTTGGATGGCGAAGCCGTTTGATTTTTTGTGACGGATTCGTTCTAACTGATTCGTCCATAAGATAATGCTCGCTGAAAATATCGTTCATTTTTCAAGGGTGCTGCGTACCGCGGGGTTGCAGGTCGGCCCGGACCGCGTGCTCGCGGGAATTGCCGCCGTCGAAGCGGTCGGGTTTGATCGCCGTGAAGATATCCGGGCGGCATTGTCGGCAGTCATGCTCGACCGGCACGAACAGCAGGTGATCTTCGACCAGGTCTTCGATGCATTCTGGCGTGATCCAAAGTTGCTCGAGCGGTTGATGTATTTGATGCTGCCCAAAATCAGCGGCCGCGGGGATCAGGTCCAGCGCCAACGCAGCAATCGGCTGGCCGAGGCGCTGGCCGCGCCGCAAGCGCCCAAGCCCCCCAACCCGGCGAATCAGAGCGCTGAGGAAGAGGTCCAGTTCGAAACGACCTTCAGTTTCTCGGACCGGGAGCGATTGCAGCGGGCGGACTTCGAGTCGATGACTGCGGCCGAGTTCGCTCTGGCCAAAGTGCTTGCCGAGCGCATTCCGCTGCCCGTGAGCCCAGTGATCCGGCGACGTTCTGAATTGGCCCCGCGCGGGCGGATCAATCTGCGTCGCACCCTGCACCGGATGGCGCGTCAGCCCGACGTGTTGTCGCCGGCGTTCATGCAGTTGCAGCGTGAGCTTCCACCGCTGGTCGTGCTGCTCGATATCTCGGGATCCATGGAACGGTATGCCCGCTTGTTTTTGCATTATGTCCATGGCCTGACCCGGCGCCATCTGCGCGTACAGACCTTCACCTTCGGCACCCGGCTGACCAATATCACCCGCTGCCTGCGCTCGCGCGACCCCGATGTGGCCATGCAACTGGCCGATCAGCAGGTCGATGACTGGAAGGGCGGTACTCGAATCGGTACCTGCCTGGAGGACTTCAATCGGCATTGGGCGCGCCGCGTGCTTGGTCAGAATGCTGCGGTTCTGCTCGTGACCGACGGACTGGATCGGGACGGTGAGGGTCAATTGACGCTTGCGGCTGGGCATCTCCACCGGATGGCCCATCAGATCGTGTGGCTCAATCCGCTCTTGCGATTTGACGGGTTCGAACCCAGGGCTGCTGGGGTGCGGGCGCTGCTCCCCCATGTGGACCGTTTTCTGCCGGTGCACAACCTGGCCAGTCTGGCCGATCTGGGGCGGGCGCTACGCGCGCCGGCACTGCGGCCCGCGCTGCTTCTCAAACACTGATCTGAAAGGACACGAGAGTCATGGACAGTCTGGACCTGCAGGTTCTTGCGCAAGCGCGCGACTGGCTCAATGAAGGCCATGGGGTCTGGCTGGTGACCGTCATCGAGACCTGGGGTTCGGCGCCACGCCCGCCCGGGGCACTTCTGGCGTTGCGCAATGACGGTCTTGTTGTGGGCTCCGTCTCTGGGGGCTGTGTCGAGGATGACCTGATCGATCGGGTTCGTCATGGCGAACGGGTTGATCATCCCTCGCTCGTGACCTATGGTGTCACCAAGGAAGAGGCTGCGCGCTTCGGCCTGCCCTGTGGCGGCAATCTTCGCCTGGTGCAGGAGCCCTTGCGCGCCAGTGGCTGGGTCGATGAAGTGTTAACGCGGACCTCTGCCCATGAACTCGTGGCACGCCGCCTTGACCTACAGACCGGCGAGGTGACGGTTGAGGTGGCCGATCGTGCAGACACCTTTGCCTTCGATGGCAAAACGCTGCGCGCCCTGTTTGGGCCCCGCTGGCGATTGCTGATGATCGGTGCCGGGCAGCTGTCGCGTGCCGTTGCAACGATGGCGCTCGCACTCGATTTTGACGTGATCTGCTGTGATCCTCGAGAGGAGTATCACCTGACTTGGGACGTTCCCGGCACGACGTTCAGCAAGGCAATGCCCGATGACCTGGTCCTTGAACTCGCACTCGATCCGCATAGTGCGGTGATCGCATTGACACATGACCCCAAGCTCGACGACATGACGCTGCTGGAGGCGCTGCGTTCGCCAGCCTTCTATATCGGTGCGCTGGGTTCGCGCGGCAACACGCAGAAGCGCAAGGAGCGCCTGAAGGAATTCGATCTGACTGAGGCGCAGATCGATCGCCTGCACGGCCCGATCGGCCTTGATCTTGGCAGCAAGACGCCAGCGGAAATTGCGGTCTCCATCGTGGCGGAGATCATCGCCGTACGAAACGGTGTTGCGCTGGCCCAGAAGAAAACAGGTTCCTCGATCCCTGGGGCTAAGACCTAGCCACGGCGGCGTCGGTGGCCAGGAGCGTGCCGTTCAACAGGCCATAAAGGGTTGCGAGTAGCAGAGCTGCGATGAGCAGCGTGCTCAGTCCAAGCAAACCCAGTGCAGCGACATACAAGGGGCCGGTCGATGAGACGCTCAGACTCAGCGCCGAAAACGCCGCCAACGGAAAGCTCATCCCCCAGTGCGCCATGCCAAAGGGAAGACGGGCGATGCGCGGCACAAGTGGCAGGACCCAGCAGAGGGTAAAGAGGGCAAGTCCCCAGAAGGCCCATCCCACGAGGAGTGGGAAGTTGAAGAGCAATGCATCCAGTCCAATCAGCGCAGGCGGCGCGATCAGGATGAAGTTGGTGGGAATCAAACGGTCTGGCCAGAGCCCCTGATGGGCGATCCGGACCACCAGCAAGGCGAGGGCGATCGGCCATAGGGCGACGCCGACCATGCATTGCGCCGCCGACCATTCCAGGTGGCCCAGTGGGACCCCGGCCAACGGAACGAGCACACTGCCGACGACTGGGATGAAGAGCGCTGGCGTTGCGCTGGCCCACTGCAGGCCGCCTTCTGTGCCGGGCCGCCACCAGCGCGAGAGTACCCAGATCGAAACGAACCAGATGCCCAGTGATCCGCCCCACCAAAGCGCGTCTATTACCGGGCCGCGCAGGCCGAGCGCGACGCCCAATGTCGTGAGCACCAGGACCGAGATCGGCATGGTGGCCACGAACGTATGTCGTACGGGATGGCGTAGGTCCGCCTGCCATGCGTCGCGATGTCGATGAATTCTGAGCAGGGACGCGCCGGCCAGCGTGACAAAGACGGCGCAGGCGAGCGCTCCGATGAGCACCGAAATACTTGGGATCGTGGTGCGGTTCCAGGCCATCCCGAGGCCGCAAAGCCCGAGGACCATGGAGAACCAGGCTGGGTCGAGCTGAGGCAGCTTGGGTTGTCTCAGTAACTCGGGGCTGCGCATTGGCTCAGATTGCCCCAGGGACTCTTGGCGTTTCAGATGGATCCTGTAGAAGCTCGAGTATTCAGACGCCAGAGGTCAATCGCTTTCTGGAATGGCGCTTTCTGGAATGGCACTTCCATGCAAGACTTGATCATCGTGCAGATGATAAAACCGATTGAACTTGGAAGGGCGCGGGATAAGCGATGATTCTTGTCATGGGTGCCGGGGCAGTCGGCTGTTTTCTTGGCGGGCTCCTGCAGGCGTCGGGGCTCGAGGTCGTCTACGTGGGGCGACCGAAGGTGCTCGATGCCTTGTCCACTCATGGGCTGACCCTGACCGATCTGGAGGGACGTCGGCTTACCATCGATGCGCGTGACCTGAGGCTCGCTACCGAGGTACCAGCGGGGCTTGTGCCGTCCGTGACACTGCTATGTGTCAAGGCCGGTGCGACACCGGAGGCGGCAATGAGCCTTCAGTCCAGCCTCCCTGCCGGCAGTGTGGTCGTCTCCATGCAAAACGGGATCGGACAGGCAGGCCGTGCCGAGCGTGTTGCACCATCGTTGTGTTTTCTCGATGGGATGGTCTCGTTCAATATTGCGAACCTTGGTGCGGGTCAGTACCACCGTGGAACGGCCGGATTTTTGGCGGCAACTGACCACCCGATGCTGCAAGCCGTCGTCGCGGCGTATCGTTCTCAGCAACTCGGGCTGCGGCTGGTTGCGGATATGCGTCCGATTCAGTGGGGAAAACTCCTGCTGAACTTGAATAACCCCGTCAACGCGCTATCCGGACTGCCACTTCGCGAAGAATTGATGCAAGACGGCTACCGACGTTGCCTGGCGGCACTGCAGGAAGAGGCCCTGGGGGTCCTGGGCGCGGCAGTGATCGAGCCTGCACAGCTGACCGCGGTCGCGCCACGGACGTTTTTGCGCGTGTTGCGGTTGCCGACCTTTCTGTTTCGCGTATTGGCCAGGCAAGCGCTCAAGATCGATGTCAAGGCACGCTCCAGTATGGCCGATGATCTGAGCGCGGGGCGCCAAACTGAAATTATCTGGTTGTGCGGTGAGGTTCAACGCTTGGCAGAGTCGGTCGGGCTCAATGCCCCCTTGAATGCGCGGATGCAGGCTCTGGTGGAGGCCTGGCCGCAGCGCGGGGCGCCGTATTCCCCCAGGCAACTGATGGAGTCTCTCGGAATTTGACGATTAGCCCGCGACAAGTTCATGTGCACTTGAGGAATTTTCATCCAAGCTTGTCCAGACCAACTGTCGTGCGCTTCATGCGGGAGGGACTCATGCGCAATGTCGGAGCGTTTCTGAAGGACCAACGGGGGCCGGTCTGGTCAGTCCACCCCGATCAGACTGTCCGTGAAGCGCTTGAGCTTCTGGCCAGACACAACATCGGCGCGTTGCTCGTCCTGCGCGATGCGCATCTGGAGGGTGTCTTTTCGGAACGCGATTACGCCCGCAAGGTTGCCTTGGAGGGGCGCAGCAGCAACGACACCCGGATCGCCGAGGTCATGACAACCCACGTTATCCACGTGTCGCCCGAACACTCGATCGAAGCGTGCATGGAGCTGATGACAAACCACCGAATCCGCCATCTCCCGGTCCTCGATGGCGATCAGTTGATAGGCCTGATCTCTATCGGAGATGTGGTGCGGGAGATGCTTGCGGCGCAACAGTTTTTAATCGATCAGTTGCACCATTACATCGCTGGCTGATCCATCGTCGCGGGCGTTGGTCGAGCCGAACCTGGGGCCGCGAGGCACCGGGTTCCTGCGTCCCTGCGTTACAGCCCGGCCTGCGTCACAAACTTGCTGTTGAGGTAGGCGCTGATCGCTTCACTACCGCCTTCCGAGCCGTAGCCCGAGTCCTTGACCCCGCCAAAGGGGGTTTCAGGAATTCCCAGACCCACGTGGTTGATCGAAATCATGCCGGTCTCGACCGAAGCCGCAATCGCTTGCGCGGTTTTGGCCGAACGGGTCCAGGCGTAGGCAGCCAGTCCGAACGGCAACCGATTGGCCTCACGCACGGCATCTTCGAAGCTGCCAAACGGATTGATCACCGCGAGAGGGCCGAATGGCTCTTCGTTCATGGCGCGAGCATCATTCTCGAGTTCCGTCACGACGGTCGGTTCCCAGAAGTTGCCGTGTTTGCCGATTTCATGGCCGCCTGCGCGCACTTTGCCCCCATGTTTCTGTGCATCCTCGATGTTGGCCTGCATGGCTGTGATGCGCCGCGGGTTGGCGAGAGAGCCCATCTGGGTGCCCGCTTCCAGGCCATTACCGACCTTCAGCTTATTGGCGTGGGCAACGAACTGTTCGACGAAGCTGGGATAGATGCCTTCCTGCACCAGAAAACGGGTGGGCGAGATGCAGACCTGACCGGCATTGCGGAATTTGCTCGCGGCCATCACCTTGGCGGCGACCGCGGCATCGGCATCGTCAAAGATGATCACGGGGGCATGGCCACCGAGTTCCATCGTGGCGCGCTTCATGTGCTGGCCCGCCATTGCCGCCAGATGCTTACCCACGACGGTTGAACCGGTGAACGAAATCTTGCGGATGATGGGATGCGGGATCAAATACGACGAAATGGCGGCCGGGTCGCCGTAGACCAGATTGACCACACCAGCCGGTATTCCAGCATCCACAAAGCACCGAACCAGTTCTGCGGGAGACGCTGGAGTCTCTTCGGGCGCCTTGATGATGATCGAGCATCCTGCCGCGACGGCCATCGAAAGCTTGCGCACGACCTGATTGACAGGGAAGTTCCAGGGCGTGAAGGCAGCGACCGGGCCGACCGGTTCCCGCACGAGCAGCTGGTAGACGCCCTCGGCGCGCGCCGGGATCACCTGGCCGTAGGTGCGCCGCGCCTCTTCTGCGAACCAGTCGATGATGTCCGCCGAGTTGAGGATTTCCATTTTGGCTTCGGCGAGCGGTTTGCCTTGCTCCATGGTCATGGCCTGGCACACGCGATCGACGCGATCCCGCAGCAATTGAGCCGCCTTGCGCATGACCTTGGAACGCTCGAATGCGGACACCTTGCGCCACACAGCGAAGCCTCGATCGGCCGCTTCGAGCGCTCGGTCCAGATCCGCCTGTTCGGCAAACGCAACCGTGCCGATGGGCTCCCCAGTTGCGGGATTCACCACCGGGATCGTGCGCCCTGCCGCCGCATCGCACCAGGCGCCGTCGATGAAGAGTTGAGTATTTGGATACATGCTTTTCCTCAGCTGGCCTGAACCGCACGGGCGGATGCCTGAGCCGCGTATTTCCCCAGCTCCAGTTTGGCCAGCGCAGCGCGGTGGACCTCGTCGGGGCCATCGGCAAAGCGCAGTGTGCGCGCCCCAGCCCACATGCCAGCCAGGGGGAAGTCGCCGCTGACACCACCACCGCCATGGGCCTGAATCGCCTGGTCGATGATGTCGCAGGCGACATTGGGTGCGACGACCTTGATCATCGCGATTTCGGCCTGGGCGGACTTGTTGCCAGCCTTGTCCATGATCCAGGCCGCTTTCATCGTCAGCAAGCGGGCCATCTCGATCCGGCAACGCGCATCGGCGATCCGCTCATGCCAGACGCTTTGGGTGGAAACCGGGCGACCGAAGGCGACCCGGCTGGTCAGGCGTTTACACATCAATTCGAGGGCGCGCTCGGCCAGGCCAAGCAGGCGCATGCAATGGTGGATCCGCCCTGGTCCGAGGCGGCCCTGAGCGATTTCGAAACCGCGCCCTTCGCCCAGCAGGATGTTGGAGGCTGGAACCCGGGCATGATCGAAGACGACTTCGCAGTGCCCATGGGGTGCATCGTCGTAGCCATAGACACTGAGTGGGCGCAGGATTTTGACGCCTTCGGTGTCGACCGGCACCAGAATCATCGACTGCTGCTGGTGACGATTGGCATTCGTGGGGTCGCTCTTGCCCATGACGATCATGATTTTGCAACGCGGGTCACCCGCGCCGCTGATCCACCACTTTCGGCCCGTGATCACATACTCATCCCCGTCACGTTCGATGCGGGTCTCGATATTCGTTGCATCGCTCGAGGCGACGGCTGGTTCGGTCATCGCAAACGCCGACCGAATCTCTCCCGCCAGCAGCGGCTTGAGCCAGCGCTCGCGATGTTCAGGCGCAGCGTAGCGGCGCAGCGTCTCCATGTTGCCGGTATCGGGAGCGCTGCAATTGAAGACTTCTGGCGCCCACGGAATCTGGCCCATGATTTCGGCCAGCGGCGCGTACTCGACATTGGTCAGGCCTGCGCCGTGTTCGGCCGAGAATTGCGCATGGAATTCTGAATGAGCTCCGCCCGCCTGGCCGCCCGATGGGTCGGTGGCCGGCAACCAGAGGTTCCAGAGCCCGGCTGCGCGAGCCTTGGGCTTGAGTTCTTCAATCACCGGCAGGGGTGACCAACGCTGGCCGCGCGCGGTCTGTTCGGCCAGTTCTTCTTCGAAGCGATGCTCCGCAGGGTAGACGTGAGTTTGCATGAAAGCGCGAACGCGCTCCTGAAGCGCCTGGGCGCGGGGGGTATGAGCAAAGTCCATGGGTCTTGGTCTCCGATTTGATCGTTCAGATGTTGGGAATCAGATGGTGGAAATGAGCGGTGTCGTCGGTCCGGGCTGTATCCGTCGCCGATGTTGGTTGAGAGTCAGGGCGTTTCGTTCAGGAAAGGTCAGCCGCGGATGCGCGAGCGGTGCGCCAACCAAGCTCAGCCAGTGGCCGTGCCCGCTTGCCGGATTGGATGGCTTCGGCGCTAGAGGCTGTGCCATCGACCGCTCGCTTCATGATTCCCTGCAGGATACCGGCGAGCCGGAACAGGTTGAACGCTAGGTAAAACCGCCATGCTTGCGGCGCGATCGCCTGACGACCGGTGCGCTCGAGATAACGGTCTAAATAAGCCTGCGCGGTCGGAATGCCAAGGCTGGGCAGATCCAGACCCGTCATCCCACGGAATACGTTCGGCTCGAGGTGCCAGACCATGACGTTATAGGAAAAATCAGCGAGTGGATGGCCTAGCGTGGAGAGTTCCCAGTCCAGCACTGCCAGCACCCTGGGTTCGTTCTTCGCAAAGATCAAGTTATCCAGACGGAAATCCCCATGCACGATTGCGGTTTCGTCACCGGCCGGAATATGCGCTGGCAACCAGTCGATCAGGGCTTCCATCGCGTCGATCTTTTCTGTTTCACTCGCGCGGTACTGTTTGGTCCAGCGCGTGATCTGGCGCTCGAAGTAATTGCCCGGGCGACCAAAGTCGCCGAGCCCAACGGCTGCATAATCGACCTGGTGGAGCGCGGAGATGACCCGGTTCATGTCGTCGAAGATGGCGGTGCGCTCGGCATTGGAGAATCCGGGCAGACTCGGGTCCCAGAGGACGCGACCGTCAACATGTTCCATCCAGTAGAACGCCCGCCCGATCACGGATTCGTCTTCGCACAGCGCCACCATCTTCGCGACCGGAACATCGGTGCTGGCGAGCGCTTGCTGAACGCGGAATTCCCGTTCGATGGCATGTGCCGAGGGCAGGAGTTTCGATGCCGGTCCCGGTTTGGTGCGCATGACCCAGCGTCGGCCAAGACCATCGCGGTCCAGCGCCGCGCTGGACCCGCCCGAACCCGCTCCTTGCTGCGCGTTGCGCGCAGTCACCAGATAGGTGGGATTCGATTGGCCCCCTTTGAACTGGGTGACTTCCAGGCCATGTTGCGCCTCGGGAATATGGCTGCGAGCCCAGGCCTCCAGGGCTTCGAGTTCGAAGCGATGGCTGTCAGCGATCGGTTTGGTGCCCACGAAGGCCGAGGCTGCATCGAACGATTTCGAGGCTGGGCTCTGGGTGGCGGCGGCCGCCGCTGCATCAGTGGGTGCGCCGTTGATTGCACTGCTCATTGCGTTTGAACTCCCCGGATTGGACTTGCGCCAGACAAGGTACTGCATCAGCAGATTTTCCATCGTCGAATGCCGGCTCCTGGGTTGGAGCAAATCGACAGCCGAGACGTTGACATGACGAATGATCCAATCCCGATCGGCCTCGCCGACATCGAGCGCATTGATGCAGGCGGGTGCTTGTGAAAGGCCGCCCAGCAGTGTTCGGCTCCCGGTCAGGGCATACGAGAGCACCACCCGATTCACGCCCCCGTGCAGGACCAGGAGGACGGTGCGCCAGGTCGGATCATGGCGAAGACGGGCGATCGCGGGATGAACCCGGTCCATGAGTTCGCCGATGGATTCGCCACCGAGGAAACGGGTCTGCTCGTCGACCGTCCCTTCAAACGCGCCCAGAAATGACTGACGCAGATCTTCGTCCGGGATCGCCGTGAGATGGCCGCCACGAATTTCCTGCAGTTCGGGCCAGGCTTCCAGAGTCGTCTCCGGGTGGTTCGCCGCGGCGAGAACGCGGGTCGCGGTTTCGACGGTGCGGTTCAGGCCGCTGGTAATGACCCGATCAAAGTGGATTGCCTCGGCCCCGAACATACGCCCCGCAGCATCGGCCTGGTCGCGGCCTTCGGCGTCGAGTGAAATCGTGAGCGGATCAAATGGGGAACCGTCCGGCGCAAAGTAGGTGACGCTGCCGTGGCGCATGAGGTAGATGCGGCGGCGTTCGGGCGGGGTGAAGTGGAGCATGGGACGCGGGGTTGGCGGTGTCGGGCGAAGCCCCCCATTTTAGGACAAGGCAGCGAAGCGCTCTACATGCGTATCGGTATTTCCGGCGCTGATTTCGATGGCCAGCAGACGCTTGAACCAGTGACTCACCACCATCTCGTCGGTCATCCCCATGCCGCCATGCAGTTGCACCGCCTCCTCGCGGATGCGTCGAGCCGCTTCGCCGATGGTGACCTTGGCGGCGCACAGTGCTCGTTCACGCTCATGCTCATCCTCGGCATCGCACCGCAAGGCTGCGAGCAAGCTCATGGAGCGCGCCAGTTCCAGATGAATTTGCATGTCGACCGCCCGATGCTGGAGCGCCTGAAAGCGGCCAATTGGTTGGCCGAACTGCTGGCGTGTGCGCAGATACTCGATCGTGGCGGTGACGGTCGCCTCCATCACGCCGACCGCTTCAGCGCACAGTGCCGCCAGCCCGATACCGAGCGCCTTTTCAATCGCTGGCAATGCCGACCCCGCTTGCCCCACACAGGCGCTGGCCGGCAAGTACAAGCCATCGAACCAGAGGTCGGCTGCGCGCAATCCGTCGATGGTTTTGAAGGCCTTCATGCGCAGGCCTGGGGTGTCGGGGGCAACCAGAAACAGCGAAACGCCCGCGGCATCGCCGGGAGCTCCGCTCAGGCGCGCAGACACCAGAAGCGCATCGGCAGCCGGTGCATGGACGATCACGGCTTTGTGCCCGGTCAGACGCCAGCCACCGTCCTCGGCCACGGCATGGGATTCGACCCAGTTGTTACGACCATGGGATCCAGCTTCCTGGTGCGCCAGGACGACAATCTGTTCGCCCGCTGCCATCGCGGGTAGCAGCGAATCCGCGGTCGCCGGATCGGCGAAATCCCGCAAGAGCGCCGTCGCAATCACGGCACTTGCCAGGACCGGTTCGGCCAGCAGGGCCGGTCCGGCAGCCTGCATGGCCAGTTCGATCTCCACTGGTCCAAAGCCCAATCCGCCCCGCGCTTCCGGCACCAGAATGGCGGGTACGCCTAGCTCAGCCAGGCCATTCCAGATGCTTCGGCTCCAGCCCTCGGTACTGGCCACAATGGCCCGGCGGTCAGCAAATGCATACCGGCCCTTGACAAAGCGTGAGACGGCATCGCGCAGCTGTGTCTGTTCTTCGGTGTAGACAAAATTCATGATCTTCAGAGCCCCAGAACCATCTGCGAAACGATATTTTTCTGAATTTCATTCGATCCACCAAAGATCGAAAGCTTGCGCAGGTTGCAATAAAGTGGTGCCAGGCCTGCCGCATGTTCGGGGCCTACCTCATCGCGCTCGAACAGCAGGCCATAGGGCCCGACAGCCTGCAACATGAGTTCCGAGAGGCTCTGGAGGATTTCGGTCCCCTTGATTTTAAGGATTGACGGCATCGCGCCAGGGGCTTTGCCGCCCTCGGCGACCGAGAGCAGACGCAGGTTGGTCATTTCCAGAGCCATCAGCTCGATCTCGACCCGGGCGAGGCGGGCGCTGAAGACCGGATCGTCCTTGAGGGGCCGGCCATGACGCTGCTCGGTGGTGGCGATTTTCTTGAGTCGCCCCAGGGTGCGCTTGCTGACCCCGATCCCGCCCAGATTCGTACGTTCGTGTCCGAGCAGGAATTTGGCATAGGTCCACCCCTCGTTTTCCTGGCCAACCAGATTCTCAACGGGTACCCGAACGTCTTCGAACCACACCTCGTTGACTTCCCGGCCGCCGTCGAGCAGCGTGATCGGGCGTACGGTAATGCCCGGCGTCTTCATGTCGATGAGCAGAAAACTGATGCCCCGCTGCGCCTTGGCTGCGGGGTCGGTCCGTACCAGACAAAAAATCCAGTCCGCATACTGGCCCAGTGTGGTCCAGGTTTTCTGTCCGTTGACGACGTAGTGGCCGGTCGCTGCATCGAGGACTGCACGTGTTTTGAGCGAGGCGAGATCAGAGCCTGAACCCGGCTCCGAGTAGCCCTGACACCACCAGTCCTGCGCAGCCGCGATTCGGGGCAGGAACTTCGACTGCTGATCGGCGGAACCAAATTTCATGATGACCGGTGCGACCATCTTGATGCCAAAGGCCGGCAACGGTGGCGCTGCTGCCCGGCTGCACTCTTCATCGAAAATGAATTGCTCGATCGAGGTCCATCCAGGTCCGCCAAATTCCCTTGGCCAATTGGTGGCTCCCCAGCCCTTTCGGTGCAGGATACGATGCCATTCGATGTACTCGTCGCGCTCGAGCGGGCGCGTGCTTGCCACCTTCGCGCGGATCGTTTCGGGCAGGGAGGATTCGATGAAGCTACGGACTTCGAGACGAAATGCTTCCTCAGCCGGGGTGAAATTCAGATCCATGAATAGTCTCAAAATATATTGGCATATTAGATGCCATTATAGATGTTTTGACGTCAGGGACGTCATGAAGTAGCGGGCGCTAAGGGTCTGGCTAAGCGACCCGGTTTCAACGGGCACGCTCTCGGTCTTGCAGCAGCCGCCATTGAACCTTTCCGGTACCGGACTTTGGCAGGGTCGACACGAATTCGATCAGGCGCGGTACTTTGTACGCGGCCATGTGTGCGCGGGCCCAATCGATGATGGCTTCTTCGCTCACCTTGCCCAAAAAATCTGGGCGCAGAACTACCACCGCCTTGACGGTCTCCCCGCGTATCGGATCTGGGGCGGCAATGATGCAGGCCTCGTGGATCGCGGGATGTCCGTACAGCAGCGATTCGACTTCCGCCGGCCAGACTTTGAAACCCGATGCATTGATCATGCGTTTGAGTCGGTCGACCATGAAGAAATAACCATCCTCATCGACCCGACCAAGGTCCCCGGTACGCAGGAACCGTTTGCCATCGAGCGTGATGAAGGATTCTTCGTTGGCCTTGGGCTGGTTCCAGTACCCCTGCATGATGGGCGGACCGTGAACGACGATCTCCCCGGTTTCGCCCTGGGCGAGTTCGGTCAGCGTGCTCGGGTCGATAATCCGGGAATCCACGCCTACAAAGGGGATCCCCAGACATTGACGCTTGGGCCGCTGGGGTGGATTGACATGGGTGGGCGCCATGGTCTCTGTCATGCCATAGCCCTCGACGTAGGACACTCCCAGCAACCGGTGCATGCGCGCAGCCACGGCTTCCGGCATCGCGGCACCTCCGCCATTGATCCGCTGGATAGACGACAGATCAAAGGTCTCCAGTTCGGGATGGGCCAGCAAATCCACCACCATGGCAGCGATCAGGCTGAGCGCATTGATGCGATGGCGGGTGATGCATCGCAGCGCGACATCGCGGTCCCAGCGCGCCAGCACGACCACCGTGGCGCCCAGATAGAGCGGCCCATTCATGCTGCCTTGCATACCCGTGACATGAAAAAAGGGCAGCGCTGCGAGGAACACCGTTTCGTTGTGGGTGCTGAACCAGGTGAGCGGAACGACGGTGTTGTGCATGACACTGCGATGCGTATGCATGCAACCCTTCGGATTGCCGGTCGTGCCTGAGGTATAGGGCATGACGCACAGATCACCGGCTTGCGAGGTGCGGGTCGTTGCCCGGTGGCCTGCGGCGATTGCGGTGACCCAAGGCGTCGCGCCCGGAAGATCGAGCGCCACGCGTGGTTCGCACACGAAGTCGGGGATATTCAGATCGGTGGGAACGCGGAGATAGTCGCTGTAGCAGGCCACCACCAGGTGGTCGAGGGTTTGCGACAGCAGCGGCGCAACTTCGCCCAGGAGGTTTTGCGCAACGATCGCCGTTTTCGCGCCTGAGTCGCGCACCATGTGCGTCAACTCTTCGGTTCGGTTCATCGGATTGACAGGAACCACGACTGCCCCTGCACGCAGGATGGCGTAAAAACCGATGATGAACTGCGGACTGTTTTGCAGATAAAGAACAACCCGCTCGCCCGGGCGCACACCGCAGGGGCCTTGCAAATGACCGGCCAGAGCCTCACAGTCGTCCCTGAACTGCGCGAACGTCAGTGGACTGTCATAGAAGATGAGGAAGTTCTTGTCGGGCCACCGCCAGGCGGAAATTTCGACGTTGGCGTACAGATCCGTGTCCGGCACCGAGAGGGTGCGCGGCAGTCCCGGTGGCCAGTGAGGCCAGTGCAGATCGCTCATGGCGGCTCGGTCCGGCTCAGATAATGCTCGAGCCGCCATCGACTGCGATGGCCTGTCCCGTGATGTGGCGGGCTGCATCGCTGGCGAGGAACACAACGGCGCCCTTCAGGTCCTCTTCTCCGCCAATACGGCGTAGCGGCGTGCGGGCCATCAGCGAATCGGCAAATTTCTCGATCAGTGCATTGGCCATTTTGGAGGGGAAAAACCCTGGGCAGATGGCATTCACATTGATGCCGTATTGGCCCCATTCTGCCGCCAGTGCGCGGGTGAAGTTGATCAGGGCTGCCTTCGACGTGTTGTAGGCAATCGTCTGCATGCCCGGGGGGTTGCCCCTGAGACCCGCAATGGAGGCCAGATTGATGATCTTGCCGCGCCCTGCAGGGATCATGATGCGACGACCGACTTCGCGAGACAGATGAAACGGAGCGTCGACGTTGAGCGTCATCACTTTGCGCCAGGCCTCGTCCGGATAACTTTCCGCAGGCGCGCCCCAGGTGGCCCCCGCGTTATTCACCAGAATGTCGATCGTTCCAAATCGAGCGATCACCGCGTCAACCAGCGGCGCGACGTTCTGGGCTTGGCTCAGATCACAGGGAACTGCCAGCACTTCGAACCCTTGAGCTTCGAGCGTTGCCTGCGCCTCCGAGAGTTCAGCTGGCTTGCGGGCACAAATGGCCAGTTTGCAGCCCATCTCGCCCAACGCTTCGGCCATCTGCAGGCCAAGACCACGTGAAGCACCCGTCACCAATGCGACCCGATTGGTCAGATCAAACAATGCCTTGACACTCATCCACCCACCTCCAAATTCGATTCGCGATAAAGTTCCGCGACTCAATGATTTTCTGAACGCTTTCGACAGCTCTGGCGAACACGGTATCGCTTACGCCCGAGCAACGTCAATCGTGGTCAACCCGCCCAATTTGGAGATCCACCATGAACGCTCTGATGTGCCACGCCTGGGGGCCTATTGATCAACTTCGTCTTGAAGAAGTTGATGATCCGCATCCCGGACCAGGCCAGGCGGTCGTCGATGTGCATGCCGCGTCGGTGAACTTTCCGGATGCACTGATCGTTCAGGGCAGCTATCAGGTCAAACCGCCCTTGCCGTTTTCGCCCGGTGCGGAGCTGGCCGGTGTCGTGCGTGAAGTGGCGCCCGATGTCACCCATGTCAAAGTGGGGGACCGCGTCATTGCATTTCCGGGCTATGGCGCGTTCGCCGAGCGTTGCCTCGTGGATGCGGCCCGCTTGATGCCTCTGCCTGCCGAGATGGATTTCGACACCGGCGCATCCTTCATGCTGACCTACGGCACCTCGATCCACGGCCTGCGCACGATCGGCAAACTGCAGGCGAACGAAACCCTCCTGGTCCTGGGGGCTGCAGGCGGGGTCGGTCTTGCTGCCATCGAGATCGCTCGCGCGATGGGGGCCAACGTGATCGCTGCGGCATCCAGTGATCAGCGCCTGGCGCTTTGTCGCCAACATGGCGCGCAAGAAACCATCAATTACAGTACGGAAGACCTTCGGGCCCGGATCGATGCGCTCACGTCACGCCGCGGCGTTGATCTGGTCTACGACCCGGTCGGCGGCCCTCTGGCGGAAACCGCCTTGCGCTCCACAGCCTGGCGCGGCCGCTATCTCGTAGTTGGGTTCGCTGCTGGTGAAATCCCGAAGATTGCACTCAATCTGGCGTTGTTGCGCGAGCGCGCCATCCTGGGCGTGTTCTGGGGGGATGCGATGCGTCGCGAACCAGCCTTATTGAAAAACGATATGAAAACGCTGGTGGGCTGGTTTCACGAGGGTAAGGTCCGCCCTGCGATCCAGGAGCGCGTTGGCCTGGCAGGTGCTGCCGACGCCATTGCGCGTATGGCCCGACGTGAAGTGATTGGTAAGGTCGTCGTTCTTCCCCAGCAATAGAGAAACCCCATGCTCACCATTGAAAACCTGCGTCACCGAATCGGCGAAGAAATTGCCGTCAGTGAATGGCTTGAAATTGATCAGAACCGCGTCAACCTCTTTGCCGATGCCACCGATGACCATCAGTGGATTCATGTCGATGTCGATCGGGCCCGGCGGGAGTCGCCCTACGGTGCTCCGATTGCTCATGGCTTTCTGACGCTCTCGTTGCTGGCGCGTTTTTCGGGTGAACTCCTGCGAGCCGACGGCGTGCGGCTCGGTCTGAATTATGGTCTCGACAAAGTCCGTTTTATTTCACCGGTGCGTGTCGGTGACCGCTTGCGTGCCCGCTACACGCTCGGAAGTCTTACCGATGTCGACGGTGGGGTCCAGGTGAGTTGGACGGCGACGATCGAAATCGAGGGGGCGGAAAAGCCAGCCTGCGTTGCGCAGACGCTGGTGCGCTGGCTGTTCTAGCCACCTAGTCATGGCGCACGGGCTCCGACCGGAGCCCCGCCGGGTCAGACCTCCAGCCACTCCTTGCGGATCGCGGCATTGTCCTTGAGATCCTTAGCACTGCCCTCGAAAACGATCTGACCATGGCCCATGACGTAGAGGCGCTTGCTGATGCGCAGCGCGATCGTGAGCTTTTGTTCGACCAGCAGAATCGAGACGCCTCGCTCGGCGATCCGGGCGAGTAGTTCGCCAACGAGTTCGACCATTTTGGGCGCTAACCCCTCGGTCGGCTCGTCGATCATGACCAGGTCCGGGTCGCCCATCAACGTCCGGCACATCGTCAACATCTGCTGTTCGCCACCCGACAGCACGCCACCCGGTGTCTCGGCCCGTTCACGCAGCCGGGGGAACAGGTTGAACATGTCCTCCATATTCCAGCGCTTGGACGGCGTTGTCGATTTCATCCCGAGGATCAGGTTTTCACGAACAGTGAGACGGGGAAAGATGTCCCGGTTCTCAGGGACGTAACCCAGCCCCGCACGGGCAATTTCGTGGGGCTTGAGGCCGCTGATTTCCTGGCCCTTAAATCGGATGGATCCCTGCCGGGTGACGTCACCCATGATTGCCTTGATCGTGGTCGAGCGCCCCACGCCGTTGCGACCGAGCAGGGAGACGATTTCGCCACTGCCAACGTGAAAGTCAACGCCGCGCAGGATATGACTTTTGCCGTACCAGGCATTCAGACCGTGAACTTCAAGCATGGTGAGGGGGCAGGTCAGGGGCTGCAGGGCGAGGCATCTTATTCATCCGCATGTTCTGCGGTTCCAAGATACGCCTCCTGAACCGCAGCGTTGGATCGGATCCGCTCGGGGGTGTCGGTCGCAATCACTTGTCCATAGACCAGGACCGAGATCCGGTCAGCCAGGTCAAACACAACCCCCATATCGTGTTCGACGATGATGAGTGTCTTGCCCTCACTCACTTTACGGATCAGATCGACCGCGTAGTCGGTCTCCGAATGACTCATGCCCGCGGTCGGTTCGTCGAGCATGATCACATCAGCACCACCCGCGATCGTGATGCCGATCTCCAGTGAACGTTGTTCCGCATAAGAGAGAAGCCCGGCGGGAATATCCCGGCGCGCCGTCAGGTTGATCTGCTCGAGAATTTCTTCGGCGCGCTCGCGGGCATCGCGCAGTCGTTCGATACCTTGCCAGAAGGAATATCGATAGCCGAGCGACCACAGGACACCGCAGCGAACGTTCTCAAACACGCTCAGGCGCGGGAAGATGTTGGTGACCTGAAAACTGCGTGAAAGGCCGCGGCGATTGATTTCGAAGGGCGCCAGCCCCGTGATCTCTTCGCCTTTGAGCCATATGTGGCCCGAGCTCAGCGGGAAGCGTCCGCTGATGAGATGAAAGAGCGTGGATTTTCCGGCCCCGTTCGGGCCAATGATGGCGTGTCGCTCGCCTTGTCGTACTGCAAGTTCGACGCCCCGGATGATCGGAGTGACGCCAAAGCTTTTGTGAAGATCAACGAGTTTCAGGGCGGGTGCGTTCGTCATGATCAACGGACCCCAGCAGTGATCGTTGAACGGCTGTTTGAAGTCGACCCGTCGACATTCGCCGTGGCCGGAGGTTTGGGCTTGGCGTCATCGGGCACAGAACGCTCACCGACAGTGGCCTCGGTCCACGCCGTCGCCACGATAGGCCAGGTGCGCCGAAACGCAAGGTAGCTGACCACAATTAGCGCAGCGATCAAACCCCAGGCCGTCGGTGAATCCGCTTCATACGAGAAGCCAAGGAGGCGCATCTGCATCCCCTCGGCTGATTTGACGAGAACGTGATGACTCGTTTCAATGAAGAAAATGATCCCGGCGAAGAGGCTGAGCCCCGGAACGGCAGCGAATCCATACGCCGGGACCAGCCTGGTCAAGCCCTGTCGCGTGGCAACCTGGCGATGCATGAGCAGGAGTCCTGCGAGCCCGCCAGGGGCATACATCACCATCAGAACGAAGAGCATGCCCAGGTAGAGCAACCAGGCGCCGGTGATGTCCGACAGTGACTGCATGGCGGTCAGCAGGATGGCGCCCAGGATGGGCCCGATGAAGAATCCGGTTCCGCCAATAAAGGTCATCAGCAGAACGAATCCCGAAGGACCAGCACCGACGACCCCAGACGTGACGATTTCGTAATGGATGGCGGCGAGTCCGCCGGCAATCCCGGCAAAGAAACCCGCAATACAGAACGCCAGGAAACGAACCATGTGGGTGCTGTAGCCCACAAACTCAGCGCGCTCCGGATTGTCGCGTACTGCGTTGCAGATCTGTCCGAGCGGGGTTCGGGTGAACGCGTACATGAGCCCTGAGCAAATCAGACACCAGACTCCGATCAGGTAGTAGACCTGGATCTGGGGGCCGTAGGTCAATCCAAAGAGTTGCAGGGTCGAGGTTCGGCTGGTTGAGATGCCGCCCTCGCCGCCGAAGAAGCCACGCAGGATGAGCGAACAGGCGGCAACCAGTTCGCCGATCCCGAGCGAAATCATCGAAAACGCAGTACCAGCGCGCTTGGTCGATACCCAGCCCAGGGGCGCTGCGAACAGCAGACCGGCGATCCCGCCGACCAGGGGAACCAGGGGGAGAGGAATCGGGAGTTTGTTGGCAGCGATGATGTTGAGCGCATGCGCGGTGATAAATCCCCCCAGCCCGTAATACACCGCGTGACCAAAGGAGAGGATCCCGGTTTGACCGAGGAGGATGTTGTACGAGAGCGCGAAGATGATCGCGAATCCGATCAGGCTCATGATCGAAATTGCTGCACCACTCGAGAAGACGTGGGGCAGAATGAGGATCATTGCGATCCCACCAAGCCAGGGCAGGGCACGGGTCATGACGCTCACCAATCCATCCTCATGTGTCACGGTTCCCCATGAGGCCCTGTGGTCGGAACATCAGGACCAGGACCAGCAAGAGATAGGGGATGATCGGCGCGACCTGCGCGATCGTGGCCATCCACAGATCCCCAGCGAATGAATTTGGATCGAGTTTGATGCCGAAAAGTGCGGTGACGTCTGCGATCGAAACGTTAATCGCAACCGCAAAGGTCTGGATCAGCCCGATGGCAAGTGACGCGATGAATGCCCCTAGGAGCGACCCAAGTCCACCGACGACGACGACCACGAAGAGGATAGGCCCGAGCGAGGCGGCCATCGCGGGCTGCGTGACGAGTGCCGGCCCAGCGATGACCCCGGCTAGGGCGGCCAATCCGCAGCCAAAGCCAAACACCATCATGAAAATCAGCGGGACGTTGTGCCCGAGCATTCCGACTGTATTGGGATGCGAAAGGGCAGCCTGGATGATCAGACCAACGCGGGTTTTGGTGAGCAGGGTCAAGAGCGCCACAAAGGTCGCTACCGACACCACCAACATAAACATCTTGAAGGCCGGGAAGGTCGTTTCAAACAGTGTGAACGCCGGGAAGTTCAGGAGTTCGGGGACCCGATAGTCGACGGCCACCTTCCCCCAGATCATCTGCACCCCTTCCTCGATGATAAAGGCGAGGCCAAACGTAAAGAGGAGTTCCGCGACATGGCCAAATTTGTGCACGGTGCGAAGGCCGAACCGCTCAACCAACGCACCGATAAAGCCAACGAGGATGGGCGCCAGGACCAGACCTGGCCAATAGCCAACGTAACGGCTGATCTGGTAGCCGAAGTAGGCGCCGAGCATGTAGAAGCTCGCGTGGGCAAAATTCAGCACGCCCATCATGCTGAAAATGAGCGTCAATCCGCTCGCCAGCAGAAACAGTAGCATGCCGTAAAGCAGTCCGTTCAGGCTGGAAAAGATAACGAGTTCGAGCACGGGGCGGTCGCTTCAGTCAGCGGAATAGATGGTTGCGGCGGGAGCGGGATCCTGAGTCTTCAGGATCACCACCCCATTCCGCAGGAACCGACGGCTTCGATCAGGTCGGAGCCTTCATCTGGCAAGTCGTGGGGATGACCGTATCAGCTGCTGGAATCGTACCAACAGTCTTCCAGCCCCAGCCGGTTCTCTCTTCGTCTTCCTTCGTACCCGAACCGAACGAAGCGATGTACATGTCCTGGAACACAGAATGATCGGTGGGACGCATAAAGATCTCAGCGCCAAGCACATTCTTGAACTTCATGGAATGAAGCGCAGCGGCAACTGCTTTGGGCTCTGACGATTTGGCCTGATTGATCGCTAAAGCAAACATCTCCATTTGGTTCTTCAGCCGCAGGTACCACCAGCGCTGGCCATTAGGACCGCCGTATTTCTTCAGGAACGCTTCCTCAAAGAGGTCCATTTCGGCCGATGGCACGTTGGAGTGCCATTCGGTGATCGCGAACACGCGATGATCAAGACCCGTTTGCTTAACGGCCGTCGGGCCGCCCGCGCCACCTGCGTAGTAGGTATACCAGTTGACCTGAAGGCCTGCATCGGCTGAGGCTTTAAGGAGGAGTGCGAAGTCGCTGCCCCAGTTGCCGGTGATCACCGAATCGGCGCCCGATGCCTTGATCTTGGCGATGTAGGGCGAGAAGTCGGTGACTTTGGCGAGTGGATGCAATTCATCGCCCACGATTTGAATATCGGGACGTTTTGCACCAAGCATTTCGCGCGCTGCTTTTCTGACTGACTGACCAAATGCGTAGTCCTGGCCGATGATGTAAACCTTCTTGATGTCGGACTTACCCTTCATGAAGTTGGTCAGCGCGGCCATCTTGATGTCGGAGTTGGCGTCCCAACGGTAATGCCAGTAGCTGCACTTTTCGTTGGTCAGCGAGGGGTCGACCGCCGCGTAATTAAAAAACAGAACCTCTTTGCCGGGATTGCGTTCGTTATATTTCGTGACAAAATCCGAGATGGCGATCGCTGCGCCCGAGCCGTTGCCTTGGGTGATGTAGCGGATGCCGGCATCGATGGCCTTCTGGACCTGGACCAGACTCTCCTGCGGCGTACCCTTGTTGTCGTAACCAACCGCTTCGAGCTTCTGACCGCCAAGCACGCCGCCCTTGGCGTTGATGGTTTCGATCAAGAACTGCAGTTGCTTGAGGCCGTGCTCTCCAACGGCCGCCTGCAGACCCGACAAGGGGTCAACGTAGGCAATCTTGACCTGAGCTTGCGCGTTGAACGCAGCCGCGATCATCGCGGCGCCAATCGCGACGCTGCGCACGAATTGTTTCATTGTTGTCTCCGAAGTTGATACGCACCTAGGGTGCTACATGTGGCGGTGAAAATCCGGCCACGCTTAGAGTTCATGCTAGACGTAAAAAATAGCAAGAGCAACCCATGGGACAGAGAACGCGCCTCGGGGAATCCCCAGTGTCAGGAATTCAATCTTCGTCGGAGCGATCATCAACGCCCTCAAATGGCGGGGCGCGCCAGATCGTCCGAGCAGGCGGCATCAGCGACTGAACATGATTTCCATTTCTCGACGAATCCCGTAAGCCCGGGTCGTGGTGTCCATGGCGACATCATCCCAGCATAGGCTTTGCCCTTTTCGCACGGGACGCACGACCTTGATCTGATGCGCCAGACCCAGAGGCAGGCCGCCCATCGCCAGCGAGGTGCTTGCTGGCAACAACTTGCCCCAGACCGTATAGCCACCTTCGCCGTCCAGCAACTCCCCCGCCTGGAGATCGCGCTTGGCGGTAGCCACCACATCGGCATTCCAGCAGGTCGCAACCCCGGTGGGTTCGCGTCGTAACATGACCGAGGCGACCGATTGACCGACTTCCAGGCCAATCAGGTGCCAGCGCTTATAGAGGGTAAAATATCGTCCGCTCGGGTCTGTGTGCGCGTTGTATTCCTCGAAGCAATTGCGTACGTAGTCCGTCTCGCCCTCGACGGTGACCCAGACGCCCATCCGAATGTCGTATGGAATCTTTCGACCATCGGCCTCGAGCGAAGAAATGACCTCAACCATGCCCTTGCGCTCAAGCACACCGCCCTCTTCGCGAGGTCGGGTGACAAATGGAATGTCCTCAACGCTGGCGGGCGGGTAGAGCAAACCATTGCTCGGTACCGTGAGACCGGTGGCATTGGCCACCGCCGTACTTTCGATCGAAGGTTTTGAGCCGTCCAGAAAGCTGTTGAACATCTTTGGATTCAAGCCACCGCGCTGAGCCTGTTCGGGCGTCAGGCCGTAATTGCCCCAGACGGTATCGGGGGTTGACTCGGAAAAATGGGGTAACCACTTGTGACCGCGTCCGGCTGCCACCACCAGAAACCCGCAGGTTCTGGCCCAATCGACGAGATCGCAGATCAAGGCCGGTTGGTCGCCGAAGGCGAGTGAGTACAGCACGCCAGACTCGCTGGCCCGACGGGCCAGCAGCGGACCGCAGAAGGCATCAGCTTCTACAGTCACATTGACCACATGCTTGCCATGCTCAAAAGCCATCAGGCAGTGGTCGACCGCGTGAACCGGTGAGCCTGTGCATTCCACAATGACATCGATGGCGGGGTGCTGCACGAGCGAATGCCAGTCCTCGCCGATATGGGTTGTACCGTCGCGAAGCGCTTCATCGAGCGAGCGGGCCTGGCTGCGCTGCGGCTCCCAACCCACCCGGGCCAGGTTGGCGCGGGCCGCATCGGGCGCCAGATCGGCAATACCCACCAGATGAATGCCTGGCGTTCGCGGAATCTGGGCCAGATACATCGAGCCGAATTTGCCGGCTCCGATCAGCCCAACGCGGATGGGATTGCCCTGGGCAGCGCGCTGCAGAAGTTGGGTGTGCAGGCTCATGATCAGGCGGTCACCGTGATTTCGTCGAGTGAGGTTTCCAGGGCGCTTTGCGGCATGCCGTCCTTCCAGGGGAGATCGACGGGATAGGGCCGGGTCAGGCAATCATCGGGCAGACATTCGATCGGGGTGAAGTCCCGGTGCGCGATGTACTCGGGGCGCTTATGGCGTCGGATATGGTTACTGACCGCGCACAGGCTGAGGTAGACGGCGACCCGGTTGAATGGGCTCAGGTTGCTGCCCGATGCGTGGACCAGACAAGAGTGGAACAGGATCATCGATCCCGCCGGTCCTTTGGGGCTGACAATCCCACCGTTCTTGCCACCAGCGCGCTCGACCAACTGGCTGATCAGGGGGTGATCGACCACCCAGAGCGGGTAACTGGTCGTGCTCAAGTCATGGCTAGCTTCGACGACCCCCTTCTTATGGCTTCCGGGGATGAACATCAGCGGACCATTGTGCTCGGTCACATCGTCCAGAAAAATGGCAACGTTCATCGCCCGCTCAGTGGGCATCAGATCGTCATTGAGCCAGGTCCCGTAGTCCTGATGCCATTGCCAGACATCGCCTTCGAAGGCCATTTTGCCGTTGATTTTGAACTGGTGCATGTAGAGAGATTCGCCCAGCAGATCTTCGACCGGCTGCACCATCCGCGGGTGTCGGGCGAGTCTGGCGAAGGGTTCGCTATACAGATGGGCAGCGAAATTGGTGCGCACCGCATCCTTGCCCTTCTCGCGTACGTTGTACGCCTCCCGACGGGCATAGAGTTCGGGGACTGCATCGATCAGGCCACGGGTCTCCTGCGCGCTGAACTGTCCGGGAAAGAACAGGTAACCGTCCCGATCAAATTGTTCGAGTTGCTGTTTTGTCAGGTGCATGTGATGCCTCCGAAAATGTCTGATTGTGAACGGGTGTTTCCCTAGAGGCCCAGGGGACTAACGCCGAACAGTTTGAGATGCAGGTAGGCAACGAATCCCACCCAGAGCGCTGTGCCGAGAACGATCGCCATGACCGTGCCTCTGACGGTCGCCGGTTTCAGAGCGACATTCGATGCTGGAACCGAGCTTGGACCGGCGGCCGTGTCGATCGTCATCGAAGTCTGAATAGCCCCCATGCGGTCGCGCTGGCGCGCCGCCCGGAAGTCAAAAACGGCCCACAGCAGGAAGCTGCCAAACAACAGGACATCTGCGGCCATACCGTTGGCGAGCAGGTGTGCAACCGACCAGACTTTGACGCTGATCACCATCGGGTGACGCAAGCGCGCTTTGATGTGATTGCCCGGAATGTAGCTCGCAACGAGAAAGATCATCGCGAAAAGCATCAGCAACGCTGCGACATGTCGGGTTGCAACCGGCGGCACCCAGAGGATCTGGGGGGTCAAGCGCGCGACGCCGTATCCATGGATGATCAGAATGAAACCAATCAGAGAGGCGACGGACACGAGGCCTTTGAATTTTTTTTCGCCCAGCCTTGAGATCAGTCCGACACGCCAGTCCTCGGCGACGATCCGCAGGGAGTGGGTGCCCAGAAACAGGAGCAGCCCGATCAGAAGTTCAATCATCGCGGTCGACCGTAAAAAATTGTGGATTTGTGTGTGGGCTCATGCCAGCGCTTCACGCACGAAATCGAGCCGGTCCTGTCCGAAGTACAAGCGATCGCCCACGAAAAAGCTGGGCGCACCGAAGACGCCTCGCGCCACAGCCGCCTCGGTGTTTGCCATGAGCGCGTTTTTTACCTCCGGATCGCTCACGAGTGCAACAAAACGGTCTGGATCCGGAAAGAGTGGCTCTAGGACCTGCGCGACGACAGCAGGATCGCCCATGTTGGCGCGGTCAATCCACATGGCCTTGAACACGGTGGCCAGATAGGCGTCGAACAGGTCTGGGAGCCGCAGTTGGATCCCGGCGGCTGCGCGCATCAAGGTCAGCGTATTGATCGGAAAATTCGGATTGTGGGCGAAGGCCACGTTGTAGCGTTTGGCCCAGAGATCCAGGTCCTGAAACATCCACTTCGCTTTCGCCGGAATGAACGCGGGGCTGCTGTTGTTGCTGCCCTTGAACACCCCGCCCAGCAGGATTGGCCGATAGACGATCTGGGCGCCCGCTTGGTTGGCGATCGCAGGCAGTTGCGTGTAGGCGAGGTAGGTCGTCGGACTGGCGAAATCGAACAGAAATTCAACCGTTTTTTCGTTCATGATGAATCCGGATCTTGATGGCGATGATGAAGTTCAGTTTGGACGGTCTGATGTGCTCACCAGGACTCGCTCCATGGCCGAAGGTCGAGTTCCTGGGTCCAGGCCGTGCGGGGCTGGCAATGCAGTTGCCAGTAGGTCTCGGCGATATGATCGGGATTGAGGATGCCGTCCGATTCTTTGAGGGCATAGCGCTGCGGGAAGTTCTCGGCGATGAACCGGGTATCGATCGCACCATCGATCACGACATGAGCGACATGAATTCCCTGAGGGCCCAGTTCGCGCGCCATGCTTTGGGCGAGGGCCCGCAAGGCGTGTTTGGCGCCCGCAAAGGCGCTGAAACCCGCAGCACCTCGGAGGCTCGCCGTCGCCCCGGTGAACAGGATGGTGCCCCGCGCCCGGGGCACCATCACCCGCGCGGCTTCCCTGCCCATCAGAAATCCAGCCAACGCACCCATCTCCCAGACTTTCCGGTAGACCCGCTCGGTCGTCTCAGCCACGGGGAATCGCACGTTCGCCCCGATATTGAAGACCGCCACTTCAATCGGGGCGACGTCACGTTCAATCTGAGCAAACAGTTCAGTGACAGCGGTTTCGTCGCGGGCGTCCGATCCAAATCCAAACGCCTGCCCGCCTTCCGAGCGGATGCGCTGGACCAGTGGCTCGAGGGAATCGGCCTTGCGCCTCGTCACACAAGCGACGTAACCCTCGCGGGCAAAGCGACGGGCGATCGCCCCGCCCGTTGCATCGCCGGCACCGATGATTAACGCCGCTTTTGGAGGGTTGGGGGTGTTGCTCATCGAACCCAGAAAGAGCCCGGCAGGCGCCGGGTCAAGCGTCCGCGCGCAGTGCCGCGCGTAACTGCGCACCGATATCGGGTCGATCGGCAAAGGCATCGGTGGGTGCACGGGGGGCCAGAATGTCATCCATTCGGGTCCTCACGGATTGCAGCGCCTGAGGATGGCTGTAAATGTAAAAACGGCCGTCCTGCAGCGCAGCAAACACCTCTTCGATGACTTCGGCCGCGCTGACCTTGCCTCTCGCGACCGCCTTCTGGCCCATGGCGCGGCTGATCAGCTGACTTTGTGTCAACTCTGGATTGGCCAGATGACTGGGTCGGTTGCGATCGCTCTGGCTGATCCCGGTGGGGACAAAGAACGGGCAAAGCACGGCGCAATGAACCTGGTCGGTGACGAGTGCGAGATCCTGATGGAGCGTCTCTGTGAGCGTTACAACTGCGTGCTTGCTGACGTTGTAGATGCCGGAATTGGGCATGCTGACCAGTCCCGCCATCGAAGCCGTGTTCACCACGTGGCCACGCCAAGCGGAATCGTTGCCAGCGGCTTCAAGCATCAGTGGCGTGAAGCTGCGGATTCCATGCACCACGCCCATCAGGTTGACTCCCAGGACCCACTGCCAGTCCGCGACGGAGTTTTCCCAGATCAGACCGCCCGAAGCGACACCAGCATTGTTGAAGACGAGATTGGGTACGCCGTATGCGCGCAGCGTCGCTTGCGCGAGGGCATCGACCGAATCCGCGCTGGCGACGTCGGTGACCACGGGCGTGACATTACCGCCTTGCGCTTTGAGTTCTGCAGCCGCTGCGTGTAATGCCTCTTCCTGGACGTCAGCCATCACGACGCGCATCTGGTGCTTCAGGGCGAGTTTGGCTGCCTCCAGGCCAAAACCGGAGGCCGCGCCAGTCAGAACGGCAATCCCACCGGTATGCAGGTGGGCGGAGGAGCTTGCTGAGTTCAAGGGTTCGACCTTCAGATGAGTTTGACGAGTTGTTTGCCGAAATTGCGGCCACTCAGCAGACCGATGAAGGCTGCTGGCGCATGGGCGAGTCCATCGGCCACGGTCTCGCGATATTTGATCCGTCCGCTCGCGACACCTTCGCCGAGTTCGCGCAGGGCTTGCGGCCAGACTTCCATGTGTTCACTGACAATGAAGCCCTCGATGCGCAAGCGCTCGGTCAGGATCAGTCGGGGGTTGGTCATCGGGATCGGTTCGCCGTTGTAACCCGAGATCATCCCGCAGACCGCGACGCGTCCAAACGCGTTCATGCGCGCGAGCACGGTATCCATCACGCGCCCACCGACGTTTTCAAAGAGGCAATCGACCCCGTTCGGGGTCGCCGCCTTGAGCGCCCGGTAGAGCGAAGCGTCATCCGGATGGGCTTTGTAATCGATACAGGCGTCAAAACCGAGTTCATCCACGACGTAAGCGCATTTGTCCGGACCACCTGCGATTCCGACTGCGTGAGCGCCATGGAGTTTGGCCAGTTGACCCACCGTGCTGCCGACTGCGCCACTCGCGGCGCTGACAACGACGGTTTGGCCTGCTTTGGGTTCGCAGAGTTTCAGCAGTCCGTACCAGGCAGTGACGCCTGGCATACCCACGGTACCGAGATACGCAGACAGAGGGACATGCTGAGTGTCGACCTTGCGAATCGCCCCCGGTTGGTCTGCGTCGACGATGCTGTACTGCTGCCATCCGCCCATCCCGACAACCGTGTCGCCCACTGCGAACTTTGCATTTCGGCTCGAGGCGACTTCGCCCACCGTGCCACCAATCATGACGGCGTTGAGCGGTTGTGGGACCGCGTAGTTTTTGGCGTCATTCATTCGGCCCCGCATGTAGGGGTCGAGGCTCAGGTAGTGATGACGGATCAGGACCTGACCTTCGGCGAGGTCGGGAACGGGCGCTTCGCGAAGCGCGAAATTATCGGGCGTGACTACGCCTGTCGGACGGCTGACAAGGATGATTTGGGTATTGGTGAGGCTCAAAGCGATTGTCTCCGTGGCTTTTGTTGGGGGGATGCGATGGTCCATCGGACCGTCGGTAAACGTTCGGCGTTCAATCCGTCTCGGTCTGAAGGCGGATCAAAAATCGTTCGCAATGTGCCAATTGTTCCAGACTCACGAACTCATCGGCCTGATGGGCCTGTGAAATGTCCCCGGGTCCACACACGACGGTGTCAATCCCGGCGCGTTGAAAGAGCCCAGCTTCGGTACCAAAGGCAACCACGGTGGTGGCTGTTGTGCCCGCAAGGCGTTGCGCCAGCCGGACCGCCTCGGAATCGGGAGTCGTGAGAAAAGAGGGGCAGGAGGCGAAGTTTTCGAAGCGAAAGCCGGCGCTGGGCTCGACCGCTTGCATCGTGGGTTCAAGCGCTGCCGCCCGCTCCAGTACCTGCTGCTGCATCGCAACATCGTCCGTTCCCGGCAAGTTGCGAAACTCATAGTGAATCCGGCAGTCCTCGGGGACGACGTTATCCGCAATCCCGCCCTCAATGATCGCAACGGCCGCCGTGCTGTGCGGTACATCGTAATCCCGATCAAATGGCCCTTCGGCACGCCAGCGATCCGCCATATCGGCGATATGTGCAACCAGACGGGCGCCGGCTTCGATCGCATTGACTGCGAACGGCGTTTGAGCCGAATGCGCAGCCTTGCCGCGTACACAGCAGCGCCAGCGCTGGATGCCCTTGTGGGCAATCGCCGGGATCATCCGGGTGGGTTCTCCCACCACACACAATCGGGGCGTGAGGCCTTCGTCGCGCAAGTCTGCGATCAGTCCCTGGACGCCAACACAGCCGATTTCTTCATCGTAGGAAAAGGCATAGTGGACCGCGAACGGCAGGTCGGCCTCCAGAAATTGGGCGGCCTGTGCAACAGCCAGACCAATAAAGCCCTTCATGTCGGCGCTACCGCGGCCGTACAGGCGACCGTCCCGAATCACTGGATCCAGGGGGTCGGTGCTCCAGGCCTGGCCATCCCAAGGCACCGTATCGGTATGACCCGACAGAATGATGCCATTGGGTTTGCCCTCGCCCAGGGTCGCAAACAGGTTGGCTTTTTTGCGATCAGCGTCCCAGGTCAACCGCAGCGGAACATTCAGGGTGCGCAGATGGTCAGCAATACAGTCGATCAGCGCGACATTCGAGTGATGGCTTACGGTGTTGATGCGCACAAGGCGGCGCGCCCACTCGAGACCGGCAGAACTGGGGGAAATGGATGGCAGCATGACTGTCACTTTAGCGTCAAAGGATGGCGGCTCGAGCCCAAGTTGGCTCAATGCTAACCCTAAGCGCTGCCTCAGCGGCCAATCGCGACCCGGGCGGCGGCTAGATCCCACGCGGCGCAGCCCACGGTTTTGAACACGCGTGGTCGAGTCGCCGGTTCCGCTCGAGGAAGGATCTCGGCCAGCGCTTTCACGGTTTCCCAGCTGACTCCCGCCTGAATCAGGTCGCCGGCTTCATGCGCAGCACCGGCAGGGTCATCGACAAAGAGTTCGCTGGCGTGAATGATCTCAGGCGTGAGTTCAGCCGCTTCGGGCCGAAACGCACCGACCGCAATGAGCAGGCACTCCGGGCGAGCCGCCTCTGCATAGACCGGAGTTTGGCTGGTCGTGCAGGTGATGACCACATCCCACGGCTGCTCAACGTCGGCCGGGATCCAGGAGATCGGCAAGTGTGCCTGGCGGGTCCGAAAGTGTTCCTCGCTGATGGCAGTACGGCCGCGAATGCCGACCTGCAGTTGCGGGTAGAGGGCGGCCAGCGCTTCGACATGGCAGCGCGCCTGGGTGCCCGTCCCGATCACCAGAACCCTTCGCGGCTGGGGTGGCCCCAGGGCCCGCAGACCCAACATCGACATGGCAGCGGTACGACGGCCGGTAACCGTTGCGCCATCGAGGATCATGCGTGCGCAACCACTCTGGCCGTCGAGGATCGTGAGCTGCCCGAGGATTGTCGGGAGGCCGAGCGCTTTGTTTTGCGGCACCACGGTGATGAGTTTATGCGCGGCCAGATCCTCAGCTACTGCCGGCATGCAGAGCAACATGGCACCTTGGGTCATGGGTACGGCCAGCCGTTCCGGACAGCGGATGGTTCCGGCTGCCAGTTCCAGGACCGCAACCTGCAGCGCGTCCACCAGTTCAGGAAACGGTAGCCGAGCTTGCGTCTCGACCGCGTTCAGCCAGGGGATTGCCCCAGATCCGGATGTTGTCGGGAGTTTCATCAGCGCCACCTTAGCCCTGGCGAATTTCTTCGCGCCATAACCAATAGGATTTCAGGTACGAACCCCCGATCACCGTCACCATGACGGCGGCGATGATAGGTCCCTGCCATGGCTCCCATCCGGGAATGGCTGCGCCAGCGATCAATAGCGCCCCGCCGAGCACAAAGCTGCGGCCAGCAAACCGGTGGGTCTGGTCCCAAACCCGGTCGCTGCTCAGCGTCCAGGGAGAGCGAATGCCGATGATGTGATTGGAACGCAGCTTGCCAAATACATTGCCGCTCCCGATGAGCAGCGATCCGATCAGGAAACCCGGCGCCAGGTGGTGCAGCAACGGCGTCGGAAACGGCGCATTGTCTGTATGGCTCAGGATGAACCCCTGGCCCAGGGTCAGGGTCAGCACAACCGAAATCCAGATCGATCCGACGGCGCGATCCGATCGATGGAGATTCTCCGCTCGTGGGTCGGTCCTGCTCAACCATCGCAGGGTGATCCAGACGAAGCTGGTCAGGCCGGGGACCGCCAGCAGTCCGATCCAGGCCGGTGCCCAGCCGTTTGGCGTGCCATCGAATCCGAAGTGAATCGGCACGATCGCTCCCGGGGGCTGCTCCATGAGTCCCCGCAGGCCGCCCAGGGTCATCAGGGCGATCAGCGCCGCAGTCCATCGGCTGGTTTGGCTACTTGTCATGGCGATCCTCCTTGGTGGATCCGATCTCCAGCGCCGAGGCGAATCCCATCAGGGCTTCCTCCAGCACGGAGAGGTTCAGACGATAGGTGACGGTGGTTCCGCTTTTCTCGGCCATCACAAGATCGGCTTCGCGCAGCACAGCAAAATGCCCCGAGAGCGTCGGCTTGGACAAGGTGAAGTGTTGGGCAAGTTCACCCGCTGTGCGTTCATGCTGGCGCAGAAGCTTTAGAATCGCGCGTCGGGTCGGATCAGCCAAGGCTTTGAAAACCAGGTTCATATTTGGTATTTTGCCAAATACCAAAATATTGTCAATGATCGGTATTTCCATGAATGAGCATTTCTCGCCGGGCCCCGAGACGCTGGCCACGCTGGATCGGATTCGTCGCAGTGCCGCCCAGCTGCGCTGCCCCGATGCGTTCTGGTCCTTGCGGGCCGCGGTCGAGCAAAGCCAGGTCTTTTCGGTACGCCGGGGGGTCGCCGAACCCCTCGCGGAGAGCGCCGATACCGGGGTCATGTTGACCGTGATTCAGGGCGGAGGGTTGGGATATGCGGCGACCGCCGACCTGTCTCCCGGGGGCCTGCAGGCGGCGCTCGATGAGGCGCTGGCATGGGCAAAAACCTGTGCCCAGGCGTCCGTTTTTCCGTTCAAGCCGCCCCTCGCAGGCACCGACGAGGCCACCGCAACGGGGGGCTGGTCAGCTCCCAATATCGGATCAGCGATGCCGGTCACGGCCGATCTGTTCGATCTGTTGCGCGTCGAGGATGCCGCTGCTGCCCGAGACACCCGGATCGTGGATCGCAGCGCCTCGATCCATGTGACCCAGGCGACCCGATTACGCCTGACCAGTCTGGGCGGCGAGCAGGTACAGCATCATCGCTGGGTGATTCCGTCTCTGGCGGTGACGGCCCATGTCGATGGCGTGACGCAGACCCGAAGTCTCGCTGGCAACTACAACGGGTTCTGCCGTCAGGGCGGTTTCGAGGTCATTCTGGAGTCCGGTTTGATCGGCGCGGGTTCACGAATCGCCGACGAGGCGATTGCCTTGACGCAAGCGCCGGAGTGTCCGACTGGTGTGCTGGACCTTCTCGCGATGCCCGATCAGATGATGCTGCAGATCCATGAGTCGATCGGTCATCCGCTGGAGCTCGACCGGATTTTGGGCGACGAGCGCAACTTCGCAGGCACGAGCTTCGTGACCCCCGACATGTTCGGGCGCTATGCCTATGGTTCCGAGCAACTCAATATCACCTGCGATCCGACGATCGAGCATGAGTTTGCAGCCTTTGGTTTTGATGACGACGGAACACGGGCAGAGCGGGCGGTACTGATCGAGCGCGGTCGTCTGTTGCGTCCAATCGGTGGTGCACTGTCGGCCGCGCGGGCTGCCGCCGCCGGGTATGCGCTGGAACCGGTTGCTTGCGCGCGGGCCTCGGCCTGGTGGCGTGCGCCGATTGACCGGATGCCCAATCTCAACCTTGAGCCCGGTGACACCACACTTGAGCAGATGATCGGTTCCATCGATGACGGGATCCTCGTACGCACCAATCTGAGCTGGTCGATCGATGATTCGCGCGACAAGTTCCAGTTTGGCTGCGAATGGGGAGAACGGATCCGCCACGGGAAACGGGTTGGGGTCGTCCGCAACCCCAATTACCGGGGCCGCTCCGCGAGCTTCTGGCGCTCACTCGACCAAGTCGGCAACGCCCAGACGGTTCAGGTCATGGGAACGCCTTATTGTGGCAAGGGCGAGCCGGGTCAGGTGATCCGGGTCGGCCACGCATCACCGCCCTGTTTGTTTCGTGGTGTGGAAGTGTTTGGCGGGGGACACTGAGATGGACATGCCCAAGAATCGGTTCAAGCGGGCCCTGGCTTCGGGTCAGACTCAGATTGGCATCTGGAACAGTCTGGCCAGTGCCTATGCCACGGAAGTCGTGGCGGGATGTGGCCTGGACTGGATGCTCCTCGATACCGAGCATGCGCCAAGCGATGTTCCTACCGTGCTGGCGCAACTGCAGGCCGCGGCTGCCTATCCGATCGACTGCGTCGTCCGTCCGGCTTGGAACGATCAGGTCCTGATCAAGCGCTACCTCGATATTGGCGTGCAGTCACTCCTGATCCCGTTTGTTCAGAACGCGCAGGAGGCGCGCGCGGCGGTCCAGGCCTGCCGCTACCCGCCTCACGGAATTCGAGGTGTGACGGGGGGTGCACGTCATAACCGTTTCGGTCGGGTGCCTGACTATTTCGAGCGCGTCCATGATGAACTCTGCATCCTCGTCCAGGCCGAAACCTTGGTGGCCTTGGAACACCTCGATGAGATTCTTGCCGTGGAGGGGGTCGACGGCGTGTTCATCGGCCCGGCCGATCTTTCGGCTGACATGGGTTTCGCAGGGACCGTCAACCGACCTGAAGTGCGGGTGAGGATCGAAGCTGCGATCGGTCAGATCCGCCGGTCTGGGAAGGCCGCTGGTTTTCTTTGGACGAATCTTGATGACTGCCAGCATTGGATCGAGATCGGGACCAGTTTTCTGGCGGTGGCATCCGACCTGGGCATTCTGGCCCGTGCCAGTGATGGCTTGACCAAGCGCTTTAAGTCCTGAGCCCCATCTTGTCTGCTGGGACCGCTGAGCGCACCAAGCGCGGGAAACTTATGAATTCTTTGCTCATTCATCAGGCGGACTGTATCGCCACTCAGGATGACGCCCGTACGGAGCTGCGCGGTGCATCCATTCTCATTCGCGCTGGCCGGATCGAGCGTGTGCTGGCGGCCCACGAGGTCACGCCGGCGTTGATCGCGGATGTCGATCAGACGATCGATGCGCGCCACCATGTCGTGATTCCCGGGATGGTCAACACACACCATCACATGGTGCAGAGCTTGACCCGTGCGGTCCCGACCGTGCAAAACGCTGAGCTGTTTTCCTGGTTGCGCGGTCTCTATCCCATCTGGGCGGGGCTGACACCCGAGATGGTGCAGGTCTCCAACCAGGTTGCCATGGCTGAGTTGCTCCTCAGTGGTTGTACGACCAGTAGCGACCATCTGTACATTTATCCGAACGGTGTGCGTCTCGAGGACAGTATCGAAGCGGCCCATCGAACGGGCATCCGGTTCACGGCCAGTCGCGGCAGTATGAGCGTGGGGGCGAGTCAGGGAGGCCTTCCGCCAGACCGTGTCGTCGAACGCGAGGACTTTATCCTGCGTGAAACCCGTCGTCTGATCGAGACTTGGCACAGCGACGAACCTGGCGCCATGATTCAGATTGCAGTGGCGCCCTGCTCGCCGTTCACCGTCAGTCAGGATTTGATGCGCGAGTCGGCTGACCTGGCTCGAGCTTACGGGGTCCGGATGCACACGCATCTGGCTGAAAATGATCATGACGTCGCGTACACACGCGAAAAATTTGGCTGTACGCCCGCGCAATATGCGGAGTCGCTCGGGTGGGTCGGGGCTGATGTCTGGCATGCGCACTGCGTCAAACTGGACGAACCGGGCATGGGGACCTTTGCTCGCAGTCGCACGGGGATCGCGCACTGCCCATGCAGCAACATGCGGCTCTCCAGCGGGTTTCTTCCCTTGCGCCGTTTGATGGATCTGGGGGTTCCGGTGGGCTTGGGCGTGGATGGCAGCGCGAGCAACGATGCCGGCCACTTGCTCAATGAGGCCCGCCAGGCCATGTTGTTGGCTCGCGTCATCAAGGCGCTTGAGCCATTCGGTTGCGATGCGGGGCCGGGAGAGATGACCCCGCGCGATGCGCTGTGGCTAGCGACCCGCGGGGGCGCGCAGGTCCTTGGGCGGTCTGATATCGGTCAGATCGCGCCGGGCTTGTGCGCCGATCTAGCCCTTTTCCGCACCGATACGCTGGCGATGGCGGGCGCAGCGGTGCACGATCCGGTGGGGGCGCTGATGTTGTGTTCCAGTGGTCAGGCTGATTACACCGTTGTGAATGGTCGGGTCGTGGTCAGCGCGGGTGAAGTGACCACCGTTGACATCGGACCGTTGATCGAGCGGCACAATGCGCTCGCCCGGGCACTGGTGCAGGCCGCACAAACGGGTTAGACAGAGGATGGAAGGCGATGCCGCAGGACCGTTTCGAGCAACAATTTGAATCACTCGCTCAGGCGATGCCCAAGCTCGCGGGGCATGACGCCCAGTGGTCGCTCGAGTTTCGGGCTGAAGCCTCTGATTTTGTGCGCCTCAACCAGGGCGCGATCCGTCAGCCAGGCCATGTCCGCCGAACGCTCGCAACGATTCGACTTCTGGAGGGCCAGCGCCATGCGTCGCGTGTGGTCGCCTTGAGCGGAGAAGAGGCCGAAGACCAGAGCCGCCTGGCTCAGGCGGTGGCTGGGTTGCGCAGCGGTTTGCCGTCGCTTGCCGAAGATCCCCTGTGCCAGATTGAAACCGCTCCGTCCCGCAGTCGGCGCGTTGAGCGCATGGCCAGTCCGAATGGCGTTCAAGGCGTCGCGCAGGATTCCCGCCCTGGCGATGCGGCCCGCGCGATCATCGAACAGGTGGTCAGTCAGACGCGGGGTCTCGACTTCGTGGGGATTCTCGCGGCCGGCCCACGCGCGCGCGGCTTGATCAACTCGCATGGGGTTCACCACTGGCACGAAGTGGATGGGTACTCGTTCGATTTCAGTTTGCATCATGACCAGGGAGAACTTCGAGGCCGTGCGGCGAAAGCGTCCATGCATGGTCGTACCTGGCAGGCCGAAGCATTCGCGCAGCGACTCGAGCAGTTGCGTCAAGACCATGCGCTGCTGGCAAGACCAGCGCGTGCCGCGCCGACTGGGAATGTGCGTGCTTTTCTGATGCCTGCGGCGGTTGAAGCCTTGCTGGGCCTCATGTCATGGGGTGGATTTTCGGCGAGCGACCGGATGGCGCGGCGAAGTCCCCTGCAGCGCTTGGTCGATGGAGAGGTCAGTCTTTCGGATCAGATCTCGATTTGGGATGACGTCCGAGCAAGTGACGCATCCGGCTTTAATGCCGAGGGTTTCCGCCGGGTCACGCCCCTGTCGCTGATCGAGCGGGGACGGGACGCTGGCGCCTGTTGCAACCCCCGTACTTCAATCGAGTACGGAGTTGCGCACACAGGTGCTGACGGCGAACAGCCCGAAGCCTTGATCATGGCTGCGGGCGAGATCGAAACGCAGGAGGCGATGCGCGCGCTTGGTACCGGTTTGTTTGTGAACCGACTCTGGTATCTGAACTGGTCGGATCGTCAGTCCGCTCGAATGACGGGCATGACCCGGTTCGCGACCTGGTGGGTTGAGAATGGCGAGGCGGTCGGGCCGGTCGATCCCATGCGCTTCGATGATTCGATCTATCGTACGTTTGGCGAGGCTCTGGAGGGCCTTACGACCGGCCGCGACATGATCGGTGACGATTCGACCTACGACGAGCGATCGCTCAAGACCGCCTTGGTGCCTGGCGCCTTGCTCTCGAGTTGGCGTCTGGTGAGTTAGAGCGGGTTCACCGTCATGGGTGAACCCTGCACCTGGGCGCAGTTCTGCTTACTGGGCCTGAAAGCCGCTGGCGCGAATGATCCGCGACCAGGTCTGGGTGTAGGCTTGCTCGCGAGTACCGAGTTGTTCCGGCGTCATGAAGTCGACCGTCACACCCATGCCCGTCATGCGTTCGCGCACATCCGGCATGGCCAACACTTTGGAGACGGCATCGGCCAGGCGATCAATCGTGGCTTTTGGGGTGCCGGTTTTCGCAAACAGTCCATAGTAGGGGACGTCCTCGAATCCGGCGAGCCCGAGTTCGGCAAACGTCGGCACTTCGGGCAGAACAGCCTGGCGACGATTCCCCAGGACCGCAACGACCCGAAGCTTTCCGGCTTTGTGGTTCTCGATGAAGTCCGGCACGGATGCGACCCCGGCGCCGATCTGATTGCCGAGCATATCGCCGATCAACGGTGCGCTGCCGCGGTAGGGGGTGGATTGAAGATCGAGCACATATTTCTGGCCGATCAGCTTGACCAGAAATTCTGGGACCGAGGCTGGTGCGGGAACGCCAACGGTGCCCTTGCTTGGGCCTTGCTGACGAACCCAGGCGACGTATTCATTGACCGATTTTGCCGGTGTGCCGCTGGAAACGGCGAGTGCGTTGACGAAGCTGGCGAACCCGGCCACCGGAACAAAATCCTGCGCGGGATCAAAGCCCGGGTTTTTCACGACTTGCGGCAGGATCGAGATGGTGTGGTCGTGGGAAAGGAAAAGGAGTGAGCCGTCGGTCGGGCCGGCTTTGAGGGCCTGGGCCGCAATCTGACCACCTGCTCCGGCACGGTTCTCGACGATGACCGATATGCCCAGTTGATCTTTCAATTTTTCAGCCAGGGTTCGAGCCAGAACATCGGTTCCGCCACCGGGCGGAAATCCGACGAGAATCCTGATCGGGCCAGCCGGCAGTGGCGTTTGCGCCAGAGCGGTATGGACGAACATGCCCGGGATGAGCCCCGCACCCAGCGCGATTGTCAGGAGCGCCCGACGCGCATCGCGCAGGGGTGCGAACTGCACGACCCGATCCATCGAGCGATACAGCGTGCGCCCAAGCATGAACCCAATTCTCTGAACCATGGCGAACTTCCCGGTGTTGGAAATAAACAGCGCCCGTCACGGACGCGCATACTTCGAGTTTAATCGACCCGGACGGCGCTCAAGCGGCGCTGCCGCCGGGTCCCGTCATGGAGACCGATTTTGGCTCTGAAAGCCACCATTTATAAAGCGCAGCTGCAGCTTTCGGATATGGACCGCCAGGTCTATGGTGAACACACGCTGACTCTGGCCCTGCATCCATCAGAGACCGAAGAACGGCTTCTGATTCGTTTACTCGCATTTGCGCTCCAGGTGCCGGCCGATACCGATGCCGGGGCCCTTCAGTTCGCCCGGGGTCTTTCGGATACCGACGAGCCTGATATTTGGCAGCATGATCTTTCCGGACAGTTGGTTCAGTGGATCGAAGTCGGTCAGCCCGATGAGCGTCGTCTGGCGAAAGCTTGCGGTCGTGCAGAGCGGGTCTCGTTGTACGTGTATGGCAGCTCGGCTGCGATCTGGTGGGCTGCGATCCGCAACAAGCTGACGCGGCTCACGAATCTGGCGGTATGGCAGATCGATCCCGAACAGAGTCAGGCGCTGGCCGCGTTGGCGCAGCGTGCCATGCAATGGCAGGTGACGGTTCAGGATGGGACGGTCTGGGTCAGTGCGGGCGAATCGTCGGTCGAACTGACACCGGTTCAGCTGAATGCATGAATGCCCTACGTGTGCTGGATATTCGCGACGCTGCGGATCTCGTTTTAGAACGTTTATGGAGTCTTGAATCGTGCGGTTTTGTCTCTTGGGTGCCCCTTCGTTTTTTTCACCGCTTCTGCTGGGTTTCGCCATGATCGGGATGGCCCCAGCGCAGGCGCAGGATCCGTCGCAGTCTCCGCCGTCTGCTGTTGCCCAGGCCCTGGATGATCCTTACCTCTGGCTGGAGGAGGTTGGTGCGGAACGCGCACTCGGCTGGGTCAAAGAGCGCAATGCGATCTCCCGGACCCGACTGGAGGCGTGGCCCGATTTCGCGCCGACCCGAAACCGGTTGCGGGAGATTCTGGATTCGCAAGACCGAATCCCACAGGTAGTTCGCCGCGGGGCTTATCTTTACAATTTTTGGCAAGATGTATTGCGCCCGCGTGGCGTATGGCGCCGAACCTCATTGGCCGAGTTCGCCAAATCAAAGCCCGACTGGGAGATTCTGCTCGACCTGGATGCGCTGGCCCAGCAGGAACAGGAAAACTGGGTCTGGGGTGGCTCAACCTGTCTGGGTGGCTCCGAGGATCGGTGTCTGCTCAAGTTCTCCCGGGGTGGCGCAGACGCCAAAGTCACGCGGGAATTTGATCTGACGCGCAAGGTGTTCGTTGCGGATGGGTTTAGCTTGCCCGAAGCCAAATCGAGCGTTGAATGGGTTGATCGAGATACCGTGTTCGTCGCGACCGATTTCGGACCGGGTTCGATGACGACCTCCGGTTATCCAAGGATCATCAAGCGATGGCAACGGGGGCAGCCGCTGAGCACGGCGCAGACCATTTTTGAGGGCCGCGCTGGCGATGTGTCGGCATGGGTTTCGGTGGATCGGACCCCGGGATTCGAGCGAACGCTCGTCGGGCGTTCGCCAGACTTCTGGACCACTGAAGTCGCGTTGCTGGCCGGTGGCCAGTTGCGGCCGGTGGCCAAGCCGGCCGATGCCCAGTTGGACTTCTGGTACGGGCAGGTGCTGCTCACCTTGCGCAGTGACTGGGTACAGGGCGGTCGCACCTGGCCGGCGGGTTCTTTAATTGCGGCGGACGCCGAGCCTCTTTTTCGTGGCCAGGCGGATTCGACCAGCCATGATCTGGCCCGACTACACTTCAGTGCGCTGTTTACGCCGAGTCCGACGCGCTCGCTTCGGGGCTATTCCGCGACCCGGTCCCGCGTTTTGATCAGTGTTCTTGAAAACGTGGCGGGTCGGATCGAGGAACTGGAGTGGCGCAACGGTGCGTCAGCGCCTGCATCGCAGGGATTGGGTGCGAGTGCCGGGGGATCCTGGGTTCGACGTGCGGTTGAGGCGCCCTTTCCCGGTGCACTGAGCGTCAATTCACTGCATGACAGCCTGATCGCGAACGATCCCTTGGGCGAGCGCTATCTGCTGAGCTATGCAGATTTTTTGACGCCGGATTCGCTCTTCCTTGCGCAGACGGGTAGCGACCAGCGTGAAGTCCTCAAGGCGCGGCCATCGTTTTTTGACGCGAGTGGAATGCGGGCGGTACAGCATTTTGCTGTTTCCAAAGACGGCACCCGGGTACCGTATTTCGTTGTCTGGCCGAAGGGCGGGGTGGCTGATGGCGCTAACCCGACCCTCCTCTACGGCTATGGTGGCTTTCGGCAAAGTTTGCAACCTTGGTATTCCGCAGCCTATGGCAATGCCTGGGTCGGCCGCGGGGGCGTGCTGGTCATCGCCAACATCCGGGGTGGCGGCGAATATGGCCCATCCTGGCATCAGGCTGCCATCAAATCGAACAAGCAAACGAGTTATGACGACTTCATCGCGGTCGCTCAAGACCTGGTGGCTCGCCGCATCACAAGCCCCCAGCACCTGGGCATTGCGGGTGGCAGTAATGGCGGTCTCCTCGTCGGCGCCGTGATGGTGCAGCGCCCTGAACTCTTTGGCGCCGTGGTCTGTCAGGTCCCCCTCCTGGACATGAAGCGCTATCACAAGCTCTTGGCCGGAGCGAGTTGGATGGCGGAGTATGGCGATCCAGACAAGCCCGAGGACTGGGCTTTCCTGTCGAAATTCAGCCCCTACCAGAACGTCCGCAAAGATCGCCGCCAACCCGCCGTCCTCTTCACCACGAGTACCCGGGATGATCGCGTACATCCGGGCCATGCTCGAAAAATGGCTGCCCGCATGATCCAGCAGGGTCATGAGGTGGTTTATTACGAAAACATCGAAGGCGGCCATGGTGGCGCGGCGAACAACGCCCAACGGGCCGACATGCAGGCGCTGGAGTTCGCGTTTTTGTGGCAACAACTGGCGAGACCCAAAGCGGCTCCATAGTTCCATCGGTCGATTGCCAGTTCGGTCCGTCTGCTGGGCCCGTTCATAGGGCCTGCCAGTTCCGTGAACTGGCCCGGCTCAGTGAGCGCGTCATTCGGGTTTCCCCCGGGGCGCTCACGTCTGCTGATCTGACATCGAGTCCACTCGGGTGCATATAATGACACTCGATGTGCCAATACCCGGGTATTCCAACCGGGTTCAAGCCAACCGAGAGTCAACCGAGAGT
>JBBAOE010000003.1:204105-217816 GCA_040401595.1 Burkholderiaceae bacterium
CAACCGAGAGTCAACCGAGAGTTAACCGATGTCCGAACTCAGCTCTGCGATCCAGATTCGCCTTAACGCCTATCCACAGGGCCCGGTTCGCCCTGAGACCTGGCGATTGACCCACGATGCTCCGGGTCGCCCGGCACCCGGGCAGGTATTGCTCAAGATGCAGTGGCTTTCGATCGACCCTGGTATGCGTGGATGGATCACGCCGAAGCGCAGCTATATGCCGCCCGTGCAGCCCGGCGAGGTCATGCGGGCGTTTGGGGTCGGCGAGGTGATTGAATCTGCGGCGCCAGGTTTGAAGCCGGGTGATGTGGTCACCGGCTTCACAGGTGTGCAGACCCTCGGATGTGTGGACGCCACGATGGTCCGAAAGATCGATTTGCGCTTGGCGTCGGCCCGGCATTACCTGAGTGGATTGGGTATGACGGGCTATACGGCGTATTTCGGTCTGCTCGATGTCGGCAAGCCACAGGCGGGGCAAACCGTCGTGGTATCAGCAGCCGCTGGGGCCGTTGGTTCGATCGTTTGTCAGATCGCCAAGCGCATGGGCTGCCGCGTGATCGGTATCGCAGGGGGGGCTAAAAAATGCGCTTATCTACGAGATGTTCTCGGACTGGAATTTGTTGTCGATTACAAAAATGATGATTTATCGGCAGCCCTGAAGGAATCGGCGCCTTCCGGGATCGATCTGTATTTTGATAACGTCGGGGGCGAGACCTTGGATGCGGTTCTGATGCGAATCAACCGTCATGCCCGCATCGTCGTGTGCGGCGGAGTTTCCCAGTATGCAGATCTCGAACAGGCTCGAGGCCCCGCCAATTACCTGCAGCTGGTGGCCCAGAGTGCGACCATGCAGGGATTTACCATGCGCGACTACATGACCCGGGTCCCCGAAGCATTCATGCAACTGGCTGACTGGCATGCGAAGGGCCAGATCCAGTTCCGCGAACATGTTCTCGATGGAATCGAATCCTTCCCCGCTGCTTACGACCTGATTTTTGCAGGAGGGAACCAGGGAAAGTTGCTGATCTGCCTGGAGCCCCAAGCGGCTGCGCAGGCTCAACCCGAAACGGTTGGGAACGCGCCGGACACGGGGCCTGAGCGATGAGTTCACAACCCCTCGGAATCCTGTTGGGTGCGTGGTGGGCCTGGCCGCTTGCCTTGTTCGCCTACCTGGTTTTTCGTCTCTGGTACGACAACTGGGGCGGGCCGCTGAAACCAGCCGAGATCGACGCATTTCTTGCGAAAGTGGGTCAGTCACCCACCTCGGGTTACACCGACCCCGCGGTGGTACGCGCCTTTCTGGAGGCCGATGACGGGCGTGAATTCGTCATGAGCAATCTGGTCCGATTACATCCTGTACCCCAGCCGCATCCGGTCAGTGGACAACCGACCAAAGCCTTGGTGCTGATGCAGACGTATGTGCAGCGTTTTTTGCGGGTACTGGTGCGTCATGGCGGACATCCCCTGCTGGCGATGCGCAAAGTCGGGGGCTATGTCGATGCATGGGAGACGCCGCCCGATCCCGGTTGGACGATCGTGGGTGCGATGCGTTACCGCAGTCGACGCGACATGATGAAGCTCTCATTGGACGCGGGTCTTGCCGATGCGCATCCCTTCAAGACTGCAGCGACCGCGATGACATTTTCGTTTCCGGCCCAGGTCGTCGTGGCATTTGCGCTGCGTCCCCGGATCTGGGTCGCCTTAGTGCTCGCCCTCATAGCTTCGCTCGTCCATCTTGTGAGTCTGATCCGCATCCTGATCTGAAGGACGATCCCTTTGGCGACCCATGCCCCATGTCAGAGAACGCACTCCCACTGACGCTGTTCGGTGCCCCCGTGGGCATGTGGACCGGAAAAATCCGCAGCTACCTGCGCAAGCAAGGGATCCCCTTTGTGGAGCGTTTTCCCTCGGATCCGGTGTTCGAACGTGAGGTCATGCCCGCGGTCAAGCGTTTCATCAATCCCGTGATTCGTCTGGCCGATGGCACCCTCGTTCAGGATACCGCCGACATCATTGATCACTTTGAAGCAACCGGGGATACGCGGTTCAGTGTGTACCCTCAGACCGCCTTGCAGCGGGTCGTCTCGATGGCACTGGATCTTTACGGAGGTGAGGGACTGGTACGCGCAGCCATGCACTATCGATGGAGTTATCGCGCTCAGAATGAATCGTTTTTGCGTCATGAATTTGGGCTTTCGTATCGGGCGGTTGGGATGCCGCAGGCGCAAATCGATGCACAACTCGATGCGTTCATGGGCTACCTCAACGCCTACCTGCCCAAATTTGGCATCACCCCAACGACTCAACCCGTGGTTGAAGCGGCTTACGAGGCGTTACTTTCGGCATTGGATGCGCATTTTCGTAACGTTCCGTATCTTCTTGGCGGGCTGCCAACGCTCGCTGACTTTGGCTTCATCGCGAATTTCTATGCCCACCTTGGGCGGGATCCCTACCCCTCTCATCAGATGAAGCTTTCAGCGCCCAGCGTCTATCGGTGGACTGAACGCATGATGGCCAGTGATGCTGACATGCCCGAATTCCCTCAGGCTACCCAAATGCTCCTGCCGAATGACGCCATACCCGAGACGCTCGGACCGGTTCTGCAATGCATGGCGACCGACTATTTACCAGAGCTACGGATGATTGTCCGGTGTACCGACGAGTGGCTAGCCACGCAGCCCCCGATTCCTGCAGGAGCGCCGGTGACCAGCAAGCCAAGCGCGCGGGTCCTGACCCGTGGGCGTTTCCTGCTGCGAGGCACTGAACTCGAATCGATGGTGGCGCCCTATACGCTCACGCGTTTGCAGCGTGTCACCGACACATACGCCGGTCTCAGTGCAATCGAGCAAGGGCGTGTCGAGGATTATTTTTCATCGCACGGACTGGCAGATCTGTTGACGCTCAAGGCGCGGCGGCGGGTCGAGCGAAAGGGCCATCTTGAGGTCTGGGGTTGACGAGATTCAACGGGGTCCAGGCGTCCAGACTTCGAGCGTCGTTATCGACTCCAGAACTTTTTGTGGAGGACAAGAATTTCCTCCTGAATCTCGAGTACGGGTCCGATCAACTCGACCGCTTTCTGGCAGTGGTCAAACACATAGCGCGAGGAGACGCTCATGGTGGGGTTTTCGCCGTGATTACCTGTCTCTTCGAGGAGTTGTGCCTCAGTGATCCCGAAGACGATCCGACCGATATTGGCCCAATAGGCAGTCCCGGCACACATACAGCAGGGCTCGACGGAGGTGTAGAGCGTGCAACTCCAGAGAAATTCTGGTGAGTAGTGGGTCGCCGCGACCCGCGCCAGAGTGGATTCTGCATGGTTGACGGTGTCGATATTGCATTGCTCGAGCAGGACGGTTTCTTGATCAGGTCCCACCAGGACCGCGCCGAACGGGTGATGGCCAAGGCTGACCGCACGCTTGGCGACTTCGTTCGAGTGACGCAAATGTCGCAGCAGTTGTTCGCGGTTTGGGGTGAGCCCTTGCGCGGGCAGGCCCGAGGCTTCCGGGGAGAGCATCAGCGCGTCGGCCCAGCCGACGCTTCAATCCGCATCGCGACCTGTCGTCGGAAGCCCAGCGCAAAACCGGCCTCGGCTACGACGAACAACGGCCCGATGATCAGGCCCCGGATATCGTCCATAAACGCGGGCTTGCGACCTTCCCAATAATGGCCCAGAGCTTGCAAGGCCCATCCGCCGATGAAGATCCCCAAACTCCATCCAAGCCAGTGTGACCAGTCGAGCGCAGCGATCTGAGCCCCAAGCCAAAGAGCGAGCACGTTCAGGATCGACATCAATAAGCCAAAGCGCAGGTCCAGTCGCAGGTAGTACAAGCTTCCCGCCACGCATAGCGCCAGGGCTGGACTGATGACGTGTCCTGCAAGACCCATCGCGGTCTCGAGCATCGCAGCGCCGGGTAATTGCCCGCCGCTGAGTTCCAGGAAGGGCAGTTCACTTAGGGACACGGCGGGACGGGCCAGAAAACTCATGATGGCCACGACGATCATCGGGATGCCGGCGAAATGGGTCGCGATATTGCGACGGTCCCGATGGTAGGCGGCGTATTGGGTCAGGTGCTGTTCGAGTGGGTTCATCAGCAGTCTTGTCTTCGAGATCCTCTGCTTGAGATTATAGTGTTCGCGATCAACATCGGAGGTCCCGCTCCTGCTCGAGCGCATCGACTCCCGCTCGAAGGTTTTTCCGACTTCTGAGCCATTCACCGCATAATTTTTTGGACGCCCCGAGGCGTTCCGAGATTCTCGGACAGGACTGTGCTGCGAATGACCTCCGCGAGCGCGCGCGCGGCTGCCGTTGGTTCCCGGCCTGCTGGAAAGATCAGGCCCAGGGTGCGCTGCAGGGTCGGTTGAATTAGGCGCTGCGCCACGAACTGGGTATTGGAGGCGGCAGGGCACAGCATTGCCGGGAGGACGGTTACGCCGAGTCCAGCTTCCACAAGACCGAGTAGCGTGTGGATCTGGGCAGTTTCGTGGACGACCTGAAGGCGAATTGCGAGGGGTTCGATCGCATGATCGAACGCGTCCCGGATGGCGGACCCTCTCCTGAGCAAAACAAGTTCATGGATGGCCAGTTCCTCGCCAGTGACATGCGGCTGTCGAGCGAGGGGGTGACTTGCTGGGCAGAGCACGAGAAACTCATCTGTGACCAGGGGGATTGCGAGGCTACGTTTGTCCTTGGGGCTGTCGCTCACGATCGCGACATCGCACTCACCCGTTTCAAGGCTTTTGAGAATTCCGCGCATGTTGTCGTCCCGATAGACAACATTGATTCCGGGATGGCGACGTTTCATTTCGGCCAACGCTGGCGGCAGCAGGTGATACACCGTCGATGAAAGACAAGCCACAGACACGCGGCCGCGCCCCGTCGTTGCAAACTCGCGAAGTGTTGCGATGGCGTGGTCCATCCCTTGTAACAGCCGCTCCGCGTCGGCCAGAAAGCTTGCCCCAGCTTCGGTCAGACGCATAGAGCGCGTTGTTCGATCAAGTAGTTTGACTGCCAGGATCGTCTCAAGTTGGTTGATGGCCTGACTGGTGGCGGGTTCGCTCAGGTGCAGGGCGAGCGCGGCATTTCGAAAACTGCCCCGCCGCGCGATCTCGACAAAGATCCGCAGGTGTTTCAGGTTTGGATTGATCACGACGTAGAAGCGGGCCGGTCGAGTTTTGAGGATTAATAATAATAATCAAATTATCAGTTCAATTAATCAAATTGCCCGATCTGTTTCGACCTTTTAGACTCATCTCTCAAGTCAGGAAATAAACCAATCAAGGAGACGCTTGGATCCGATTCATTGTGGACGCAGCCTTGCCTGCCGCCTCATCCGGGCCGTCACAATGGCCGTGAGCCTGGGCGCGATGTTTCCGGTTGGTACCAGCCTCGCGGAACCGGCCGGCCGATCGGGCGCAGGGGTAGAACTCGTTGTTCCAACGGCAGCGCAAGGTTCAACGGATCTGCTGGCGCGATTGCTGGCTGATCGTCTGAATCGCCAAGGGATGGGCGAAATTCAGGTCCGTAACATGCCGGGGCGCAGTGGCACGCTCGCTGGTGCGTATGTCGCGGGCGCAATTCCGGATGGGTTGCAAGCTGGGGAACTGATTCTGGCCGGCGCGTTCACCCGGCCGATGCCCGTGGCTCCGATGGACACGATCCATGTCGACTACGGACCGCTGGGCAGCATCGCTTTTCGCTGCGTCGCCCAGCGTCCCGACTGAATCGCCTAGTTCAGTTCAGTAACGAACTGTGCGCCCGAGCGGCGCACTTTTTTCAGCTTGACCAGCCAGTCGCCCTCGGGTTCACGGTAACCCAGCGGGACGAGGACGACGCTGCGTAGCCCGCGCGAGCCGAGATCCAGAATCTGATCGATCGCCTTCGGGTCAAAGCCCTCCATGGGCGTGCTGTCAACTTCTTCAAAAGCAGCTGCAATCAGTGCTGCGCCCAGTGCGATATAGGCCTGTTTCGCCGCATGCTGAAAATTGGTCTCGGCATCCCGCGCCGGGTAGGTCTTGAGCAACTGCTGGCGATAGTTCTCCCAGCCCTCGTTGACTGAGTCGCGCACGGTGTTTGTCAAATCAAACATCATGTTGATGCGCTCCGGGGTGTAGTGATCCCAGGCCGCGAAGACCAGTAAATGGGAGCAATCCGTGATCTGCTGCTGATTCCAGGCTTTCAGCTTGATTTTCTCGCGAAGCTCCTTGTTCTTGACCACAATGATTTCAAACGGCTGCAGGCCGCTCGAGGTGGGGGCCAGACGCGCTGCCTCGATGATTCGGTCCACCTTGTCTTGGGGCACCGGTTTGGCAGGATTCATTTTCTTGGTGGCGTAGCGCCACTTCAGAGTTTCGAGGAGTGTAGTCATGTTTGGCGATTTTATATAAAAATAAGAACGACATTTTAGCATAACAGCGTCGACATTTTGTACCGTTCGGTCCAGAATGAGGGCATGGGACGAGTGGTTACCTTCAGTCGAGTGATCGTCAGAGACCAGGCGCTGGTGATGTTCTGGCGCAGAGGCTTTCAGGCGACTTCCGTGGCTGACTTGCTGGAGACCATGGGAATCGGTCGGGGCAGCTTTTACGCCGCGTTCGGGGATAAACGCAGTCTCTTCATCGAGTGCCTCGATTTGTTTGCGCAGCGCACGCAGGCATCTGTTCTGCAGGCCCGTGCCGAACTGCCGCCGATCGAAGCATTGGAGCGATTTTTCGAGCGGCAGTTCATCGCGTCAGAAAGGCGGACCTCAAGCCATGCCCACAGGGTATCCGGGCGCTCCGGGCCATTCGATGGGCCGGGGCTCAGCAGAGCGGCCTGGGGCTGCATGCTGGTCAACACGATTCTCGAAATGGCCGAGGTGGACGATGAACTGAGTGCTCGTGCGAGCCGCCATCTTGACGCGATTCAGTCGATTTTTGAGCGCTACCTGCTGGAGGCGCCCTGCGCACCTGCGCTCGCCCGGGAATTCGCTGCGCTCCTGATGCTCATCAATGAGGGCGTACGAGTTGCCAGCCGTCGCCGCGTGCCATCGGAAGATCAACTCGGTCCGATTCGGACCACCTTTCAGCTCCTCCGGAGGGCAATCGTATGACAAGCTTATCCAGCCTGACCGACAAGAAATTCTGCGAAGTGGAGGGACGCCGACTCGCCTATATCGAGGTTGGCACGGGCTCGCCGATCGTGCTGTTGCATGGCAATCCGACTTCGAGCTATCTGTGGCGTCATGTGATTCCGCCGTTGCTGGATCAGGGCCGGGTGATCGTGCCGGACCTGATCGGTCATGGTGATTCCGACAAGCTCCCGGCCTCCGAGGGGCCAGAGCGTTACCGCTTCGAGGTGGCGTACGCCTACCTCGACAAACTCTTGCGCGCCATTGGGGCCGATCAGAACGTGACCCTGGTCTTGCATGACTGGGGTAGTGCGCTGGGATTTCACTGGGCGAGCTTGCATCCCAGCCAGGTCCGAGCAATCGCCTACATGGAGGGAATCGTGATGCCGTTGCCTTCCTGGGACGATTGGCCTGCGCAGGCACGCGGGATTTTTCAGGGATTTCGCTCACGCAAGGGTGAAGACCTCATCCTCAAGCGCAATCTGTTCATTGAAGGCGTCCTGCCGAGTTCGATTCTGCGCAAGCTTACGGACGAGGAGATGGCGAGTTATCGCGCGCCGTTTACGGTCGAGGCAGATCGCCAAACCATGCTGAACTGGCCCCGCCAGATTCCGATTGCGGGCGAACCCGCCCATATCGTTGCGCTGGTTCAGGCGTATGCCGACTGGTTGAGTCAGAGCCCCCTACCCAAGCTTTTCGTGAATGCGGAGCCAGGTTCAATTCTGGTCGGCGCCCAACGCGAATTTTGCCGAACTTGGCCAAATCAGACCGAAGTGACTGTCCGGGGTTTGCACTTCATTCAGGAAGATTCGGGTGTGGAGATTGGACGCGCGGTCGCGTCCTGGATGTCTGCGATTGCATAAAACAAGATTTTTTAAGGAGACCGTTGTGAGTGATGTTCCCGTATTTCTGCTGGCTAGTCTGGTGGTCGATGATGCCGTTGGGTATCGTAACTATGAAAAAGGATTTTTCCCGATTTTGAAACGATTCGGTGGGGAATTCATAACCTATGATGACGAGCCGCATACGTTCGAAGGCGTGGCGCCACCACCCGGACGGATGGTCATGCTGAAATTTCCTTCCGAGGCGGTGGCCAAGGCCTGGTTCGCTGATCCTGACTATCAGGCCTTGTCTGAGCATCGCCGCACCAGCACGCAACTCAAGTTTCTGACGATGGTGCGCGGTATGGCGCCGAGGGGGTGAAGCAGTCGCATCGTCCCGGAACTCCGCGCCGCTGGTATGCAAGCGCCCATGGCAGTCAGGCGCCGCTGGTGGTCGGGCTCCGGCGGTGCTCGCGCGCCGGCGATTCTCGCGAGCACTCCGCAGGGAGCGTGTCTGCCTGATCAGTCCTCGAACACGCGGGCGATCATTCGGTGAAAAGGCCCCCGTAGACCTTTCGGAGTTCGTTCTTCTGAACTTTTCCCGTGCCACCGACGGGTAGCGAGTCAACAAACACGACGTCATCAGGAATCCACCATTTCGCAACTTTTGTGGCGAGGAAGTCGAGGATCTCCTGCTTCTCCAGGGCGCTATCGGGTTTTCGGACCAGGATGAGCAACGGGCGTTCGTCCCACTGAACATGCTTGACACCGATCACGGCCGCCATCGCAACAGCGGGGTGTGCGATCGCGGCGTTCTCAAGGTCGATCGAACTGATCCATTCGCCCCCGGATTTGATGACATCCTTGGTGCGATCCCGGATTTGCATGACGCCGTCGGCCGCGATCGTCGCGATATCCCCGGTCGGGAACCAGCCATCTATTAACGGGGAGTGGTCGGCCTTGTAGTACCCGGACACGATCCATTGCCCGCGGACCATCAACTCGCCTTGAGATTGCCCATCTCGGGGTAATTCGGTGCCGTGCTCATCGACGACCTTGATCTGGATCCCAAATACGCTTTTGCCTTGCTTGGCCAACAAGGCATGCTGTTCGTCACGGGGTAAGTCGTGATCCCGGGCCATGAGCGTCCCCATGGTGGCTACGGCTGTCGTTTCGGTCATGCCCCACCCATGGCGCACATCGACCTGGTACGTATCCATGAATTTTGCAATGAGTGCTTTGGGCATTGCAGACCCGCCGACTGCGGTGCGGCGCATCGTGGTGAACTTCAGGCCGTTTTGCTCCACATGGTTGAGCAGACCCAACCAGATCGTTGGCACGCCAGCGCTGATGGTCACCCCTTCGGATTCCATCAATTCGTAAAGCGAGGCCCCATCAAGTTTGGGTCCTGGCAAGACCAGCTTGGTGCCGGCGATCGGGGCGGCGTAGGGGATACACCAGGCATTGATATGAAACATGGGGACGACGGGCAAGATAGCGTCGCTTGCTGACAGGGCGAGAATGTTCGGTGAACAGCCTGACAAGGCGTTGATCACGATCGCGCGGTGGGAGTACAGCGCGCCCTTGGGGTTACCCGTTGTGCCTGATGTGTAGCAGAGCGCCGCGGCGGTTCGTTCATCGAACTCGGGCCATACGAAGTCGCTGGTGAACGGCGCAATCAGGGCTTCATAAGTCACCAAGTTCGCCAGGCCTTCGATCACAGGCGCATGTTCTGCATCGGACAGAGCGATCCAGTGCCTTACCTGGGGGCAGTGCGGCGCAATTCCCTTGATCAGGGGCGCAAAGGTGGCGTCAAAGAAAACAGCCTTGTCCTCAGCATGATTGAGGATGTAGATCAACTGCTGGGGATGAAGACGCGGGTTGCAGGTATGCAAAACCATGCCGCTGCCCGAGACAGCGTAATAGGTTTCGAGATGGCGATGATTGTTCCAGGCGATCGTACCGACGGCATCACCAGCGGCCAGACCCAGGGCATGCAAGGCGTTAGCCAGTTGACGGGCCCGTGACGCGCAGGCCTGATAGGTGTAGCGGTACAGTGGTCCATGGGTCTCGCGGGAGACCACTTCGACATCGCCAAATTGTCGCGCAGCGTGTTCGATCACACTCGATAGCAGCAGCGGTGGCTCTTGCATCAGGCCAAATTGAGTCATTGGGGTCTCTCTCTTGTTCTGTTCGATCGGTAACGGTCTCGGGTTTGGCCTCGATTCTATGCGCAATTTCGTTGCCCAATCGAGCCGGGATCTCGTGTTGGTGCTAGGGTTTGGTCTGCTCAAACCAAGGATCGATCGGCTGATGACCTTCGACATCGTTCTGTTTGGCGCAACTGGATATACCGGCCGCCTTGTCGCTGAAACAATTCAGTCTCTTGATACGGCCGCGCAGCCCCTGCGCTGGGCCATGGCTGGGCGTAGTCTCGAAAAACTCAAGACCGTTCGGGCCGCCATCGGTGCGCCCGATGCTCTGCCCTTGCTTGTTGCGGAGGCGACCGATTCAGTGGCGATTCGGCAACTGGTCAGGCAGACCCGGTTGGTGATTTCGACGGTTGGGCCCTATCAGCGATATGGCGACGTGCTGGTCGAAGCCTGTGCCCGCGAGGGGACGGACTATGTGGACCTGTGTGGGGAATCGAACTGGATGGCCCGCAAAATTCGGCAACTGGCCGACGCGGCGAACGTCAGCGGCGCACGGATTGTCTTTTCCTGTGGGTTCGATTCAGTGCCCTTTGATCTCGGGGTGGTGTTTTTGCAGACCGAGGCGCAGCGCCGGTTCGGCCAACCGCTGGCAGAGGTGCTGGGTCTCATGCGGGTCATGAAGGGAGGCTTTTCGGGTGGAACGATGGCGAGTGCGTTGGCGACCATCGAAGCCAGCGCGCGCGAGCCAGGACTGGCAGCCGTGATGGAGGATCCTTTTGCGCTCACGCCCGGCTTCCAAGGCCCGATCCAACCGGAGGGGGGAAGTCCCAAATTTCTCGAATCCATCGGTGTCTGGTCCGGTCCATTTGTGATGGCGCCGATCAATACCAAGAACGTGCACCGGACCAACGCTCTCCTCAACCATGCCTGGGGCCGGGGCTTCACCTATGAGGAGCGCATGCTGGCTGGCAAGGGCGAAACGGGTAGACGCCGGGCGTTGAGGATGGCCCGCAATGCCCGTTGGCAAAACCGCGTGCTCACCTGGCCGACAGCGCGATGGTGCTTACAGCGTTGGGTGTTACCCAAGCCTGGTGAAGGGCCTAGCGCCCAGCAGCGTGAACGTGGGCATTTTGAAATCCTGTTTGTGGGTCGGACTGGCAGTTTGACTGAAGGGGCTTGGGGGGCTGGGCCACTAGGGATGGTGCAGACTCTTGGCGCCGTGGTGACGGGAGACCGGGACCCTGGGTACGGTTGCACCGCGAGGATGATTGTCCAAAGTGCCTTGTGCTTGTTGCACGAAGCGGATCGATCGGTCACGCAGGGTGGTGTCTGGACTCCAGGCGCAGCAATGGGCATGTTGCTCGTTCAACGCCTGCGCCAACATGCCGGGCTGACGTTCGAGATCGAATCGGCCACTGCTTGACCCAGCCGTGCCTTGGGTTGGATGGCTGCGCGAGCCTGATGGTGACGCCAGCGATCTATGGCCGTGGGTGTTGGCGCAGCGCAAGTGCCAGAAAAACGAGCCCAAGTCCAAGAACGGCATAGGTCCCGTATGCCCCGGGCGGGGGAGCATCCAGGACCAGGGGCTTGAGCCGCCCGGCCAGCAGCCTGAGGAGCTGTTCGAGGACGATGATGGCAAGCATCCCCGGCACCAGAAAGCGGTAGCGCAGGATGACCACCCACTGAAGACAGGCCAGCACCAGTTGACTGGCGCCCCACTGGCCAAAGAGCGCCACGATATTGGGTCCACCCGCCACATCAAGCGCAATGCCTGCGATGGTGTGGGCGCCACCATCAGGGGCGATCAGGTGGACGAGACTGCGGGCGGTGCTCATCACAGTCGCCAAAGTCAGGAACCCGAGCGACCATCGCGACCCTGCGTAACGGTTTTCCGTGCGGGGTAATAGCCGGTCAATCATCGGTGGCACCGCAGCACTTGAGATTCAGATTGATCGATGAGGGACGCATCAGTCCTGCAACGATTCAACCAGGGCGATATACGCTTTTTTGGCATCGTCTTGAGACATGCCATGATTCTCTGCCCATGCCTTGTGCTTGAACATGCCGATCATGTCGTCCGGGCCCTCTTCCGGCGCATCGCCGACGCTACCCTGTTTGAACAGCGCATAGAGTTTGAGCATGGTGGCATTGTCCGGACGGTTGGACATGGTCTTGGAGTTGGCAACGGCGGTCTGGAAGTTGTGATCAAGATCGGACATGATGATTTCCTTTGGGATGGTTGGCGGGGCGAAAGAAACGGTTTGGGTATCAGGCCCCCAGACTTCGCTGTAGCCTTGACGTAGAACGCGGCGTCGGCAGCGTAAATCGAGCACTTCTTCGAGGCCAGTCGCTTGGAGCAGCGCGCGCAACCGGGCATTCTGAGCACTGTCAAGGCTGCTGGCAGCGTCCTGCACCCGTTGCAGGAGCAACAGTCGATAGGGCATGACCATGACATCGACCGAAACATCCCGCCATCGCATGGATGTCACGCCGATCCAGCGGACACTGGGTTTTTTGACGCCGCTGGTTCCCGCGGGCAGCTCAAGACGGTCGGCCAGCCAGGCGTTGGCGTAAGCAACATAAGCCCGAATTTCCGGTAAGTAGTCTTGAGCAATCACTGCGAGCAAGGGGGCGAGCGATTCCGGTTCGATCCACTGTGGGGCCTGGCCAAGGTATTCCCCTGCGTCGTCATCTGGGGCATTCATCCGCTCAATCCAGCGCCAAACCCGGGGCGCGATCTGCTTGAGCATCACGCTGGGGTAGGGATCCCGACCCAGGTGAGCGTGCAGGGGGCCGAGCAGCCCGTAGTCGCCATGACTGGGAGTCGTTCCGAAAAGATAGGGTGTTGTCGCGAGATGCTGGTCAAAACGAGACAGGAACTCTTGGGTTGACTGTTCGATCAGTGGGATCGTTTCGGCATTGACACCAAAGGCTTTGGTCGCGGCACGCATTCTGGAACTGGAGAAGTCGAACGTCTCTGCCTGCTCGGTCGCTGAAGCCCCCGGCGCCAGGGAACTGATGAAGTCGCGGCGCAGGAACGCCAGATTGTCGGCATCGAAATTCCAACGGTAGTGCATTGCCGGTCGCACCAGGCCTTCACTGCCGAAGAGTTCGAACAGGTGAGCCAATACCCTCATCAGAGGGTCCGGTGGCACAGCGCTGGGACCCCGTGCGCCAAGCCTGGCCGGCTGGTGACCGGTCACGCCCGTTTCAAGCCCGTCAACGGTGCCTGGTGGCACAGTTTCCCGCAGGGACTCCAGGTAATCGATGATCATCGATCCGTCCTGAACGAGCGCACCCGCCGGCGTCTGCAATACCGGGATGATCCACCGGCCGATCGTCGGCACGACCTGTTCGCGAAATTGGGGATGACCAGTTGAACGTTCTTCAAACGGGATTCGTTGCTTTCTCAAGTATGAACGAACCTTCGCCGTGTAAAGGGACGCAGGCATTCCGTACAGAATGTAGTCGGTTGTCATGCTGATGGTTGTTGTGGCTGGCTCGACGCTTTGATCAATCGTCTAGTTCCCGTAATAAACATAGGCATCTTCCGGTGAGGGCTTGGCTTTCATGGTTTTGTCGATCGGGATGGCGCCTGCGCCCATGGAGGGCCAGATGGGTTTGCGCTGGG
>JBBAOE010000004.1:0-19112 GCA_040401595.1 Burkholderiaceae bacterium
ATGAGCACAGACTCAGCGCCCTCAAAATCACTCACTTGCTGAACTACTCCACGGTCACCGACTTGGCCAGATTTCTGGGTTTGTCGACGTCGGTGCCCCGCGCGAGTGCCGCGTGGTAGGCCAGCAGCTGCAAGGGGACGACATGCAGAATCGGGCTCAAGAGTCCGGCATGGTCGGCCAGTGTAATCACATGAACGCCTTCGGCCGGTTCAATGCGCGCGTCCCGATCGGCGAACACGAAGAGCTCGCCACCGCGGGCCCGAACCTCCTGCAGATTGCTTTTGAGCTTCTCGATCAAGGCATCATTCGGGGCGACGACAACGACCGGCATCGAAGCGTCCACCAGCGCCAGCGGCCCATGCTTGAGCTCACCCGCCGCATAGGCCTCGGCATGGATGTAGGTGACCTCTTTGAGCTTGAGCGCGCCTTCCATGGCAATCGGGAAATGCACCCCCCGGCCCAGAAACAGCGCATGTTCGCGCGGTGCAAAATGCGCCGCCCAGTCACGGACCTGGGGCTCGCAGGTCAGCACATGGGCGAGCGCCGCCGGCAGATGGCGTAGCTGCTCGAGCAGTTCGTGTTCGCGCGCCGCACTCAAGCGCCCGCGCTGCTTGGCCAACACCAGCGTCAGGACAAAGAGCGCGGTGAGCTGGGTGGTGAAGGCCTTGGTCGAAGCCACCCCGATTTCCGGTCCCGCGCGGGTCAGGAAACGCAGCTCGGATTGCCGGATCAAGGCGCTTTCGGGGACGTTGCAGATCGAGAGCGTGTTCTCCAGACCGAGCTGACGGGCGAATTGGAGCGCCGCGAGTGTGTCGGCCGTCTCGCCCGACTGGGAGATCGTGATCAAGAGGGTATCGGCCAGCGCGACCGGATCCCGGTAGCGGTACTCGCTGGCGATTTCGACCGCGCAGGGAATCCCGGCAACGCTCTCAATCCAGTAGCGTGCGACCAGTCCTGCGTGATAACTCGTTCCGCACGCCAGAATCTGAACCTGGCGGGTGCGGGCAAAGCGCTGCGGCGCATCGGTCCCGAAGAGTTCGGGGGTGAGCGCGCTCCCCGCTGCCACCATCTCGAGCGTGCTGGCAATCGCGCCGGGTTGCTCGAAGATTTCTTTTTGCATGTAATGGTCGTAGGGCCCGAGTTCGACCGCATCGGCGCTCAACTGACTCTGCACCACCGCTCGCTCGACCGTCCGTCCGCCTGCGTCCTGGATGCGGATGCGCCCGGGACGAATCTCGACCACATCGCCGTCTTCCAGGTACGCAACCTGGCGCGTCACCTGCAGGAGTGCGGAAGTATCGGAAGCCAGAAAATTCTCGCCACCCCCCACTTGGTCCTGGCCGATCCCGAGCAGGAGCGGCGAGCCCTTTCGGGAACCAACAACGGTCTCGGGCTCGGTGGTACTGATGACGGCGATCGCGTACGCACCGACAAGCTCGCCGACCGCTCTGGCCACAGCGCCCATCAGCGCGCCGGGCGAACCCTGTCCTTCCGAAGCCTGAGCCCCCACGAGCAGGGAATGAATCAGGTGCGCGATGACTTCCGTATCGGTTTCGCTGGCGAACTCGTAGCCGAGGGATTTCAACCGGACCCGCAACACTTCGTGGTTTTCGATGATGCCGTTATGAACCACCGACACTTCGAGGCCGGCGCCGGCAGAGGCATGCGGATGCGCATTGACTTCGGTCACCCCGCCGTGGGTTGCCCACCGCGTATGGGCAATCCCGGTCATTGCGCCAGCGCTCACCTCCAGCGCGGCCCGGGCATCAAGCTCGGCCACACGTCCGACCGAGCGCACCCTGCGAAGGTGCGTCGCATCGAGCGGATCGATCAGGGCGAGTCCGGCCGAGTCATAGCCCCGGTATTCGAGCTTGCGCAAGCCTTCGATGAGGATCGGGACGACGTTGCGATGCGCGACCGCGCCGACGATTCCACACATGGTGTTGGCTCCGGGTTAATGAAGTGCGAGAAGTACGGGAGGATCGGACCGAGTCAAGTCTTGGACCGCTTGGTGGGACGGGCCCAGTCGCTGACCGTGCGGGGCTGGGCCCGGGTGATCACGAGTGCACCGGGTGGCGCATCCTTGGTCAGGGTCGTTCCGGCCCCCAGGGTGGCTCCACGGCCGACGCGCACGGGAGCCACCAGCTCCGAATTGCTGCCGATAAACACATCATCCTCAATCACCGTACGATGCTTATTCGCACCATCATAATTACAGGTAATCGTACCGGCGCCAATATTGACCCGCTCGCCCACGGTGCTGTCGCCAACGTAGGCGAGATGGTTGGCCTTGGCATCGGCGCCAAAGCTGCTGTTCTTGACTTCGACAAAATTCCCAATATGGGCGCGCTCACCGAGTTCAGCCCCCGGGCGCAGACGCGCGTAAGGCCCGACCCGGGCATGGGCACCCACGCTCGCCCCGTCGAGATGACTGTAAGCGGCGATTTCGGCCCCTTCGCTAATGATCACGTCGCGCAGCACGCAGTAGGGTCCGATCCGGACCCGGTCGCCCAGGACCACCTGGCCCTCAAAGACGCACCCGATGTCGATGCAGACATCCCGACCGACTTCAAGTGAGCCCCGCACGTCGATGCGGGCTGGGTCAGAGAGCTGCACCCCACGCTCCATTAGGGAATCGGCCAAGCCCAGTTGATAGACCCGCTCGAGTTGGGCGAGTTGGGCACGGCTGTTCACTCCAAGCGTCTCCCAGGCGTGCCGCGGCTGAACGGTGACGATCTCCAGCCCATCGGCCACCGCCATGCCGACGATATCGGTCAGGTAATACTCGGATTGCGCATTATCGTCCGAGAGCGCATCCAGCCAGCGCCGCAGGTGGGGCGTTGGCGCCACCATCACACCGGTATTGACTTCGTGGATCGCCAACTCGGTCGCGCTGGCGTCGCGCTGCTCAACGATACGCAGCACCGACCGTTCTGGTTCGGGGCCGCGGATGATGCGCCCGTAACCACTCGGATCGTCCAGAGTCACGGTCAGAAGACCAAAGCGCTCACGGGTGCTGGCATGCGAACCGGCGTTGTCGGGCCCACCTTGCGCACCGGCGGTGGCCAGCACACTGCGGACCAGTCGCTCAAGCGTATCGATCGATGTCAGCGGCACGTCCCCGTACAGCACCAGTGTCGGCGCGTCGTCGATCAGATAGGGGGCTGCCTGCATGACGGCATGCCCGGTCCCGCGCTGCGGTGCCTGCTCCGCCCAGTGCAAATCAGGTGCCACAAACGATTCCGGCACCAGCCGCCCGCCATGGCCATAGACGCCGACCAGATTGACGCCAGCAGGGCGCCGCAAACCGGGATCCCCTTGGCTAAGCCGCGCGCCGAGTGCCCGCGCGGTATCGAGCACATGCGCCACCATCGGCCGACCCGCCACCGGATGCAAGACCTTGGGTCGATCGGAGCGCATGCGCTTGCCCATGCCGGCAGCGAGCACCACCACATTCAGAACGATTGCATCGACCGTCAAAACCCAACCCTCGGCAATGGCACCAAAGGGCAATCTTAACCGGTCAGGCTGAACGGTCTCGTGCCGAACTGACACTGAGGCCCGAACAAGCCCCACCCGGCAGACGGATCCATCGCGGTCTTGGACGCAACTCCGGGCGGTTGCAGCCGATCTAGCGGCGGCTAGCGCGGCGCCGCTTGATCGACCATCAGGTGCGACTCATGGGAGCGTCGTTCGGTATAAATCTGGGGGGCAAGGGAACCCACGACCATGGCGATAAACGAGGCAGCGAGGCCAGCCAGCTGGGCCGGGACACCGAAGCGTTCGCTCAACCCGCCTTCAAACGCAATCCAAACCACGATACCGGCGCAAGACGACGCGAGCGCGCCCTGCACGGTGGCCGGTTTCCACCAGATCCCCGCAGCCAGGGGGATGAAGGCGCAGACGAGCGTCACTTTGTAGGCGCTCTCGACGATCTCGTACATCGTGCTGCGTGAGTTGAAGGCAAACAAGGCCGCGGTGGCCACACAGATCACCAGGACGATTCGCAATACCAGCAGGAAGCGCTGATCGGAGATCCGGCCCATGAATGGCCGCAGTACATTTTCCGTGATCAGACTGGTCGGGGCCAGCAGGGCCCCACTGGCGGTGGACAGCAGGGCCGAGACCAGAGCGCCAAAAAAGATCGTCTGCGCCCACAGGGGCGTCTTGTTCAGGATCAGATCGGGCAGGATCCGTTGGACTTCGCGGGCATCCTCGGCCTCAAACGTCGCCGCGACCGAGGGATCGACCACCAGCGTCGCATAGACAATGAACATCGGCACAAACGCCATCGTGAAGTAGAGCAGCGCGCCGCCGATGGTGCCGCGCACGGCGCTGGTTTCATCGCGCGCGCTGGTCACCCGCTGAAACACATCCTGCTGCGGGATCGAACCCAGCGCCATCGTGAGAAACGCGGCGCTGAACGCCCACCAGTCCGCCTGCGGTCCATGGGGAAAAAATTCCAGCCGCCCAGCCTCCTGCGCGGCCGCCAGTACGACGCCAGCGCCACCGGCCAAATCCCCCATGTACCAGGCAATGCCAAGGAGGCCCACAATCACGACCGCGGACTGGAAGAGATCGGTGAACGCCACGGAAATCATCCCGCCCCAGACCGTGTAGAGCAGAACCACCGCAGCGCCGATCAGGATTCCGGTATTGATCGAGACCGCACCATGGGTCAGGACATTGGTCATGAGGCCAATCGCCGTCAACTGCGCGCTGGTCCAGCCAACGTAACTGGCAGCAATCGCGAGGCTCGTCAACACTTCAACCGACTTGCCATAACGCTTACGGTAGAAGTCGCCGATTGTCAGCAGGTTCATGCGATAAAAATGCTTAGCAAAGAGCAGCGCCACCAGCAGCAGGCACGTGCTCGCACCAAAGGGATCGGCCGGAATCCCAGTCAACCCGTCACGGGCGGCCGTGACCGAGATCGACAACACCGCCTCGGCCCCGTACCAGGTTGCAAACACGGTGGTCAGCGTCATGTAGGTGGGCAGACTACGCCCGGCCACCAAAAAATCCGCCGAGCCGCGAACGCCCCGCGCAGCGAGCAAACCAATCGCAATCGTCACAAGGAGATACGCAATAACCGCGGTCAGCAACATGGCAGGTCGATCTCGAACAGGCTACGCAATGGAGGCGGAAGGGACTCGGATTGGAAACGGATTCAAAACGGATTGGACGCTGGCAGCCTCAGCCGCGCCAGAGCAGGCAGAATGCCAGAATGACCACCGTGATGACCAGCGCGTTGATCCAACGACGAGTGCGTTGCTGCTCCAGCAACAGCTGCGCCAGCAGTGCCTTCAGCGCTGCGTCATCGGCCGGCGCGCGGTTCGCGCGCTCGAGCGCGCCATGGGCCAGTCGGGGCAGCTCGGGCAGGATGGCGCTCCAGCGCTCGCCTTCGCGCTTGACCCGATCGACAAAACCGCGCCAACCCACCTGCTCGTGCATGAAGCGCTCAAGCAGGGGCTTGGCCGTCACCCACAGATCCAGATCGGGATCGAGCTGACGACCCAGGCCTTCGATATTGAGCAAGGTCTTCTGCAACAGAACGAGCTGCGGCTGGATCGAGACATCGAATCGACGCGAGGCCTGAAAGAGCCGCATGAGCAGCATGCCGAGCGAAATCTCCTTCAGCGGACGATCGAAAACAGGTTCGCAACAGGCCCGTATCGCACCTTCGAGTTCCTCAATCCGGGTCGTTGCAGGGACCCAGCCGCTTTCGACATGGAGCTCGGCAACACGGCGATAGTCGCGGCGAAAGAACGCGAGAAAATTCTGCGCAAGATAACTCTTATCAAACGTTGAAAGGGTTCCAACGATGCCAAAATCGAGTGCAATGTAGCGGTTGAAATCCGCGCCCGAGTCGCCCACGAAAATATTGCCCGGGTGCATATCGGCATGAAAGAAGCCATCCCGAAAGACCTGGGTGAAGAAGATCTCAACGCCCTCGCGCGACAGCTTCGACAGATCAATCCCGGCAGCCCGCAGCGCATCGATGCGGCCGATCGGGATGCCGTGGATTCGCTCCATCACAAGGACGGTGCTGGCGCAGAAATCCCAGTGCATCTCCGGAATCCGCAGCAGCGGACTCCCGGCAAAGTTTCGTCTTAACTGGTTCGCGTTGGCGGCTTCGTTGATCAGGTCGAGCTCATCATGCAGGTAATGGTCAAATTCATCGATCACCTCGAGCGGGCGCAGCCGACGGGCGTCGGCTGAAAAACGCACAGCCAGCGAACCCGCCGTGCGCAGCAAGGCCAGATCCTCCTCAATCACCTCGGCCATCCGCGGGCGCAAGACCTTGACCGCGACCTCGCGCCCGTCATGCAGACGAGCAAAGTGGACCTGGGCAATCGAAGCACTCGCGACCGGCTCGGCTTCGAAATGCGCAAACAGCGTCGCCATCGAGCGCCCCAACGCGGACTCGATCTGGGTGATGGCCAGGTCGGAAGCAAACGGCGGCACCTGATCCTGCAATAACGCCAATTCGTCAGCCACGTCCGCCGGCAGTAAATCGCGCCGAGTGGAGAGCACCTGACCAAACTTCACAAAGATCGGACCGAGCGCTTCCAGGGCTAGGCGCAGGCGTGCACCGCGCGGAATGACAGCCAGACGGGTCTGTCGGCGACCCGCACTGAGCCGGTTCAGCAGCGTCAGGATCCACTGCGATCCCACGGTACTGGTGGCACCCTCGACCAGGAGTCCGTCCAGCCCGTAACGCCAGGCAACCGCCAGGATCTTGCGCAACCTTGCAATCCGTCGCCCAACGGTCAGGAGTGAACCCAAAGACGCCGTCACCGACCCCCCCATCGCGGATGCCTTGGCAGAGCTCGGACCAGAAGCAGAACGTGAAGACTGACTGCTCATCAGGATTGCTCAGTGATCGTCGGTCACAATCGACCCGAAGGACGGGGCGCCCGAGGCACCGATGGAGGACCCGGAGGTGGATCGGCTAGCCGGCGCCCAGATCACCGCAGGCGTCGGCAGTTCCTCGGCATCAAACGCCCGATCTCCATCCGGATCGGGTACCCCATCCGCAACCAGACCGGTGAAATCGAATAATCCCCGATCGAGCAGGTGCGACGGTGCCACCCGACCGAGCGCTGAAAACATCGTCTCGACCCGTCCCGGGTACTGGCGCTGCCAATCGCGCAGCATGCGGCCAATCTCCTGACGCTGCAGGTTGGCCTGCGAGCCACAGAGCGTGCAGGGAATGATCGGAAATTCTTTCCACTCTGAATAACGAATCAGATCCGCCTCTTCCACGTAGGCGAGTGGCCGGATCACGACATGGCGGCCATCGTCGCTGACCAGTTTGGGCGGCATGGATTTCAGGCGTCCGCCATGAAACAGGTTCAGGAAAAACGTGGCGAGGATGTCATCGCGGTGATGGCCGAGCGCAATCCGCGTGGCGCCAAGCTCATCGGCCACCCGATACAGGATGCCGCGACGCAGTCGGGAACAGAGCGAGCACATGGTTTTGCCCGGCGCAATGTTGCGCTTGACGATCGAGTAGGTGTCCTGGTTTTCGATATGAAAAGGCACACCGCGCGCGCTCAGGTAAGCCGGCAATACATCAGCCGGAAACCCGGGTTGCTTCTGATCCAGGTTGACCGCGATCAGTTCGAAATCGATCGGTGCGCGCTCGCGCAGGCTGATGAGCAGGTCCAGGAGGGCGTAGCTGTCTTTGCCCCCCGAGACGCAGACCATGACCCGTTCTCCGGGGCCAATCATGTTGAAGTCCCCGATTGCCTGCCCGACCAGTCGGTGAAGCCGCTTGGAGAGCTTGTTGCGCTCGCGCTCGCGCTCTCGATGCTGGGCAGCGCCCGCCGTGTCCACCGCGGCGCTCATGGATGAACGCTCCAGCGGGTGATCTCAACCGTTACCGTGTCCACGTCGGCAAAGGCCTGCGGCTTGTCGATCGAGACCCGAACGCAACGCACGGGCAGGGCGGCCAGCACGCCGGCCGCAATCCGCTCGCACCCACTCTCGAGGAGGTGAATGTGGGTATCGGTCAAGGTCTCGATCGCGATCTGGCGCAAGCGGCCATAGTCAATCACCTCGTCGAGTCGATCATGCTCGGGGCTGCAGAATTGCGTCGGTACCCAGGCGTCGATATTGACCCGAACCGGCTGCACGGCCTGCTTTTCGTGTTCGAAAACGCCGATCGAAACGTCAATCGCCAGGCCCCGCAGAGTGAGGCGGGTACATTGGTCCAGATTCATGCCATCAGGCTCACATCACGCGCCATCCGCAACAGATGCTGGCCGCCATCGACCACGAGATTCTGGCCCGTGATGGCAGGGTTGGCGACGAGGGCGAGAATCGCCGCGACAATGTCTTCTGGCCGGCTGGAGTGATCGAGCAGAGCGGTCTCGCGATGGGTTCGAGAAAACTGCGCCTCGGTTTGGAGGTGACTCGGCAGGGTCAGTCCGGGCGAGATGCCGACGACCCGCAAGCGCGGCGCAAATGCGATGGCCTGCATCGGCAAGGCGGCGGCCAGAGCCGCCTTGGTCAGCGTGTAGGAAAAAAAATCCGGGTTCAAGGCCGCCAGCTTCTGATCGAGCAAATGCACGACGACGCCCCTGGCGCTCGCGGGCAGTGCCTCGTAGAGTCGGGCACACAGCCGCAAGGGCGCCGCCAGGTTGGGCGCAACATGCCGCGCAAGGCTCACAGCCGATACCGACGCCGGGCCGTCATACTCAAAAAGCGATGCGTTGTTGACCAGACACAACGGTACCCCGAGCTGATCGATGACCGCCTCCAGGAGCGCATCGCATTGGGCCTCCTGCGCCAGATCCGCCTCGAAACCCGCCGCCCTCACCCCCAGTGCCTGTAACTCGGCCACCGTGTCGCGCGCCTCGAGCGCGGACGCGCGGTAATGGACTGCCACATCCCAACCCTGGCGAGCCAGTCCGAGCGAAATTTCGCGACCGAGCCGGCGCGCAGCACCGGTGACCAGCGCCACTGGGCGCAGCGATCCAGGCGATGACCGATCGCTCTGACCGGCATCCGATGGGGAGTCCGTCGTACGATCGATCAAGCCGTCGTCAGCGCGAATAACCATGGGCGGAGAAAAAACGGACAAAGAAGTCAAGGTTGGAATGCATCGCGACTGAGTTTAGCCCAGCCCCCGCTCTACAATCGCTCCTATGCCCACTTGTTATGACCGGATTGCAAAAGAGATCGATCACGCCGGCGGCTGGCTGCGTTTTGATCAGTACATGGCGCTTGCGCTATATGCCCCAGGCGTCGGCTATTACGAGCGACCCCATCGGCCCAATCCGACCAATCCGACTAATTGGCCCGAGCCAGCCCCAGCCAACCCCCGTACACCGCCCACACCGCCCTCCGTGGGCCCCATCGGCCCGCCCGCCCGCGGCGGCGATTTCATCACCGCCCCCGAACTGTCGCCCCTTTTTGCCAGCGCACTGTCCGCGCAACTCTGCGAGTGGTTCGACTCGGTCCCGGCCCGGGTGCTGGAATTCGGTGCCGGAACCGGGCAACTCGCAGCGGACCTGCTGCGGGCTTGCGCCGATGCCGGGCGGGCACCCGAGGAGTACGCGATTGTCGAGATCTCGGCATCGATGCGCGAACGCCAGCGCGCCACGATTGCGCAACTCGCGCCCGACCTGGCCGCTCGGGTCCGCTGGCTGGACCAGCTACCGGCGCAGATCGAGGGTGTCGTCCTGGCCAATGAGTTGCTCGATGCCTTACCGGTGCGCCTCTTTGTTGCCGATGCTGGCAAAGTCTTCGAGCGCGGCGTGGTCCGCCTCGATCCGGCCGGTTTCACCTGGTCCGATCGGCCGGCCGAGCCAGCGTTCGCGCAGGCGGTGGCCCAGGCGATCAGCGAAGCCGGCTGGTCGATCGAATCCGCGCAGGGCTATCTGAGCGAATGGCCGGAACAGGCGATCGGCTGGGCTGTGAGCGTCGCGCAACGCATCCAGCGCGGCGCACTCCTCCTGATCGACTACGGCTTCCCCCGGGCCGAGTTCTATCACCCGGCCCGCCACACGGGCACACTGATGTGCCACGCCCAGCATCGGAGCCACCCCGATCCCCTGATCCATCCGGGCGAGCGCGATATCACTGCCCATGTCGACTTCAGCGCCATCGCTCAGGCGATCACCGGCACCGGCATGCACTGCGCAGGCTATACGAGTCAGGCCCGTTTTCTGATCAACTGCGGCCTGCTCAACCACTTGGGCGCCCTGCCCGCCAAAGCGATCCGCGAACACAGCGCTCAGATCGCTGCAGTCCAGATGCTGCTGTCCGAGGCCGAGATGGGCGAACTGTTCAAAGCGATCGCTTTCACGCGCCACCTGCCCGACACAAGGCCACTGGGGTTTCATCGTGGCGATCGGACGATGTCGCTGGAGCCGCGATCATGATTCGCTGGATGATCGTCACACTTCTTGCGCTCATTCTTTTTTCTGGTCTGACACCGTTGCTGCGCAGATTCGGCATCGGCCGATTACCGGGCGATCTGACGCTGCGCGTCGGCCGCTGGGAACTGCCCTTGCCCATTGGATCGACCATCATTCTGAGCCTGATCGCCGCGGGCCTGGGGCGCTTGCTGTAAGACCGCGAAGACCGCGTCAGCGCAGGGTCAAATCGCCAAACCAGCCGATCGCGCGCGACTCCGTATGGTCGGCATCCACAAAAAGCGCAACCCCCTTCAGTGGACCCGGCTGCTCGCCAAACACGGCTTCAAAATCCGCCACAACGTCGCGCTGGGTGCGCAGCCAACTGCGCAGGGGCGTCGTCTGATTTGCAACCACGATCGAACGCACCCGGCTGGTTCTCGGATCAACCACAATCTCGCCCAACTCGCGCTCTGGAGCCCAGACATAGACCAGCGTCGCATAGGGGATTTCGTGACCCGTGATCACCTGCGATAAATCGGACAGCATCAGCTCACGAGCGGGCATTCGGGATCGATCCCCGGCAAATGACAGGGCCACCCGCATCGCGGTGTCTTCGCGGGTGCGATCGCCCGGGTCGGCATCGCTCGGTGGCAGGTCGATGCGCCAGTCCCATTGCAGCCGCTCCGCTGGCGCGATGAGACGTCCGACCGGATGGGCAATGCCCGAGGCCGATTGCTCGGCATCGCCTCGCAGCGCGAGCGCGGGCGCGGAGACCGGCACCGGTCCCGTTGTATCGGCGACCCGGCGGATTTCCGCGCGCTCGGCCAGGACCTGGGGATCCGGGTCGACCTTTGCCAGATTAACCGGGAGCAGCCATTTACGGGCCATGCCAGGACCCCGATCCAGCGCAGCATCCCAGGGCCTGGGACGCTCAATCCGCCAACGGGTCTTTTTTTTCGTGGGCGTGAGCAAGAACGGTTGCCACTGCCCCGGCAAGGTATCGCCGATCCGCGCCGACGAAAAGGCGGCCATGATCAGCGGCGAATCCTGCCCGGGAGCCGCACCAAGCTGACCGGGCAGTGGCCCGCTCGGCGTAGCGACGGGCGGGGCCGTTTCGCCCGGGCGGTATCGCCCGACCGAGGCACATCCGCCCAGGGTGAGCCCGAGGCAGACCAGCAGTCCCATGGCGAGCCTGCTTCCCCGCCCGGGTCGGGTCCGAACCATCCATTGCCTGACCTGCGTTCGCTCCATGCGCACGGCTCAACGTAGCTGCGACAACCCGAATGGTGTCTCAAATTCTGCCCACTGACCAGCGTCACTGGCCAGCGTCGCGGGTTGTTCTACTGACCCTTTGAAGGGTCCAAGTTCACCGGCTTACATCTCCCTCAGCGTCGAACCCGGGAAGAACGGTAGAGCACGCCGGCGCGCCCCGGGTCCGAGCAAGCGCGCATACGCATTGGCGATCGCTGGCGCCACACATGGCACGCCAGGCTCGCCGACGCCGCCGGGGGCATCGCCATTACTGATGATCTGCACGTCGACCTGGGGCATCTCCCGCAAGCGCAGCAGGCGATAGCGATTGAAGTTGGTCACTTGGGCCACCCCATTGACGAAGGTTTGCTGGACGTACAAGGTGGCGGCAATGGCCTGCATGACGGCGCCTTCGATCTGGGCCCGAATGGCATCGGGGTGAATCGCGGTGCCACAGTCAATCACGGTGCTGATCCGATGCACCGTGACAGCGCCGCTGGAGGCGTTCACGGAAATCTCCGCAACTTGCCCCATATAGCTGCCAAAGCCAGCGGCAATTGCAACCCCTTGCGCGCGGCCGGTTCCGGACGGTGCGCCCCAGTTGGAAAACGTCTTGAGCGCGCTCAGTACGCCCTTTAGTCGGGGGTTGGTCAGATTGGTCAGTCGAAACTGGATCGGGTCCCAGCCAATCGCGTTCGCCAGTTCATCGATCGCCGACTCCACCGCAAACGTATTGATCGACATGCCGACCGAACGCCAGTAACCGACCGGGATCGGCGTGTCATGGCGGACATAGTCAACCAGCATCGGATTGATCCCGTAGGGAAGATCAATCGCACCATCGACCGCCGACCCGTCGAGTGCGTTCGGATCGCCACCACGCTGAGCGTTGATCGACGGGGTCACGATGCGGTTACGCCAAGCCGAGATCCGTCCGCTGGCCGGTTCGACCGCCGCTTCGATGCGGGATAAGGCCATCGGACGAAACTGGTCATTGGCGAAATCCTGCTCGCGGGGCCAGGTCAGCTTGACCGGCCGGCCGGGACAGGCCATCGCGACCTGGATGCCTTCGCGGATAAAATCCTGCTCGAACTTGCGACCAAACCCACTGCCCGCCAGCGTATTGACGACCGTCACCACGGTTGCGGCGGGGCACAGCGACAAGGCGGTCTGACGCACGGCATCGGGCGCCTGGGTCGGCGCCCAGATTTCACAAGTCGGCGCGACCGGTCCGCTCGCCGACGTCGTCGCCGGTGTGAAGCGGACGGTGCAGTTCAGCGGTTCCAAACAGGCATGAGCGAGGAAGGGTAGCTGGTAGGTCGCTGCCGCAATCGCCCGGTTGGGCGCCGCAAAGCCACCCGAGAGCGACGCCGCGTTCAGGTCCTGCGCCACAATCGGGGTCCCGTTGACCATCAACCAAGCCGCCCGTGCGGCGATGACGGTCGAATCGTTCTTACTCGAATCGGGTGGTGGGCTCCAGTTGACCGCCACGGAGCGCACAGCCCGCATCGCGTCCCAGGTTGTCCCAGCCACAGCAGCCACGCCGGTATGGCCGCGGTAGCCGGGCGCACCACTGAGCGCGCCTGCGCTGCCCGCGTTGACGCTGGCGATGGCGCCGACCGCGACGACGGCAATCGCCCCCGACGGTTTGGCGCCCATCATGCCGACCGTACCGCCAATGACCGGACTGTGTTTGACCGCAGCGAAAACCATCCCCGGCAACATGATATCGATGCCGAATTGCGCGGATCCGTTGACCTTGGCAGGCAAATCGAGCCGGGGCGGCGAGGTGCCGACCAGCAGTCTTGGGTACTGATTGAGCGGTGTATTGCCCGCCAGAACGATCGCCCCTGCCGTCGGCGCGAGCGCACCAAAGGTCAAGGACTGGCGGGTACCAGAAACGACCGCCGACACCGATCCACTCGCTACCGTGCAGGCAGAGGGTGCGACGCCCCAAACCTTCGCTGCGGCGCCGACCAGCATCTGGCGCGCATTGGCTGCGGCCTGCTGCAGGCCCGGTCCAAACAGGCGAATACCCAAGCTGCCACCGGTGAACCGGCCCCATGGACTGGCATTGGTGCCGCCATGCGCGCTATCGACCGGCGCATGCTTGGCCCGGATCTTGGACCAATCAACCCGCAACTCGTCAGCCACGATCTGGGACAACCCCGTCATGATGCCCTGACCCATCTCGGTGACCGGTACTTGCACGGTCACGGTCTCGTCCCTGCCGATCACGATCCAGGCGGTGACGCCACTGGCTGACGCGCCCGTTTGCGCCTGGGCACTGGACATCCCCACCGATCCCAGTCCTGGGACCAGGCATCCAATGGCAAAGCCGCCGCCACTGGCCGCCGTGCGAACCAGAAACTGGCGCCGCGTAGCAGCCAGCGGCCCGGCCTCAAGCGCGGCGTCTAACGCAACATCGATGCCTTGATGCGAATCAACAAGCTGCTCATGAACGGGCGTTGGGGCCAACTCGACTGCGGTCACGGAATCGGTCGGGTGTGGGAGATGCGCGATAAAACCAAGGTTTTTCATGGATTGCCCAGGCGGCTCAGAGGGTCTTGATCGCGGTGCGGACCCGCTGATAGGTTCCGCACGCACAAAGATTCTGAAGTTCAGACCCAATTTCGGAGCCGTGATGGCCGGCTTTCATGGCTCCGACACAGGCCACCAACATCCCAGGCTGGCAGTAACCGCATTGCGGAACCTGTTGGGCAAGCCAGGCCGCCTGCGCCTTTTGACCCTCTGGATCGGCTGACAGTCCTTCGACCGTCATGATTTTTTTCCCCACCGCCGACGATGCGTCGAAGTCGCAGGAACGCTCGGGCTGGCCATTGACCAGGACCGTACAGGCGCCACAGATTTCAATCCCACAGCCGTATTTGGTCCCGGTCAGCCCGAGCAGATCCCGCAAGACCCAGAGCAGGGGCATGCCAGGGTCGCTGACCGTGACACTTCGGTTGACGCCGTTGACGTTGAGAACGAGTGTGCTGGACATGCTGATCGCCTTGAAAGGGGGTTCAGCTTGACCTTACGATTCGGCGCGACACGCAACCAGTCGGGGGCGCTCAACGGTTGCCCGTGATGCAATGAATGGTTGTTGATCGTGTTGTCAGCCCGATTTGGCCAACGCCCCGGCGACCGCCTCCAGCCTCGCCCGATGCACGGCCAGACGGATCGTCTCGGCAATCGAAACCCCGGACACCGCATCGGCGCCCGCAGGCGGGAGTCCGGTTTGCGTGACGACCCGCGCGAGCGCTCCGGCATCGACCGCCCGGGCTGCGGCGAGGGCCTTCTCAAAGCGCTGTGCCTGCGGATAGGGATCGCGTTCCGATCCGGCCCGCCCGCGGGCATCGCAGGCACAGGCTGCCAGCAAGCGCAGGAATCGGTGCGGGCGGCGCACGCCGTCACAACGCTCGATCAGCTCCAGCATCGTGCTTGCCGGCAACTCGAGCGCGCGATGCACCAGCCCGTGCTCACGGGCCACCAGCGTGGCCAAAGCCCGTAACTCTGCCGGCACGCGAAGCCGTTGCGCCACCGTTTCGGCCAGCGCCACCGAGCGGCTTTCATGGCCAGGGTGGCGCGGCAACAGCTCCGTGGGCGTGAGGCCTTTACCCAGATCGTGCATCAGCGCCGCCCAGCGCACATCGAGCGGCTCGTCGTGCACGGCGGCATCGTCGATCACCATCATGACGTGCACACCCGTATCGATCTCGGGGTGATATTCAGGGCGCTGCGGCACGCCCCACAAGCGATCGAGTTCGGGCAGCAGACGCTCGAGCGCACCACACGCGCGCAGCACCTCAAACATGCGCGAGGGTTTGCGCTCCATCAGACCACGAGCCATTTCCTGCCAGACCCGCTCGGGCACCAGCGCGTCGGCTTCGCCTGCAGTGACCATGCTGCGCATCAGCGTCATGGTTTCGCGCGCCACAGTGAACTCGCTGAAACGGGCGGCGAATCGGGCCAGACGCAGGATCCGAACCGGATCCTCTGCAAAGGCTGGCCCAACGTGACGCAACACGCGAGCGGCCAGATCGCGTTGCCCGCCAAACGGATCGATCAGTGCGCCATCGGCCGATCGTGCCATCGCATTGATCGTCAGATCGCGCCGCGCCAAGTCCTCTTCCAGGCTGACCTCGGGCGCAGCATGAAATACAAAACCCCGATAGCCTGGCGCAGTCTTGCGTTCGGTGCGGGCCAGGGCGTATTCCTCGCGAGTCTGCGGATGCAGAAAGACCGGAAAATCCTGACCAACGGGCTTGAATCCAGCCTCGATCAGTTGCCCGGGGTGGGCACCCACCACCACCCAGTCACGATCCGAGTCGGGCAGCCCGAGCAGGGCATCGCGCACGGCCCCACCGACCACGTAGACCGCCGTGCCGGCGGGCAGCCTGGAATCGACAGCGCCGGACAGCGGGTGCTTCAAACCGGGGAGCCTCCGACCCAGGGATCGAGCGGTGGTTCAGCCCCAGTCCCGCGCATCAGTGCCCTCGCTCGCGCAAGCTCACGAAATGACCAACGCCATGGCGAGTGTCCGAGCCCGGTGCAAGCCAGGTTGGCGCAATCGCGGAGAGCGCAACCGGGCGCACGCCCAGCTCGGGCGGAAAACACGGCAGCACGCCACTGGCCACGTTATCGACCGACATCGAATCCACGTTATCGCGTGACATTAGGGTCGGACCGGGCAGATGCTCGAGAAACCAGGCCTGCAATTTTCCCAGTCCGGGCGAGAGCGGGAAAATCGGGCGCGGATGGCCGATCACCCGCCCCACCCAAGCGATCAGATCCGCGAGGGTGAAGACCTCCGGACCGGCGAGCTCGATGGTCTTACCAATCGTACTGGCTTCGTCGAGGGCGGCTGCGATTGCGGCCACGACATCGCCCACATAGACCGGCTGAAAACGACAAGACGCCCCGGCCAACGGCATCACCGGGGCCAGTTTCAGCAAGCCTGCGAAGAGGTTCAAAAAGCGGTCATCCGGACCGAACACCACCGAGGGCCGCAAGATCGTCCAGTCGAGCAAGGATTGTTCAACCGCTCGTTCGCCATCGGCCTTCGAGCGCAGGTACATCGAGGGACCGCGCCGATCGAGCTGAACCCCGAGCGCACTCACGTGGATGAGCCGGCGGATCTGGACGCGCCCACAGGCCTCGACCAGCCGGCGCGCCAGCGCGACATGCGCACGCGCGAACGACTCGCCGTACGGCTCACCCGGCCTGTCATGCAACACACCGATCAGATTGACGACCGAATCGCAACCGGCCAGCAGCCGCGTCAGCGCCGCACTGTCATGGATATCGGTCTCGACGATTTCAACCGTTGGCAGGAATTTGAGATCCCGGCCATGTTCACTACGTCGGGTCGGCACGATGACGCGGCAGCCTTGTGCCACCAGCCGAGCCACCAGATGGCGACCAATAAAACCCGTTCCACCAAGCACAACAATCCGTTCGTGGCGCATGGCGTATGCATCCTGAAAATAACGATGTCCGGATTCTACGGTGCCTCGCCGGGAACTGCAGCCCGCGGAGCCACCTGTCCGAGTCGGCTCTTGAGCGAGGGCAGCCGCTGGCCGGTCGTACCGGGCTCAAGGAGGGCCGCATAGGCAACGGAATTGGCCAAGACCTTCTTCACGTAATCCCGGGTTTCGGTGAACGGGATCGTCTCCGCGAATGCGGCACCTTCAACACCCACCGGCAGCGACGCCCGCCAAGCCTTGGGTCGCCCGGGCCCCGCGTTGTAGGCAGCGGCAGCCAGCATCGGTGAGCCGTCGAGCTCATCGAGCACGCGGCGCAGATAAAACGATCCGAAGCGAAGGTTCAAATCGGGCTCGTGAATTCGGCCGGGCGTAAAGCTGTTTGCGCCGACTTTGCGCGCAACCCACTTGGCTGTCGCGGGCATCAACTGCATCAGTCCGGCCGCACCCACCCCGGAACGCGCCTCGGCGAGGAAGCGCGACTCCTGGCGCACCAATCCGTACACGAAGGCGGGCTCGAGGTCCTGGGCCCGCGCAGCTTCGCTGACCAGGTCGCGGTAGGGGGTCGGGAAACGCAAGCCCGGATCGTGCGTGGCGACGGTGCGTTCGGCCACAGCGATCGATCGATCATGCAGGCCACGGCGGCGCAGCGCTTCGGAAAGCGCGAGGATTTGCCGATCGCTCAAGGTCCGCACGGTGAAGCCCATTTCCTTGACGGACTCGGGACGCAGGCTCAGATCAGAAAATTTCAACGCGCGGATGACCCCACTGTGGCCCATGACTTCGGCGAGCTCCTCATCGGACGCCGCTGGCGGACGGGCTGGTAGGGTTTGGACCAAACCGAGCTCATCGGCCGCGAGCAGACCGTAAAAACTCCAGGGCCCGGCGATGGCCCGCATCTGCTGATTGGCCTCCTCGGTACGGCCCTCGGCCGCCACGGACTTGGCCCACCAGTAACGCCAGGCCGGATCGGCGCGACCGGTCTCCGTCATACGCTCGATCGCGCCGCGCACGAGCTTCCAGTCGCGACTGCGCAAGCCCGCCCGAGCCAGCCAAGCGAGGGTTTCATCCGACACCGTCCCCAGCGGGACGCCTGCGCCAGCCACGATCGCACCTCGATGGGCCCATTGGGCCGCATCGGGATGCAGCCTGCGCGCACCCGCTGCAGCAACCTGCGCCCAGACCCAGGCCCGATCATCGTCGCTCAGCCGGGGGCCGTAGCGCATCAGTCGCTCGGCGGCCTGCTGAGGTTCGTTGCGAGCCTGCCTCGCCAGCGCAATTACGACCAGTTCACGAAAATTGGCGCTCGGCGCCACCAGCACTTCGGATTGCGGCTGATCGAGCGCCGCATTGAGCGCGCGCCCTTCCTCAAGTGTCGGCAACAGCGCGGCGAATTTGCGTACCGCCGTGAGCGCACCGCCGTCGACCGCCGCCAGGAGCCGGCGCCAGAGATCGGCCTGCGACAGGACGCCTTGACCGGCGAGTTGTTCGAGCAGCGCTGCGCAGGTCTCACCCAACTCACGGCCCAGGGGCAGGGCCTCACGCGCTGCCGTCAGGGCGATCGGGTCGCCAGTCAGGGCCCGGCGTCGGGCATCGGCGCATCCCGGCTGCGGGTCATCGGGCCCACGCGCTGCCAGGCGCGGATACTGTTGCTCAAACTCCGACCAAAGTCCGCGACGGGCGAGCGATAGCACCCAGTCCCGACGCACGCCATCGGCTGCGAACGTCCCGGCGAAGCGATCCAGAAAAATGCGCACCGACCCGTCCGCATCAAATCTGGAATCATTGAGCTGCAAGCGAAGGCGCCAGGCGTCGACGTAAGGGCGCAGCGGATGGGCCGCATCGACCGACGCGGCCGCAACGCTCAGACGGTTGATATCACTGGCCACAAACGCATTGCGTGCGATCACGAACGCGTCGTCACCCGGAGCGCTCGGCAACTGGGCACGGGCCGCACGCAAGACGCCAACGACTGGGGCCGCATTGGTGGCGGATTTCGGCGTCG
>JBBAOE010000004.1:19212-32979 GCA_040401595.1 Burkholderiaceae bacterium
GGGTTTGGGGTGGGGTTTGGGGTGGGGTTTACGGTCGGGATGGTATTGGCCGTGCCGTTCGCCGTGGGACTGGCCGGCGGCTGGCCGGGGACTGTTGCTACCGCAGCGCCGGCAACCCCGGCTGCAGCGGCCCCAGCAGCAGCCCCGGCAGCAGCCCCAGCGAGCCGCTTGGCGGGCGCTGTGGGCGATGTCGGCGCAGGCTTCGCCGCAGCCCGAGCCGGCTGGTTGGCACCCTTGGCGGGCCCAGCCCCTTGGGAGCCGGAGCCCTGCGGGGCGCGGGGATGGGTGGCGTGGCTGGCTTGGCTGACCTTCTGGTTCGGTTTGCCAAGGGGCCGTTGGGTGGGTTTGGGGTCGGACTTGCGGCCAGACGGATGAGCGGACGGTCGTTCAGGCTTGCTGGTGGCCTGCGCCATCGCGGTGCTGGCCAAGAGTGTCCAGCCGAGCATGAGTACCCATGCGAACGCCACCCCGTTCGAGGATAGGATGGCACGATCAGGGGAACGAGGCGAGACAGTCATGACGGGTGTCAATCTAGCATGGTCACGGGTTGGCCCGTACGAACGAACTGAGGTACGGCGCCAGTTGCTCGCCGCCCGCAATGCCTTAACCACCCTCGAGCGAGTCGCAGCCGACGCCGCGCTGATCGATCACCTCGACCCCACGGTGCGTGCGGGACTCGAACGGCGTTCGGATCCAACCAAGCAACCGACAATCCTGCAATCCGCTCCGGTCATCGGCGTCTATTGGCCCGTGCGAGGAGAACCGGATCTCTCGGACTGGTATCAACGGGTGCGTGGGCGTGGCTGGCGCCTGGCCCTGCCGCGGGCTGACGCCGGCGAACCCCTTGTCTTCGGTCTATGGGGGCCAGCGCAGACACTGGTTGCCGGGCCCTGGCAGATCGCCTTACCCGATCCGTTCTTGGCCGTAGAGCCTGATCTGTTGATTGTCCCCTGCGTCGGGTTCGACGCGCGCGGCTGGCGCCTGGGCTACGGCGGCGGTTTCTATGACCGCACCCTGGCCATCCGCCGCATCCCGGCAATCGGAGTGGCCAGATCCGGCGGGCAGGTGGGGGAATTGGTTGCGCAGACCCACGATATCGCTCTGGATGCCATCGTCACCGAACACGGCGCACACTGCGCACACAGCCCGCTCAACCCAGACACCTCAAACACCCCAAACACCCCACCCAAGCCAGCCGATCAGTCTGCGGGCTGAATCCTGCGCAGCACCTCGCTACACAAGTCCGCCTGGTTCAAGGTGTAGAAATGAATCGATGGCGCACCGCCCGCCAGCAGACGTTCACACATTGCGCTCACCAGATCCAGCCCGAAGGCCCGCACCGAAGCCGAATCGTCGCCATACCCCTCCATGCGCCGCGCGACCCATCGCGGGACTTCGGCTCCACACGCTTCGGCAAAGCGGGCGACCTTGAAATAGGCGTGGATCGGCATGACGCCGGGAACAATCGGAGCGTCCACGCCGCGCGCGCGCGCGGCCTCGACAAAGGCAAAGTAGGCGTCGGCATTATAAAAAAATTGAGTAATCGCGGAATTGGCGCCGGCCTTCATCTTGGTGACGAAGGCATCCAGATCGGCCTCAGCACTGCGCGCCTGCGGGTGCACCTCGGGGTAAGCAGCGACCTCGATGTGAAACGCATCGCCGGTCGTCTCCCGGATAAACGCAACCAGGTCGGAGGCGAACCGAAAATCCCCCCCATTGACCATGCCGGACGGCAGATCCCCGCGCAGCGCAACGATTCGCCCGATGCCGCGCGTGCGCCAATCCTCGAGCAACGCGCGGATGCTCTCTCGGCTGGCGCCGACGCACGATAGATGGGGCGCTACCGCCTGACCCAAGGCGGCAATCTCGAGCACCGTGGCCTGGGTCTTTTCCTGAGTCGCGCCACCTGCACCGTAGGTCACGCTGTAGAACTCGGGCCGGTGCGTATCCAGTTGAGCACGCACGCCCCGCAGACGCTCCGTCCCGGCAGGGGTATTGGGCGGAAAAAATTCAAAGCTGACTGGAATCATCAAAACCTCAAAAAACAGAATTTTTCTGCGCGATCAACAGGAATTCACGATTCCCATCTCCGCCCCTGAGCGGACTCTCGAGCGTCTCGCGCACGGTACAGTTCAGGGCCTGGCAGCTTGCGGCAAGCCGATCCAGCAGAGGGCCGTACAGGCGGGAATCCCGAACGATGCCATGCCGATCCCGCGCTGCGGGCCCGAGCTCAAATTGCGGTTTGACCAGGGCAACCAGCCAGCCGCACTCCCCGATCAGCGCCACGACCGCCGGCAACACCGCGTCCAGCGCAATGAAAGACACATCGATCGTCGCCAATCCAAATCCCGCCGCTGGCATCGCCTCCCCCAGTATCGAAGCCTCGAGCGCGCGCGCGTTCAGCCCCTCGAAGGACCGCACGCGCGGGTCCGCCGCCAAACGCGGATGCAACTGGCCATGGCCGACATCGATCCCGACCACCCGCTGGACCCCATGACTGAGCAGACAATGCGCGAACCCACCGGTCGACAGGCCGATATCGAGCGCAACAAGCCCGACTGAATCGTCCGGCGGCCCTGCTCCGGGAGCACCGGGATCGGGACCGGGACCGGGATCAGGACTGTGAGGACGGTCGGTCAAGGCCCGAAGCCCGAGGGCGCGCAAGCGGGCCAGCGCCGGCTCGAGTTTCAGTCCGCCCCGCGACACGTAGCGCAGGGACGGATCGGCCGCATCGACGCCGAGCGCAGAGCCCGGCGCGATCACTTCACTAGCCCGAATGACCGCGCGTGCGCCGCTTCCATCATCGACCCAGACGCTGCCCGCCGCGATCAGGCGCTGGGCCAGGGTGCGCGATGCGGCCAGTCCACGATCGACCAGCACCGCATCGGCACGACTTCGCATCAACACGTCTTCGGGCGGGCAGCGACCGCGCCAGGATCAGCCTGCAGTTCTCAAGCGGGATCAGTAGCGATAGGTATCGGCCTTGTAGGGGCCGGACTGTGCAACGCCGATGTAAGCGGCCTGCGAATCGCTCAGCTGGGTCAGCGTGGCACCGATCTGTTTGAGATGCAGACGCGCCACTTTCTCATCCAGATGCTTAGGCAGCACATAGACCTTGCCGCTCTCGTAGCGCTCGCGCTGGGTCCACAGTTCCAGTTGGGCAATGGTCTGGTTGGTAAACGAGCTCGACATCACAAAACTCGGATGCCCGGTCCCACAACCCAGATTCACCAGCCGCCCTTCGGCCAGCATGATGATCCGATGACCATCGGGGAACACCACATGGTCAACCTGCGGCTTGATGTTGATCCAGCGGCAGCCGGTGGTCTCGCCCTTGATCGATGCGATGTCGATTTCATTATCGAAATGACCGATGTTGCAGACGATCGCCTGGTTCTTCATCCGCTCCATGTGCGCGCGGGTGATGACGTCCTTGTTACCGGTTGCTGTGACGAAGATGTCCGCTTTGTCGGCCGCATATTCCATGTCGACGACCTTGTAGCCCTCCATCGCCGCCTGCAGCGCACAGATCGGATCGATCTCGGTGATCCAGACTTGTGCGGACAACGCTCGCAGGGCCTGAGCGCTGCCCTTGCCCACATCGCCAAAGCCGGCCACCACCGCGATCTTGCCTGCGATCATCACATCGGTGGCGCGCTTGATGCCATCGACCAGCGATTCGCGACAGCCGTAGAGATTGTCAAACTTGCTCTTGGTCACCGAATCATTGACGTTGATGGCACGGAATTTGAGCTCGCCACGGCGACTCATTTCGACCAGACGATGGACTCCGGTCGTGGTCTCTTCCGTGACCCCCACGACGCTGTCGAGTTGACGTTGATACCAGCCAGGATCGGTGGCCAGGCGCTTGCGGATCGAGGCAAAGAGGCAGGTCGCCTCCTCGCTGTCCGGATGGTCGAGCAGGCTGGAATCATGGGCGGCACGCGCGCCCAGATGCAGCAGCATCGTGGCGTCGCCGCCATCGTCCAGAATCATGTTGGCGGTGCCCTGGGGGTTGGCGTCCGTGACCGGCCAGTCGAAGATCTGGTGGGTGTATTCCCAATAGTCATCGAGTGATTCGCCCTTGACCGCAAACACCGGGGTACGGCGGGCGGCCAACGCGGCTGCGGCATGATCCTGGGTCGAGAAAATATTGCAGGACGCCCAGCGAATGTCGGCGCCCAGGGCCTGCAGGGTTTCCACCAGCACAGCGGTCTGAATGGTCATGTGCAGCGAGCCCGTGATACGCGCACCGCGCAGGGGCTGGCTGGCTGCGTATTCCTCACGCACGGCCATCAGGCCGGGCATTTCAGTTTCGGCGATCTCGATCTCTTTGCGGCCCCAATCGGCCAACGAAAGATCGGCGATTCGGCAATCAGTAAAGGATAGTTCAGGGGCCAGGACGGCCTGATGAGTTGGTGCATTCACGGCAGTTCTCCAACGTCGCTCGACGACGAATTAAGGGAGATCGACTGCGCAGCACCAAGGCCTGAGAATCCGCGAAGGATCTCGAACCAATGGGCACCCGCAACCGATCGATTGCGAGCGCCGTTGGACGGTATCCGAGCCTGGCGCCAGCGATGGGGTGCGTCTTGATGACCACACACCACTCACCTGGACGTTGCAGCGCTCCTCGGATCCCGAGAGTATACCCTTAGGAAAGGTCAAGGCGCGTTGAGGTCCCGCGCTTCGTGGTTTTTAGTGCAACGTGGCTTTTCGACGCGGAACTTCCTGACCCGCCAGGATCGCGATATCGATCTCGGCCAATTCCTCTTCGGCCAGCGCTGCATGACGTGCAACCAGAATCAGCTGCTCACCCTCTTCGGCCGAGCAGAGCGCTGTCTGGACCCGAACCAGGGTCTCCCGCAACACCCGCAATTCTTCCTGCAAGCAGCCCAGTTCATCTTCGTGTTCCCAATCCTTTGGAAGTTCGGCCATCAGTTCTACCCCTGCTTGTCGAGATGCTGCGATGGTAAGCATGCCAGCCCGGTATAGGCCCGCTTTCCACCGGTGAGTCCGACCATGGGTCGGGATGGGTTGATGGTCGGCAGGCGCAACCGCGCCCAACCGACAGACTGATTGAAACCGGTGGCGCTCAAGGGGAACGCGCAAGATCGGGGGCGATTCGTTCGCGCCCGGCGTCAAATCCCCGCGGGATTGCGGCCAGTAACTGCTGGGTGTAGGGATGCTGCGGGTTGGCGTAGAGTGCCTGCGCCGAGCCCTGTTCCACGATTTCGCCAGCCCGCATGACGAGAATGTCGTCCGCCATGTGCTGCACAACCGCCAGGTCATGGCTGATGAAGACATACGTCAGACCGAAGGCTTGCTGCAGATCGACCAGAAGATTCAGGACTGTGGCCTGAACACTGACGTCCAGGGCACTGACGCACTCATCACAGACGAGGATCTCCGGCTGCATCGTCAGGCAGCGCGCAATCGCGATGCGCTGGCGCTGACCGCCAGAAAATTCATGGGGGTACTTGCCAAACGCCTGCGCGCTCAGGCCGACCCGTTCGAGCCACTGCAGTGCGAGCGCCTCGCGCTCCGCATCGCTGCCCCCGATCTGGTGGATGCGCAGCGGCTCCATCAAGATCTGGCCCACCGTAAAGCGCGGGTTCAGGCTCGCATACGGGTTCTGAAAGACAATCTGGATCCGCCGTCGAAACGGCTTCAATCCCCGCGCCGACAAAGCCGTCAGGTCCTGGCCTGCGAAGCGGATCTGACCGGCGCTCTGGGGCACGAGGCGTGTGAGCATGAGTCCGAGCGTTGTCTTGCCCGAGCCCGACTCCCCGACCACGCCGAGCGTGCGGCCCCGATTCAGGGTGAAGCTGGCATCCTGGACCGCGTCCACGCGGGTGCGCCGAAACAAGCCCGCCTTCAGGACGTACTCTTTGCGTAAACCCGTGACCTGGAGCAGCGGATCGGACAGGGGCGCGGTCACAGCGGGCACTGTGCCCCCCTGCCCCTCCAGATTCGGGCTGCGCGTTGCCTGCGGGTTCGACTGCAGGTTCGGCAGGTTCGACTGCCCGTCCAGCAGGTCCTCGATGGTCGGCAATCGCTGACGGCCCTGCCCCTCGTGTTGGGTCTGAGTGCCAAGACCAGGCCGGCAGGCGAGCAGCGCGCGGGTATAGGGATCCTGCGGTGACTTGAAAATCGCCTGCGCCGAACCCTGCTCGCGAACCACACCCTGGCGCATGACCACGACCTGGTGCGCGAGTTCCCCCACCAGATTGAGGTCATGACTGATGAAGAGCATGCTCATGCGCCGCGTCTGCTGCAGCCTGACCAGCAAATCGATGATCTGGCGTTGCACGGTCACATCCAGCGCAGTCGTGGGTTCGTCAGCAATCAAGAGCCGCGGCTCACACGCAATCGCCAGCGCAATCATCGCCCGCTGCTGCTGGCCACCCGAGAGCTGGTGCGCATAGGCCCTGGCGCGCGCACGCGGGTCCGGTAGTCCGACCTCATCCATCAGTTCCAGCACGCGTGCCTGTGCCTGACGCATGCTCAGCCCAGCATGGATTCGCAGCACCTCGGCGATTTGCGCCCCCACCGTCTGCACCGGGTTGAGCGAACTCATCGGGTCCTGAAAGACCATCGAGATTTCCTTGCCGCGCACGCGCCGCATCGCGTCACCGTGAAGACTCAGCAGGTTCTGCCCGCCCCAACGCACTTCGCTGTCGGCATGAATGCGCGCGTTGTCCGGCAACAACTGCAACAAGCTCATGGCGCTGACGCTCTTGCCGCTGCCCGACTCCCCGACCAGCGCCACCGTCTGCTCATCAGGAATCGAAAAACTGATCCCACGCACCGCCTCCTGAACGCCCGCCGACCCCATATCGAAGGCGATCTGCAGGTTGTGAACCGAGAGGTATTCGTTATTCAAAACAGTTCCTGGAACTAACGCAGCTTGGGGTCGAGCGCGTCACGCAGCGCATCGGTCAGGAGCGCAAAGGCGGTGACAAAGCAAGCCATGAATCCGGTCGCGGCTACCAGTTGCCACCACTTACCCAGCACGAGTTCAGTCTGGGCCTCCGACAGCATCGTCCCCCAGCTGACCATATCCATCGAGACGCCGAGCCCGAGAAAAGACAGGATCACTTCGGCCTTGATGAAGCTCACGGCATGCAGGCTCAGTTGCACCAGCACCACGTGACTGACATTGGGCAGAATGTGGCCAAACATCCGCGCGACGTGGCTCACGCCGATCGCCTCGGCAGCCCGCACGTATTCGCGGCCCCGGTGCTTCATGTATTCGGCCCGAACGAGCCGATAGATGCCCGTCCAGCCGACCACGCTCAGAATGATCACGACGGGGGCGATGCCGTTGCTAAAGAGCTTCGCCATCGGCCCCGACTTGAACACTGCCGCGAGTGCAAAGATCAGCAGCACATAGGGCACCGAGTTGAAAACGTTGTAGAGCCACTCGAGCACGTCGTCGATCACGCCACCAAAATACCCGGCGAGTGCCCCCAGCAGCGTTCCGATCAGGGTCGCCATCAACGCGGCAGCGACCCCCACGGTGATCGAGACTTGCGCCCCCTTGATCGCCTTGGCCAACACATCGCGACCGATGCGATCAGCGCCGAAGAGGCGCGTGGTCGATTTTTCGATCGCCACCTCGCCGACCTGGGCGGCCGCCTTGGCCCATGCCTCGTAGCGCGACGCGAGCGGATCGACATCGCTGATCTCGAGCAGCGGCGCGCCCTCGGACTGCGTCTGCACATCGACCGCGTCGGTGCTTGGGCCGACCCAATGGGGCGGCGCAAACGGCGTTGCAACTTCGCGCTGCCAGTCCGAGGCGATCAGGCCCAGCTGCGCCAGTGCCACCAGCCCCAGAAACCCAGCCACCACGGCCATCGACACCATGCCCACCCGATCCTCGCGCAATTTGCGCCAGGCCATGACCCACAGACCAGGCGATCGTGAGGCGTTCATTTGAGCACCACCCGCGGGTCGACAAGTTTGTAGAGCAGGTCGGTGAGCAGGTTGATCGCCATCGTTAACACCGCGAGATAGACCGTCACCGCCTCGATGACGGGATAGTCGCTGCGGTTGACCGCGGTATAGACCTCGCGGCCCAGACCCGGGATCGAGAAGAAGACTTCAATCAAGAAGGAACCGATGAACACGCCCGGCAGATTGGTCGCGACATTGGTCAGAATCGGAATCAGCGCATTGCGCAGCACGTGTACAAACAGAATCCGGTTCTCGTCCACGCCCTTGGCCCGGGCCGTTCGCACATAGTCCTGGTTGATCTCATCCAGAAAAAAGCTGCGATAGAGCCGGGTAAACGGTCCAAGGCTGACCAACACCGCCAGGAATACGGGCAAGGGGGCGAATTTCATCAGGTTGGTCGCGAGACTCGACGACCAACCCTGTACCGGAAACCATCCCAGTTGGAACGCGAAGAGGTATTGCCCAAGGATCACGTAGACAAGAAAACTGATCGACATCGCGATCGTGCATATGATCATCACGATCCGGTCGGTCAAACTGCCCCGCACATAGGCCACCGCCATGCCCGCCACGATCCCCAGGGCGACCTCGAGCAGCAGAATCGGAATCATCACCGTCAGCGTGGCCGGGAGACGCGACTGAAAAATATTGAGGACCGGTTCGCGCGTCGCCCAGCTGCTGCCCCAGTCAAATGTCACCACCTTGGTGACGAACATCCAGAGCTGGACACCAACGGGCTCATTGAGACCCAATTCGGTACGGATCGATTCAATCTGCTCGGGCGTTGCCTGCAAACCGCCGAGAATCTCGGCCGGATCACCGCCGAAATATTTAAAAAGAAAGAAAACCAGCAAAACGACTCCGATCAGCGTCGGAATCATTTGCAAAATTCTTCTCAGAAAATAACTCAACATGTCCAGTCCAAACCGAAATTGACCAGCACTTCGCGGTCGGGCATGATCAAAAGCATGCTAAAGAATCGACTTTGATCGTGACAACATTAATCAACAAATTCCGCGATGTGATGGCACCCAGAGCACCTGCCCGCCATGCTGGACGGTCGGCTGCCGAACCGGCTGCCGGAGTCCGCTCGGTCGGGCCCGGGCTCCACTCGATCATACCGTTATACAAACTCGGGCTCGCCATTGCGATGCTCAGCTTTGTTTTCATGGCGCTCACCGCAAACCGAGCCCAGGCGGCAGTCCCAGCGGCCGGGTCCGAGAAAGTCTTGCGCTATGCATTTCCAATCGCCGAAACCGGATTTGACCCTGCCCAATTGAGTGACCTCTATTCCCGGATTTTGACCGCCAACATTTTCGATTCGCTCTACACCTACGATTATCTGGCAAGGCCTGCAAAAATCAAGCCAAACCTGGCTCAAGCCCTGCCTGAGATTTCCGACGACTTTAAAACCTATACGGTTCGGTTGCGTCAAGGCATCCACTTTGCAGACGATGCGGCGTTTGGTGGCAAGAAGCGGGAATTGACCGCGCACGATGTGGTCTATACCTATAAGCGCATCTTTGACCCTAAAACAAAAAGTCCGTCCTTGAGCAGCCTGAAGGAAGAGAAGATTCTCGGGCTCGATGAATTGCGCACGAAATCGCAAGCAAGCGGCAAATTCGACTACGACACCGAGATCCCAGGCCTGCGGGCGATTGATCGCTACACGGTGCAGTTTCATCTGGGCGAAGCTCGGCCCCGGTTTGTCTCGAACCTGCTGGCCGACCCCGGTATTTACGGCATCGTTGCGCGCGAAGTGGTGGAGGCCTATGGCGACCGCATCATGGAGCACCCGGTGGGTACGGGCGCATTCCAGCTGGGCGAATGGCGACGCTCGTCCAAGATCAGCCTGACCCGCAATCCGAATTTTCGCGAACAGTTCTACGAGGCCGAGCCGCCAGCCGATGATGCGCGGGCCCAGGCGATCGCGACCGCCATGAAAGGCAAGAAGCTTCCGATGATCGACCGCGTCGATGTGTCCATCGTCGAGGAAGAACAACCACGCTGGCTCGCGTTTCTCAACAAAGAGCACGACCTGCTTGAGCGCCTGCCCAACAGCTTTGTGAATCAGGCGATCCCGCGCAATCAGCTGGCACCGAACCTGGCCAAAGCGGGCATCCAGATGGTGCGGGTCCCGTCCTCGGATGTGACCTTCATGTATTTCGCCATGGAACACCCGGTCGTGGGCGGTTACACGGCCGACAAAGTGGCCCTGCGCCGTGCCATTGCGCTCGCCTATAACTCGGACGAAGAAGTCCGTCTGCCGCGCCGGGGCCAGGCCATCATCGCCCATGGACCGGTGATGCCGCTCACGATCGGCTATGACCCGGAGCTGCGATCGGAGATGGGGCAGTTCAACCGCGCCCGCGCGGTCGCTTTACTCGATCTCTTTGGTTACACCGACAAGAACGGCGACGGCTGGCGAGATCTACCCGATGGCAAGCCCCTGATTCTGGAATTCTCGACGATCCCGGGCGGTGCCCAGAAAGAGCTCGATGAGATTTTCAAGAAGAACATGGACGCGATCCAGATCAAGCTCGAATTCAAGCAGGGTAAGTGGCCCGAACATCTCAAGGCTTCACGCGCTGGCAAGCTCATGATGTGGGGCTTGGGCCTGAGCGCCGCCGGTACTGACGGGGCCAGCGTCCTGTCACTGGGCTATTCGGAATCCAAAGGTCAGCAGAACCATGCCCGGTTCGATAACAAGCGCTACGATGCGCTCTTTCGCCAGATCAGCGCGATGCCCGATGGCCCCGAGCGCCTGGCGCTGATGCGCGAAGCGATCAAACTCCTGGTGGCGTACATGCCTTACAAATTTCGCACCCACCGTATCCTCACTGACCTCAGCCACCCCTGGGTACAGGGATACCAGCGCCATCCGTTCATGCGCGACTTCTGGAAATTCGTCGATATCGACCCACATGCCCAGCCCTGACTGCTTGATCCGAGGATCGATTGATCCATTGATCCATTGATCCATTGATCCCTCGATCCCTCGATCCCTCGATCCGTTCACCGTCTGACACCCGATCCGCACTCCGTTCTGAATCTGCTCATGACCACTTCCGACCGCAAGACCAGGCGCTCGACTGCTCGACACGCCGGTCTGACCCTCGGCCTCGCCTACTGCCTGGCCATGATGGCGCCGCTCGCAAGCCTGGCCGCCGTGATCCCACCCGGTGTGGCGCTGCACCCGACGCAGACGATCACCCGCAACAATGGCTCCGAGCCCGAATCGCTCGATCCCGCGTTGATCGAATCCGTGGGTGCGGCCAACATCGTGCGCGATCTGTTCGAGTCGCTTACGGCGACCGATGCGCGCGGCAAGATTGTCCCCGGCGTTGCCGAACGTTGGTCGCAATCGGACCCGCTGACCTGGGTCTTCAAGCTACGCGCCAACGCCAAGTGGTCCAACGGAGATCCCGTCACGGCCCAGGATTTTGTGTTCGGGATTCGACGCCTGCTCGATCCGAAAACCGCATCCAAATACGCCCATACCTTTGGCGACTTCTTCGCCAACGGCAAGGACGTCGCCAACGGCAAAAAGCTGCTGAGCGATCTCGGCGTCAAAGCCATCGACAAGACCACGTTGGAGATCCGCACCGAAACGCCGGTGGCGTTCCTGCCCGGCCTCGTCGCCAACCCCAACCTGGCGCCGATCCACCAGAAAGCGCTCGAAACGAACGGCAAGGACTGGACTAAGCCAGGCAACCTGGTGGGCAACGGTGCCTTTGTACTCAAGCAGTGGCAGGTCAACAGCAAGGTCGTGCTCGAGAAAAACCCGCAGTACTGGGAGGCGGCTCAGGTACCCCTCACGCAGGTGACCTACCTGCCGGTCGAGGACGGTAACGCCGACGTCAAACTCTTCGAGACCGGGGAGAACGACTGGGTGTACCAGTTACCGCCGGGCTCATTCGAGAAGACCTTGCAGAAGTACCCGACCGAGACGCGTAACGCCCCCATGCTGGGCTTGCGCTACTACTCGTTTCAGACCCAGAGCGTGTTTTTCCGGGATGTGCGCGTGCGCAAAGCGCTCTCGATGGTGATCGACCGTGACCTACTCGCGCAGCGCGTCACCGCAGACGGGCAGACGCCCGCCTACGGACTCATGGTCAAGGGCCTCGAAGGCGCCGAGATGGCTGCGTACGATTGGGCGCAGTGGCCGATGGCCAGACGCGTGTCCGAGGCCAAAGCGCTCCTGCAAGAAGCCGGCGTCAAGGCCGGCGCCAAGTTCACCTTCATCTACAACACGAGCGACTATCACAAGAAGATGGCGATCTTCGCGGCCTCGGAGTGGAAGACCAAACTCGGCCTGCAAGTCGAGCTCGAAGCAATGGAATTCAAGGTCCTGCTCAAACGGCGTCATGACGGCAATTTCGAGATGGCCCGCAACGGCTGGATCGCGGACTATAACGATGCCACCACCTTCCTCGCCCTGGTGAAATGTGATTCAGATCAGAATAATAATTTCAACTGTAATCGAGAGGCCGAACAGCTGATCCAGCAGGGCTCCCAGCAAACCGATCCTGCCAAGCGCAGCGCACTCTTCACCAAAGCCACCGAACTGGTGATGGCCGACTATCCGATCATCCCCTTGCTGCAGTACTCGCTGCCACGCCTGGTCAAGAGCTATGTCGGGGGCTACTCGACCGAGAATGTCATGGACCGTTTTCGCAGCAAAGACCTCTATATCCTGAAGCACTGAGCGTGGCGCAGAGCTTGCATCTGCGACCGCTGGCTTGGCTCATACAAGGCCGGTGCTGCGCCAGCGCCTGAAACCGTTCAACCTCCATGCTGGCCTACACCCTTCGCCGCCTGCTCGCGATCATCCCGACCCTGCTGGTCGTGATTGCTGTCGTCTACGTCTTGTTGTTCTCCGCGCCGGGAGGGCCCTTTGACAGCGAGAAAGCGGTGTCCGCGGCCGTGCTGGCCAACCTGCAAGCCAAATACCGGCTCGATCTTCCCGTCTGGCAGCAGTATCTGAACTACTTGGGCAATCTGCTGCACGGCGACCTGGGGGCTTCGTTTCGCTACGCCGACTGGTCGGTCAACGATCTCGTTGCCGACGCGCTGCCGATCTCACTGACGATTGGCGGTACCGCCATCGCTCTTTCACTCGTGATCGGCGTCGCCCTGGGCAGTATCGCCGCGCTGCGCCAGAACTCGTGGATCGATGTAAGCGTCATGCTGCTGGGTAATCTGGGGAGCGTGTTCCCGTCCTTTGTCATTGCGCCCGTGCTGGTGCTGATCTTTTCGCTCTGGCTGCGCTGGTTGCCCTCGGGCGGGTGGAACAACTTCGAGCTGCGCTTCATGGTGTTGCCGATCGCCCTGCTCACCTTCATCAACGTAGCGACGCTCGGACGGGTCATGCGCGGCAGTCTGGTCGAGGTCTTGCACAGCAACTTCATTCGCACGGCGCGGGCCAAGGGTTTGCCACTGCGCATCATCGTGTTGCGCCACGCCCTCAAGCCCGCACTGCTGCCGGTGGTCTCTGTGCTCGGACCGCTGGCGATTTCATCGATCACCGCAGCCCTGGTGACCGAAACCGTGTTCTCGCTGCCCGGTATCGGTCGCCTGGTCGTCAATGGGGCGGCGAACCGGGACTACACCTTGATCCTCGGCCTGGTGGTGCTGATCACGCTCGTGGTGGTGGCGCTCAATCTCATGGTCGATCTGCTCTACGCTGTGCTGGATCCGCGGATCCGCTATTGAACCCGCGCTGATGCATCCACCGCCCAACCCCGCTGCAGCGTCGCGCTTGCCAGAATCGCAAGCCCAGACGCTACCGGACCCGCCACCCAACCC
>JBBAOE010000004.1:33079-61389 GCA_040401595.1 Burkholderiaceae bacterium
ACCCGCCACCCAACCCACCACCCAACCTGCCACCCGCCTTGCCGCGCAGCCCCTGGCGCGATGCCCGTGAGCGATTTTCCCGCAATCGCGCCGCCACCGTGAGCAGCCTGCTGCTCGTCCTCATCACGCTGGCATGCATCGTCGGGCCGTGGCTATTGCCGCATGCGTTCGACAGTACCGACTGGGACGCCATGAAAATCGCCCCGGGCCTCACCAATGGCCATTGGTGGGGCACCGACGAGTCCGGGCGGGACCTGTTGGTGCGTTGCCTCATGGGCGGTCGTATTTCGCTGATGGTGGGGATTCTCGCCACGCTCAGTTCGGTCGCACTCGGGACCGTCTGGGGGGCGACGGCGGGCTTTCTGGGCGGAATCACCGACCAGTGGATGATGCGGGTCGTTGACGTCCTCTACGCGGTGCCGTACTTGCTGATCGCGATCCTGCTGGTCACGGTGCTGGGGCGCGAGTTTTATCTGGTCGTACTGGCGATCACGGCCTTTTCGTGGATGGATATGGCACGCCTGGTGCGAGGCCAGGCGCTCTCGCTCAAGCGGATGGATTACATCGAAGCGGCGCGCGCGATCGGCGTGTCGCAAACCCGAATCATTGCCAATCACATCGTCCCCAACCTCCTGGGCATGGTCGTGATCTATACGACCGTGACCGTTCCCCAGGTCATCCTGACCGAATCGGTGCTGTCGTTTCTTGGCCTCGGTATCCAGGAGCCCATGACCAGCTGGGGGGTGTTGATCCAGGAAGGCGCGCAGATGATGGAAGTGGCCCCCTGGCTACTCCTCTTTCCCGCGGTCATGCTGTCGACCACCCTGTACTGCTTCAACTTTCTGGGTGACGGCTTGCGCGATGCGCTCGACCCCAAGGACCGCTGATCGATGAACGCCGCGGCGATCGCGCCCCGCACCCCAACCGGCCCGACGATGCTTGAAGTCGACCATCTGAATGTTCGCTTCCAGACACCCGAAGGCAGCCTGGATGCCGTGCGCGACCTGTCCTTTTCGCTGCCCAAAGGCCAGACCTTCGGCATCGTGGGTGAGAGCGGATCGGGCAAGAGTCAGAGCATGCTGGCGATCCTTGGCTTACTCGCGACCAACGGCCACGCCACCGGCCGTGCACGCTTTGAGGGGCAGGATCTGATCGCCATGGCACCCAAGGACTTGAACCGGATCCGCGGTAACCGCATTGCCATGATCTTTCAGGACCCGATGACGTCGCTCAACCCTTATCTGACGATCGAGCGGCAAATGACCGAGGTCCTCGAAGTCCAGAAAAACGCCACGCCCAGAGCTGCCCGCGCCCGCGCGCACGCCATGCTGGAAGCGGTCCAGATCGCCGACCCGGTGCGTTGCCTCAAAGGCTACCCGCACCAGTTTTCGGGCGGCATGCGCCAACGCATCATGATCGCCATGGCTTTGTTGTGCGAGCCCGATCTGCTGATCGCCGACGAGCCCACGACCGCACTCGATGTGACGGTGCAAGCGCAGATCGTCGGTCTGCTGCGCAGTCTGCAACGTGATTTCGGAACGGGCATCCTCATGATCACCCACGACCTCGGGCTCGTCGCTGGTCTCTGTGATGAGGTCATGGTGATGTATGGCGGGCGCATCATGGAGCAGGGCAGTGCGCAAGACCTCTTCTACCGCCCCAGTCACCCCTACACCCTCGCTCTGCTCAATGCGGCGCCTCGCCTGCACGGCGAACAGGACGCCCTCGTTGCCATCCCGGGTGCCCCGCCCAATCTGGCGCGAATGCCGCCCGGTTGCCCGTTCGCACCGCGCTGTCCACTGGCGGATGCCGGCTGCGATCTGGCCCCGGTGCTGACCGGTGAAAGCCACCGTCGGGCGTGCCACCGGGCAGCGGCCGACGTTTCGCTGCAAACCCTGCTCCGACCCCAATGAGTTCCGCGCAATCTCACGCCACCGACGGCGCGGCGGGCGCGGCGCTCCTGCGGGTTCGCGATCTGCAGGTTGGATTCCCGGTGCGCCGGGGCAATTGGCCCTGGTCACCGACCCTGACGCTGCGCGCGGTCAATGGGGTGAGTTTTGATCTTCACCCCGGCGAGACCCTCGGCGTGGTCGGCGAATCCGGTTGCGGCAAGTCGACCCTGGCCCGGGCGCTCCTCAACCTGGTGCCGTTCAAGGCCGGCGCACTGACCTGGTTTGACCAGGAGATGGCCGCCGAGCCCCGCCCGGACGCGAAGGCCTGGTTGCAGGTACGCCGACAGGTACAGATGGTGTTTCAGGATCCGCTCGCCTCGCTCGATCCGCGGATGAACATCCTGCAGATTCTCTCCGAGCCCCTGCGCACGCATGAGCCCGGCCTGAGCGCAGGCGATCGCATGGACCGCGTCTGTGCGCTCCTCGAACGGGTCGGCCTGGACCGTGGCCAGCTCTATCGCTATCCGCACGAATTCTCGGGCGGGCAATGCCAGCGCATCGGCATTGCGCGCGCTCTGATCGTGCGTCCGCGGGTGATCATTTGCGACGAGCCCGTCTCAGCGCTCGATGTGTCGATCCAGGCCCAGATCATCAATCTGCTGCGCGACCTGCAGCAGGAGTTTGGTTTGGCGCTGATTTTTATTGCCCACGACCTGACCGTCATCCGCCATGTCAGTCAGCGCGTGCTGGTGATGTACCTGGGCCAGGTCGTTGAAATCGCCGATCGGCGCGCGCTCTTCGAGCACCCTCAGCACCCCTACACCCGGACGCTGCTGGCGTCGGTCCCGATCCCTGACCCGCTCACCGAGCGCCACAAAGCATCGACTGCACTGGTGGGGGAGTTGCCATCGCCACTCGACCCACCATCCGGATGCGCCTTTCGGACCCGCTGCCCGATCGCACAACCACGCTGCGCTCAGGCCAGCCCGGTCTTGGAGCCCAAAGGGCCAGCCGGTGCGCAGGCGGCCTGCTGGCTGGCTTGAATGTCCCGTAGCGTCACCGACAGGGCGGCTTTGGACCACCGCGCTCGAGCGCAACGGCGTGCCAAGCTAGCGACCGGGGCCGTGAAGTTGCTGGGCGCCGCCGAGCGTGGGCGCCCCACGCATTCGTCGCACGCAGTTGCAGTTCAAGCGGGATAATCAGCGCCTGATCGCACCGCTGTTGGCAGACCGGCAAGATCCGGGAGATCCTCGCTCGAATCCAAACACCGCGCGATCAAACACTGATTTTCATGATGACCTGGTCCCAACGATTCGCCCCCCTCACCCGCGGCTTTCACGCCTACGCCCGCTGGCTCGTCGGCATCAGCTGGAAAAAATTCTTCCTGCTCGCAGTCCTGCTGATGATCTGCGCCAGTCTGCTGCAATCCCTGCCGCCATTTAGCTGGCTCGTGTCCGAACAGGTGTCCGTCAAGCGGGTGGAAAAAGTCAGGCTGCCCCGGATCGAGCGATCGGATTCTCCGATCCGGATCGAGCTCCATAACCATGTCGATGCGACCGAGCGGGGGGACGGTCGGGGGGAGGGACAGATCCGGGTGGAGATTCGTCGAGACAATCAGCGAACGATCGAGATCAAGCTCCCGGCCTCAAGCGACACGACCGACGCGCTCGGGTCCGTCGCTCGGGAAATTCAGAAAGCCATCGTTGAGGCCAATACCCCTTTATCGGTACCCACCGCAAAGGGGCCCCATGGATCAAACGCCAATGCGTCAAACCCCAGTGCGTCCAGCGCCGCCAAAAAGCCGGGAGAACTCGGGGGCGCGGAGCCCGACGACGACGGTGACGCAAGCAACGAAGACAATGAACGCGGCGCGGTCTCCCGCATCCGGATCCACACCCATTCCGGCGAGCCGTTGACCGACTTCGCATTTCTCTGGATCGTCGCCTCGATCATCATCAAGATCGCCTATACCGGTCAATTGCGGGCCGAAGCCCAAGCGAGCGTAGCCAACGAAACCGCTGAACACGAACAACTGCGGCGACAGGTTGCCGAAGCCCAGATGGCGGCCATGCAGGCGCAGCTCGAGCCCCATTTCCTCTTCAACACCCTGGCCTCGATTGATCATCTGATCCAGACCGATCCCCCGCGTGCGAGCCGCATGCAACAAAGCCTGATCGCGCTCCTGCGCGCCACCATGCCAAGTCTGCGCGAGGGCAAAGCCCAGGTTCGACGCACTCTAGGCGAAGAGCTTGACGTCATCCACCCCTACCTCGATATTCAGAAGACCCGGATGGAAGAGCGCCTGCAGACAACCCTGCTGGTACCCGCCGGTCTGCTGTCGGCCGAGTTCCCGCCGATGATGTTGCAAAGCCTTGTCGAGAACGCGATCAAGCATGGGCTCGAACCCAAGCCCGAAGGCGGCCGGATCGAAATCGAGGCCCAGGTCGCCGACGGGCGCCTCCTGATCCATGTGCGCGACACGGGCGTGGGCTTTAACGCCAATGCACCACAAGGCAGCGGTCTGGCCAATATTCGCGAACGGCTCAAGCACCGCTACGGCATTGACGCGAGCCTCACCATCACGCGCAACGAGCCCGCGGGCAGCGTGGTGCGCCTTGCACTGCCCTACCGTGCCGTCGACGCGTGAGCGCTGCCATGTCGACCGATACCCCGAGGGCCAAACGGAGCACCAGACAGAGCACCGGACAGGACAGATGTCGGGGCAGATGACAGAGCGCCTGAAAACGCCGAACCATGGCCCGACCGCACGAGCCGTCGTGGCCGATGACGAGCGGCTCCTGCGCGAGCAGCTGATCGCGGCCCTGGCCGAGGTTTGGCCACAGCTCGAGATCGTGGCGCAGGCCCGCCATGGCCAGGAGGCCATCGAATGCGTGACCCGGTTTCGACCCGATGTCGTCTTTCTCGATATCCGCATGCCGGGCATCAGTGGGGTGGAGGCGGCTGCACAAATCGTTCAGCTCGATCTTGGTGAAGACCGCCAACCGCCCGAGATTGTCTTCGTGACCGCGTTCGATCAATACGCGGTCCAGGCCTTCGAGCGTGGTGCGGTGGACTACGTCCTTAAACCTGCGCAACCCGAACGGCTGCGGCTCACGGCGGCCCGACTCCAGCAACGATTGGGTCAAGAGCCGCGCGCCGTGCACCCGCATCTGCAGGCGCTCTTGCAAGAGTTGCGCGCGCAGACGGGCGCGCACGGTGGCGCCGTACCGAACATGCTGCGCTGGATTCAGGCCGGCGTCGGATCAACGATCCAGATGATTCCGATCGAAGAAGTACTTTTTTTTATCAGTGATGAAAAATACACCCGGGTCCAGACCGCCACGATGGCCGGTCTGATCCGCACCTCAATCCGGGAGTTGGTCGACACCCTCGACCCCCAGGCGTTCTGGCAAATTCATCGCAGCACCGTGGTCCGAGTGGGTTCGATCGAAGGCGTCTATCGGGACGCGCGTGCCCGCCAACTGGTGCGCGTGCGCGGCTGGCCAGAGCCGCTCGAAGTCAGTCGCAGCTTCGGCGGACTCTTCAAGGCCATGTAACGAGTCTCGGACCCGCTGCGACGCAGTCCAGGGTCGCGGTCCGAGCCCTTTGGCAACCCCGGTCCTACCAGCCGTAGAACCGAGGCCAGCTCTGCAGTGCCCCATCGGCCTGCAGCACCTCGTAGTGCGGAAACTGGGCGCCGGTCGCACACGCATGATTGGGCAGGATGCGCAGCTGGGTGCCGACCGGAAAACGCTCGACGATCCGATCGTCAATCCCTTCCACGCACGAGACGATGCCGTGCTCCTGATTGGCGCTACTCAACACATAGCCGTCGAGGGGTTGGCCGCGCGTGTCGCAGACCAGGCCGTAGCCATAATCGTGCCCCTGGGACTGCGTACCACGATCCCGACTCATCGCCATCCAGCCGGCATCGACGAGCGCCCAGCCCTTCTCACGCTGATGCCCGATCACGGTGGTGAGCACACTGAGCGCGATCTCGGTGGGCGCACAGACGCCCACGTTGGCCATCACCAGATCAAAAAAAACATAAACCCCGGCACGCACCTCGGTGACTCCATCGAGTTGGCGGGCGGACAGCGCGGTCGGGGTCGAGCCCACGCTGACCCCCAGACAGGGCAGGCCGGCTGCGCGCAGACGCTCAGCGGCCCGGACGCACCCGGCGCGCTCCTGCTCGGCCATGGCCTCCAGGGCCTCAGGGGTGCTCAAGGCATAGCTCGATCCGGCGTGCGTCATCACGCCCCCAAGCGTCATGCCGCCCGCATGGAGGGCGCGGCCCACCTCGAGCAAGTCAGGCTCTTCGGGTGCCAGACCCGATCGATGCTGGTCGGTATCGATTTCCAGCCAGACCTCAAACACCTGCCCGTGCTCACGACCGAAGTCGGCGATCGCCCGCGCAGCCAGCACGTTGTCGACAATGAGTTTGAGCGCGCAGCCCTGGCGCAGGAGCGCTGAGGCCTGCGCGAGCTTGTTGGGCACCATCCCCACGGCGTAGAGAATGTCAACGATGCCCTGGGCAAAAAACTGCTCGGCCTCCTTGAGGGTTGACACGGTGATGCCGCGCGCGCCTGCCGCAATCTGCTCGTGCACGATCGGCAAGCATTTGGTGGTCTTGACATGGGGTCGAAAGCCCACCCCTAAGGCATCAACCCGCGCCTGCATCCGGGCGATATTGCGGCGCATCTGCCCCTGATCAATCAGCGCAGCCGGCGTGCCGATGCGGGCAAACGGCGCCACTTCGGCGGCCGATCCTGACCGTGGATCCGTCGGCATGCGCGTCATCGCAGGAGCATCGAGAGGCGGGACGATCGTTTCCGGCCGGGTTCGTCCAGGTTCATTCGAGCTGAAGCTTTTGCCGGGCCACGACCTCCTGATACACCGTCAATTCCGCCTTGATCTGGGCGGCGAATTCGTCCGGTTTGTTGGCGATCACGATCGAGCCCGTATCCTCGATCCGCTTACGCACGGCCGGGTCCTGCAAGGTCTTCATCATCGCCCCGTGGACCTTTTCGACGACCTCGCCCGGGAGTCCCTTGGGACCATAAATGCCATAGTAGGCCATGCGATTGACCGGTTCCAGACCGATTTCCTTGAACGTGGGCACGTTGGGGAGCACGGAGAGGCGGGCAGGCGCGGCGATCACGATCGGGATCAACCGACCATCCTTGATGAAGGGCAAGGCCGACGGCAGATTGTCAAAAATAACCGGAACCTGACCCGCCACCGTATCGTTGAGCGCTGGCCCGGCCCCCCGGTACGGAATATGCAGCACGAAGGTACCGGAGAGGCTCTTGAAGAGTTCCATCTGCAAATGCCCGATACCCCCCGTACCCGAACTGGCGTAGCTGTAACGGCCCGGGGCTTTTTTCAGTGCGGCGACAAATTCAGCGTAATTGCGGGCCGGAAAGCTCGGATGGACGGCGATCACATTGGGGGTCGCCGCAATATTGGTGATGGGCGTGAAATCGGTGAGAACGTTGTACGGTATCTTCGAATTAATCGCCGGGTTGGCGGCGGTGGTCGACACTGTGGCAACGCCCAGCGAGTAGCCGTCGGGGGTGGTTTTGGCCGTCTCGTTCGCACCCACGACGCCGCCCCCGCCGGCTTTGTTCTCAACCACCATGGGCTGCCCGAGGTGCGGCGGAATGGCCTGCGAGACGACGCGAGCGATGATGTCCGTGGTCCCGCCGGGCGCAAATGGCACCACCAGCTTCACCGGCCGGTTGGGATACGACTGTGCCCCGGCCAAACCTGAGGAGACGGTCAGGACAAGTCCCATGAGAAATCGGTTTACGTTCATTGGCCGTGAATCTCCATATCTCGTTAGCCCAAGCCAGGCCGAGGTGCGTTATCTTAAATCGAGTCGCCACTGTACAACCAAGCCCGCCCTTCAACCAATGACGCTGCCTGCGGACTTCCAACGGTATCGAGCCACGTTGGCGGGTTTTGCGTTGAATGCCTTGGAGTCGCATGACGCAGGGCGTTAAGATGCTGGAGCTCGCCTGAGCTCATCAGTCAACTTATAGTTCGGAGACCCGAATGATTTTCCGCTCCCTGGCGCTCGCCTGCGCACTCACCATTTCGGCGCTCGCCGCCACCAGCGCTGGCGCAAGCGAATATCCCATCAAGGACCGCCCAATCACCCTCGTCGTACCGTTCGCCGCAGGCGGTCCGACCGATCGTGTGGCGCGGGATTTGGCTGAGGCCATGCGCAAGTCCCTGGGCGCCTCGATCGTCGTGGAAAACGCCGCCGGCGGTCCGGGCGGATTGATTGGCGCCACCAAAGTGGCCCGGGCCAATCCAGATGGCCACACCTTGCTCGTGCATCACATCGCCATGAGCATCTTCCCGTCGCTGGTCAAGAATCTGCCATTCAAGGTCGAGACCGACTTTGAATATCTGGGCATGATCAACGAAGTGCCCATGACCCTGGTGGGTAAACCGCAGCTGCCGGCGAACAACTACAAAGAGCTGGTGGCCTGGGCCAATGCCAATAAGGGGAAAATCAATCTGGCCAATGCCGGACTTGCATCGGCCTCGCATCTGTGCGGCATGCTGTGGCAGCAGGCGATCCAGGTCGACATGACCACCGTCCCCTACAAGGGCACGGCACCCGCGATGACCGATCTGATCGGGGGCCAGGTCGATCTGATGTGTGACCAGACGACGAGCACCTCAGCGCAGATCGAGGCCAAACGCATCAAGGTCTTCGGCGTGACGACCAGCAAGCGCCTCGATACCGCGGCTCTGAAGGATGTCCCGACGCTCGACGAATCCGGACAGAAAAACTTCCAGGTCGCGATCTGGCACGGCCTGTACGGCCCGAAAGGCTTGCCGGCCGAGATTCAGACCAAGATCAATAGCGCACTCGTTGCGGCACTCAAGGATCCGGATTTTCTGAAAAAGCAGGAAGGTCTCGGCGCGGTCGTCGTGACCGACAAGCGCGTTGAACAGGCCGAGCACCGGAAGTATGTCACGGCCGAAATCGCTAAATGGGGCCCGGTGATCAAGTCGGCAGGCGTCTACGCGGATTGACCGAACCGTGCGTCCGCTGAGCGGTCCGGGGTGCGCAGGCCATGCGGCCACCCCGAGCGTGACGCGGATCGTGCACGCTCGGGACCAAGCCCTGCGACTCAGGCAGGGCGTCTTGATCAGATTCCCGCTGCCGCCCGCAACGCGGCCGCCTTGTCGGTGCGCTCCCACGTGAACTCCGGCTCTTCCCGGCCAAAGTGCCCATAGGCGGCGGTCTTGGCGTAGATCGGGCGCAACAGGTCGAGCATCCGCACGATCCCTTTGGGGCGCAGGTCGAAGTGCTCCTGAACTAGTCGCGCGAGCTGCTCATCGGGCAGGCGCCCGGTCCCGAACGTCGTCACCATCACCGAGGTCGGTTTGGCCACACCGATGGCGTAGCTCACCTGAACCTGGCAGCGTGCTGCCAGTCCGGCGGCAACCACATTCTTCGCGACGTAACGACCTGCATAAGCGGCCGAGCGATCCACCTTGCTCGGATCCTTGCCCGAAAATGCACCCCCCCCGTGCGGCGAAGAACCGCCGTAGGTATCGACGATGATCTTGCGTCCCGTCAGACCGCAGTCGCCATGCGGGCCGCCGATGACAAAACGTCCGGTCGGATTGACCAGATAACGAATCTCGCCCTTGATCAGCTCGCGCGGCAACACGGGCTTGATGACCTCTTCGATCACGGCTTCGCGCAGCGTCTCCAGGGCAATGTCGGGGGCGTGCTGGGTCGACAGCACGACGGTGTCGATTGCCACCGGGCGGCCATCAACATAGCGCAACGTCACCTGACTCTTGGCATCGGGACGCAGCCAGGGTAGACGTCCGTCGCGGCGCAGATCCGCCTGACGTTCCACCAGACGATGGGCCAGATGGATCGGCGCCGGCATCAGTTCGGGCGTTTCATCGCAGGCATACCCAAACATCAGACCCTGGTCGCCCGCGCCCTGGTCGAGGTCGTCGTCATGGGCCTTGTCGACACCGCGGGCGATATCCGGGCTTTGCTTGTCGTATGCAACCAACACCGCACAACCGCGATAATCGATGCCGTAGTCGGTGTTGTCGTAGCCAATGCGGCGGATCGTGTCGCGCGCTACGCCGATGTAGTCAATCTGGGCGTGCGTCGTAATTTCGCCGGCCAACACGACCAGACCGGTATTGCACAAGGTCTCGGCCGCGACCCGGGCATGGGGATCCTGAGCTAGGATCGCGTCCAGGATCGCATCGGATATCTGGTCGGCAACTTTGTCGGGATGCCCCTCGGAGACCGATTCCGAGGTAAAAAGGTAGTCATTGCTCATGAGTTTCGCTTCCAATTGGGGAAAGTTGGCCTGGCGATCGGCCGGTCCTCCCCAGGAGCGGTCGACGCTTTAGCGGAATTTTTAGGCCGCCCCGCAAGTTGTCTATTAAGTCGGCGGCAAAACGAATATAGCATCCCGTCCAACGCCTCTCTTGTCAGACTTTTCCCGTTGTCCCCGATTTTTTCTGGATTCAGCGCTGCGGCTGCGTGGCCGACCATGGTCCACGCCGCAGCCTGGCTTCTTTCCCGCCTGCCACTGCGCCTGCTGCACGCGCTGGGCGCAGGCGCGGGCTTGGTGGTCTACGCCCTGTCGCCCGATTACCGTCAGAAGCTCGACCAGATGCTGGGCTTCGCCGGTCTGCGCAGCGGCGCAATGCGCCGACGGGCGGCGGCCGAGGCAGGCCGATTTGCACTCGAACTCCCCTGGGTCTGGCTGCGCCCGCTCGATGAGGTGCTGGCCCGAATCGGACCGATCGACTGGTCACCGCTCGATACCGTCATGGCGGCCGGCAACGGGGTGTTGCTCCTCACCCCCCACCTGGGCTGCTTCGAAGTCGCAGCCCGGTGTCGGGCCAAGCTGGCCCCGATCACGGTCCTCTACAAGCCACCCCGCCAACCCGCCCTGCGGTCGCTGGTCGAGCGGGCCCGAGCCATCCCGGGTCTGACCGGCGCCCCGGCGAATCTGGCCGGGGTCCGCACGCTACTGCGGGCCCTGCGCCGCGGCGAGGTGGTAGGGCTGCTGCCGGACCAGGTGCCGGACGCCGGCGAGGGCGAATGGGCACCGTTCTTTGACCGGCCGGCCTACACGATGACCTTGCCGGGACGCTTGGCTCAGACCAGCGGTGCGGGTGTCTGCCTGCTGGTGGCCGAGCGACTCCCCCAGGGGCGCGGCTGGCGAGTCCACGTCGAGGCGTTCGCCGATACGCCGACACCCGCTGCCCTGAATGCGGGCATGGAACGGCTCGTGCGACGTTTTCCCGAGCAGTACCTCTGGGGCTATAACCGCTACAAGCAGCCAGCTGGCGCTCCACCCCCCGCCCCAACCTCCGCCCCAACCTCCGGGCCTGATCAAACCCCTGCATCCTCGCCATCATCGACGCCCCCGGCACCGCCCCATCCATGACCGGGCGCTTCTTCTCCCGGCTCGCACTCGGCATTCTCCGCGCGATCTCAACGCTGCCCTATCCGGTCGTGAGCCGGATCGGTCTGGGTCTGGGAACCCTGCTCTGGTGGTTTGCCACACCGAGGCGGCGCATCACCCTGACCAACCTGCGTCGTTGTCTGCCCGAACTCAGCGAAGCGCAGCGTCGGGCGATTGCCCGCGAGCACTTTGCCTGTTTTGGTCGCACCTTTGTCGAACGGTTCATTTTCTGGTCCGGCTCGCCGGATCGGATCCGCAGTCTGGTGCGCCTCGAAGGCGTCGAGCACTGGCGTTCACAAACCGAGCGCCCCGTGATCCTGATGGCCCCGCACTTCCTCGGTCTGGATGCCGGCGGACTGCGGATTCAGCTCGAGACCCGGTTTGTTTCCATGTATGCCAAACAGAAAAACCCCGTCCTCGACGAAGCGATGCGGGCGGGCCGCAGTCGCTTCAATGCGCCGCTGCTACTGTCGCGTCAGGAGGGGCTTCGTCCGGCCCTGCGCGCCTTACGCACAGGAATCCCGTTCTATCTCCTGCCCGACATGGATCTGGGGCCGCGCGACGCCGTCTTTGTGCCCTTTTTCGGCATTCCCGCCGCCACTGTCACGACCCTGGCCCGGGTCGCCCGGCTCACCGACGCGGTCGTTGTCCCCGTGCTTACGACGCTCGAAGCCCAAGGGTATGTCACCCGATTTGATCAGCCCTGGGAGGATTTTCCGGGCGACGACGACACCGTCGCGGCCGCCCGCATGAACGCCTATATTGAGAGCCAGGTTCGTCAGTGCCCAGCGCAGTATCTCTGGTCGCACAAGCGGTTCAAGACCCAGCCCCCAGGCGCGCCGCCGGTTTATCAGGATAATTGAGAGATGGGCCTGCGATTTTCCAAAATGCACGGCGCAGGCAATGACTTCGTCGTCATTGACGCGCTGCGCCAACCCTTCCGACCCACGCCCGAGCTTTGTCGCTGGCTGGCTGACCGTCGAATGGGGATCGGCTGCGACCAGATCCTGATCGTCGAGGCGCCAACCCGGCCCGACGCGGATTTCCGTTATCGGATTTTCAATGCAGACGGCGGCGAAGTCGAGCAATGCGGTAACGGCGCCCGCTGCTTTGCCCAGTTTGTCCATGATCAAGGGCTGACGAGTGCCACCACCCTGCGGGTCGAGACCCTCGGGGGACTCATCACACCGAGCCTCGAGGCCCACGGCAGCGTTCGGGTGGACATGGGAGCACCCCGTCTGAAACCAGCGCAAATCCCGTTTGATGCAACGGGTCTCGCCTCGCGGGTCCAGGGCGAGGCCGAGGTTTGGGAATTGCCGCTGAGCGATGGTCGTACACGCGAAATCGTTGTGGTGTCGATGGGCAATCCCCATGCCGTGCAATGGGTTGCCGACCTCGATCGGGCGCCCGTGGCCGCCGAAGGGACCGAGATCGAACACCACCCCCGATTTCCCCGACGCGTCAATGTCGGATTCATCCAGATCATCGACCCGCACCAGGCCAGGCTGCGGGTGTGGGAGCGCGGGGCTGGCGAAACCCTAGCCTGCGGGACGGGCGCCTGCGCGGCGGCCGTCGCCGGGATCCAACTGGGGCTCCTGCGCAGTCCCGTGGCGATCACGACCCGAGGCGGTATTCTACGAATCGATTGGACGGGGTGGGATGCGGGTGCCGTTGGCGAAGCCGCCGCCCCGGTCTTCCTGACGGGACCTGCGCAGACCGTCTTTTCCGGGGAAATCGAACTCCCCACACTATCCACCCCTGAACCATCCGTCCAAGCCGTCCCGGAGACTTCGTGAATTCCTTGCCCCCGAGTTCCGCCCCCGCGTTCCCCATGGAGCTGGCCGCCAGTCCGCTGCCGGACGCCGATGCGGTGGCCGATTTCCTACTCGCCCACCCGACCTTCCTGGAAGACCACCCCGAATTGCTGAGCGCGCTCCAGATCAGTCATCAGAGCGGCTCGCGAACCGTTTCACTGGTCGAGCGCCAGGTCGAGGTGCTGCGCCAGCGCTACAAGGCGCTGGAGTTGCGTATGGCCGACCTGCTCCGCCATGGCGAAGAGAACGAGGCCATCACACACCGGCTGCATCAATGGATGCGACCGCTCCTGTTGATTCGCGATCCGGCCGATCTGCCAGAGCAGGTGACGCGAGGGTTGCGCGAGGGGTTTTCCGTCCCCCAGGTTGCGCTGCGCCTCTGGGGCGTAAGCCCTCCGGCATCCGACCAGGACTGGGCGCAGCCGGTTGAAGAATCCATTCAGGCCTGGGCCGATGCGAATCGGATCCCAATCTGTGGGCCACACACCGATCAGAGGGCTGCGGCCTGGTTTGAGGATGGCGGCGTCTCGACGCGCTCGATGGCGATGATGTCGTTGCGTGTCGGTGCCAGCGCACAGGCGTTCGGCCTGCTGGTGCTGGGTTCGGCCGACGTGAATCGTTTTGATCCGGCCATGGGAACCGCATTCCTCGAGCGCATTGCCGAGATCGCGAGCGCATCGCTGTCGCGCCTCCTGGCGCCGGCGCACGGATTGGCTTGACGGATCGGACCCCGATGATGGGCCAAGCCTTCAAGCCGGGCCGACCATGACCCCTCCAATCGAGGCCTGGCTCGAGCATCTGCGCGTCGAGCGCGGCTACGGTGCGCAAACGCTCGCAGCCTATGGCCGGGAAATGAGCGTCCTGGCCGACCCGATGCAAACCCCGAAGGCATTAGCGCAGGTCAGCGAAGCCGACCTCAGACGGGCGGTGGCGCAGGCCATGCGTGACGGGCTTTCGCCGCGCTCAGTGGCGCGCCGGCTGTCGGCTTGGCGTGGTTTTTTTGACTGGTTCGCCCGCCACGGCGGTCCGCTCGCCAATCCGGCCCGACCCATTCGGGCGCCGCGCGCGGGCCGGCGACTGCCCAAAGCGATGTCGCCCGATGCAACCGCAGGCCTCCTGGACCAAGTTCCCGCCCTGACCGTGCAAGTCAGTGGGTCCGGGTCCAACCCGTCCTCAAGCGCAGAATTTCTAGCGCTGCGCGACCACGCCATCGCAGAACTGTTCTATTCCTGCGGCCTGCGCCTGACGGAATTGGTCACCCTGGACTGCGTCTGGAGCGATCGGGGCGGCCAGCGCTCCAAAGGCTGGATCGACTTGCGCGAGCGTGAAGCAACCGTCCTGGGCAAAGGCAACAAGACGCGCTCGGTTCCCATTGGCGGGGTCGCCGCCCAGGCGCTGCTGCGCTGGCTGCAGATCCGCGCCCAATTTGTCCAGGCCCATCCCGGGGCCGACCCCGATGCCTTGTTCCTGTCTGCCCGCGGGAGCCGGCTCGCCCCCCGGTCCGTGCAATCCCGTATTGAAGCCCTCGGTCGATCGCGCGGCGCCGCTGTGCGCCTGCACCCCCATGTCCTGCGTCACTCCTTCGCCAGCCACCTGCTGCAGTCGAGCGCTGACTTGCGCGGGGTCCAGGAACTGCTGGGACATGCCAATATCGCAACGACCCAAATCTATACGGCCCTCGACTTTCAGCGCCTGGCAGCGGTCTATGACGCAGCCCATCCGCGGGCGCGCCGACGCGGCGGTCCCTCGTGAGTCGCCGCCCAGCGGTCGCCAAGACCCCGAAGGCCCGCCCGACGGCTGGACCAGCGAAACCCGTCGGACGCCCGGGGGCGCCCCGGCGCTCAGCGCCGCCCGAGCGCGCGCGGGTGAGTTTGCCGGCGGGCGTCGCGCCGGCGCAGGTGATCGTGCGCGCCGGCAAGGAACGATCGCTCGAACGACGCCACCCGTGGCTCTATGCGGGGGGGGTCGAACATGTCATCGGCGATCCCGCCTCAGGCGATACGGTCGCCCTGATCGACGCCAGTGGGGGCTTTCTGGCATGGGCGGCCTGGAGTCCGCAATCCACCATCCGGGCCCGTGCCTGGTCGTTCGAGCGCGAGGATCGCATTGATCCCGCTTGGTTTAGGACCCGTATCCAGCGCGCCATCGAGCGCCGTCGTCATCTGCACGAGCGCACCGATGCCGTGCGCCTGATATTTGGCGAAGCCGATGGACTGCCCGGCCTGGTCGTTGACCGCTACGGCTCGCAACTGGTCATTCAGTGCCTCGCCGCTGGCGTGGCCGCCCATCGGGAGGTGCTGGTCGACGCCCTGGTCGCGACGACTGGCTGCGTCGACGTCTATGAGCGCTCGGATGCAGCGGTTCGGGCCCGCGAAGGCCTCGAATCGACCACCGGCGTGTTGCGCGGGCGCGAGCCCAGCGGACCGATCGAGATCGTGGAAGACGGCATTCGTTACGGCGTCGATATCGTGTCGGGCCACAAGACCGGCTTCTACATCGACCAACGCGATAACCGGCGAGCCGTTCGCGACGAGATTGGGCGGCTGCGCCGGGATCGGACCGACCAGCCGATCACCATGCTGAACGCGTTCTCCTATACGGGCGGGTTCTCACTGGCCGCGCTGGCCGGTGGGGCAGCGAGTGCCCTGACCGTCGACTCCTCGGCCGAGGCCCTGGCGATGGCCCAGCACAATGCGCAGCGCAATGGCTTTGGGCCCGAGCAGCTGGTCGTCGCGCAATCCGATGTCTTTGCCCTGCTGAGCGAAGCCGCGCAGCAGCAGCGCCGCTTTGATTTGATCGTGCTCGATCCGCCGAAGTTTGCCCCCTCCGCCTCGCATGTCGAGCGCGCCGCGCGCGCCTACAAGGAAATCAACCGTAAGGCCCTGGGCTTGCTCCATCCAGGCGGTGCGCTCTTCACCTTCTCCTGCTCCGGCGCGATCGACGTCGACTTGTTTCAGAAAATCGTTGCCGGTGCCGTCATCGATGCACAGGTCGATTGCAGCCTGGTCCGCCGACTGGGGGCGGGCGATGACCATCCGATGGCGATGACGCATCCGGAGGGCGAGTATCTGAAGGGGCTGCTCTTGCGACGCAACTAAGCGCCGGCTGCGTTACACTGCCGCCCCGACCAGAGCCGATCCCAGGAGCCCCGCGATGGCCGCCGTCCCCGAACTGATTCCCGTTACGATCCTCACCGGTTTTCTAGGCGCCGGAAAGACGACGCTGCTCAACCGCATCCTGCATGAGCAGCACGGACACAAGATTGCCGTGATCGAGAACGAATTCGGGGAAGAGGGGATCGATAACGAATTGCTGGTGCAGGAGCGCGAGGAGCGCATCGTCGAAATGAACAACGGCTGTATCTGCTGCACCGTGCGCGGCGATCTGGTACGAATTCTGGGCGATCTGGCCACGCGGCGGCGCGCCAAGCAAATCCAGTTCGAGCGCGTGATCATCGAAACCACCGGCCTGGCCGATCCATCGCCGGTGGCTCAAACCTTCTTCATCGACGATGAGATTGCCGAACGCTACCTCCTCGATGCCGTCCTGACCGTGGTGGACGCGGTCCATGGGTCCAAGCAACTCGATGACAACCGCGAAGCGGTCGAACAGGTCGCGTTTGCCGACCGGATTCTGCTCTCGAAGACCGATCTGACGACGCCCGAACAGACCACAGCCCTGCGCGCCCGACTGGCCGGGATCAACCCCCGCGCGGCGATCCGCGAAGTGCATTTCGGCGAGACGCCGATCACCGATCTACTCGATATCCGGGGCTTTAACCTGAACGCGGTTCTTGAATTTTCGCCCGACTTTCTGGACAACGATGACCATGTCCATGACGACGCGGTCGGCTCATTTGTCTTCCGGTCCGAGCGGGCATTCGACGTCCAGCGCCTCGAAGAGTTTCTGGGCGGCTTGGTTCAGGTTTACGGTCAGGACATGTTGCGGTATAAAGGCGTCCTTTTTGTCAAGAGTTCGGACCGGCGCTTGGTTTTTCAAGGCGTTCACCAGATGATGGGGGCGGACTACGGAAAACGGTGGCAACCGGGCGAGAAACCTGCAAGCAAGATGGTCTTCATCGGTCGAAATCTGCCACGCGAAACTTTTTTGCAGGGGCTCGAGCACTGCCTGGTGTGACGTGGCCGGGCCGATCGACGCGAAGACAGGATAGATCCGGCATTTGCCACAACGAACGCGGGCGAGCCCGCGAGGGCGGTACAGAGACATGGCAGCGACCAGCACCAAGACCAGCGCAGGCAAGTCGAAAAAGCCCCTCACCGAGGCTGAGCTCCGAGCGATGCCCGAGGATCAGTACATGTGCGATGCGCAGCTTGCGTTTTTCCGGTCGACCTTGCGCCGAATGGAAGACGAACTGCTCGCCAACGCTGGTGAGACCACCGAGCACCTGCGTGAGACGGTGATTGTTCCGGATCCGGCCGACCGGGCGACGATCGAGGAGGAGCATGCGCTCGAGCTGCGCACGCGGGACCGCGAGCGCAAGCTGCTGAAGAAAATCCAGCAATCGATTGTCCGCATCGACTCTGGCGAGTACGGCTGGTGTGAAGAAACCGGGGAAGCGATCGGCATCCCCCGCCTGCTCGCCCGCCCGACCGCGACCTTGTCGCTCGAGGCCCAGCAGCGGCGCGAGTTGCGCCAAAAACTCTACGGCGACTGATCTGGACCCGAGCATCTTTCACGGCACCACGATCCTCTCGGTTCGGCGGGGCAACAGCGTCGCCCTGGGCGGGGACGGTCAGGTCACGCTGGGTCATATCGTGGTGAAAGCGACCGCGCGGAAGGTGCGTCGCCTGCATCATGACCGGGTCCTGGCCGGATTTGCCGGTGGCACGGCCGACGCGTTCACGCTGTTCGAACGGTTTGAAGCCCAGTTGGAGCGGCACAACGGGCAGTTACTGCGCGCCGCGGTCGAGTTGGCCAAGGACTGGCGTACCGACCGAACCCTGCGTCGTCTCGAAGCCATGCTGGCGGTGGCCGATCGAGAACACTCCCTGATCCTGACCGGAACCGGCGACGTCCTGGAACCCGAATCCGGATTACTGGCGATTGGTTCGGGAGGGGCTTATGCGCAAGCAGCCGCGCGCGCCCTGCTCGATGTGTCCGATCTGCCGCCCCGTGAGATCGTCTCCAAGGCACTCTCCATTGCCGGTGATCTGTGCATTTACACCAATCATCACCAAGTGATCGAGGTACTCGAAGGATGAGCCCAGCCAGCCAGATGACGCCGGCCGAGATCGTCTCCGAACTCGATCGCCATATCGTCGGCCAAGATCGGGCCAAACGGGCGGTCGCCATTGCCCTGCGCAATCGCTGGCGACGCCAGCAGGTGGCTGAGCCCCTGCGCCACGAGATCACGCCAAAAAACATCCTCATGATCGGCCCGACTGGTGTCGGCAAAACCGAAATCGCGCGCCGGCTGGCGCGCCTGGCCAATGCACCCTTCGTCAAAGTCGAAGCCACCAAATTCACCGAAGTGGGCTATGTCGGTCGTGATGTCGATACGATCATTCGTGATCTTGCTGACATCGGCGTCAAACTGGTGCGCGAGCAGGCGATGCGCGCGGTGCGCAGCCGGGCCCTCGATGCGGCCGAAGATCGCGTGCTCGATATTCTGGTGCCGCCCCCCAACCGCGCGACGGCGGCCGCTGGACCCCTGGGTTTTCTGACCGAAGCCTCCGATTCGAGCGCCTCCTCAACGGATCCCCCCCGCAACGACACCCGCAGCGAAGAATCCGTCGCGCGGCAGCGGTTTCGCAAAAAGCTACGGGAAGGTGAACTCGACGACCGTGAAATCGAAATCGACATCGCAGTCGCAGCACCGACGCTCGATGTGGTCGGTCCGCCCGGCATGGAGCAATTCTCCCAACAGCTCCAGAGCGTGTTCCAGCAAATGGGTTCGGGGCGTCGCAAGTCCCGCCGCCTGCGCATCGCGGATGCGCTCAAGCAGCTGACCGAGGAAGAGGCGGGACGCCTCATCAACGAAGACGATGTTCGGACCGAGGCGCTGCGCTCGATTGAAGAGCAAGGCATCGTCTTTCTCGATGAGATCGACAAGATTGCCACGCGCGACAGCCATGGGCCCGATGTGTCTCGGGCTGGCGTGCAACGCGATCTGCTGCCGCTGATCGAAGGCACCACCGTGAACACGCGCCACGGACTGGTCAAGACCGACCATATCCTCTTCATCGCCTCGGGCGCCTTTCACCTGTCCAAGCCCAGCGACCTTATTCCCGAGCTGCAAGGCCGACTGCCGATCCGGGTCGAAATGACTTCGCTCTCGGTGGAAGACTTCGAATGCATCCTGACCACGACCGATGCCTGCCTGACCCGCCAGTACCAAGCCCTGCTGGCCACCGAAGCGGTCGCCGTGGAGTTCACCCCGGAGGGTGTGCGCCGCCTGGCTGAAATCGCCTGGCAGGTCAACGAGCGCACCGAGAACATCGGGGCGCGGCGCCTGCATACGGTGATGGAGAAACTGCTGGAGGAGGTGTCGTACTCGGCCGGCTCGCGCGCAACCGGCTCGAGTGCCCCCGCACCCGTGGTCATCGATGCCGCATTTGTCGATGAGCGGCTCGCGGGACTGGCCGCCAGTGACGATCTCGCCCGCTACGTTCTCTGAGGCGCCACCCCCGCGCCACACCGCACCCGCGGCGTCGCGATGCCTGACGTTGTGCACCCGCGCCAAGCATTTCACCGTCCTGCCTTGAGGGTTTCATGAGCGTCCCGCCCCTACCCAACGTCAAAGCCGAAGTCCTCGCCGAAGCGCTGCCCTATATCCGACGGTTTCATGGCCGCACGATCGTCATCAAGTACGGTGGCAATGCGATGACTGAAGAGCGCCTACAACGCAGCTTTGCGCACGATGTGGTGTTGCTCAAACTGGTCGGTCTGAACCCGGTGGTGGTGCACGGCGGCGGTCCACAAATCGAACAGTTGCTGGCGCGGGTCGGCAAGAAAGGCGAGTTCGTTCAAGGGATGCGGGTCACCGATGCCGAGACCATGGATATCGTCGAAATGGTGCTGGCGGGCCAGGTCAACAAGCAGATCGTCGAGCTCATCAATGCCGCGGGCGGCAAGGCCGTGGGCCTGACCGGGCAGGATGGCGGTCTGATCCGCGCCCATAAACTCACCCTGGCTTCGCGCGAGCATCCGGGCGAAGAAATCGATATCGGACAGGTGGGAGAGATCGAGTCGATTGATCCGCAGCTGGTGCAAACGCTGACCGGCGCTGGCTTTATCCCGGTCATCGCGCCGATCGGAATGGGCTCGGCCGGGGAGACTTACAACATCAATGCCGACGTTGTCGCGGGCAAGATCGCCGAAGTGCTCAAAGCAGAAAAACTGGTCCTCCTGACCAATACCCCTGGCGTGCTCGACAAGGAAGGCCGGCTGCTGACCGGGCTGACCTCCAAGCGTATCGACGAACTCTTTGCCGACGGTACGATCTCCGGTGGCATGCTGCCCAAAATTGCGTCTGCGCTCGATGCAGCCCGGGCTGGCGTGCATTCGGTGCATATCATCGACGGTCGGGTTGACCATTGCGTCCTGCTCGAGATCCTCACCAACGAAGGCGTTGGCACCATGATCCGAAGCCACTGAGCGCGTGTGAAGCCCCCATGAAACCCCCATGAAACCCCCATGAAACCGATTTGGCTGCTGGATCTGGATGACACGCTGCACGATGCCATCTCGCGGGTCATCCCGCGGATCAACCAGCGGATGACGAATTTTGTGGCCGAAGAACTCCGTATTGAGCCGATGCAGGCAGATGTCCTGCGACGCCAGTACTGGTTGCGCTACGGCGCGACGCTCCTGGGTCTGATCGAGCGACATCAGGTCGATCCAGCACGTTTTTTGCAAGCGACCCATCAGATGGCGGAATTGGCTCCCCTGATCGAGCGTGATGCGCGGCTCATTCAAACCCTGCGCCAGCTTCCCGGACGCAAGATGGTGCTGACCAACGCGCCACGCCATTACGCCAGCGCCGTGTTGTTACGCTTGGGAGTTCATCGTCTGATTGATCACCTGATCCCGATCGAGTCGATGCGCATTGCCGGACGCCTGCGCCCCAAACCGTCACGTCGCATGTTGCACGCCATTCTGGCGCGCCACCGTCTGGACCCGGCCCGGTGTGTCCTGGTCGAAGATTCCCTGACCAATCTGGCCTCCGCTCGCGCGCTGGGCTTACGCACAGTCCTGATCCATGGGTTTCATCGCGGCGCGGGTTTGCGTCCGCGCTGGTTGGCCGGACCCGGCCGACGGGTAGGCGCCCAGATCCGATCAAGCCACCATCTGGTGCGCCTCGAGCTTCGGCGCTGACGATGCCAGCCAGCCCCTGAACCGGAAAGTTGATGCACCGAGCGCCGATCAGCCCGCGTCCATCCGTGCCCCGGGGCACCCGGCTGGCCGGGCAGACAGGCGAGGCGCTCGGGGCTCTGATTGAACCAGCGCTGGTGGGACCGGTCACCGAACTGGGAGATTCGCGCCGTCAGGAGATCGTGCACACCCTGAACCTGATGCTGGGTGAAGCCGATGGCGCTCACGTGACCACCGCGGCGCTCGCCCGACGGTTGCAGATTTCCGAACCCGCGCTGTACCGTCACTTTGCGGGCAAGACCGCGATTCTCGAAGCGCTGTTGGAGCAACTGGAATCGCGTGTGGCCCGGATCATTACGGCCATGGGCCAGCAGGCCTGGCCCGGTCGCCAACAGACTCACTATCTGCTCGAAGCGCTGATCCTCGTCACCGTCCGCCAACCCGGTCTGGCCCGCCTGCTGATCGGGGATGCGCTGGGTAGTCAGGACAGCCGCCTGCAAGCCCGCATCGAGCGATTGATGCAGGCGCTGGAATCGACGCTGCAACGCCCCTGTTCACAGCTCGAACCAGCCGATCCCTTTGACCCCCAGGAGGGCAGCCTGCGGGCGCGCATGACGCTGGACTGGCTGGTGGGGTCGTGGATCCGATTTGTACGCAGTGGCTTTCAGGCCCGACCGACGCCCCCATTGCCTGGCGTTCTCAGGCGACTGCTGTCCTAGCGCGGCAGGCATCGGCAGACCGATGCGCTCAGAGTCGCCCCGTGTGCAGACGATCGCGATAGTCGCGCTCAAGGGCCTCGGGATCACGCCGGTTGGGTACCGGAACAATCGTTCGAAATGCCCGCTGCAGGACCACGATGGAACCCGCCACTTCATCACGCCACCAGCGATTGGCGAGTTGCAGGTTGGATTCACGCTCCATCAGAAACAAAGCCCGCGACCGCTCACTACCAAACAGGTGAAGGCGTCCGTCGATGACTTCAAACACATCCGCCCGAGCGGGAATTGGCAACGCGTGCGCCATGCCATAAGCGCAATGGCCCCCAAATGCAGGGATCCAGCGCCCGGGGTCCCGCTGGAATTCTGCCCGGGTGCTCTCCGTCGCAAACCGGTAGGTCACGCCGTCCATTTCAACCCGCAAATCGATCCGACCCGGTGTGGGTCGAACCTGTCGATGGTACGAGAGCGGGTCTTGGCCGCCCAGCATCAATCGCGCATCACCACGATCACTGACCGTATCGAACGGGCGTGCCCACACGCCCGATATCGCCACGACCGCGCCCAGCCAAACGAAAACGAGCGCGCGCAGGAGACCGCTCCAAGCGGGCCGGGCGCTGGAGCCAAGATGCCTCGCAAGATTTGGCCCAAGGCGCCAGCGCCCCGGTTGGCCCCCGGTTGCGGCGCTACGTAGGCTGCGGGTCATCGTGGAATGCGTTGAGTTCACGGCAGGTTCGTCGCGCCAGCGCTCGCGTTCTTACCAAGTGCCGGTTCGGCACAGACGGCGCAATGCGGATCACGTGGAATGACGATGCGCTGCACCGAGAGGTCACGGGCATCAATGAGCAGCAGGGTACCCGTCAGTGCTCGCCCAAACCCGCCGACAAGCTTCAGGGCTTCGGCCGCCTGCATCGTTCCGACGATTCCCGTGAGCGGCGCGAACACGCCCAGGGCCGCGCATCCAACCTCCTCCACAAGCGGCCCGTGCGGAAACAAGCAGTGATAGCAGGGGGACGCGGACTCGCGCGGATCAAAGACCACCAACTGGCCGTCAAACCGGATGGCGGCGCCCGACACCAGAGGCCGCCTGTGGCGCACACAAGCCCGATTGATCGCATGGCGGGTGGCAAAATTATCGCTACAGTCGAGCACCACATCCGCCCGGGCGACGGCCGCTTCGAGCGCCGCACCGTCAAGGCGCTGGGCGATCGCCTCGACGACGGTCCCGGGATTGAGCGCCCCAAGCGTTTCGCGTCCGGATTGCGCCTTCAACACCCCGATCGATGCCTCGCGATGCAGAATCTGGCGCTGAAGATTGGTGGCTTCCACCCGGTCGCCATCGGCCAACAGCAAGCGCCCGATCCCGGCCGAAGCCAGGTAGAGGGCAGCGGGCGAGCCCAGACCCCCCGCGCCAACGACCAGAACGGTTGCCGCCAACAAACGCTCCTGACCCTCGATACCGATCTCGTCGAGCAGCAGATGGCGCGAGTAGCGCAGCAAAGCCTCGTCATTCATCGGCACAACCCCGCCGCGACCCCGACTTGTCCGATCCACCGTGGCTCATCGCAACCAGCCGCGACGTCGAAAGAGCCAGATCGGGACCAGCACCGACACCGCCATCATCGCGATCGCCAAGGGATAGCCCAACACCCAGTCCAGTTCGGGCATATGGACAAAATTCATCCCGTAAATACTGGCAATCAGCGTGGGCGGCAGCAGCGCGACCGAGGCCACCGAAAACAATTTGACGATTTTGTTCTGATTGATATTGATAAAACCAACGGTGGCATCCATCAGAAAATTGGTCTTGTCGAACAGAAAAGCGGTGTGACTGTCGAGCGAGTCGATGTCACGCAAAATATGCTGCGCCTCCTCCAGATGATGGCCTGCCAACACGCGTTGGCGCAGCAGAAACGACACCGAGCGACGGGTATCCATCATGTTGCGCCGGATCCGTCCGTTCAGATCTTCATGCTTGGCCACGCGTGCGAGGACTTCGGCCGCGCCGGCGTCAGTCAGACCGCCCGCGGCGAGCACCCGATGGCTCGTCGTTTCGAGTTCTTCGTAGAGCTCCTCGAGCGCGTCGGCGGCATATTCGGCATCGGTCGCATACAGATCGAGCAGCACATCGAGGGCGTCGAGCAATGCGCCGGGTTGGTTGCGCGCGCGCAGCCGCAGCAGTCGAAAGACCGGCAGATCATGGCTATGGACACTGAACAGGATGCCGTCACGCAGCACAAAACCGGCCGTGATACTGCGCCGCCCCTCCTCGGAGTCGAGTAGGAAATTGGAATGGAGTTGCAATGCGCCGCGGGCATCGACAAACACCCGGGCACTGACCTCAATGTCACCGAAGTCCTCCTCATCGGGCAGGACCAGATCAAAGGCTTCGCGGGCCCAGCGCCGCTCGACCTGGGTCGGCGCCACAAAATCCACCCAGACCGGGTGGGCCTTGAGCGGCGCCTGGACGTCGGCTTTGACCTGGCAAAGACGTCCATCGATGATTTCGAACAAATTCACCATGGGCGGCATTATTGCCCAAGCGCGGGTCGCCTCGGGGCGACCCGAATCGCCAAACCGCGGTCTTAGTTGGCGGGCGCCACGACCTTGGTCGCCACCGCGCTCGTGACTTCCTCTTTTTTCAGGGTCTGAACGGCTTGGCCACGAAGCAGATTCAAGGCCTGCTGGAGTTGGAAGTCCTCGGCCGAGCCAAATTCAACCGGTTTGCGATCGGCCGGACTGGGGATGACTTTCTCGGCCGCCTTGACGCCCCCGCGCTCGACCGCTTTCTCAAGCGCCGGGTCGCCCTCAGGCTCTTTCGGGTTCGAAAGATGGCGCCGCAGATCGCTCTCCCGCATGCGGCCCCCCGCGCCCTCGCCGTCCGCCGTCTCCTCCACAATCCAGTCGGGGGTCACGCCCTTGGCCTGGATCGATCGGCCGCTCGGCGTGAAGTAACGGGCCGTCGTGAGCTTGACGGCAGCGCTGTTGCCCAGTGGCAGAATGGTTTGAACCGACCCTTTGCCGAAGGTTTGCGTGCCCAAGACCTGCGCCCGCTTGTGGTCCTGAAGCGCACCCGCGACGATTTCGCTGGCCGATGCCGAGCCCCCATTGACCAGAACCACCATCGGCACGGTCTTGACCCCAGTCGGCAGTTTGCTTAACACATCCTCGCCACGGCCGCGCAGATAGTCGGCAGGGTCGGCCAGATACTTGCGCTGGGCATCCTGCGTGCGCCCGTCGGTGGACACCACCAGGGTGCGTGCCGGCAAGAACGCCGCTGTCACGCCAACCGCCCCATGCAGGACGCCGCCCGGGTCGTTACGCAGATCCAGCACCAGCGATTTGAGCGGGCCGTCTTTGTAGAGCACCTGCAACTGCTTGACCATGTTCTCGACCGTGTGCTCCTGGAACTGCGTGATTCGCAGGTAGCCCACGCCATTGTCGAGGGCCTTACTGCGCACCGACTGCACCTTGATCACATCGCGCACGAGGGTGAACACCAGCGGCTTGACCTCACCCTTGCGCAGGACCGTCAGCACGACCGAGCTTTTCGGCTTGCCCCGCATGAGTTTGACCGCGTCGTTGAGTTGGAGCCCCTTGGTGGCCTTGTCATCGATCTTGACGATCAGATCGCCCGCCTTGATCCCGGCGCGCGCCGCCGGGGTGTCTTCGATCGGCGAGACCACCTTGACGAAACCGTCCTCCGAACCGACTTCGATCCCGAGACCGCCAAATTCGCCCTGGGTCCCGGCCTGCAACTCCTTGAAGGCGTCCGCATCGAGATAGGTTGAATGGGGATCGAGCCCGGCCACCATGCCACTGATCGCCTCTTCGATCAGCTTCTTATCCTCGACCGGCTCGACGTAATACGACTTGATCGCTCCGAACACGTCGGAAAACTGGCGCAACTCATCGAGCGGGAGGTTATTGGGCCGCGAATCGCGCTGCGCGACCGCACTCAGCCCGACCGACACCAGCACGCCGGCGACGGCTCCGGCGGCAACTAGGCCAACTTTCTTCAGGGTAGGGGTCATGGGGACGCCAAAAGGGGGCATGGGCTGTAGTATAGGGACCTGCAGGCCGCGCGCAAACTGCGCCCAGACGTCGCGATCGGGTTGATCCGCTCAGAGGTTGCAAGCGGCCGACGCATGCCCTTACATGCTGCGCCGGTACTGCCCGCCCACCTCGAACAGGGCTTGGGTGATTTGCCCAAGCGAGCAGCACTGCACCGCTTCCATCAGGACGGCAAACACATTGCCGCTGTTGAGCACGGCCTGCTGCAGACGCTCGAGCATCGCCGGCGCCGATTGCACATGGCGGGCCTGGAAATCCCGCAAGCGGGCGAGTTGCGACTGCTTTTCCGCCTCGGTGGAACGGGCCAGTTCGAGTGCTTTCGGGACCTGATCGCCCAAGGGGTTGCGAAAAGTGTTGACCCCCACGATCGGCAGCTCGCCCGAGTGCTTGAGCATCTCGTAATGCATCGACTCATCTTGGATACGCCCCCGCTGATAGCCGGTCTCCATGGCGCCCAGAACCCCCCCGCGCTCGGCGATACGCTCAAACTCCAACAACACCGCCTCTTCGACGAGCTCGGTCAGTTCTTCCAGAATGTAGGCGCCCTGATTCGGATTTTCGTTGGTCGCGAGGCCCCATTCGCGGTTGATGATGAGCTGGATCGCCATCGCCCGCCGAACCGACTCTTCGGTTGGCGTCGTGATCGCCTCATCATAAGCGTTCGTGTGCAGGCTGTTGCAGTTGTCATAAACCGCGATCAGCGCCTGCAAGGTCGTCCGGATATCGTTGAAATCGACCTCCTGCGCATGCAGCGAACGCCCGGACGTCTGGATGTGATACTTCAGCTTCTGACTGCGCTCATTGGCGCCGTACTGGTCGCGCATCGCCACCGCCCAGATGCGCCTCGCCACCCGCCCGAGGACGGTGTACTCGGGGTCCATGCCATTGCTGAAAAAGAAGCTCAGGTTGGGGGCAAACGAGTCGATGTGCATGCCGCGCGCGAGATAGGCCTCCACAAAGGTGAATCCATTGGCGAGCGTAAAGGCGAGCTGGCTGATCGGATTCGCGCCGGCCTCGGCGATGTGATAGCCCGAAATCGACACGGAGTAAAAATTGCGCACGGCGTGGTCGATGAACCACTGCTGCACGTCGCCCATGACCTTGAGCGAAAACTCGGTTGAAAAAATGCAGGTGTTCTGGCCTTGGTCTTCCTTCAGGATGTCCGCCTGCACCGTCCCGCGCACCGTTGAGAGCGCTTGGGCCCTTAGCGTCGCGTGCTCCTCAGGCGTCGGGGCCCGCCCCTGAGCCTGCTCGAAGGCGCTGAGCTGCTGTTCAATCACCACGTTGAAGAACATCGCCAGGATCGTCGGTGCCGGGCCATTGATGGTCATCGAAACACTGGTCGACGGGGCGCAGAGGTCGAATCCGTCGTAGAGCGCCCGCATGTCATCGAGCGTCGCAATCGATACCCCCGAATTACCCACCTTGCCGTAGATATCGGGACGTTCGTCGGGGTCGTGGCCATAGAGCGTGACGCTGTCAAAAGCGGTCGATAAGCGCTTCGCCGGCATCGCATCAGAGAGCCTGCGAAAGCGCCGGTTGGTTCGAAACGCGTCGCCTTCGCCAGCGAACATGCGGGTCGGATCTTCGCCTTCGCGTTTGAACGGGAAGACACCCGCGGTGTAGGGAAACTCGCCCGGCACGTTCTCGAGCATCAGCCAACGCAGGCGATCGCCCGCATCAACATAATCGGGAAGCGCCACCTTGCGCACCCGGGTACCCGAGAGTGAGCGGGTGGTGAGGACGGTGCGGATTTCCCGGTCGCGAATTCTGACCACCTGTTCGTCCCCGGCGTAAGCGGCTTGCAGCAGGTCCCAGCGAGCGAGAAGCGCCTGCGACTGCACCGAGAGCCGGGCAAGGCGCTGCGCTTCCAGGGCCGCCAGAGCCGTCAGGGCGGGCAAGGCGTGCGCGGGATCGAGCGCCGAGTCAAGCGCTGAGGTCGACCCGAGCGGAATCGCACCCGGGGGCTCTGCGGATCGCGCCTGCATCTGAATCTGAACCTGC
>JBBAOE010000004.1:61489-102733 GCA_040401595.1 Burkholderiaceae bacterium
CCTGCGCCTGGCGCACCATGGCTTGCGCGGCCGCGAGTTGCTGGCACTCGCGCGCAACGCCCGATTGCACCCTGGCCTGCTGTTTATAAGCCCGCATGGTGTCGGCGATTTCGGCCAGGTAGCGGCTACGAGCGCTGGGCACGATGGCCGATACGGCGCGGCTGTGGCGCAGGTCCACCGCGGGCAGACGCCCAACGCGGGCCGTCAGGCCATCCTCGATCAGGCGCGGCAAGATGGCCTGGTAGAGCGCGGTGACACCATCGTCGGCAAAGCGGGAGGCCTGCGTCCCGAACACCGGCATCGCCTCGGCGGGCTGGTTCCAGGCTTCGCGATTGCGTTGAACCTGTTTCGACACATCGCGCATCGCGTCGAGTGCGCCCTTGCGATCAAACTTGTTGATCGCCACAAAGTCGGCGAAGTCGAGCATATCGATTTTTTCGAGTTGGCTCGCCGCACCAAATTCCGGCGTCATCACGTAGAGACTCAGGTCGACATACGGCACGATCGCCGCATCGCCCTGACCAATGCCCGAGGTTTCAACAATGATCAGGTCAAAGCCACAGGCCCGACAAGCGGCAATCGTGTCGGGCAAGGCGCGGGAAATTTCGCTACCCGCCTCGCGCGTTGCCATCGAACGCATGTAGACGCGCGGGCCCCGCTCGCGGGCACCCAGCCCATCCGCAGCCCAGGGATGGATCGCATTCATGCGGATACGGTCGCCCAACAAGGCCCCCCCGCTCTTGCGTCGGCTGGGGTCAATCGAGAGGACGGCAATGCGCAGGCTATCGCCCTGATCGAGGCGAAGCCGGCGAATCAACTCATCGGTGAGCGAACTCTTGCCAGCTCCGCCGGTACCCGTGACCCCCAGAACCGGGGCCCCCGCCAGCGTCGCAGCCGCCCGCAGGGTGTGGCGCCAGTCGGGCGAGATGCGATCGGCTTCGATCGCTGTGATCAGACAGGCCAAGGCCGACCAGTCCCCCGGTAACATGTCCACGCTGGCCGGTGCGCGCGCCGTCAGATCCTGGTCGGCTCGGCGCACCATGTCGCCTACCATGCCCTGCAAGCCCAGCCGCTGTCCATCCTCGGGGCTGTAGATGCGGGTGACGCCATAGGCGTGCAGCGCCTCGATTTCAGCTGGGATGATGACCCCGCCCCCGCCACCAAAGACCCGAATATGGCCCGCACCGCGGGCGCGCAGCAGGTCCACCATGTAGCGGAAAAACTCCTCATGGCCGCCCTGGTACGAGCTCACCGCAATCCCGTGCACATCCTCCTGAATCGCAGCCGTGACGATCTCGTCGACCGAACGATTGTGGCCCAGATGCACGACCTCGACGCCCATCGACTGCAGGATGCGCCGCATGATGTTGATCGATGCATCATGACCATCAAACAATGCGGCCGCAGTCACGAACCGAACCCGGTGCTGCGCTGGATCGCCGGTCTGCGGTCGATCCTCAAACTGATCCGTCATGGCAACGTCTCCTAACAGGGGGGAACTGCGCCCGGGGGTCTAAGCCCGGTCAGCCAGCAAGGCGGTTGCCAGCAAGGATAAAGTGGCGACGACCGTCAGGAGGCTGCGCAAGCGCAAAAACCAGCTGCCGACACCGTAATGGCGCCAGGCGCGTTGATCCACGGCCCAGGCCAGCGCAAGCCCGCCAGCGAGCCCAAACAGCGCCAGGCGATCGGGCATCCCGGCCGCGCCGCACGCGATCAGCGAAGGCACGACGCTCCACCCCAGAGCCGCCCGCGTCGTCTGGGCCGACAAGCGACCCGCCAAAGCAAACCCCCAGTGCAGACCACCCAGAAACGCGAGGATGCTCGCGCCATAGAGGATCTGGGCCCGAATTACCCAGCCCACCCACGCGGGCGACACCCACCAGGCAGCGATCGCAAGTCCGACAAATGGCAACAGCCCGCTTAGGCCCAGGCCAAAGGCAAGGCGCTGGTTTTCGGGGGTGAGATCAAACGCGTCCATGCGCTCTCAGACCTCGATCGCCCGAACCCCGGCGGCCGCCGAATCCGACGCTGCAGCTGGGTCGGGGCGGAACCGGTAAATCGCGGTTGAAGCCCGCTTGGCGGGCATCAGCGTGACGCGCCGGCCGCGCTCATCGAGAAAAGCGGCATCAACGATCGTCATGCCGAGCCTGCGCAGGAAATTTTCAAAATCCAGAATGGTCGCCAGATGCAGGTTCGGCGTGTTGTACCACTCAAAAGGCATGGCAGTGGACATCGGCATGCGCCCGAGGGCGAGCGACCAGACATGGCGCCAATGACCAAAATTCGGAAAGGAAATGATGGCCTCGTGGCCAATCCGACCCATCTCGCGCACGACCCGTTCCGTGTGCTGGGTCGCCATGATCGCCATCGACAGCACGACGAACTCGAACTGGCGGCGCCCAAACATGTCGAGTCCCTGCTCGATATTCTGCTGGATCACGTCCACCCCACGCGTCGTGCAGGCCAGCACCTGGGCATCATCGATCTCGACCCCGTAGCCACTGCAGCCGCGTTCGCGTGCCAGCCAGTCGAGCAGGGCCCCGTCACCACAGCCGAGATCCAGGACCCGCGTGCCTTGACCAATCCAGGCCGCGACCTGTTGCAAATCGGGGCGCAATGGACCACTCCCATACCCGAGCTGCCGGTTTTCCGACCCCGTGGCGACGTGAGCGCTCATGGGCTGATCGCTCCCGCGGGCAAGGCGGCAACCGCGGCGGCGACCCGATCGAAGTAGGCCCTCACGAGGTCGTGATAGCGCGCATCATCGAGCAAAAACGCATCATGTCCATGCGGCGCATCGATCTCCCCGTAAGTCACCCGGCGGCGGTTGGCCAACAGCGCCTGCACGATCTCGCGCGAACGCGCTGACGTGAATCGCCAATCGGAGGTAAAGGAAATCACGAGAAAGTCCGCGGTCGCCGAGGCGAGCGCCGCGCTCAGATCCCCGCCAAAGGCGGCGGCCGGATCAAAGTAATCGAGCACGCGCGTGATCAGCAAATAGGTGTTGGCATCAAAATATTGACTGAACTTGTCGCTCTGATAGCGGAGGTAGCGTTCGATCTGAAATTCAATATCGAAAGTGTAATCGTACTGAAGTCGCTGATTGATCAGTTCGCGCCCAAATTTCTGCGCCATCACATCGCCGGCCTGATACGTGATGTGGCCGATCATGCGAGCGACCATCAGCCCGCGCTTGGGCGTGACCCCGTAGTCGTAGAAACGGCCATCATGAAACTCCGGATCGGTCAGGATGGCGCGCCGGGCGACTTCATTGAACGCGATGTTCTGTGCCGAGAGTTGCGGCGTCGATGCGATCACAACGCAGTGCGCGACCCGCTGCGCATAGAGCGTGCTCCAGGCAAGGGCCTGCATGCCCCCGAGCGATCCACCCATGACCGCCGCAAAACGCTCGATCCCAAGCGCATCGGCCAGGCGGGCCTGCGAGTGCACCCAATCCTCGACCGTGAGGACGGGAAAGTCCGGGCCGTAACGTCGACCGGTGGCTGGATGGCGCGTCATCGGTCCGGTTGAACCAAAGCAACTGCCCAGGTTATTGACGCCAATCACGAAGAATCGATTGGTATCGACCGGCTTCCCAGGCCCGACCATATTGTCCCACCAGCCCCGGTGATCGGGCTCGTGCGCATACACACCCGCCACATGGTGGGAGGCGTTCAGTGCGTGACAGATGAGCACGGCATTCGAGCGCTGCGCATTGAGCTCGCCATAGGTCTCATAGACCAGTTCGTAGCCACTCAGACTGGACCCGCTCGCGAGCACCAGCGGCTGCTCGAACACCACCCGGCGCGGGCGCGCCAGCAGCTCGGTCGGTGGACGATCCGCTGCCGAATCGGTCGGCCGTTCGGGCTCGATAAGCGCCGTCAGGCGTGGCACTGTCGCGGTCAATCGGGCGCCCTCAGTCAAATCGCAGCGCATGTCGCGCAGCCTGTCGCGCTTCGGCCAGCGTCAAGCCCAGCAGGCGCTGCTTGACCCGCAGCAGTGCGGCGGGATTCATCGAAAACTCGCGCAAGCCGAGACCGATCAGAACCGCCGTCAGCGCAGGATCGCCGGCCATTTCACCGCACACGGCCACCGGTCGAGCGGCCCGTCGCGCGGCCGCGATCGTGCGCGCAATCAAGCGCAGCACGGCCGGATGACTCGGGTCGTAGAGGGCGGCCACGCTGTCATCTGCGCGGTCGATCGCGAGCGTGTATTGGGTCAAGTCGTTCGTTCCGATCGAGAGAAAATCCAGTCCACGGGCAAAGACGTCGGCCACAATGGCCGCTGCCGGTACCTCGATCATGCCACCCACCAACATGGCCGGATCAAAGGGCTCGCCTCGCAGACGCAGCGTCGCGCGGGCATCGTCCAGCAGCGCACGCGTGGCCGCCATTTCACCGGGGTGGGTCAGCATGGGGATCAGGAGCCGCACCGGCCCATGCGCCGAGGCCCGCAGAATCGCCCGCAACTGGGTCATAAACAGTTCGGGCTCACCCAGGCAAAATCGGATCGCGCGCCGGCCCAGGGCCGGATTTTCAGCCGGGTGCATGCCCGTCAAGTGGATCGATTCAAGCCCCGTGCGCGGCAAGGCTTTATCCGCGCCCACATCGATCGTTCGGATCGTCACCGGTCGCCCGGCCATCGCGCGCACAACCTCCCGATAGGCCTCATATTGCTCATCCTCGTCGGGCAACTGCGTCCGGTTGAGAAAGAGAAACTCGGAGCGCAACAGACCAATGCCTTCGGCGCCCTCAGCCAGGGCGTCCGCCGCCTCGGAAGGCAGTTCGATATTGGCCTGCAGCACAATCGGTACGCCGTCGCCCGTCGCCCCCGGCAAGGGCAGCAGCGATCGCAGGCGGACCCGATCCTGCAAGTGCTCGGTCCGGCGCTGCTCGATCTGCTCAAGCAGAGCGGCATCGGGATTCACCACCAGCACGCCGGCATCCCCGTCCACCACGACCAGATCATCATCGCGAACCAGACTGGCGGCATCGAGCAGTCCCACCACGGTTGGTTTTGCCAACCCTCGGGCCACAATCGCCGCGTGCGAAGCGGTCCCCCGGATATCGAGCGCGAACGCACAGGCGTTGCGCCAAAGCAGGAGATCCGCCGGTGCCGGTTCCGCCGCAATCACCACGAGCGATTCCAGGGCTTCGCCCGCGAGCGGCTGATGCGCACCGCTCCCGAGCAAGGCCCGCAAGACCCGATCGACGATCTGGCGCACATCGACCACCCGCTCGCGCAGATAGGGGTCCTCGAAGGCATGAAACTGCTCGACGAGCTCTTCAGCCTGGGCGGCATACGCCCACTCGGCATTACAGGCCTGCTTGCCGATGCGGGCACGCGCACCTTCGATCAAGGTCGAATCGACCAGCATCTGGGCATGCACGTCCAGCATGGCGGCGGCTTCGACAGGCGCGTCTGGCGGCAAATCCTCGGCAATGGTCCGCAATTCGGCCTGAACCCGGGCAATTGCGTCGTCGAGTCGCTGCAGCTCCGCCGCTACCTCAGCCGGCGCAATCCTGCGCCGGGGCGCGTCACGCACCCCGGTCGACAGAACCCGGGCACGTCCGATCGCCACGCCACCCGCGAGCGTCTTGCCGTGCAGAACGAACATCGCCATCGTCAGTGCCTACGCTCGATCATGGGGTTGGTGGGGTCGGGTTGGTCACTCAGGGTTCGCCGCATGCAGTCCTGCCGGGCAAGAGCCTGCACGCCTCAACCGGGCACTTCATTAAAACCGGCCGCGAACAAATCCACCAGAGCGGACAGGGCCTGGGCCTCGTCCGGGCCGTCGGTTTCGATGCCGATGGCGGAACCCTGGGCAGCGGCGAGCATCATCACGCCCATGATGCTCTTAGCGTTGACCCGGCGACTATTTCGGCTTAACCAGACCTCGGCACGAAATCGCGACGCGACCTGGGTGACCTGGGCCGACGGACGCGCATGGAGCCCGAGCGGATTGATGACGACGACTTCGCGGTACTGCATGGGGGCTACTCGGTCAGGGCAAGGGCAGGACCTGGATGACGGCCTCACGACCGCCCATCAGCAGCCGCCCGACCAAGTCCGGCAGCGGTTGCGGACGGCGCCGGTCGGTCAAGCCTTTGACCAGCATCGGCAGGTTCACGCCCGCCAAGACAGCGACTCGATCAGTTTCGGCTAGACGCGAGGCGACACGCGACGGCGTCGCGCCCCAGAGATCAGTCAGCACCAGGACACCGCTGCCGTCATTGATCCGTTTGAGCAGTTCACGGGCCGCGTTGACCGCCACGTCGGGATCCTCATCGGGGATCACATCGAGCGCGGCGAGCTGGGACGGTAACCGCCCGAAAATATGGCGCGTGCAATGCAGCAAAGCGGTCCCTAAGGGTTCATGACTGATGACCAGAATGCCGATCATGGCACGCCTGCTACCCCTGCCGCGCGATCCGGTCCCTGGACGGCACGCTCGAGTGCGATCATGAACGCAAGCCCGACGTCGAAACCGGTTTGCGTCGTGATCTCCCGAAAACAGGTTGGACTCGTGACATTGACCTCGGTCAGAGAATCGCCGATGACATCGAGTCCGACCAGCAGGAGCCCGCGCGCGGCGAGAATCGGCGCCAGCGCCTGCCCAATCCGACGGTCCTGCGCACTCAGGGGTCGCGCCACACCGGTTCCCCCCGCCGCCAGATTGCCCCGAGCTTCTCCGGCCGCCGGGATGCGGGCCAGGCAAAACGGAACGACTTCACCACCGATCAAAAGCACCCGTTTATCGCCTTCGGCAATCTGCGGCAGGAAGCGCTGCGCCATGACGGTGCGAGCGCCAAAGCGATGCATGGTCTCGAGAATGACCGATAAATTGGGGTCGTCGGCCCGTGCCCGGAAAATCGAGGCGCCGCCCATCCCATCGAGCAATTTGAGCACAGCCTCGCCGTGCTCCACGACAAAAGCGCGTAGCCGCGCCGGATCCCGCGACACCAGCGTGGGCGCTGTGAACTGCGCAAACTCCAGAATCGCAAGCTTCTCGTTATGGTCCCGCAGCGCCCGCGGGTCGTTAAACACCCGCGCGCCCTCGGACTGCGCCCGCTCCAAGAGCTGGGTTGCATACAGGTACTCGAGGTCAAACGGCGGGTCCTTGCGCATCACGATCGCATCAAACCCCGCCAGCGCCATCAACGCCGCGGGGCCGCGTTCAAACCAGGCAACCGCGGGGCTAGTCCCCCCCGTCCAGCCGTCGTAGCTCGAAGCGTCATCGGCGGCGGCCACGGTCGCCGGGTCGTTGCGTAACTCGACGCGTGTCGCGTGGGCGGCCACACTGGCCAGGCCGCGCGGTCCGTCCAACGCGCCCGGGCGCGGCAATGCGACCAGATCCGCGGTGTCACAGGCGTAGATCGTGTGGCCACGCTGGTGGGCCGCCACCATCATGGCGTAGGTCGAGTCCTTGTAGGTCCGAAACGACTCCAGCGGGTCAGCAACAAAAAGCAATCGCATGCGGGATCCAGTGGGGGGCCAGTCGGCCGCGTTCGTGGTGACAAAAACTCAGCTTGCGCGGGCCGCCGGCGCTGTTTGATCCAGCTCAACCGAAGCGGCCAACAGCGCCAGGCGCGCGATCACCCCATAAGCATAAAACCGATTGGGTGGATCCTCGAGCGCCGCCCGGTGATCGGGGCTGTTACAGGGCCCGGCAAACGGCAATGGCACAAACCGCATGCCAGGCGCATTGAGGTTTTCATCGCGCCCACGCTCGGCATTGACCCGATAGAACCCGCCCACCACGTAACGGTCAATCATGTACACCACGGGCTCGGCCGTGCCTGCGTCAATCGCCTCCACCGTGGGAACGCCCTCCTGGAGGATCACTTCCTGAACCGAGCGGCCCTCCTTGCCAACCGCCATCTTGTTGCGGGTGCGTCGATTCAGATTGAGCATGTCCGAGGGATCGCGCACGCTCATGACGCCCATCCCATAGGTGCCAGCGTCCGCTTTGACGATCACAAAGGGCTGCTCCTGAATCCCGTATTCGCGATATTTCGCCCGCACCTTGGCCAGCAGCCAGGCCACATTGTCCTGCAGACAACCCTCGCCTTCGCGCGCCTGAAAGTCGACCTGGCCACAGGTCGCAAAATACGGATCAATGAGCCAGGCGTCGATCCCCAGCATCTGGGCGAATTCTTGTGCGACCTCCGAATAGGCCTTGAAGTGATGGGACTTGCGACGGACCGCCCAACCGGCGTGCAAGGGCGGTAGCAGGACCTGATCGTTGAGCCCCTGCAAGATCGCTGGCAGCCCCGCTGAAAGGTCGTTGTTGACCAGGATCAGACCGGGATCAAAGCCCTCCAGGCCGATGCGCTCACCGGCGCGACGCAAGGGTTCGACGAGGAGCTGCTGCCCGCCTGCCGCATCGAGCAGGACAGGCGCCGTGACCTCAGGATTCAGCGACCCATAGCGCACGGTCACACCCGCCTGCCGCAGAATGGTTCCCAATCGCAGAACGTTCGCCAAGTAGAACTGATTGCGCGTGTGATTCTCGGGGATCAGCAATAACTCGGACGCTGCCGGACAGGCCCGCTCGATCCCGGCCATCGCGGCCTGTACCGCCAGCGGCAAGACCTCGTCCGATAGATTATTGAAGCCCCCCGGATAGAGGTTGGTATCGACCGGGGCGAGCTTGAAACCGGCATTGCGCAGGTCCACCGAGCCGTAAAACGGCGGCACATGATCCTGCCACTGCAAGCGAAACCAACGCTCGATGTTGGCGCTCGCATCGAGCAGGCGGCGCTCGAGATCCTGTAATGGCCCTTCGAGCGCGGTGATGAGATGAGGAACCATAGACATTGCCTCCAGCAGGGAACCGACCCGAGGCGGTCAGCGAAAGACGACCGTCCGATGTCCATTGAGCAGCACGCGGTCCTCCAGGTGGTACTTCAAGGCCCGCGCCAAAACGGTCTTTTCGATATCCCGGCCATAGCGCACCAGATCCTCGGGAGCGTCATCGTGATCGATCCGGACCACATCCTGCTCGATGATCGGCCCTTCATCCAGATCCTCGGTGACGTAATGGCTGGTTGCCCCGATCAGCTTGACCCCACGATCAAAGGCTTGATGGTAGGGCTTGGCCCCCGCAAAGCTGGGCAGAAAACTGTGGTGAATATTGATGATCCTGCCCGGGTAACGTCGGCAGACCGCCGGTGGCAGGATCTGCATATAGCGCGCAAGCACCATCAGATCGGCCCCGGATTCCTGCACCAAGGCGTCGATGCGCTCAAAGGCAGCGTCCTTGTTGGCCCGGTCCACCGGGACATGATGAAACGTCAAGCCATGCCACTCCACGGTGCGACGCAGGTCTTCGTGGTTCGAGATCACGCAGGGGATGTCGCATTCCAGTTCGCCCGCGCTCCAGCGATAGAGCAGATCGACCAGACAATGATCGATGCGACTCACCAGCACGACCATCCGCTTGCGACGCGCGGAATCCGACAAGTGCCATTGCATCCCGAAGCGTTGGGCAATCGGGGCGAACTCCTGCGCCATGGCTTGCGCCAGCGTCTCCGGGGCGATGGAGGCGCCCAGAATGACGTTGCGCATGAAAAACCGGCCCGTCGTGCGATCCGAATGGTGGTTCGCCTCGACAATCCACCCCCCCCGATCCGCCAAGAACTGGCTCACGGCGGCAACAATCCCCACGCCATCGGGGCAGGTCATGGTGATCGTCAACGTGCGTTCGGCTTGCATGGCATTCGACTTCCGCGATGGGCTTGGGGTGATGTTCGTGCGCGAGCCTAGCAGATCGTTTGCATCAGGCGTTACTTCGGCGCCCGTTGTATCCGAGGGGAATGCCCGCGCGCTGGCCTTGCGACGCGTGTCCCGCGGCCAAAAAAAACGGCGGAGCCTCCGTAAAGGCTCCGCCGTAGAAGCGCATCACTCAACGCGCGCAGGAGACTAACCACGAACAAACAACAACCAAAATCGCCAGATCCCCCTCAGGGCGATCGAGCCCCTGTCCCCAAGCAGCCCCCCCGGATGATCAGGTCACAATGACACCCGGGAGCGGCTGCCAACGCGCACGACTGGGGACCGTCTGGCGCGCCCCGCCGCTTGAGCCAGCGGGGGGGGGGACAAACCCTCAGGAGTGATAGGCCGACTCGCCGTGCGACGAAATATCGAGTCCTTCGCGTTCCTCGTCCTCGGCCACCCGCAAACCCACGACCATGTCGACGAGTTTGTAGGCAATGAGCGAGACCACCCCTGACCAGAGAATCGTCGTACCGACGGCCTGAGCCTGAATCCAGACCTGACCGGCAATCGAGTACTCCGGATTGACCGCGTTGGTGACGTAATCAAAGACGCCGGTCCCGCCCAGGGAAGGCGATGCGAAGACGCCTGTCAGCAAAGCGCCCAAGATGCCGCCGACGCCATGCACGCCAAACACGTCCAGCGAATCATCGGCGCCGATCAGACGCTTGAGACCGTTCACACCCCACAGACACACGACACCGGCGAGCAAGCCGATCACGATGGCGCCCATCGGGCCGACAAAGCCGCACGCGGGGGTAATTGCGACGAGGCCAGCGACCGCGCCGGAGGCTGCGCCCAACATCGAGGGCTTGCCCTTGCTCATCCACTCCGCAAACGACCAGGCGACGGTCGCCGCAGCGGTCGCGACGAAGGTGTTGACAAAGGCCAGCGCGGCAACCCCGTTGGCTTCGAGGTTCGAGCCCACGTTGAAGCCAAACCAGCCCACCCAGAGCAGCGATGCCCCGATCATCGTGAACGCCAGCGAATGCGGCGCCATCGACTCACGGCCGTAGCCCAGACGCTTGCCGATCATGAACGCGCCGACCAACCCAGCGATCCCGGCGTTGATATGCACCACCGTCCCACCAGCGAAATCCAGCGCGCCCTTGGCCCAGAGGAACCCGGCGTTCGCGGTCACCGCCTCCAGCGTTGCGGCATCGGTGATCGCATCTGGACCCGCCCAATACCAGACCATGTGCGCGATCGGAAGATAGGAGAAGGTGAACCAGAGGACACAGAAAAGCAGTGCTGCCGAGAACTTGATGCGCTCCGCAAAGGCACCGATGATGAGCGCCGGCGTAATGGCTGCAAAGGTGCACTGGAAGGCGATGAAGATCAGTTCCGGGATGTAGACGCCCTTGCTGAAAGTCGCGGCGACGGAATCGGGCGTTACCCCTTTGAGGAACATCTTGGCGTCGAGGGTTCCGATAAACGCCCCGTCGCCACCAAAGGCCAGGGCATAGCCGTAAATCACCCAAAGCACCGTGATGACCGAGAAGATCATCATCGTTTGCATCAGAATCGACAGCATGTTCTTCGAGCGCACCAAGCCACCGTAGAACAGTGAAAGCCCGGGGATCGTCATCAGGATCACCAGGATGGTCGCCACAATCATCCAGGCGGTATCGCCCTTGTTGGGCGCCGGGGGGGGCGCGGCTGCATCGGCAGCGGGCGCCTCAGGGGCGGCTTCGGCCTTGGCCACAGCCGCATCGGCCGGCTTGGCCTCTGCCGGCTTAGCCTCCGCCGATTTTGCGTCGTCAGCCGGGGCCGCCGCAGCGGCAGGGGTGGGCGCCTTGTCCTGCGCAACTGCGGGCAACCATGCCCCCAGGCCCAGGACCGCAGCCAGCAGCAGCGTCGAGAAGGTGCGTTTCATGATTCGAAATCCTCTATTTTTCGGTCAAGGTGAGGTGCGGAGTTCGTCAGGGCGGGTGCCCGAAGCACCCGGCATGGTTCAGAGCGCGTCTTGGCCGGTCTCGCCGGTCCGGATACGAACCACCTGTTCCAGATCGAAGACAAAAATCTTTCCGTCACCAATCTTTCCCGTGCGGGCCGACCCCTCGATTGCCTCGATCACGCGCTCGACCAGGTCATCCGAGACCGCGGCCTCGAGCTTGACCTTGGGCAAAAAATCCACCACATATTCCGCGCCGCGATACAACTCGGTATGGCCTTTCTGGCGGCCAAACCCTTTGACCTCGGTCACGGTGATGCCCTGAACGCCAATCGTGGACAGGGCCTCTCGAACTTCGTCCAGCTTGAATGGCTTGATGATCGCAGTGATCAGTTTCATGACGATTCTCCAGGCAAGGGTGGTCCGCTCGAGCGGACCACGTTGCAGTCAGGGATGAAAGACTTAGAAGGTTTTACCAAGTGAGAGCACAAGCGAGGTCTTCCCGGCGGACTTCGCAGCCGCGAGATCGGTGGCGAAGTACCCTTTCTCCGTCGTGCCGTAGACGGCGACGGTGCCAATGAAGCCGCCACCCACGTCCATGCCCGCACTCAACTTGAAATCACCCACGGTCTTGGGGAGCGCAGCGCCACCCGCATCCGCGGCCAGCGTGAGCGCGCTTTGCTTGTTGTTCTTGAGGCTCAGCAGGCCGTAGTGGGCGCCAACGGTAATGCCGTTGAATTCCTGCGAAAAGCTCAGGTCGAGATACGTGGTGCCATCCGTTTTCTTCGGTGCGCCGAGAAGTGCAGCCGTCTTGAAATAATCCCCGGTGGCGTAGAAGAGCTTGCCTGAAAACGGCCCGTAGGTCAGGCCGCCATAGATTTCGGTGTTATCCACCTTTTTGCCCTGCGCAGTCGTGATGGGCGATGTGTAGTCTTTGCCGCTCTTGGCGTACATATAGTGCAGAACGCCGACGTCATAGCCGAGGTCCTTCATGAGTTCGCCCTTGTATCCGCCATAAAGGTCGGTTTCCAGGCTGGCGCCGTTATAGAGCGCCTGGGCAACGTTGGAGTTCCAGTTGCCGAGATAAAACCCCGAAGCATGAGCGACATCAAAACCACCCTGGAACGCCGGGCCATAGTTGGTTTGGGTGAAGCCCCGGAACCGATAGTCCGAGATCAGGGTGGCATTGCCGGTGACAGTCCAGTCGGGCGTGGGCGCAGCCGCTGGCGCTGCGGTTTGTGCCAGCGCGCTCAAGGACAGCGCACTCAATACGGCGGCCAAACTGACAGAAATCATGGTCTTATTCATTGGAAAATCTCCTGTTAATACAAATGACGCAAATGCTCGACACCAACATAAAGTGACGGCAGCCTTGTGACGGGCCAAGTTGATGCACGACCCATGCCAGCGCAAAGATTGGGCGGGCGAAGTGCCGTGACGCTTTCTCATCGCGGTGTTGTCGCTTGTCAAGGCTCACCACCCGGCCGGTTAAAAAGCCCGGCCATGGTGCGCGCAGCACCGATTTGGTGCAAGTGCACGCATCGATGCTTGCACGGCCCAGGAAAAACCACCCCGGACGGGGTTCGAACACCAAAACACGGTTGGATAACGGCCCGTGTGTGCGGCGTGACGTCTGATTCGGAGTCGCTTCGCGGCTCGTGCTAGACTCGATTCACCATGGATCGACAAGCGTTTTTCGACGATTTGCAGCATCGCGTGCTGGGGCTGTTGCGCTCCGGGCCCGCCGCAGATCTGGAGCGCAACTTGAAGGCCCTGCTCGCGCAGGCCTTTCAGCGTCTCGAACTGGTCACCCGCGAAGAGTTCGACCTGCAGCGCGAATTGCTGGCCCGCACCCGCGACAAGCTCGACGCCCTCGAAGCGCAAATTCGACACCTCGAAGCCCGCCAGCACACGGGGCACCAAGGCCACCCGGATTCGTCGAGTGATCCCATGGCGTCCTCAGAGAATCCTTCGACGACCCACAGACGACCCCCGGACAACCCGCAGCACTGACACCGCGACACGCGCCCCAAGCGCCCGTGGTCTGGAGCTTCCATGGCGTTGGCAATCGTTCATAGTCGCGCGCTGGTCGGTAGCAGTGCCCCTGCGGTGACGGTCGAAGTCCATCTGGCCAATGGCTTGCCGAGCTTCCAGATCGTCGGTCTGCCCGACGCCGAAGTCCGTGAATCCCGAGAACGCGTGCGGGCTGCGCTCCAACAGGCTGGCTTTCACTTCCCCACGCGTCGAATCACCGTCAATCTGGCCCCGGCCGATCTGCCCAAGCGGTCCGGGCGACTCGACTTGCCGATCGCGCTCGGGATTCTCGTTGCCAGCGACCAATTGCCGGCGGGTGCGTTGAACAAACTCGAGTGCGTGGGCGAACTCTCCCTGTCGGGTGAACTGCGGGCGAGCGGGCGGGGCGCATTGGCAATCGCGCTCGCCAACCGCCGCGACCCGGCTGGGCGCGCCCTGCTGCTGCCGCACCACGATGCCGACGAAGCCCGACTGGCCCAAACCGTTCTGAACCGCGTGGACCCGATCGGGGTCTCGACCACCGCGCCGGCAGACCTGCCGGCGCCCATTGTGGGCCTCGGATCGCTGGCTGACGCGGCCCGCTTTCTGCGTGGAGAATTCGGCGCCAGCCCGACCCCTGGCCCCGCGACCAGCCCCTGGCCCCCGAGCGCCCCCGGGTTGGCGGGAGTGGCGGCGGCCAGTAAGCTCCTCGGGCCCGAACTCCTCGGGCCTGAGGACGTTGATCTGGCGGACGTCCGTGGTCAGTGCGCCGCCAAACGGGCGCTCGAAATTGCCGCCGTGGGTGGCCATGCCCTGTTGCTCAGCGGCCCACCCGGTGCCGGGAAATCCATGCTGGCCCATCGCCTCGCGAGCATCCTACCCCCCATGACCGATGGGGAAGCGCTGGAGTCGGCCGCGCTGGCCAGCCTGGCCGGTGCGTTTGATCCCCGTCACTTCGGCCGGCGACCGGTACGCAGCCCCCACCACTCCGCCACGATGGCAGCACTCATTGGCGGTGGCCAGGATCCGCGACCCGGCGAAATATCGCTGGCCCACCATGGCCTGTTGTTTCTCGATGAACTCCTCGAATGGCGGCCCACCACGCTCGATGCCCTGCGGGAACCGATCGAGACCGGTTCGGTTCAGATCGCAAGAGCCGGGCGCCGGGCCCAGTTTCCAGCCCGGTTCCAGCTCATTGCAGCGACCAATCCCTGCCCTTGTGGCTTTCTCGGCACGCCTCGGTGCGCGTGCGCGAGCGATCGGATCCAGCGTTACCGGGCACGCCTGTCCGCACCACTGCTGGACCGGATCGATCTGTGTGTGAACGTCGCCGCGCAAGCACCAGCCGCCTTGCTGGCACCGCGCACCGGTGAATCGAGCCGCAGCGTTCGGGAGCGGGTCACACGGGCGCGGCAACGCCAGGCGCATCGACAAACCGTCCCCAACGCCTGGCTTTCTCCCACGGCCCTCGACCAGCACTGCCACACCAGCGACAAAGCCCGGGCACTGCTGGCGCAATCCATCACGCGTCTCGGGCTGTCGGGCCGTGGCGTACATCGGGTCTTGCGAGTCGCGCGCTCCATCGCCGATTTAGCGGAGCGCGACGGGCTCGAATTCGAACATGTGGCCGAAGCGATTGCGCTGCGAATTCCGACCCCGGCCAAGGGCGCCTAGCGGGGCTTGGAACCGGGCGGGACACTCGCGCGTGCCGTCCAGTGCGCAAGCGCCCGAGACCCGGGATCGGGACACTCGCCCAACAGGCGCTCGACGCCAGACCGATCCTCTGCCGTACGATTCTGACTGAGCTTGAACTTTCCGCGCAGGCTCGTGAGTGGAATTTCCAGGCAGACGATCGCCGCCAGCATCGAATCCACATCGGCTGGCGGCGCACCCGTCACCGCCCACGGGCGATCCCGTTGCGCCTCGCGCCAGTCCGTCAGTCGACTGACGGTGGCATAGGCCGCCTCCGGCGCCAGGATGCGCAGCGCACCACGGGCCTCCACGACCGCTTAGTTCCAAGTCGGAACGACCCGGCCATGCTTCGCCTTGGACGGATACGCGCTGGGCGAGACATCGGCATTGGGGCCCTGAAAGACGACCAAAACCGAACGCTGCGCCGCCCCCCGGGTCGGCACCCTGCCAGACCGGGTTGGCACGGGCCACATGGGGTCGTTCGGAAAATCCGCAATCGGTTCGGTTTCAGTCGTGCGCTGGCGGCGCCCGCTCGGGATGGTGCTCGCCCAAGGGAGCGTCCAACCACCAATCTCGGCGATTATCGCCCGAGGCGGTGCGCACCAACCCCCCGCCGTGCGCGCGAAAACCCCAGGGCTTGGTGTTCTGCGCACGATGGAAAAACAACGTCCAGACCTCGGTCAGCGAATCGGGCAACAGGACCCGATGAAAGCTGGAACCCCACAACCAGTTGAAACGCCGCACGGTGCGCGTGCGGTGATCGAGTTGCTCTTGGTAGTAGCCTGCCAGAACGATCGACCCAGCCCAAGGCCAGGGGTGATCGTGCAGACCCCGATCGGGGTCGCTACCGACAAACCGATGCAGGTAGCAGCGAACGCCCGCCCAGGTGCCCAGGTAATAGCGTTCCAGATAGGGGATTCCGCCATCGCTGATGACGCGCAAGCGGCGGCGACCCGCCCATCGGTACAGCAGGCGTCGAATCATCGGGGGGTCAAATTCCTAACCTGCGGTTGGGGATTTCAGAGTGGTTGGCGGGAGAATGTCCAGCCGAAAATGGTACCGTTTGGACCATCGCGTTGCTTGTAATAAATATGATTTTTGCGGAGATTTTATGGAAGCACCAGCGTCCATCATCGAATTTGCGGCCTACGAAAAACGCCTCTGGTCCATCAGTACGCAACTTGATCCCCGTGAGCGTTCGCTCGTGTTGCGCTTTGCCCAGGATCTGCTCATGCTCGGCATGGATCTGCATTCTGCGCCCCATTGTCCAACGACCGACGACCTTGAGGAAATCCCGCTGCAACTTGCGGGTGAGAGCGGTTCCGACCTCGGCTCGAATCCCGGTTTCGAGGTAGACCCTGGGGGCCACTTTGAAGGCGGCGATCCCTTTGAAGGCAGCGATGCGCTGGATGGCCTCAGACTATTCCACCAAACGCACTGAATCGAGAAAATTGGCTGCCTGCTCGGCGTCCACCTCGGCACCGAGCACAACCCACTGCCAGACGCGATTGCCCCGGGCGACAAAGCCGGCCCGCATCTGAACCGGTGCGTCCCGAACCCGGCCTTCGGCCTCAATCATCACGGCCGCCTGGCGGGCGCGCTCCAATCCGGCCGGATTGATCACAGGGATGGTTCGAGCCTGGGCCGCGATTTCTCGACCTTGCACATTACGCACCATAGCGGTCCGCATATCCGCGATCGCGCGCTCGCGCACGGCCGCCTCATCGACCGGGAGTATTACGCTACCCACGGTGAACATCGTCTGGTCGATGCGAACGCCCCGCAGCCTCATCTGCACCTCCAGATTGCCGAGCAAGATCGTGCGCACGGCACCATCGGGTTTGCCAGGAAACAGTACCCGCAAACCGGCCGCGTCATCGGCGACCTCGCGCCAGTCATACTTGGGCGAGCAGGCGCTGATGCAAAAGAGCGTCCATAGCGCGATCCACCAGAAGCCAACTCGGCGCACGGATCGCCAATGCCGGCGCGCGCAGTCCACCGGTGGTGGCGCGCCCGATAATTGCTGATGGATCACTGGGATACCCGCCGCGGTCGCAGGGGTCGTCTGCGACCAGGGGTTCGAGTTCACCGGGACCCATCGTCGCCTGATCCGTTGTTGCATCGGTTGTTGCTCCGTTTGTGGCTCCGTTTGTGGCTCCGTTGTTGGGCCCGTTCCTGGTTCTGTTCCCCATCCGGGCCGGAATCGATTTGCTAAGGTGCGCTCAAGTTGGGGTAGGGTGGGCTCCCATGCGCCTTGGATGTTCTCATGTTCAATGGCGTCCTGAATCGCCCATCGAAGGCCCCCCGATCGGCTGACCCTCGCGTTGAGTGCTTTGCTTCGTTCGACCGGAGACCCCGCCATGCTTTACGAATTCCGTTCTCGCGCAACCGGCACCGTGGTGATGACCGCGGATGTGGCCGAACCGCTCCTGCGCGCCATCGGCAAAGAGCCCACCCCCACCGGCATCGTGACGGTCGCGCAGTTACCCGACGCGATCGCACGCCTTGAGAAGGCCAAAGCCCAACCGATCCCCGCGGCACTGGGCAGCGCTCGCCCCGCCCGGCCACTGGGCAATACCCGCGATGCCGGGCAAGCGCACCCCGATCCGCAGGCCCGTGCGGTGATCCGCCCCGATGACGGTGACGATGACATGCCAGTTTCCTTCGGGCAACGCGCCTGGCCATTTCTCGACCTGCTACAGGCCGCGCACGCGGCTGGACGCGACGTGGTCTGGGGCGTCTGAGGTGGTGCCCGAAGAGAACGCCTGAGGGTGTGGTACCTCAGGTTGGTACCTCAGGTTGGTACCTGCGGGCGGATGTCCGGGGGCTGAGGTCTGAGCGGCTTGAACGCAGTCGGCGGGCTCAGTCAGCCCGGATCGGAGATCAGCCCAGAACGGAGGCGAGTTCGCGCTTGGCCCGATCAAGGCTCCAGGCCCTGCGGCGCGCAGCATCGATCAGTTGATCGTCGCCGATCCGCCCGACATTGAAATAGCGCGCCTGCGGATGCGCCAGATAGAAACCCGCGACCGCCGCTGCAGGCGTCATGGCACCGGATTCCGTGAGCGCCATGCCGAATTGCTGCGCCCCAAGCACCCGGAACAGGTCCGCCTTCACCTCATGCTCCGGGCACGCCGGATAGCCTGGTGCCGGGCGAATGCCCCGATACTGTTCCGCCACCAGGTCGGCCGTCTCGAGGCTTTCCGCCGGGGCATAGCCCCAGAACTCCCGGCGCACGCGCTCATGCAACCATTCCGCGAAGGCTTCCGCCAGGCGATCGGCCAGAGCCTTCAACAGAATGGCCGAGTAGTCGTCACCGGCTGCCTCGTAGGCCTGCGCGCGGGCTTCGACCCCCAGACCCGCGGTGACGGCAAAGAGCCCGATATGATCGGGAATCCCACTGCCCAGAGGCGCGATGAAATCCGCCAGGGCCGCATTGGGCGTTCGCAAGCCAGCCTCGTCGCGGGTTCTGGCCAGTTGCTGGCGCAACCCATGCCAGGTAAAGAGTGGCGTCTGCGCCGGGGCGTCACCGGCGAAGCGCTCCGGTGCCCAGACCACAATGTCCTCGTGATCGACACTGGCCGCGGGCAGAATGGCGAACGCCCCCTGCGCGGTCAGCCAGCGTTCGCGCACGACCCGATCCAGCATGCGCTGCGCATCGGCAAAAACGCGCCGCGCCTCGATCCCCACCACCGCATCATCGAGAATCGCCGGGTAGCGTCCGGCCAGATCCCAGACCTGAAAGAAGGGCGTCCAGTCAATATAGGGGATCAGCGTCGCCAGATCGACCTTGTGCAGCGCCCGCACGCCTGTGAAGCGTGGATTGACGATCTCGCCCGCAACCGCTGAGCCAGCCCAGTCGATCGCAACCCGATTGGCGCGCGCCTCGGCGAGCGTCGCCAGTACTGGGCCCTTCTTGCCGGCATGCTGCAGACGGATCCGCTCATAGTCCGCCTGGGTTTGGGCGATGAACGCAGCGCGGGATTCCCGCGAAATCAGGCTCTGCGCGACGGGCACGGAACGGCTCGCATCGGGGACATAAATGACGGGTCCCGAGTAATGCGGCGCAATCTTGACCGCCGTATGCACCCGGCTCGTCGTCGCACCGCCGATCAGCAGCGGCATACGCCGGTCCCTGAACCAGGGATCGCGCTCCATTTCCCGGGCCACGTTGGCCATTTCCTCGAGCGACGGGGTAATCAAACCCGAGAGCCCCACCACATCAACATTCTCGGCCTTTGCGACTTCGAGGATTTTCGCCGCCGGGACCATCACCCCCAGGTTGATCACGTCAAATGCGTTGCACTGCAGGACCACGGCAACGATGTTCTTGCCGATGTCATGGACGTCGCCCTTGACGGTTGCAATCAGGACCTTGCCCTTGGCCGCGGCCACCGTACCCGTGGCTGCCGCATGGGCCGCTTTTTCCGCCTCGATGTAGGGCACCAGATGCGCAACCGCCTGTTTCATCACCCGGGCACTTTTGACGACTTGGGGCAAAAACATCTTGCCCGCCCCGAAGAGGTCGCCCACATGGTTCATGCCATCCATCAGAGGCCCTTCGATCACTTCGATCGGGCGCTCCGCCTGAGCGCGGGCCTCTTCCGTGTCCGCAACGATCCATTGCGTGATGCCATGCACCAAGGCATGCGTGAGCCGATCATTGACGGTCCAGGTGCGCCAGACCAGATCCTCTTCGCGCCGCGCACCGCTGGCGCGTACCGAAGAGGCGAATTCAATCAGGCGCTCGGTCGCTGACTTGCCGTAGTCCGGATGATCCGCCGGGAGTTCAGCGCCATCGGAAGTGCGCGGCCGTCTGGCGAGGACGACGTCCTCGACGCGCTGGCGCAGTTCGGGCTCGAGGTCATCGTAGACCCCGAGTTGGCTGGCGTTGACGATCCCCATCGACATGCCAGCCCGAATCGCATGAAACAGGAACACGGTGTGGATCGCCTCGCGCACCGGATCGTTGCCGCGAAAGCTGAACGAAACATTACTCACCCCGCCAGAGACCTTGGCGCCCGGCAGGTGGGTACGGATCCAGCGGGTCGCCTCGATGAAATCCACCGCATAGCGATCGTGCTCTTCGATCCCCGTGGCGATCGCAAACACGTTCGGGTCGAAGACGATGTCTTCGGGCGCGATCCCCGCTTGATCGACAAGCAGTCGATAGGCCCGCTCACAAATCGTGCAGCGCCGCTCCAGGGTATCGGCCTGACCGAGTTCATCGAAGGCCATGACAATGACCGCGGCACCGTACTTTCGACAAAGACGGGCCTGGCGCAGGAACTCCGCCTCGCCCTCTTTCATCGAAATCGAGTTGACGATGCTGCGGCCCTGGACGCATTTCAGGCCAGCCTCGATCACCTCCCACTTGGAGGAATCGATCATCAGAGGCACCCGGGAAATGTCAGGCTCCGACGCGGCAAGATTCAAAAAGCGCGTCATCGCCGCGCCCGAGTCGAGCATCGCCTCGTCCATGTTGACATCGATCACCTGGGCGCCACCCTCGATCTGCTCGCGCGCCACCGCCAGCGCGGCGTCGAAGTCCCCCTCGAGGATGAGCTTGGCGAAGCGACGACTGCCGGTAACGTTTGTGCGCTCGCCGACATTGACAAAGAGACTGTCCTCGCCGATCTCAAACGCTTCCAGTCCGGAGAGCCGAAGTCGGGGCTCGGCCACGGGCGGCACGCGTGGCGCAAGCGCCTGCAGCGCCCGATGGATCGCCGCGAGGTGCTCGGGCGTTGTCCCGCAACAGCCCCCGGCGACATTGACCAGTCCGGCGCGGGCAAATTGTTCGAGCAGACCCGAGGTGATCTCCGGCGTCTCATCAAAGCCGGTATCCGACATCGGGTTGGGCAGGCCGGCGTTCGGATAGACGCAGACAAAGGTATCGGCAATCCGCGCCAGCGCTTCGATGTAAGGCCGCATGAGCGCCGCGCCAAGCGCGCAATTGAGCCCAATGGTCAGCGGGCGCGCATGCCGCACGCTGTTCCAGAACGCCTCGACCGTCTGACCCGAAAGGATGCGCCCGGAGGCGTCGGTCACCGTGCCCGAAATCATGACCGGAACCCGGGGCAAACCCAGTGCCTGCCGCTCATCTTGCAAGGTCTCGATGGCGAAGATCGCTGCCTTCGCGTTCAAGGTATCGAAAATGGTTTCGACCAGCAAGACGTCGACGCCCCCGTCGAGCAGCGCCCGCGCCTGTTCTTCATAGGACTGGCGCAGCGCATCGAAAGTCACGTTACGCGCGCCGGGGTCGGCGACATCGGGCGAAATACTCGCCGTGCGCGGCGTTGGCCCGATCGCGCCCGCAACAAAACGCGGCTTCTGGGGCGTAACAAACCCGTCGCAGGCCTCGCGTGCGATTCGCGCGGCCGCCAGGTTGAGTTCACGCGCGATCTCGGGCAGGCCATAGTCTTCCTGCGCAATCGATGTCGCGCCGAAGGTGTTGGTGGCGATAATGTCCACGCCGGCGGCCAGATAGCGCTCGTGAATACCGCGAATCAAGTCGGGGCGCGTGACGCAGAGCAACTCATTGTTGCCCTTCAGATCACGATCATGGGCCGCCCATCGATCGCCCCGAAAATCGCTCTCGCCGAGGCGCTCCTGCTGGATCATGGTGCCCATCGCACCATCGAGCAAAAGGATTCGCTGGCCCAGCAGCGACCGAAGCGCCTGTTCAACAGTCATGGGGGATTGGATCAAAACGGCCTGGGCGGCGGTTGGGCCGGCTCAGACGCCTTGGAAAACTAGATTTGGATTCTTGCAGTGTAGCGTCATTGCCGATGCGCTGCATGTCCGCGCCGCCTGACGCCATCGGGGCCTGCGCCCAGAGAACGCCGTGAGTAGCGAGGTCCGTCACCGCCTGCCCGATCGATCCGTGACAACGTTCGGGATGGCAAGCTCGCCTACCCTGGCCACACCGCACCGAACCACACCGTACCCCAACGCTCGCCCATGCCCCGTCACCACCTCGCCCCGCTGCTAGCACCCGAGTCCATCGCCCTCGTCGGGGCGACTGAGACGGCCAACGCACTGGGGCGTCTCGTCTGGGAAAACCTGGCCGGGGGCGGCTTTTCGGGGCCGATCGAAGCGGTCAATCCGCAATACGCGCGGGTCTACGGGCAGCCCTGCTATGCCAGCGTCCGGGAACTTCCCAGCGCCGTCGACCTCGCGGTGATTGTCGCGCCGGCGCGTTTTGTTCCCGCCATCATCGAGGACTGTGGCGCGCGCAGCGTGCGCTATGCCGTCGTGCTTTCGGCCGGATTCGCCGAAGCCGGCGCACCCGGGCGGCAACTGGCCACCGAACTACTTGCCAGCGCCCATGCCGCTCAGGTCCGCCTTCTGGGACCGAACTGCATTGGCTTGTCGCGCCCGGCGATTGGCCTGAACGCCAGCTTCGTGCGGGGTCAGCCTTCGCCTGGAACAGTCGCCCTCGTCTCGCAGTCCGGTGCCATCGTCACCATGATGGTGGACTGGGCGGCCGAAGCCGGGATCGGCTTCTCCTCGCTGGTGTCGATGGGCGGTGCGCTCGATCTGGATTTCGGCGAACTGCTGGATTTTTTTCTGTTTGATCCAGCGACCGACAGCATCCTGCTCTACATCGAGGGGGTACGCGAGGCGCGCGCATTCCTCTCCAGCCTGCGGGCGCTGGCTCGGGTCAAGCCGGTCATCGTGTTGAAAGCCGGCCGACGCGATGTGGGCGCCCGGGCAGTTGCCTCGCACTCCGGGGCGCTGACCGGCAACGACCGGGTGTTCGAAGCCGCGATCGCCCGCTGCGGAGCGGTTCGGGTCGCCAACACGGCGCAGTTTTTAGCCTCGACCCGCCTGCTGTCGGCCACCCATGGCGTTTCCGGCCGAAGAATCGGAATCGTGACCAATGGGGGTGGGCCGGGCGTTGTCGCTGCCGATGCAGTCGACGCGCAACGACTCGTCGTTGCCGATCTGGCGCCAGAGACCCTGGCAGCGCTCGATCAGATCCTGCCTGCGCACTGGTCACACGGCAATCCGGTCGACGTCATCGGCGATGCCCCCGCGGCCCGTTTCGCGGCCGCCATCGATGCGGTGGCCCGAGACCCGGGGGTCGACGCCGTCGTACCCATCTTTGTGCCGCAGGCGATCACCCCTGGCCACGCCGCAGCGCAGGCGATCGTCTCGAGCGCAGCGAAAACCGTCAAGCCCTTCGCAGCGGTCATGGCGGGCGGCGTCTCCGCACTCGAAGGTCGTCGGATCCTCGATACCCACGGGATCGCTCACTTCAGGACCCCGGAAGCGGCGATCGACGCGCTGGGACTGATCGAGACCTTCCAGCGCAACCGGCGCAAGCTCGCTCAGCTCCCCTCGACCGACGACGAAACCCAGACCGGCGATCTTGCGGCGCAGGTCGGCGCCGCCCGCCACCTCGCTGAAAACCGCTGGGAGACCGGTGGACTCCTGCTCGACGAGCTCGAATCCAAGTCCTTGCTGGCCCTCTTTGGCATCGCCTCACCGCGCAGCATCCTCGTGACCACGGCGGCCCAGGCGGGCGAGACTGCACAAGAACTGGGCTTCCCGGTCGTCATCAAGATCTTTTCGCCCGACGTGGTCCACAAGAGTGACGTTGGTGGGGTGCGCATCGGGATCGGCTCACGAGCGGCGGCCATTGCGGCGGCGCAGGACATACTGGAAACGGTCGCCCGGAACCGACCGCAGGCGCAGGTTCTTGGGCTACTGGTCCAACCCATGGTCCGGTTCCCGGACCAGCGCGAACTGTATCTCGGCATGGCCACCGACCCGGTATTTGGCGCCACCATCGCATTTGGGACCGGAGGGGTGGCGGTCGAACGGATCGATGATATTGCCGTGGGTTTACCGCCCCTGAATCGACCCCTGGCGCAGATGCTGATCGAATCGCCCCGGATCAGCCGCCTACTCCAGAGCTATCGCAATGTCGCTGGCATCGACATGGGCGCTCTGGAAAACGCCGTGATGCGGTTTTCCACGCTGGTGGCCGAATGCCCCTGGATTCGGGCGGTCGACATCAACCCGTTGATCGCCCATGCCTCGGGTGTCCTGGCCCTCGACGCCCGCATCGAGCTGCACGAGCCCACGACGGGGCGGGCCCTGCAACCCGGACCCCGCTATGAACATCTGGCGATCCGGCCCTACCCGCGCGAACTCGAAACCAGAGTGACGCTGCGCGATGGCCGCCAGGTTCTGATCCGCCCGATTCGACCCGAGGATGCGGAGCGTGAGCAGCGCTTTTTCGCGTCGCTCGGTCCGGCCACCGTCTACCGTCGGTTCATGATGGCGCTGCGCGAGTTGCCCCCGGCCATGATCGCGCGCTTCACCCAAATCGATTACGACCGCGAACTCGCGCTCGTCGCCCAGGTCGAGGCGCCCTCAGCGATCGACCGCAGCCCGCAGACGCAGGTGGTCGCGGTCGCGCGGATCACCCCCACGATCGTGACCGAAGTCTGCGAATTTGCCATCGTCGTGGGCGATGCCTGGCAACGCTCGGGTCTGGGGCGGGTGCTGATGACCCAGCTCTTTTCAGCCGCAAGGGAACGCGGCTACACCGCGACCGAGGGCTATGTCATGGCCGAAAACGAGGGCATGCTGAAATTCTGCCAATCGCTGGGCTTGACGATTCAAGTCAACCCCAGTGATCTATCGGAACGCATTGCGCGCGCCGCACTCTGAACCGGCACGCAACGCGCCTGCCTCAGGTGAGACGTGCCTCAATCCACTGCACTATCTCGCGCAGGACCTGCTCTCGATCCATATCATGGTGCACTTCATGTCGACTGCCTGGCCATAGCCGAAGGGTGCGATCCGGCGCCGCCACCGTTTCAAACAAGCGCTGCGAACCCTCCACCCGACAGATGTCATCCTCGGTCCCGTGCAGGAGCAACACCGGGAGCTTGATCGCCTGCGGCGCTTGGGCGTTCACGCGATCGATCGCGGCCAAGAGTTCGGCCCCCCAGCGCACGGTCACCCGCGAATTCATGTGCGGATCGCCGTTCCAGCCTGACTTCAGCAGGGGATCCCGGGTCAGGCCTTCGGTCCCCAACGGCATGGCCATGGCGAGTGTTGGCCACCAGAACGACATCGTATGGGTCAACCCCGCCAGCCACGGCGCGGCGGGCAATCCTGGCATCAAGGGCGGTGCGCTGATGATCGCGCCAGCCGCCGGCGACGGGTCGCGGTGGGCCAGCCAGTCCATCAGGATCAGCGCGCCCATGCTATGACCATACAGAAAGAGCGGGATCGACTGGCGCTTCGCTTGCTCGAGGGCACTCGCAACGAGATGGTCGAGATCGTCGAGGTAATCCTCAAACGATTCGACGTGGCCACGCTCGCCCTCGGACTCGCCATGGCCGCGCAGGTCGATGGTTTGCACCTCAAAGCCCGAGTCGGTCAAGGCGGGTGCGACCACCTTGCCATACCGACCCCCGTACTCACAGACGCCGTGGATGATGGCCACGACGGCGCGCGCAGGCTTGGCGGGTGACCACTGGCGGTGAACCAGCCCGAGACCTTCCGGACGCAACCGTCGGCGAACGCCCGCCTCACTCGGGGCGCCCATCAAAGGACCACGCCCGGCGTGGCTAGGTTGGCCCAACCCGCAAGCCCCTGTGCCCAGGCGTTGGCCGGCGCGCGCTGCGCCCAGTGAAGAGTACGCCTGGCGTTGTCGGTTGCGCTTAAATCATCGTGAAGCGAGGATGTGCAAAATGTCATACCCCTCAGTCTAGGGGCAAGCCTTAGTGCAACACCAGCGGTTGGTGCGCCAAGCCCTGAAAGCGGGCCAGAAAATCGTCGACTTCTTCCAGACTGGGTGGGGTTTCGGCCCACACGCGTAAATGCTCCCGAAACCCGTCAGCCATGCTCCCGGCGAGGAAAATTTCCCGCCTGGCAGCCTTGTCGAGGATCTCAAAGCCGCCGCCAAAGGCCAGTGCATTGACCACGGTGTTTAGCTGCGGAAACTCCAACACACAAAAATTGGGACTGTTGTAGATCAGGCGCATGGTTTCACTCCGACGTAGTCTTTCCTGAAGTGGGGACGATTGGAAAATCCTCAAGCCCTTCGGCGTCGTGGGCCTCCAAGGACGAGTCCAGCCGAATCACCGTCTGAGCACAATCCAGCAGATCGCGCGCCCGGGCGTGGGCCGGGTGCTCGGGATCATTAAATGGCGCCTGCTGATGCAACTCGATCAGCACAAGGATCGCGTCGATCGTCAGATACTGGGCCAAGGGCGGGCGGCGCAGGGACTCGATCAGTGCCGACAATCCATGGCGGGCATCGACATCCCACAGAATCCGACTCGGCCAACCCTGGCGCAAGGCCCGGTTCAGAGCGATCGGCACGAGCGCCGATCCAGTGCAACACGCACACGCTGCGAGGGCCACCCGATCCCCGCTCGGCAAGTCCGACGGCGCCGCATCGAACTGCGCCAGCGCCCAGGGGTCGGCAACCACCAGCCAACGTTGGCCGAGCGGTCGCTGCTTGAGCCAGCGCCGCAGCCGCTGCTGCCGGGCTCGGGCGCTGAAGCCAGCGACTATCGCAACCGGAATCGTCGGCCCGATCGCGCCCGGCCGGCGCTCCGGCGCCCCGACCGGTTCGGCACCCCGTTCAACCCCCCGTTCGGCATCGCCCACCGGAGCATCCGCGCTGACCCAAGGCATATCGTGCGCTGGGCCAGTTAGCGCCGCCAGAACACCGGCGTCAGGAGGACGAACAAAATGATCAGTTCGAGTCGCCCGGCCAGCATCGTGATCGTCAAGAGCCCAATCTGCGGATCCGTCAATCCGCCAAACTGGTGCGCCGGACCGACCAGCCCCAGGCCTGGACCGACATTGTTGAGGCAGCCCAACGCGGCCGTCACGGCCGAGGTGAAATCCAATCCGCTGGCCATCAGGAGGAACGCGACCGTCACGAGGGTGGCGCCATAGAGCAACATGAAGCCGAGCACCGAGAAGACCACCTTGCTCTCGATCGTGTGACCACTGATGTGCAGAGGCACGACCGCCCGCGGATGGACCACGCGGTTAAGCTCGCGCCCGGTCTGGCGCACCAGGATCAGGGTCCGGATCATTTTGATCCCGCCCCCGGTGGATCCCGCCGACGCACTGACGCAGGACAGGAAGACGAGCCACATCGATGCAAAACTCGGCCACAAGGTCCAGTCGAGCGTCGAAAATCCCGTGGTCGTGGCGAAGGAAATCACTTGAAACGCGGCATGCCGCAAGGCCAGATGGTCATCCTCGAAGACCCCGCGCCACGACAGAAAGGCGGCCAGTACCGCAGTACTGGCGAGGATCGTGGTCACCACGGCGAGCGCCTCGGAATCGCGCCAATACGCCCGCGGACTGCGGTGATGAAAGGCATGAAAATGGGTCGCAAAATTGAGTGCGCCCAAGGTCATGAATATCATCAGAACGATTTCGATCGCTGGCGACGCAAAAGCTTCGATCGAACGGTCGCGCGTCGAGAACCCGCCCAGGGACACCGTCGTCAGGGCATGACAGACGGCATCGAACCAGGCCATTCCGGCGCCGCGCAAGGCGAGGAGGCATCCCGCGGTGAGGATGACGTAGACGAGCCAGAGTGCTTTGGCCGCCTGCACGATCCGCGGACCGATCTGACCCGCCTTCATCGGCCCGGGGGCCTCGGCGCGGTAGAGCTGCATCCCGCCCACGCCCACCATCGGCAGGACGGCAACCGCCATGACAATGATGGCGAGACCGCCAATCCATTGCAACAGACTGCGCCAGACATGGAGGGATTGCGGCAACCGTTCGAGCTGCGTCAGCACCGTTGCGCCCGTCGTCGTCAGACCGGCCATCGCCTCAAAGAGCACGCTGGTGGACGACAGGTCGGGCAACAGCATACGAAACGGCAACGTGGCCAGCAGGGCGCAGGCCGACCAAGCCGCGACGACCAGCAGACAGGCATCGCGGGGCTGCAATTCGGATCGATGGGGACGCCCAATCGCCCACAGCAGCAGACCCGCCAGGACGCTGGCGCCGGCACCCGAAGCGAAAGCCTGCCAGTGGCCATCGTCGAGCCACAGCGACCAGCCCAGGGGCAACAGGAACGTCGGCGCAAAGAGCAACAGCAGGCCGCCGAGCAACCGAACCATGGCCAGGGATCGGTCGGAGACGGCCATCAGAAAAATCCGATGCTCACCTGAAACAGCTTTTCAACCGCCGGCACCTGACGACGATCATCACAAAAGACGATGACATGATCATCGCTCTCGATCACGGTGTCATGGTGGGCCATGATGACCTTGAACGTTCCGCCGGGTTCGCGACGCACGAGCGCGCCAATCATCGCGCCCTTGGGTAGGGCGAGTTGTTCGATCCGTCGCCCGACGACCTTAGACGACGCGGCATCGCCATGGGCGACCGCTTCGAGCGCTTCCGCCGCACCGCGGCGCAGCGAATGCACGGCCGCCATATCGCCACGACGCACGTAGGTGAGCAGCTTTCCGATCGTAGCCTGCGCCGGAACGATGGCGATATCGATCCGGCTGCCTTGCATCAGTTCCGCATAGGCGCGCCGGTTGATCAGCGCGATCGTTCGATTCGCTCCCATGCGCTTGGCCAACAAACCGGCCATGATGTTGTTCTCATCATCACTCGTGACCGCGACAAACAAATCGGTCGTATCAACCCCTTCATCGCTCAGCAACTCCTCGTCGGTCACATCGCCCTCCAACACGACGACGGAGGCCGGCACTTCCCGGGCGAGGTAGTCGGCGCGCACACGCGAGCGTTCGATGATCTTGACCTCATAGCGCTCGCCCAGGGCGCGCGCCAGGCGCAGCCCGATCCGGCCACCGCCCGCGATCATCACGCGGCGCACCGGCTTGTCCATGCGCCGCAACTCGCTCATCACCGTGCGGATATGCTCGCTGGGCGCGAGAAAGAACACTTCATCGCCCGGTTCGACCATGGTGTCGCCATCGGGTCGGATCGCCCGGTCATTACGAAAAATCGCAACGATGCGAGTGTCGATGTTTGGAATATGACTGCGCAGCTCGCGAATGGGGTGCCGCACGAGCGGCCCACCGGCATAGGCCCGGACCGCGATCAGGCTGACCCGTCCACCCGCAAATTCAAGGACCTGTAGCGCTTCCGGAAATTCGATCAGCTTGGAGATCGTTTCGGTCACCGTCTGCTCAGGACAGATCATGTGGTTGACCGCAAAGCCCCCTTCGCCCAGTAGCTCCGGGTAGGCATCGAATTCGGTCGCGCGCACCCGCGCAATTCGCAACGGCACGTTAAACAACCGGGCCGCGATCTGGCACGCGACCAGATTGGTTTCATCCATCGCCGCCACCGAGATCAGCATATCCGCGTCTTCTGCGCCAGCCGCGGCCAAGGTGCTGGGCAACAGTCCATTACCGGCGACGACCCGCACATCGAGGCGTTCACGCAGCTTGGCGAGCCGCGCCGGATCCTGATCGATGATCGTGATGTCATTGCGCTCCGACGCGAGACTCTCGGCAACCGACTCCCCGACCCGGCCCGCACCCAGAACGATGATTTTCACGGGGCCAGCCTGGTGCGCTCAGCAGCGCGGATCAAACGATCCGACGCCATGCTCCGCGGGTCAGATCGATGCCCAGTTGCTTGAGCTTTCGGTACAGGTGCGTACGCTCGAGCCCGGTCCGCTCGGCCACCCGCGTCATGCTGCCCTGCTCGCGCACCAAATGGTGCTCAAAATAAACCCGTTCAAACACATCGCGGGCTTCTCGCAAGGGCATGTCCAGCGGCAGGGCGTCGTGTCCGATCGATGCCCCGCTCAATCCGAGTCCCTCGGCATTGCGAGCATCCGGGGCAACGCCCGCACTGGGGGCGACCAGCAGGCTACGATCGCCCGAGACCGGCGCCAGGACCGGGACCTCGATCGGGCCCGCACGTCCGCGCTCAAGCCCGGACGCGACGGCACGAAGCAATTTTTGCAGCGCGATCGGCTTTTCAAGAAAATCGAGCGCGCCAATGCGCGTGGCTTCAACCGCCGTGTCGATGGTGGCATGTCCCGACATCATGATGACCGGCATCGTCAGTTGCCCGCGCGCAGCCCAATCGCGCAAGACCGTCAACCCATCCTGATCGGGCATCCAGATATCAAGCAAGACCAGATCCGGGCGCGCCTCGTCGCGCAAGGCCCGGGCTCGATGCCCACAATTCGCCAAATGAACCGTATGTCCCTCATCGCCAAGAATTTCAGCGAGTAGTTCACGGATGCCGACCTCGTCGTCGACGACCAAAATATCAGCCATGCCTTGCCATCGATTCGCCCAGGGAAATGCCGCCGGTTCCCACCATTGTTGCCAAGCCGCCACTATAGATGAAGCGGCATCAAGGCCAAACGGTTAAACCACGATTCGGGTAAATGTAATTTCAACTTGGGCGCCGCAAATGACGCCATCGGCGTCGAGCCGATTTTCCAGAGCGATCCGCGCGCCATGCTCGTCGACAATCTTGCGCACGATCGCCAGGCCCAGTCCAGTCCCCCGAGGTTTGGCCGTGACATAGGGTTCGAACGCCCGCGCCAGGACCCCAGGCGCAAAGCCCGGGCCTTCATCACGAACCCGTAACCGCACCCCTGCCGTGACCCCAGCGGTGCCCGCGCGAATCACGGTGGTGCTCATGTCGATTCGACGCCCCGCGCCAGACGCCATCGCCTCCTGGGCATTTTTGATCAGGTTATGCAGGACCTGGCGCAGCTGCGACGCATCGCCCAGGACGCGAGGCAGCTCGGCCAGGCGCGCGCGCACCATGACGCCCGCGCCAGTTTCAAGCTCGCCTTCCGTCTCCTGCCCGCCGTAGAGCAATAAGACCTCGCGCACGAGCTCGTTCAGATCGAGCGGTATCAGTTGCGCCGCTGGCAATCTTGCATAGCTCCGAAAATCGTCCACCATACGCGCTAAGGCCTCGACCTGATTGACGATGGTCGCGGCCCCACGGCGCAAAAATTCGGCGTCGACCGCGTCGAGTTTTCCTGCCAGTTTGCGCGGGAGCCGCTCGGCCGTGAGCTGAATCGGCGTCAGCGGATTCTTGATTTCGTGGGCAAGGCGTCGGGCAACCTCGTTCCAGGCCAATGTGCGTTGGGCCGAGACCACCTCACTGACATCATCGAAGACGATCAGCAGCCCATCTGCGCCCGGCAATGGGCTGGCCGCGCCCGGCAGGGTCGTCCCGTTGGCAAGCAGCGTGCGCCCCTGCGGTGTCGTGACATTGCCCGCCAGACCCGCCTCGGGCGCGTCGCCCGGGCCCGAGGGATCCCATGGCGCAGGATCACCTGGGTGCTGGCCAATGACAAACTGGCGCTGCCAGTGATCGGCGCCGCGGCGGCTCGATTCATCGAAGGCCTCGCGAATCTGCGGCGCCAGCGGCGCAATGCCGGGCAGCGAGTCGATCGATTGACCCAGGCAGTTCGAAACACCCAGGCCCAGGATCCGATCGGCCGCGAGGTTGGCCATCGTCAGACGGTATTGGTCGTCAAACGCGAGCACGGCCGCACTCAGGCTCGCCAATACGCGTTCGAGTCGAGCCTTCGCCTGCTCCAGATCGCGCTGCTGAGCGGCGACCTGTGCGCGGGCCTCCCCGAGCTGTCGGGTCATGGTGTTGAACGACTGCGTCAAGACGCCCAACTCATCGCGTCCCCCATAGTCCTTGACCGGCCGGTAGTCGCCCTCGGCAACGGCGCGGGTTCCAGCCGCCAGCATGGTCAGCGGACCGGTCAACCAGCCCGACAGGAGAAACGCCCCCGCGACCGACGAAAAGATGGTCAACAAAAAGGTCAAGGTGAGCGTCACGTTAAAAATGCGCTTCAAACCCTGGCGCGACAGGGACAGCTGCTGGTACTCCCGCTGCCCCGAGGTAACGGCATCGGCATTCACGGCCAGGGTCAGCGGTACGGGCTGCAGCACCTGCAGAAAGCGCAGTTCATCGCCCGGACGGCTGGTCGGGATCGGTCGCACGACCCGGACCTTGAGCGGGGCGTGAACCGCACCCGGCAGCGCCGGACCCGCTTGCCCCAGAATCGATCCGGGTTCGGACGATTCGCCAAGCAGATCCAGGCCCTCGACCGCCGCATACTGGCGTGTCAGGCGCACCTGCTGCAGGATCTGCGAGGAAGGCAGGTCCGCTGCCAGCTGCGCGTACGGCGCCCCGCTGGAAATCAGTAAACGCCCACTCGCCGAGAGCACCATCGCCTCCTGGACCCCCAATTGGTCGCGAATGCGGTCCAAATCGGACTGCCACTGCGCGAAGGGTTGATCCGCCAATTCATTGCCCATGCGACGGGCCTTGGCCACCAGATCGGCCTGGATCGCTTCAAAGGCCGAGCGGCCCAGATTGACGCCTGATTCGAGCGCACGGTCCACCGGCACATCAAACCAGGACTCGATCGAGCGGCCCAGAAACTGCACCCCGACAAAGTAGATCAGCAAGCCCGGCAATACCGCCATCGCGGTAAAGGTCAATGCGAGACGGATCATCAGGCGGCTGCCAAAAACCCGTCGCCGGGCCCGCACGGCGATGCGACGAATCAGCTCAGCGGTCAGGAGCGCAAGCGCCACCGCAATGGCGGCATTTCCCCACAAAAGCAGCGGATAGTGCCGCTCAAACAGGGCGGTATTGGCGCTAGCCGTCGCCAGGAATGCGAGCAGAACCCCGGCGAGCGCGACCGAAGCGATCAGCGCCAGCCGCAGCGCGCGGCCTACGGCGCGCTTTTCGCGGTCTCGGGCGTAAAGGGAAATCGTGTCCATTCGGCGGCTGGGTTCCAGTCGCGGCTGGTCAGTGCGTTCATTTGCAGCGGCTTGGGCAGCTGCGTGGTGTCGAGGCGCAGCCGTAACGAGGCCATATATTGTTCATTGGCGCGCAGGCGTTCCCGATCCAGCAAGGGCCAGACCGAACGCAAGCGCTCGCGATCGATCACCGTCCACCCGCGGATCCGGGTAATCGCCGCCAGCGCCTCCGGCAAGGTCGCAAAGCGTTGGACATAGGCCCCGAGGCCAACCCGATACTGTCGGGTCAACGCATGATAGGACAAGCGCCAGGTTCGGTTGGACTGGCTGACCCGCTCGTCCCACCACCACCAGCGGGGGCGGCTGAGTTCAAACTCAGCGACAAAGTACAGCGGCAGCCCGCGGTTGACGGCCTCCTCCAGTTCGGGCCCCAGGGTCAGTTCAAAGTCAGCCGAAAGTACCCACGCGTCCGCCTCGCTCGGTGCGGGGCGCAAGGCCACCGCAGTCAGTTCGATCGCATCATTCGCAGCCCATCCTGCCGGCGCCAGTCCCAGCGCAAGCCCTAACGACAGCGCGAGCGCGAAGAATCTTCGGAACACAGAAAAAGGCAAAATTCGACGGCAGAGACAGAGAAGAACTAGGGTGTCGGGCTTGTCAGTGCGACGGCGTCCCGGGCGAGCAGCGCATAAAAAAAACCATCGTGGTCCCGCTGTCCGCTCACGACGGGGAGCATCTGCGCGAGCGACTCTAGCGGCCCAGGCGAGAACGACCACTGCAGCGCGAGCCGCTGACAATCGGCAGTCGCCTCCACAAACGCCCGAACCACCGCCTCGTTCTCCGCCTGAAAGACCGAACAAGTCACGTAAAGCAATCTACCACCCGGTGCGAGCAGGGGCCATAGCGCGTCGAGAAGCCTGCGCTGTGTTGCCGCAAGTGTCGCAAGATCACCACGGCGGCGCAGCCAACGGATATCCGGATGGCGCCGCACGATACCCGAAGCGCTACAGGGCGCGTCGAGCAGGATTCGGTCGAACGCCCGTCCATCCCACCAGCGCTCGGGTTGGGCAGCATCGGCCGCACGCAGCTGAACCGCTGGCCTTGGTGCGCGGATGGCCCACCCGTCGATCGACCCCGCGATCGCGCCCTCAAACGCCGCGTCAACCGCGCCCTCGTCCAAGATCAACGGGGGCGCTCCCGGACGGGGTCCGAGTGCCTGCGGATCGTCTGAACCGGTTGGCACCAAGGGCCCTCCAGCGCGTTCCTGGTCGCCTGACGTTTTTTCGTTGGCGACGGCAAACCCGCAGCGCTCCAGGTTCGCGCGAACCCGCTGCAGGCGCTGCGCATCGACGTCCAGCGCCACGAGTTCGACCGCCGCGAGTTCCAGCAGATGGACCGACTTGCCGCCCGGGGCTGCGCACGCATCCAATACCCGCTGACCGGGTTCGACGCCCAGCAACGACGCAGCCAATTGGGCACCGGCGTCCTGCACCGATACGAGGCCCTGCGCAAACCCTGGAATGCGGTCGATCGGGCAAGCCCGCTCAAGCCGAATCGCCTGCGGTCCCACCTGACACGCCGCCATCCCGTGCGCCTCAAGCACCGCCAAATACGCATCCAGGCTCAGGCGGGACCGATCCACCCGCAGCGTGAGCGGCGGCGCTTGCGCGGCGCCACGCAGCAATTCGCGCCACTGCTCGGGGTAGTCCTGGCGCAACTGCAGCACCCACCAGGACGGCCAGTCCGGGTCCGTCTGCCCGACGTGCGCCTCGCGGTGCAGCGCCGCAAGAAGGGGTTCACGCTCGCGTTGAAAGCGCCGCAGGATGGCATTCGCAAAGCCACCCTCGCTGGCCGCCTGGCGGGGGTTTCGGGCAGTCCCCCGGACCGCAGCAACCGCCTGATCGACAATGATGGCGGGCGGGCGGACCGGATCGATCAACTGCACCAGCGCCGTGTGCAGGATCGCAGCCAGTGGCGGTGCAATCGGTCGCGAAGCGAGCCGCGCCAGAATGGACTGGGCGGTGCCAAGCCTGCGCACCGTGGCGTAGGCCATATCGCGCACCGGTGCGCGTGAATCGGCGGGCAAGGACCAGCGCGCCAACTCCTGGTCCAACGCCTCCGGTAGATGCGTCCCACTCGCCAGGCGCTCGAGCGCAGCCGCTGCAGCCGCGATCTCCTGCGCCAGGGCAGCACGCTGGCTGGGCGTGCTCAGTGCGGCCTCGACGGCGAATCCAACACCATGCCCGGTGCGATTGGATGGCCTTGCAGAAAGCGTTCGACCTCGAGCCTACGCCCACCGGCGCGCTGTAATTCGAACATCGTCAGCTGCCCAGCCCCGCAGGCGATCACGAGTCCCTGCGGCCCTGCGCGAAGGATCGTGCCCGGCGCCGCAGACGCTGCCTGCCCATCGCCCTGCGCGCGCCAGACTTTGAAGGTTTCACCGTGCAGGTGTGCGAGCGCGCCGGGAAAGGGATCAAACGCTCGAATGCGACGGGCAATCAGGTGCGCAGACTCGTGCCAGTCAATCTGCGCCTCGGCACGACCGATCTTCTCGGCATAGGTCACCCCTGCCGACGGCTGCACCACGCCGGTCAACAGGGCGCGCGCCGCGGCGCAATCCGCTGGCGGCGCAGCCGGGCCGCGTTCGAGCGCTTGCAGGCGATCGAGCACACCGACGATGGCCGTCGCACCGAGACGCGCGAGGCGATCGTGCAAAGTCGCGCTCGTGTCGTTGGGGGTGATCGGTTCCGGGTGGACCGACACGATGGGACCGGTGTCGAGCCCGGCCTCCATGCGCATGATCGTGATGCCCGTCTGCGGATCACCCGCCTCGATGGCGCGATGAATAGGCGCCGCCCCGCGCCAGCGTGGCAGCAGGCTGGCATGGATGTTCAGGCAGCCCAATCGAGGCAGGTCGAGCACAGCCTGCGGCAGGATCAGGCCATAGGCCGCCACGATGATGAGGTCGGGTGCCAGCGCGGCGAGCCGCGCCTGGACCGCTTCAGCGCGCAGGCTCGGTGGCTGATCGACCGCCAGCCCCTGCGCCTGCGCCCAGGCCTTGACTGGGCTGGGGCGCGCTCGCAGGCCACGGCCCGCAGGCCGATCCGGCTGGGTTAATACCCCAACGACGCGGAACCCGGCGCCGTGGATCGCCTCCAGGGCCACCCGGGCGAACTCGGGCGTGCCGGCGAACAGGACCCGAAACGGCGGGCCCGGTTCGAGCGGGCGATCGCCCTCGATGTTCGGATTCAGGCGAGCTCGCGTTCCGCCTTGAGCAGCTTGCCACGAATGCGGGTCTGCTTGAGCCGGGAGAGGTGCTGGACGAAGACTCGTCCATTCAGATGATCCAGTTCGTGCTGCAGACACACGGCCAGCAGCCCATCGGCCTCGACCGTGAAGCTTTGGCCAAACGCATCGAGCGCCCGCACGGTCACCCGATCGGGCCGTTCGATCTCGTCAAACACGCCGGGCACCGAGAGGCACCCCTCTTCCCAGGCCTTCGATTCAACGCTGCTGTGAATGATTTCCGGATTGATGAAGACGCGCAGCTCGTTCAGCCCCTCAGAGACGTCAATGACGACAATGCGCTCATGGATATCGCACTGCGTCGCAGCCAATCCGATTCCCGGGGCGTCGTACATCGTATCGGCGAGCTGGCGGACAATCGCCCGAACCCGATCGTCGACCACCGCCACCGGTCGGGCAACCGTGTGTAGGCGGGGATCGGGATATTTAAGAATCGTCAACAAGGCCATGTCACACCCTTCACGGGGAGGATCCGTCAAGCACGGGTTGCAAAACCCAATCCCGGATTGGCAACCAACCCCTGCCCGAAGCAACGGAGCAGCGGCTGGGCGATCCGGGCCGACCAGCGGTCACGATACCCACCCGCCGGAGCACCAAAATCGTCTGTGTCCCGAATCGAGAAGGCGTCGAATTGGATCCTGACTTTAGCATGCATGCGCGCGCTTGGTTGCACCTGAGCGCCACCCCTGGGGTCGGACCGGCGGCCATCCGGGCATTGCTGGGCGCATTTGGCCCGCCCGCATCGATCTTCGCCCAGGATGCGCAGCGGCTCACGGCGGTCGTCGGCGCCGCGCGCGCGCGTGCCCTGCTCGAGGCCGATCCAGCGCGCGAAGCCGCCGTGCACCGAGCGCTCGAATGGTTGCATGGCCGGGGCGAGCGCACGCTGCTGACCCTGGACGACCCGGCCTATCCGGCACGTCTGCTGGATCTTGCCGATCCGCCCTGCCTGCTCTACGTCTTGGGCGATCCTGCGCGGCTCACGAGCCCCTCGATGGCCATCGTCGGCAGCCGCCAGGCCAGCGTTGTGGGTCTTGAGCACGCGAAACACTTTGCCCAGCATCTGTCCCAGGCCGGTCTGACCATCCTGAGTGGCCTCGCCCAAGGCATTGACGGTGCGGCCCACGAGGGCGCGCTCGGCCAACACGGCGGCACGGTCGCGTTCATCGGCACCGGAATCGACCGCGTCTACCCGGCGCATCACCAGGCTCTGGCGCGCTCGATCGTCGAGCGCGGTGGCGCCATCGCGAGCGAATTGGCACTCGGTACGCCTGCGCACCCGAGCAACTTCCCGCGGCGCAATCGTCTCATCGCTGCCGCCGCACAGGGGGTTCTGGTGGTGGAGGCCGCAGCCAGGAGTGGCTCGCTGATCACGGCGCGACTGGCGGCCGATCTCGGACGCGAGGTGTTTGCGATCCCGGGTTCGATCCACTCCGCACTTGCCCGCGGTTGCCACGCGCTGCTGCGCGAAGGCGCAAAGCTGGTCGAAACCGCACACGATGTCCTGGCGGAATTTCCGCACCTTGTGGTACCGGTCGCGGCGCCGGAGCGCCTTGTGCCGACAGCGCAGCACGACCCTGCGCTGGAGCAGCTGGGCTGGGAACCTGCAGGCATCGAGTCCCTGATTCTTCGCAGCGGCGAGCCCGCCGCCTGCTGGAACGTGCGCCTTCTGGGATGGGAGCTCCATGGGGTCGCAGCCCGCCTGGAGGATGGGCGCTGGCAACGACTACGCTGACCCAATCAAAAATCCGACTTGCCACGGCGCGCTCGAGCCAGCTAGGATGGCCGCCGCCCCACTCTAGGGCATCCGGCCACCCCGCCGTGTCTTTAACCCCCCCACGATCGACATTGCCCCGACTATGGCCAAGGCCCTCATCATTGCCGAGAAACCGTCGGTCGCCGCTGACATCGCCCGCGTGCTGGGCGGTTTCACCCGTCAGGGGGAGCATTACGAGCATGAACAATACGTACTGTCTTCCGCCGTGGGGCATCTGGTTGAAATCGCGGCACCGGAAGAATTCGAAGTCAAACGAGGCAAATGGTCTTTTGCGAACCTGCCCGTGATCCCGTCGTATTTTGATCTGCGCCCGATCGCGCGCAATGAGGATCGGCTCAAGATGTTGGCCAAGCTGATTCGGCGCAAGGACGTCGATCTGCTCATCAATGCCTGCGACGCCGGCCGTGAGGGCGAGCTGATCTTTCAGCAGATCGCCCAGTTCGCCAAGGCCAAGCAACCGGTTCGCCGGCTTTGGCTGCAGTCGATGACCCCTGCTGCGATCCGTCAGGGCTTTGCCAGTTTGCAAGACGACAAGGTCGAACTCAGCGCCGCCGCCCGCTGTCGCTCGGAAGCCGACTGGCTGGTTGGCATCAATGGCACGCGGGCCATGACCGCGTTCAACTCGCGCGATGGCGGATTTTTCCTGACCACCGTCGGGCGGGTCCAAACGCCAACCCTGGCCATTGTGGTCGGCCGGGAAGAGCAGATCCGCCGCTTTGTTGCCCGCGACTACTGGGAAGTGCGCGCACGCTTTGGCGCCCAGGCGGGCCAGTATGACGGCAAGTGGTTCGAGCCCGCCTTTCGCAAACCCGAAGGCGACGACCATGCGCGCGCTGATCGTATCTGGGACCTGGCGCAGGCCGAAGCGATCGTGGCCGAATGCAGCGGGCACCCCGGGACCGTGGTCGATGAGTCCAAACCCAGCAATCAACAGTCGGGCGCGCTGTACGACCTGACCACGCTGCAGCGTGAGGCCAATAGCCGGTTTGGATTCTCGGCCAAAACGACGCTCTCGATCGCCCAAGCGCTATATGAAAAACACAAGGTCCTGACCTACCCGAGAACCGACTCGCGGCACCTGCCCGAGGACTATCTCGCGACCGTTTCCGAAGTCATGCAATCGATGGTCGATGCAGCCGGTGCCCCGGAGCGCTCGGCTGGCGCCGCCCTGGGCCCATTTGCCCAGCAGGCGCTGGCGCAGGGCTGGGTCAGGCCGAGCAAACGCGTCTTTGACAACGCGAAGGTATCGGACCACTTCGCCATCATTCCGACCGCGCAGGCTCCCCGCGCGCTCTCGGAGGCGGAGCAGAAAATCTACGATCTGGTGGCGCGCCGCTTCCTGGCCGTGTTTTTTCCACCGGCCGAATATCTCGTGACGACGCGCACGACGACGGTTCAGGGTCACCGTTTCCGGACCACTGGCAAGGTGCTTAAAGCCCCCGGGTGGCTCGCCATCTATGGCCGCGAAGCGCAGGAAGACGATGCCACTCTGGTGGCCGTCCAGGCCCAGGAGCAGGTTGCGCTCGATCAGATCGAGCGCGTCGGATTGCAGACTCAGCCGCCCCCGCGCTACAACGAGGGAACCCTGCTGTCGGCGATGGAGCATGCGGGCGACGAGATCGAAGAAGCGGCGTTCGCCGCCGCGATGAGCGAAAAAGGCCTGGGCACGCCGGCCACCCGGGCGGCGATCATCGAAGGACTGATCGACGAGAAATATCTTCTGCGCGAGGGGCGCGATCTTCAACCGACCGCCAAAGCGTTTCAGTTACTGACCCTGCTGCGAGGCCTGGGCGTGCAGGAACTGACGTTGCCCGAACTCACCGGGCAATGGGAGCACAAGCTCAAGCTAATCGAGCAGGGAAAAATGGCGCGCGACGTGTTCATGCGGGAGATCTCCGCCATGACCGAGCGCATCGTCGAACGGGCCAAATCCTACCAATCCGATACGGTCCCCGGTGATTACGCGACCCTTCAGGCACCCTGCCCGCAATGCGGCGGGGAAGTTCGGGAGAATTATCGGCGTTTCGCCTGCACGCAATGCGAGTTCTCGATTTCAAAAAACCCCGGAAGCCGCTCGTTCGAAATCCCGGAAGTCGAACAATTGCTGCGCGAGCGCACGCTGGGTCCCTTACAGGGGTTTCGCAGCAAAATCGGCCGCCCGTTTGCTGCCATTCTGAAAATCACCCCCGAACACAAGCTCGAGTTTGATTTTGGACAGGGCTCAGGGCCAGAAAGCGAGGCGGGCAGTGAGCCTGAAGACTTCTCCGACCGCACGCCGCTCGGACCTTGCCCAAAATGTCAGGCGCGCGTGTTCGAAAAGGGGTTGTATTACGTCTGTGAGCACGCGGTTGGGCCGGTGCGAAGTTGCGACTTCCGCTCCGGTAAAATCATCCTGCAGCAGGAAGTGTCGAACGAACAAATGGGCAAGCTTCTGGCAAACGGCCGCACCGACCTCCTGCCCGACTTTGTTTCCGCCCGCACTAGGCGCAAATTCAAAGCGTTTCTCGTGCGCGACGCCCAGGGCAAGATCGGCTTCGAATTCGAACCCCGCCCAGAGCGTCCCGCCCGCGCGGGTACCGGGGCCAGAGTGGGCGCGGTGGCCTCCGCCGCCGTCGTCGCGGCGGCTCGCCCCAGCGCCAAGACCGGCACCAAGGCCGCCTTGAAGGCGGCTGGGGCGGTTGGCGTGGCGGTTACAGGGATCGCCAGCGAAGCCGAAGCCTCCACCACCCTAGCCCCGGTTAAACGGGCCGCCAAGCCAGGCGCCTTGACGACAGACAAACCTGCCCGCAAATCCCCGGGCAAGCCTCTGACCAAGTCCCCCGTCAAACCCGCAGCCAAATCTGCGGCTAAATCGGTCAAAACGACTCCGCCGAAAGGCTGATTGCGTCAAAAATCCTCCAAAAAAACGTCCGCTCGGGCTTGGGGTTTTCATCAATCCGTAGCACAATCCAATTGAATGGACCTCTCCCGATCCGAAGCGGACGCTGCCCTTGCTGACTCCTCCGGTCTGGCACCGTCAGCCGTCCCCGAAGGTCACATCCCCGAAG
>JBBAOE010000004.1:102833-113508 GCA_040401595.1 Burkholderiaceae bacterium
TCCCCGAAGGTCACATCCCCGAAGGTCACATCCCCGAAGGTCACATCCCCGAAGATCCCGCCCCGGAAGATCCCGTTCTCGCCGTCGACTGGGTCTTCGGCTATGGCTCCCTGATCTGGGATCCTGGATTTGCCCACACCGAAACCAGCCTTGCTCGGGTCCATGGCTGGCACCGCGCCTTTTGTATTCACTCGACGCTCTACCGCGGGACCCCGGCCGCGCCGGGCATCGTCCTGGGACTTGACCGCGGGGGTTGTGTCGATGGGGTCGCTTTCCGGCTCGAACCCGCCTCGCGTCGTATCGCGATCGATTACCTCTATGCGCGTGAAATGCCCAATCGGGTTTATCAGGCCCGGGTCGTCGACGCGCGTCTGGTCGACGGGCGCGCAGTCCGTGCCCTGACCTTCGTGGCCGATCGCCACAACGCGTCGTACGTACGACTGTCCGAGGATGAGGTTGTCCGGCGGCTCTCTTGCTGCTGCGGCGAACGCGGGCCCAATCGAGACTACGCGATCAATACCTGGGAAGCGCTGGCCCGACTCGGCGTGCAGGACGACGGCCTGGGCGCGCTCGTGGCGCGGCTCAAGCGCCACGAGCGCTCAGACGTAGCGCACCCCGGCGGGTAGGCCTCGGGCCCGATTGCGACGACGCGTCACCACTTGATCATCGAGTAACTGCGCGCGAATCGTCTCGCTCTTGTGGGCGTAGAAGCCGATCCGGAATTCCAGCGCCTCGCGGGCCTGGGCGACCCGGGTGTCGAGTTCTTGCAGCGCCTCCTCAGCGCGATGATGAATCGCCTCGATCTGGCGCGAGCGTTCGGCCTGAATCAGCTCGATCTCGCGCTCCGACGCCTCGATCGTGCGGGCAAACAGTCCGAGTTGCGTACGTTGCCAGGGGCGCAGAACGCTGCGTTGCCAAAGATACCCCATCCAACGCGATGTGAAAGCCGGCATCCAATTCTCCTGACTGACCCCAGGATTGGAACCGCAATCGAACCTTCAGGCGGTGCGAGATTTCGCGATCAACCCCACAACCTCAGCCGCTCATCGACCGGTAGCGCCTCCCAATCGGCTAGGCTGAGCCAGTATCCGCGCTCCCGCAAATCGGCTTCAAAGGCCTCATAGTCTGGAAAAATCCCCGCCCAGATCAGCGCCTCCCCATCGTCTGCGAGGGCGAGCACGGCCTCACTGGTGGCGACGCGTAACGCCAGCAAGCCGCAACGCAAATGCCCTGCCACCAGCGTGTCGCCCGGTTCAGCGAGCAGGACCTCGGACACGCAGGCGGTCATGAACTGCAATCGCAGCGCCGCGTCGAGCGCCTCGGCGGGCGCCAGCGCCAAGGCCTCGATCAGGCGTTGATCATGAAACAGGGCGCCAAACGCCGTGGGCAAGGCCGCGACGAAACCGTGCGCCAGCACCTGCGGCAGCCCGTCGAGATGCTCATCCTCGAAAAACCCCGTGATCGCATCGAATTCGACCCCCTCCGTGATCGCCCTACCCTCAAGCAGGGCATCTTCGAGGCGGTCGAGTTGGCGCTGCAGCGGCGCCGGCAATTCCATCATCGGGGTGCGCGCGACGCTGGTCGGTGAGCCCCGCTGGCAGCCCCGACCGGGCCCCCAAACACGCGTCGGCCGGTCGCGCTGGCGCCGCCAGAACCCCCTCGGGGCTCCTGGCCAGGCGCACCGGCGCGCGGCCCCGCACCAGGACCCGCCCGAGGACGTCGCGGCGGCAACGGCGGGCGATCATCGCGCAATTCCGCCGCCGCCGCGGCGCCGGTAGGCGCGACAAAACCGTCGACCCGAGGGGCCCGCTCGATGCGCTTGCCGATGAGTCGTTCAATCCCGACCAGGAGTTTCTGCTCGTCCGGTTCGACCAGCGAGACGGCTGCCCCCGGGCGTCCCGCACGGCCGGTACGGCCAATGCGGTGCACGTAGTCTTCTGGAACATTCGGCAGCTCGAAATTCACCACCTGGGGAAGCTGATCGATATCGAGGCCGCGAGCGGCGATATCGGTGGCCACCAGAACCGGGATCGATCCCTCCTTGAATCCACTCAGGGCCCGTGTGCGGGCACTTTGGCTCTTGTTGCCATGGATGGCCATCGCCGCAATGCCATCGCGCTCCAGGCGCTCGGCCAGGCGATTGGCCCCGTGCTTGGTCCGGGTGAATACCAGCACCTGACGCCATTGTTGCGTTCGGATCAGGTGCGAAAGCAGCCCCGCTTTCGCCGCCCGATCCACCAAATGAACGGTCTGCTCGACCAGTTCGGTCGTGGTGTTGCGCGGCGTCACCGAGACCTCGCGCGGCGCGTTGAGGAGCCCATGCGCGAGCGTGCGGATTTCCTGCGAAAAAGTTGCCGAGAAGAGCAGATTCTGGCGCTTGGCCGGCAACAGGGTCAGGACCCGGCGGATATCGCGAATGAACCCCATGTCGAGCATGCGATCGGCTTCATCGAGGACGAAAATTTCAACCCCCGACAAGTCCAGGGTTCGCTGACCGACGTGGTCCAGCAGACGACCTGGCGTGGCGACCAGAATGTCTAGTCGCTTGCGCAAGGCGTCGATCTGGGGCTGCATACCGACCCCACCAAACATGACCATCGAGCGCATTGGCAGGTACTTGCCGTAGGTGCGGACCGACTCCTCGACCTGCGCGGCCAGTTCACGGGTCGGGGTCAGAATCAGGCACCGTGGCCGGCCGACCGGCAGCGCGGCGGCCGCCTCTGGGCGCGGTGCATGGAGTCGCTGCAGGATCGGTAGCGTAAAACCGGCGGTTTTCCCGGTCCCGGTCTGGGCCGCAGCGAGCAGGTCGCCGCCGGCCAGAACGGGGGGAATCGCCTGAGCCTGAATCGGGGTCGGTTGGGTATAGCCGGCATCGGCAATGGCGCGCAGCAATTCGGGCGCCAGACCCAGGGTGGCAAAGTCAGTGATTTGAGACAAAGAGAGAAGCTCCTGCCGCACCCCAGAGTCAACTCGATCGGAGCGCACGGGTAGCGGCGGTGGCGGCGAACGCGAAACAGATCTCGTCGCTCGCACGGGAAACGGCGCCCCGGTCGGGATGCCGGCAACATGAGCCCCGAGGGCCGAATCGGCCGCAGGCATGCGCGAGGCGAAGTATAACGAGCCTTCGGGTTGGAGCGTTGAAGTTCAATCTGTGCGGTGTGCGCTTGACCCATTTGGCGTAGCAGCGAGGATGAGACCTGTGCCGGCTGTCGGGCGCCAACGTCCTCCGAAGCTGCCGCAATATCGGCTGACCCGGCGCAGGCGCACGATCGGTTTTTAAGGTGTCCGCTCTACAGGGACGGTGTTGTGCGTCCCAACCCGAGGACTTACATGGCTGCAACCCTATTCGACGCTTTCAGAACCCAGTTTGAATCCAAACGCCGCGAATCGATCGCGATCGAGGACTGGTTTCGACTCTGTCGGGAAGACCCTCTGACCTACGCGTCGCCAGCCGAACGAATGGTGGCCGCGATTGGCGAGCCACAAACGGTGGATACGCGTGCCGACCCCCGGATGTTGCGACTGTTTGGCAACCGCACGCTACGCCGCTATGCGGCGTTCCATGACTTTTTCGGGATGGAGGACACCATCGAACAGATCGTGTCCTTTTTCCGGCACGCGGCCATGGGGATGGAAGAGTCCAAGCAGGTGCTTTACCTGCTGGGCCCGGTAGGCAGTGCGAAATCCTCTCTGGCCGAACGCCTCAAGACCCTCATGGAGCGTTACCCGATCCATGTCCTTCAGGCCGAAGACGGTTCCTTGTCTCCCGTCAACGAATCGCCACTGGGCTTGTTTGCGGGCACCGACCTGGCCACCCAACTGGGCACCGAATTCGGCATCGCACCGCGCTATCTGCAGGGCATTGCCAGCCCGTGGGCGACCAAGCGTATGGACGAATATGGCGGTGATCTGACCCGATTCCGGGTCGCCCGGCTCTGGCCCAGTCAACTCGAGCAACGTGCGATCGCCAAGGTGGAGCCGGGTGACGAAAACAACCAGGACATCTCGACCCTCGTGGGCAAGGTCGATATCCGCAAGCTCGACCGGTTCAGCCAGGACGATCCCGATGCCTACAGCTACTCGGGCGGCTTGTGTCTGGCCAATCAGGGTCTGCTGGAGTTTGTCGAGATGTTCAAGGCGCCGCTCAAGGTCCTGAATCCGCTGCTCACCGCAACCCAGGAGAAGAACTTCAAGGGCACGGAGGGGTTTGCCGCCATGCCATTCCAGGGCGTGATCCTCGCCCATTCCAACGAATCCGAATGGCTCAGCTTTCGCAATAACAAAACCAATGAAGCGTTTCTCGACCGGGTCTATATCGTCAAGGTGCCGTATTGCCTGCGCATCGACGAAGAGGTCTCGATCTACCGCAAGATGCTGGCAAATTCAGCGCTCAAAGACGCGCCGTGCGCCCCGCGCACGCTCGACATCCTGGCGCAGTTCACCGTCGTCAGCCGGTTGATCGTGCCCGAGAACTCGTCGCTCTACGTCAAGATGCGGGTCTACAACGGAGAGAACCTCAAAGACACCGATCCCAGCGCCAAAACAGTCGCCGAATATCGCGAAGCCGCTGGCAACCAGGAAGGGATGAATGGGATTTCAACCCGCTGGGCGTTCAAGGTCATCAGTTCCGTCTTTGATCGAGATCCGGGCGAAACCGCTGCCGATCCGGTCAGCCTGATGCTGGCGCTCGAGGAGCGGATCGCCCGCGAAGACTGGTCGGAGGACGCCAAAAAGACCGCGCTGGCCCATCTCAAGGGCTGGCTGGTGCCGCGCTACCTCGAATTCGCCCAGAAAGAGATCCAGACCTCCTACCTGGAAAGCTACGCCGACTACGGTCAGGCACTCTTTGATCGCTACGTGCTGTTCGCAGACCATTGGATCCAAGACGAGCCCTTTGTGGATCCGAGCACGGGCGTCGCGTTTGACCGGGCAGCGCTGAATGTCGAGCTGGAAAAAATCGAGAAGCCTGCGGGCATCAGCAACCCGCGAGATTTTCGCCACGAGGTCGTGAATTTTGTCCTGCGGGCGCGCGCGCGCATCGGCGGGCAGCCGCCAGCCTGGACGACGTATGAAAAGCTGCGCGAAGTGATCGAAAAACGCATGTTCGCCGCCACCGACGATATCTTGCCCGTGGTGAGTTTTGTCTCCAAAAGCAACCAGTCGGACGAAGAAAAACACCGCGCATTTGTCGAGCGGATGGGCGTGCGTGGCTATACCCCGCGACAGATTCGTCGACTGGTGGAATGGTGGATGCTTGCTCGAAAGAACTAGCAAACCCCTGGTCCGAGGACTCCCATGAGCACGCTCATCGACGCCCGCCACCGGGGTCGTGACAAATCGGCCGATAACCGCGCGCGATTCTTGCGCCGCTTTCGGGGCCTGTTGCGTACCAAAGTGGCCGAATTGGCCCGACAACGCTCGATTCGAGATTCCACCCAGGGCGCCGAGATCGAGCTCTCGCCGCACGATATTTCAGAGCCCCGCTTCCGCCACCGAGCTGGCACAGGGTCTGAGTCCCGTGTCCTCCCGGGCAACGACCGCTTCACCCGCGGCCAGAAAATCCCGCGTAAACCGCAAGGCGATGGCCAGGGTCAGGGCGGCAAGGAGCCGGGCGAAGGGGACTCCGAAGATGCGTTTCGCTTCGTCCTGACGCGCGACGAATATCTGGCCATTCTGTTCGATGATCTTGAACTTCCGCGCCTGCTCAGAACCCAGCAGGCCGACATCACCGAAACGCGCATGCGCCGGGCGGGCTATACCCGCCAAGGCGTCCCCGGAACGCTCGCCGTCCCGCGCACCATGAAGACCTCGCTGGCACGACGTATCGCGCTCTCGGGTGCCCTGCGCGAGCGGCTCCGGGTGGCCCGCGATACGCTCGGTGGGCTGGAAAAAGCCGCATCCAACGCCCCCAACGCATCTGATCCGCAAGAGGCCGAGCGCCTGCGCGCACACATCGAAGAGCTCGAACGCCAGCTGAGGACCGTTCCCTTCCTTGACGAGCTCGATCTACGCTACCGCGCCAGCGTGCCATTCCAGCTGCCACGCACTGCCGCTGTCATGATCTGCCTGATGGATGTGTCGTCCTCCATGGATGAAGATCTGAAGGACATTGCAAAGAGATTTTTTTTGTTACTTTATCTTTTTTTAGAAAGAAAATACGACCGCGTCGAGCTAGTCTTCGTGCGTCATACCGATGATGCTGAGGAATGCGACGAACGAGAATTTTTTCATGGCACCAAGTCCGGAGGAACGCGCGTCCTAGCGGGGCTCCATAAAGTCTCAGAAATCGCAGGTCGTTATGAGCCTGAAAACTGGAATCTGTACCTCGCGCAGGCCAGTGATGGCGATGCATTTGGCGACGATGGTGCGCGTTCGGCCCAGTTCCTGAGCGAGAACCTGCGCGAACGGCTGCGCTTTGCGGTCTATCTGGGCGTGGGCAATGAAGAGAACAGCACGCTCGCTCGCCATTACCGCAACGTCGCCGATGGCCAGTTCTTGAGCATGGCCCACGCGACCAACCGTGATCAGGTTTACCCCGCATTCCGGGCCCTGTTCCTGCCATGCTGAACGGCACCGAGTGGGTGTTCTCTGACTTGCAGCGGGCGCACGATCTGTGCGCCGAACACTTCGAGCGCATCTTCGGATTCCCACTGTACGAGAATCAGCTCGAAATCATCTGTGCCGAGCAGATGCTTGACGCGGTTGCCGCGGTCGGATTACCCGTGCATTACGGACACTGGAGCTTCGGTAAAGCGTTCCTGAGTTCCCAGCGCAACTACCTGGCAGGCCGCTCACCACTCGCTTACGAGATTGTCCTCAACACCCGGCCAGCCATCGCCTATCTGATGGAGACCAACACTCTGGCGATGCAGGTCTTGGTGATTGCCCATGCCTGCTTTGGTCATAATGCTGTTTTTGCGAATAATTATTTATTCAAAGAAAGATCGCATGCCGATGCGATTCTGGACTACTGCGTCTTTGCGCGTGACTACGTCCGACGATGCGAAGATCGTTACGGTATTGATCGGGTCGAGGAAACGCTGGATGCTGCGCATGCCCTGCAGGACCACGGGATTGACCGCTACCAGCGCCCGACCCGGCTTGACTCAAAGCGTGAACGGGATGCGCAGGCCGAACGCATGCGCACTGCGATGGCGGCCAACGCGCAACACGAACTCGTCAGCCTGCGACCAACGACCAACCCGGCCGAGCCCACGCTGTTCTCCAAACCCGATCGATTCCCGGCCGAACCGCATGACAATCTGCTGTACTTCATCGAGAAACATTCGCCCAGCCTTGAGCCGTGGCAGCGAGAGCTCGTACGGATCGTGCGTAAGTTTGCCGAGTACTTTCATCCGCAACGTCTGACCAAAGTTTTGAACGAAGGGTTCGCATCCTTTACCCACTACACCTTGCTCAACGCGCTTCACGAAGCCGGCCAGCTCTCGGACGCCAATTTTCTGGAGACGATGGAATCGCACACCTCGGTCATTCGGCAGGCGCCCTACAGTGGCCTGAACCCGTATGCGCTGGGCTTCGCTGTGTTCAAGGATCTGCGCCGGATCTGTGAGCAGCCTGATGCTCAGGATGCCGCACTGATGCCCGGTATTGTCGGGCGGTCTTTGCGCGAGGTCGCCGGTGAGGCGATTTCCCAGTACCGCGATGATTCGTTTCTCTTGCAATTCCTCACGCCCCGGGTTGTCCGCGACCTCAAGCTCTTTGCATTTTCAGCCGATGCGGGCGCCACCGAGTGGAATGTCGATGCCGTGCAGGACCTCGAAGGGTTCTCGGTCGTACGCTCCCAACTCGCCCGTCATTACCAGCTCGATCAACAGGTTCCGGAAATCGAAGTGTTTGATTTCGCCCGCGCCAATACGCGTGCGCTGACCCTGCGCTATCGTCCGGTCGAGGGCAGGCAGCTCGATACCGAAGCGGCAACGCGCGTCATGCGTCACGTCAAACGACTGTGGAACTTTCCCATCCGCATGCTGGAGGCGGAAGAAGGCGCGGGATCAGGAAAGTTGCTGCTCACCGTCTGAGTTGGGCCGAGCCATTTCGCGTTGATGGGCCCGGATCACGGCATCAAAGTCCGTATCGGGCATGAACCCCAGCGCGAGCGCACGCGTCGTGTCCCAGGCGGCTGGCCACGTCGCGACAATGCGCTCGACCCGCTCGTCGGGTTGCCACTCGATGCGAGCGGCCACCTCGGGCCCGGCAACCCGGCTCAAGGCCTGCGCCATCTCGGCCACGGCAATACTCAGACCGGGCAGATTGACAGCGCGTCGCAGGCCGAGCGCTTGCGTCGGCAACTCGTGACCATGAATCAAGGCCTCGATCGCGCGCTCGGGTGACAGCAACCAGAGGCGCACCTGGGGTGAGACCGGGCACCAGGCCGTCTCACCCGCCAGCGGTTCGCGGATGATGCCACTCGCAAACGAAGACGCCGCACCGTTCGGGCGTCCCGGACGCACGCTGATCGTGGGCAGCCGAAGGACCCGTCCATCGACGAAGCCTTTACGGGTGTAATCGCTCAGCAGCAACTCGGCCATCGCTTTTTGTGCGCCGTACGATGACTGGGGGTTGAGCGCGGTGTCGTCCCCGACCAGGTCCGGGAGCGCGCCGCCATAGACGGCCACGGAGCTGGTAAAGACGACCCGGGCCCGGGCATCCGCGTGACGGCATGCCTCGAGGAGCGCCCGGCTTCCGTCCAGATTGACCGACCAGCCGAGATCAAAGTTCGCTTCCGCGGTGCCGCTGACGATCGCCGAGAGATGGAAAATCGAGCGCGTCTGCCCATCCACCAGCGTGCGCAGCAAAGCGGTATCGCTGATATCGCCCGTCATCAGTCGCAGTCGGACCCCAGCCGTGTCGGCAAGCTCTGCCAGCTCGGCCTGTGCGCCTGCGCTGGGGGGGACGACATCGAGCAGGCGCAGCTCTTCAATGGGCTCGGGCGCGCCCTGTGGGTCTCGCAAATGGCTGCGATGCAGGAGTGCCCGTGCCAGTCGATGGCCCAAAAAACCCGCTGCACCGGTGATCAAAACGTTCATGACCGATCCTTTCGTCTTCGCACTCAGCTCTTTCGTCTTCGCACGCCAATGCGCCGCCAGGGTCAGAACCGCGCATACGGTGCCGCGGCCGCGATCCAGCCCAGTCCCGCCTCGGTTTGACCACGCGGTCGGTATTCACAACCCACCCAGCCCGCATAACCCACGCGATCAAGCGTCGCCAGCAAGTGGGTGATCGCGAGCTCCCCCGCGTCGGGCTCGTGACGATCGGGCACCCCCGCGATCTGCACATGGCCCGTGAGCTCCACCTGGCGTTCGATGCGCCGCGTCAGATCCCCATCGACAATTTGCGCGTGGTAGAGATCGAACTGCAGGCGCAGGTTGGGGGCCCCCACTTCGGCGATCACATCGAGCGCCTCCTGCTGATGATTGAGCCAATAGCCCGGTATGTCGCGCGGGTTGATCGGTTCAATCAGCAAGGTGCGCTCGGCCTGGAGCGCCTCCTGCGCCGCCCAGCGCAGATTGTCCAGGTAGGTCTCTCGCATGCGCGCTCGGAGCCCCGCATCGGCCCCGGCGGGAATCAACCCGGCCATCACATGCAGGCGGGGCGTCCCAAGCACCTGGGCATAGTCGAGGGCTTTGCGCAATGCGGCGCGAAATTCGATTTCCCGTCCGGGCAGCGCGGCCAGGCCTCGCTCACCGCTGGCCCAGTCGCCCGGTGGCAGGTTAAAGAGCACATTTTCGACGCCGGCCTCGGCCAGCCACTGCGCGACCTGGGTGCTGGGCCAGTCGTAGGGAAAGAGAAACTCCACGGCCCGAAATCCCGCGCGAGCCGCAGCCTCGAAGCGCGCCTCGAAGGGATGCTCGGTAAACATCATCGACAGGTTGGCAGCGAGACGGGGCATGTCAATCCTTGGGTTCAAGAGGGAAGACGTCGCGCAGCTCCTGAATCTGCCGCGCATCGAGCGCTCGCACGGGGGCGCCACGTAGCAGGAGTGCCAGCTTGGCGGTCTCCTCCAGCTCTTCGATCGCGTAGGTCGCCGCCTCCAGGCTCTCACCCGAGACCACAGGCCCATGGTTGGCGAGCAGGACGGCGCAATGCCGACACGCCAGCGCCCGGATCGCGCCGCCCAGCGCCGGATCGCCAGGGCGGTGATACGGCACCAGGGGCAGGCGGCCGATTTTCATGACGAAGTACGGCGTAAGCGGCGGCAGGCAATTCTCCGGATCGAGTCCGTCGAGACAGGAAATCGCCGCCGAATGCGTTGCGTGCAGATGAACGATGGCTCGCGCTTGTGGCCGGGCGTCATACATCGCCCGATGCAGCACCTGCTCCTTGGAGGGCGGATCGCCGGCGAGTACCTCGCCGTCGCGCGAAAGCAGCGCCAGACGGGCGGGGTCGAGCTCTCCGAGGCAGGCGTTGGTGGGCGTGATCAACCAGCGCCCATCGGGCAACAGGGCGCTCAGATTGCCGCTCGACCCGGCCGTGAGTCCGCGCTGAAACAGGGAGCGCCCCAAGGCGACGATTCGATCCCGCAGGCGCACTTCCTCACTATTCACTGGAGCCTCGACCAGGCCTGGAGAAAAAAGTCCGGGTCACCGAAATTGCCCGATTTCAGCGCCAGCGCCAACATGGGCTGGGCGCGCCTACCCGACCCATCCGACCCATC
>JBBAOE010000004.1:113608-142057 GCA_040401595.1 Burkholderiaceae bacterium
CCGACCCATCAGCCCCTTCAGCTCCTTCAGCTCCTTCAGCCAAGGCATTCCCATCGAGCGTCACCGTCCACGGCACGCCGGGGGCGATTTCGGGACCAATGCGCAAGGCGCGCACGCCCAGGCGGCGAACCACGGCACCACTGGTTTCACCCCCGGCGATGATGAGGCGGCGCACGCCGTGCTCGACCAGGGCCTGGGTGATGCGCGCAAGCACCTCTTCAATCGCTTCGCCAGCGGCCTGGCTGCCCAACACCGCCTGTACCGCCCGAACTTCGCTGGCACTGGCGGTCGAATAGATCAGAATCGGCTCGTCGCCCAGGCGCGTCAGCGCCCATTGCAGCGCCTCGGCTACCGCCGTGTCGGGGGTTTGCACCGCCTGCGCCGGATCGAGGCGCCAGGCGGGTCGGCACCCCCGCATCCGTTCCACCTGAGCCTGGGTTGCACTGGAGCAACTGCCGGCGACCACCAGTGCAGGGCCGCGCACAGCGGTCAAGGCCGCAGCCCCCCGAGGCGCTGCTTGCGAGCTTGCAGGCGGTGTCGGGATCGAGGGCGAACCGGAGATCAAACCCCGAATCGATGTCGAGATCGAAGTCGAGATCGGCAGAGCCGCCAGTTGTCCCGCGGCGCGCAGTTGGGCCGCCAGTCCGATCGCCATGCCAGAGCCTGCGACCACCAGCGGCCAAGCACGACAGCCCAGGCCCAGCGTCAGCAGATCTGCATCCGAAATCGCATCGGCAATCACCAGACCGACGCCTTGCGCGTGCAAGCGGGTGAGTTCCTGCGCTACCGCCTCAGCCCCGTTGGCGACCACGGGCCACGGCAACAGCGCGACCGGTCGGCGCGACTGCGCCTGCAACACGCGCACCAGATTGGCATCGGTCATGGGCGTCAACGGATGCTCGCGCATCCCCGTATCCGACAGGAGCGCGTCACCGACAAACAGATGGCCGCGATAGACGGTTCGGGCATTGGCGGGAAACGCGGGACAGACCAGGGCGAGCTCGGTCCCCAGCGCGTCCATCAGGGCTTCGGCGATCGGCCCAATATTGCCTGCTGACGTCGAGTCGAAGGTCGAGCAAATTTTCGATACAAATCGCTGACAACCCTGCGCCTGCAACCAGGCGAGCGCAGCGAGTGCATCTGCCTGGGCCTGTTGCGCCGGCGCGGTTCGCGTCTTCAGCGCCACGACAACGGCGTCGACTTCCTGGGTCCAGAGCGCCCGTCCAGAGGCCTCGGGCACACCAATCGTCTGAACCGTGCGCAGCCCCTGTTTGACCAGCATTCCGGCCAGATCCGTGGCGCCGGTGAAGTCATCCGCGATGGCCCCAAGAATGGCTCCCGCCATGTTCGCCTTCCCTGTTCACACTGTGAAACAACCACTCGATCGGACGCATCAGCGAACCTCGGCAGCACCTGCCTGTGATCCGCGGCGACGCGAACCCGCCACCCTAAGCGGCAAACTGTAACTCAGCCAATCGGGCATATAAACCCCGACGCTCCACCAGTTCGTTATGCGTCCCGGTTTCGACAATGCGGCCCTGATCAAGAACGACAATCCGGTCGGCGCGCTGCACGGTGGCCAGTCGATGCGCGATGACGAGGGTGGTGCGGCCCTGCATGGCCGCTTCCAGAGCATCCTGCACGGCGCGCTCGTTTTCAGCATCCAGGCTGCTGGTGGCCTCGTCGAGCAGCAGCAGGGGTGCATTGCGAACGATCGCGCGCGCAATCGCAATGCGCTGGCGCTGTCCCCCGGAGAGGCGAACGCCACGTTCGCCCAAGGCGGTGGCATAGCCTTGCGGCAAGCGGCTGATGAACTCATGCGCCTGGGCCGCACGGGCCGCCACTTCAATCTCGGCGTCGGTCGCATCGGGTCGTCCGTAACGAATATTCTCGCGGGCATCGGCCGAGAACACGACGGGTTCCTGAGGCACCAGGGCGATCGTTGCGCGCAAGGTTTCGAGGGCCAGATCCCCAATCGCAATCCCATCGAGTCGGACCACGCCCGCGGACGGATCATAAAAACGCAGCAGTATCTTTAGCAGCGTCGATTTGCCGGCACCCGAAGGACCCACCAACGCGATGGTCTCACCCGGTGCGATCCGCAAGGACACGGCTTCCAGCGCTGGGGTCGAGGGTCGCGAGGGATAGCAAAAGGAGACCCCCTCGAATTCGACCGCAACGCCCGTCGCCTCGTCAAGGAGCGCCGCCCGCTTGGGCACCTGCGCAGGTACGGGTGTCCGATTCGGGGGGAGCTGCGCTGCGCCTGCTCTCCATGCCACGGGAGCTTGGGGCGACACGATGCTCGGGCGGGCCTGCAGCCATTCGATCAAGCGTTCAATCGCACCGGCCGCCCGCAGCAGTTCGCCCCAAACCTCCGCCAACACCGCTGCACTCGAGGCCACCATGGCAATCAGGATGGCCGACTGGCCGAGCGTGCCGGCACCCAGTTCCCCGCGCAAGACGGCCTGCGTCCCGAGGTAGAGGCCGCCAACGAGCGAGGCGAATACCGCAACAATGACAAAGGCCGTGAGCGCTGCACGCACCCGCGTGCGCCGGATCGCGGTCGCAAAAGCGCGTTGGGTGGCCTCGGTAAATCGGGCCGCTTCCCGCGACTCCTGACCAAACGCTTGAACGATCGAAATCGCGCCCAGGGTTTCACCGGCCATCGCCGAAACATCCGCCACCCGGTCCTGACTCGCCCGCGACAGCCGACGGACCCGTCGACCAATATAAAACGCCGGCAGCAACACGCCACCAATGACGCCCAGCACCGAGAGCGAGATCAGCGGGCTGGCCAGGATCAGCATGGTCATGCCGCCAATGAACAGCACCGCGTTGCGCAGCCCCATCGAGAGGCTAGACCCCACCACGCTTTGAACGAGGGTGGTGTCCGCAACCAAGCGCGATAACACATCGCCCGTGGCCAGCGTTTCGAAAAATAACGCGTCCTGATGCAGGAGCCTTGCATAAACCGCGTCGCGCAGATCAGCCGTCACCCGCTCCCCGAGCCACGAAACCATGTAGAAACGCGCGGACGTCAACAGACCGGTCGCGACACTGATGCCCAGCAACCAACCGAATCGTTCCCGCAGAATGCCCGGGCGTTCGGCCGGGAGCGCCGCCAGCGCGGTATCGACCAGATCGCGCAGGGCGAGTGGTATGGCCAGGGTACAAAGCGCTGCCAGACCGAGAAAGAGCAAAGCGAGTGCGACCGATCCCCAGTACGGTCGAAGAAACGGGAGCAGCGCCTGAAGCGCTGCCGGGAGTGAAGTTTTTTGCTTAATTTTGTAATCGTTCGTTTTGTGGGAACATAAAACGCAAGGCTTCGGTGTCCATTTCCGCTTTGAAGACATGGCGCGCGCGCAAGCGCTCGACCGCCTGCGCCGCTGGTCGGGCACTGATGGTGTCAAGCAGCCGCTTGATTCTCGGATAGCGGACCCAGGTGTCATCGGTGCCCAGGACAAACGGCAGCATTCGCGCCCAGCCCCAAAACGCCATGTCGACGATCGAGTATTCATCGCCGAGCAAAAAGCTGCGCCCATTCAGGCGCTGCTCAAGAAGATTCCAATGTCGATGCGCCTCAAAATCGTAACGATTCAGGGCATACGCTTTCGGTTCTGGCGCAAAATGGCGAAAGTGCACGGACTGCCCCGAATAGGGACCGATTCCGGACGCGATAAACATCAGCCAGGAGAGCATCTCCGCGCGCGCCGCACCTGCCGTGGGTGGGGGCACAAAACGCTGTTCCCGATCGGCTAGAAACAGCAGGATCGCGTTGCTGTCGAACAGGGTGATGTCGCCATCGATGAGCGCCGGTACTTTGGCATTCGGGTTGATGGCGAGAAAGGTATCGGTGAACTGTTCGCCCCGACGGGTGTCGATTGGCACCGCCTCATACGGCCCGCCCAGTTCTTCCAGCAGCAATGCGACCTTCATCGGATTGGGCGCGTTGTTGTAAAGAAATTTCATCATCGTGGTGCGCTCCAAAAGAACCGCTCAGGGCGCCGGATTCGGCATGCGTTTGTGGATGGCCTCGATCTCATGGACCAGGTCGGCGGGTAGCACCAGATCGATGCTCGCGATGTTCGCGTGCAACTGCTCCAGCGTGGTCGCGCCAATGATGTTCGCTGTGAGAAACGGGCGGGTATTGACGTAAGCGAGCGCGCCTTGCGCGGGATCGATCCCGTAGCGGCGAAACAGTGCGACATATTCGTTGACGGCGGCCTCGGTCGACGGTTGGTTGTACCGCGTGAACCGCTCAAACAAGGTAATCCGGGCGCCGGGCGGACGCGCACCCCCCGCATATTTTCCGCTCAGCCAACCAAACGCCAGCGGCGAATAGGCGAGCAATCCCACCTGGTCGCGCAGTGCGAATTCGGCCAGCCCGATCTCGAAAATCCGGTTGACCAGGCTGTAGGGATTCTGAATCGAAACGATCCGGGGCAACCCGGCGGTCTGTGCCGCATTCAAAAACCGCGCAACCCCCCACGGCGTCTCATTGGAGACCCCAATGTGCAGGATTTTGCCCGCCTGGATCAACTGGTCGAGCGCGGTCAGCGTCTCTTCAATCGCAACCGTGTCTTCGCCTTCTACGTGCTCATAGCCCATCTGGCCAAAGCAATTGGTGCTGCGGTCTGGCCAGTGCAACTGGTACAGGTCGATATGATCGGTCTGCAACCGACGCAAGCTGTCATGGACGGCTTCGGTCAGATTCGTCGCATTGAATGCGAGGCGACCATCGCGGATATGCGAGGGTCGGGTTGCCGTTCGGCTGGGACCCGCGGCTTTCGTGGCCAGAACGATCTGATCACGCCGCGACGGTTGTTGCGCGAGCCAGGTACCGATATAGGTTTCGGTGCGGCCAGCGGTCGCGGGTTTCGGCGGGACGGGATACATCTCGGCCGTGTCAATGAAATTGACACCGGCCGCGAGCGCCGCGTCGAGCTGCGCATGGGCCTCGGCCTCGGTGTTCTGCTGGCCCCAGGTCATGGTTCCCAATGCAATCTGGCTGACGAGCGGACCCTGGGGTCCAAGCGAGCGGAACTTCATCGACTTCTCTCCATGGCTGCGGCTGGCAGCATACACGCAGGTCTCAAGGACGGGTTTGGGGCTCTAAGGGCTGCGCAATCATGCGCTGGACCCGGGGCGGCGATTCCCCCACATGGAACGCGTGCTTTTCAGCGCGTAACTGTAGATCCGCCTCGGTCAGTCGCTCATGCTGGCGCAGATGTCCCACCCAGGACTCGTCGAGAAACCATTCGACAAAGCGGCCCGCATCGGCAGAATCCCGAAACAGCTCCCAGGACAAGGCACCGTTGCGCAACCGGTGGCGCCGACTTTCGCGCATCAAACGGACAAAGGCATCGACGCGTGCCGGATCGATTTGGTACTCGATCGTCACCATCACCGGGCCCCGGTCCGTATCCGTCGTCAGGGCCATCTCGGGTGCCTGCCAATCGCGCGCAGGTTCAAGGTCGGCGCTTGGTCGATCCCGCAAGGCAAATCGTCGGCGTGACAGGGCGAGAGTCAACAGGCTCATCAGGGCCGCCGCAACGAGCGCAGTGCGCAAATCGGTCCATTCGGCGACTTTTCCCCAGAGGGCCGCACCGAGCGCGCTCCCACCCATCATCGACATCTGGAAAATCGCCATGCCACGCGCCCGAATCCAATCGGGCAAACCCATCTGGGCGGCGACCGTCATGGTGTTAGCGGCACCAATCCAGCCGATGCCAGCAACCAGCATGGCGGGCGCAGCGACCCAGATGGTGGGCGCCATGGCCACCACCAGCGCCGCACCAATATTGAGCAGGGTGGCCCGCACGATGAGTTGTTCGCGCGCAAGTCCATCGCGAAAACGCGGCAGCAACACGACGCCCAAAATGGCCCCCAGACCCATCAGCGCCAATAACAAGGTATAGGTCGCAGCATCGCCCCCAGGCAGACTGCGGGCGAGCAAGGGCAGGAGCGCCAACTGGGGCACGGCGTTGAGGAAAAAGAGGGCCGCCCGCCACATGGCGGCCTGCAGAGGCGGGGACTGCTGGACATATTGCAATCCAACTCGGATCGCGCCAAAAAACCGTTCCGCAGGTAACGCTCGGGTCGACACTTCGCGGCGCCAACTCAAGATCGCCACCGTGGCCGCCAACGAGAGCAAGGCGTTCAGCAGAAACACCGCTGGCGCACCGAGGCTCGCGATCAGGGTGCCGGCGAGTACTGGCCCGAGAATTCGGGACACATTCATCGAAATGCCGTTCAGTGCAAGAGCGGCCGGCAAATCGCGACGCGGAACGATCTCCGGGATGATGGCGGCAAACACCGGCCAGCGCAGCGCCAGGCCAATTCCGTGCAGGAAGGTCAGCGCCAGCAACCAGTTGGCATCCAGGACGCCGGTCAGGGAAGCCACTGCGAGCATCATCCCAACGATGACGACCCAGAGCTGGGTCGCAGCGAACCAGAGGCGTCGATCCAGAATATCGGCCAATGCACCGCTTGGCACGCCCAGCAGAAACACCGGCAAAGTCGACGCCGCCTGCACCAGCGCAACCGGCAAGGGAGAGGTGGTGAGACTGGTCATCAACCAGCCGGCGGCCACATCATTGGCCCACATGACCGTGTTCGCGACCATCCAGACCAGCCAAAGGCGTCGAAAAACGGGCCCAGCCAGTGGCTCAAACGCCTCTGACCAATTGGCCTCGCCTGGCTTTGCGTTCGCCATCAATATGCGAAATAACCGTCAGATCCCCTGTTCAAACGTCAATATTTCGTGCAATGAGCGCGTTGCTTTCGATGAATGCTCGCCTCGGTTCGACTTCATCGCCCATGAGGGTAGTGAAAATCTGATCCGCACCAATCGCGTCGTCGATCCGGACCTGTAGTAGGCGCCGTACGCTCGCGTCCATGGTCGTCTCCCAGAGTTGTGCGGGATTCATTTCCCCCAAGCCCTTGTAGCGCTGACGACTGACCCCGCGTTCCGCTTCGGACAGCAGCCAGCGCATCGCGTCCCGAAAGTCGGTGATCGAATGACTGCGCTTATCCCCAACGGTCCGATCGGCCAGGGTGCGCTCGCGCGGAAGTTCATTGGTCAAGACACTGCCCGGGGTCCCGGGTTCCATCAACGACCCCTGGACTTCGTCAAGCGCTTCCGCATCGGCGTCCAGTTCCACCCCAAGGCTGTCGAGGCTGGCGTTGGCTGCAGTCACACCCGGGCCGCTGGCCACACCGCGCGGCCGACGCTCGCGGCCACGGCGGACTTCAGCGCCTTCGCGCACCAGGTCGGCCACTAGGCGCGAGCAATCTGCGAGCGAGTGGTAATCGGCCGAAGCCACAAAATCGGCGTCAATGACACTGACCTTGACATTCCCATGGACTCGGCGGGCGACTCGCAGAGCCCATTTTTCCTGCCGGTCGTCAAATTGCGCCTGAACAAGCGGTGCATTCATCTGCGCAACCACGGGCAAGCCCCGGGCAAGCGCCGATTGCAGCCGAGCGGCACTGGACTGCGCCTGTTCCTGATCGGCCAGATTCAGTTCGCAGCCATCCATGATGGCACTCAGCGCTTCCGAATCCAGAATCATCGACAGTCGATCCACAACCGCCTGCGCGAGCAAAAACCGCCGGGCCAGTTCCCCCAGCGCATCCCCCTGAATCGGTGTTGCACCGGCGTGGGGAATCAGCTCTGCACCCTCGAGTGCGAGCATCAACATATGTTGATTGAGCTCATGGTCGTCTTTGAGATAGCGCTCGTCCCGGCCATGTTTCACTTTGTACAGCGGCGGTTGCGCAATATAGACGTGCCCGCGTTCAATCAGCTCGGGCATTTGCCGGTAAAAAAACGTTAGCAACAGCGTGCGAATATGACTGCCGTCCACATCGGCATCGGTCATGATGATGATGCGGTGGTATCGCAGCTTATCGAGTGAATAATCCTCAGCGCCGATCCCAGTGCCCAGTGCCGTAATCAGCGTTGCAATTTCAGCGCTCGCAAGCAGCTTGTCAAAACGCGCTTTTTCAACATTCAGAATCTTGCCTTTGAGGGGGAGGATCGCCTGAAACTTCCGATCGCGACCCTGTTTCGCCGACCCACCTGCACTGTCACCCTCGACGATGAACAGTTCGGCGCGCGCCGGATCGCGTTCCTGACAATCGGCCAGCTTGCCTGGCAGACCCAAGCCGTCCAACAGTCCTTTGCGACGCGTCATTTCCCGAGCGCGTCGCGCCGCCTCGCGGGCGCGGGCGGCATCCACAATCTTGCCGCAGATAATCTTCGCATCCGCCGGACGCTCTTCAAGATATTGCTCGAGCGCGCGTCCGACCAGTTCTTCGACCGGTGCGCGAACCTCGCTCGAGACCAGCTTTTCCTTGGTCTGACTGGAAAACTTAGGCTCCGGAACTTTTACACTCAACACACACGCCAAGCCTTCGCGCATGTCATCGCCCGTGGTTTCCACCTTGGCCTTGCGGGCAAATTCATGATCCGCAATATATTTATTCATCACGCGCGTCATCGCAGCGCGTAATCCCGTCAAATGGGTGCCGCCATCGCGTTGCGGAATATTATTGGTGAAACATAGGACTTGTTCCCCATAGCCGTCATTCCATTGCATCGCGACTTCAACCGAGATTCCCTCTCGGCTGGCCTCAGCATAGAAGGTCGTCGGATGAATAATGGACTTATTCTTATTGATATATTCAACAAATCCTTTGACACCCCCGGAAAAAGCAAAATTTTCTTCTTTTCCGGTCCTTTGATCGAGTAATCGGATCCGAACTCCGTTATTTAGAAAAGAGAGTTCCCGAATGCGCTTTGCGAGTACATCATAATGAAACTCGACGAGTCCAAAAATTTCAACATCGGCTAGAAAATGAACTTCCGTTCCTTTTTTATCACTCTGTCCAGTACACCGGATTGGTGACACTTGAACCTCGGTCCCATCGGGACCGATTTGATTTTCAAGCAGGCGATTGACAACCACACCGCGCTCGAATTCCATCTGATGAACTCGACCATCGCGGCGAATTGTCAGCCTCAGCCATTGGGACAGTCCATTGACACAAGACACCCCAACGCCGTGTAACCCACCTGAAACTTTATAACTGTTTTGGTCAAACTTTCCGCCAGCGTGAAGCTCGGTCATGACAATTTCGGCGGCACTTCTAGGGGGCTCATGCCGATCATCAAATTTCACGCCGGTCGGTATTCCTCGGCCATTATCAATCACACTGATTGAATTATCCGTATGAATCGTGACAGTAATATCGTCACAATGGCCAGCCAATGCCTCATCGATCGAATTGTCCAGCACTTCGAAAACCAGATGGTGTAATCCAGTGCCGTCGGATGTATCACCGATATACATTCCCGGTCGCTTTCGAACCGCTTCCAGGCCTTCGAGAATCTGAATCGATGAAGCTGAGTAATCCTGAGTCATGTCGGCTATTTCTTAGTAGAAGGAATCGGTCGTCGAATGCAATCCGTCAAATCTAGATTCGAACGGGCATGACTACATATTGAAATCCGTCGAGCCCGGGCACCGTTAGCAGTGCACTTGACCCCGAATCACCAAAATGAAGCAGAATCTGTTCGGACTTCAAATTATTCAGGCAATCCAGTAAATAAGAAACATTGAACCCGACATCAAGCCCCTCGCCATCGTATTCAATGTCTAACTCATCGGTTGCCTCTTCCTGTTCCGCATTTTGCGCCTGGATGCGAAGGACACTTGGGCTGAGCCGAAAATGAACGGCCCGGAACTTTTCACCCGTGAGAATGGCTACCCGCGTCAACGCCCGGGTAAACGCATCACGCCCGACCGTGACGAGCTTCTGGTGATTTTGCGGAATCACTCGCCGCCAATCCGGGAACTTGCCTTCGACCAGTTTGGTCACCAGTTCAATCTCAGCTTGTTTATCATCGACGAATCGAAAGCGGGCCTGATTCGGCGTGACTTCGATCACGACAGGCTCTTCGCTGTCGGCCAGTAAGCGTTGCAGCTCCATCACCGCCTTGCGCGGGATGATGACCTCGGTCGGCGCTTGCTCGGAGTCGAGTGACTCGCAGGTCGTGCTGGCGACGGCGAGGCGGTGCGCATCGGTGGCGACCGCCGTCAGGGTTTGCCCGCTGACAACGAACAACAAGCCGTTGAGATAAAAACGGATGTCTTGTTGCGCCATGGCGTAGAACACCTGGCTGAACAGGTTTTTCAGCGTCCCTTGCGGCACGGTGAAGCGCACCATACCGGCTTCTACCAGCGTTGCGGTTGGGAAAGCCTCGGCGCCTAGGGTTTGCAAGGTGAACCGGCTCTTGCCCGCAGCCACCGTCAACTTGCGACTCGCGTTGGTGACGGTGACCATCCCATCATCGGGCATGGAGCGCAGGATATCGAGCAATTTTCGCGCTGCAACCGTGGTCGTTGCATCCGCTGGATTGGCCTCGGCTACGGTTGCGCTCGCCAACTGCGCGGTCGTACGGATTTGAATTTCACTGTCGCTCCCGGTCAGTGACACGGCAGAGCCTTCGCGCCGGATCAAGACGTTGGCGAGGATCGGTTGTGTGTGCCGCCGTTCGACGATACCTGCCACGATCTGGAGTGGACGCAGGATCGCGTCACGGTTTGCCTTGATCAACTGCATGATGTTCTTAAACTCTTATTGATGGTTTTAAAAGAGTAGTAGTAGGTAATAAGGGAGCCAACTTATGCTTGGATCCCCTGGCGATGGCGCCACACCGTCGTTTTGACCGATTTAAACCCTGTGGACAGGGTGCGTTGCAACCATGGGAGGTTGTGGATAACCTGGCGACCATCGTCGACTCGATCGGGTGAAGTCAAGTTATCCACACGCTTGTTCACCGTTTATTCACTGTTTGTTCACCGTTCATTAGGCCCGTAAGGTCTGTTCAAGCACGTGCAGCGAGCGGTTGAGTTCGGTATTGCTCTGGCGCTCGCTGCTTATTTTTCGAACTGCATGCAGCACCGTCGTATGGTCGCGTCCACCAAATAATTCACCAATATCGGGGAGGCTTTTTTGCGTAAGTTCCTTCGCTAGATACATGGCGACCTGACGGGGCAGTGCAATGTTGGCTGGTCGGCGCTTGGACCCCATATCAGCTACCTTGATTTTATAATAATCAGCAACAGTTTTTTGAATCAATTCGACTGAAATTTGGCCCCGATTGACCGACAACAGTTCACGCAAGGCGAGCTTCACCAGTTCGAGCGTGATGGGTTGGTTATGAAATGAAGAGTACGCGATAACCTTTCGCAAGGCCCCTTCCAGTTCACGCACGTTTTGACGCAGATTTTTAGCGATGAAAAACGCGACTTCTTCGCGCAACTCGACTCGACTCGACTCGGCTTTGCGAAGCAAGATGGCGACCCGCATTTCGAGTTCCGGCGGTTCGATGGCAACGGTCAAACCGTAGTCGAATCGACTGACCAAGCGTTCATCGATGCCTGAAAGCTCTTTGGGGTAGGTGTCACTGGTGATCAGGATCTGTCGACGTGCCGCCACCAAGGCTTCGAAGGTGTAGAAAAACTCTTCCTGAGTGCGCTGCTTGCCAGCAAAAAACTGGATATCGTCGATCAATAATAAATCGAGAGAGTGGTAGTACCGTTTGAGTTCATCAAACGCCTTGCGTTGATAGGCCTTCACCACATCTGAGACATATTGTTCAGCGTGAATGTAACGAATTCTCGCGCCTGGATTGGCTTGTAGCAGAGCATTGCCAACCGCGTGAATCAGATGGGTTTTTCCAAGTCCCACGCCACCGTAGAGAAACAAAGGGTTGTACGAGACTCCGGGACGTTGCGCCACTTGCAAGGCGGCAGCGCGCGCCATTTGATTGGCTTTACCTGTGACGAAGGTATCAAAGGTCAGTTCCAGATTGAGTTTGCTGCGCTCGACGTGGGGGGCCACCTCACGCTCGACCAGGCCCGGCATGAAGGCCAGACGACCTGCGGATTCTTCGTTGGCGTCGAGTTGGCCAATCGAATCCAGTTGCTGGGGCGCCACCGGCGCGGTGCCGACCATCGGGTCGCCTCCAGCGTTCGCAGTCGATTCTGCAAAGGCGTTTCCTGCGATGTCCCCAGCGCTGTTCCCGATGGCGTCGACCCTGGCATCGATCGGATTGCCCGCCATCGGCGAGTGGGCAGATGCTGGGTTGGTCTGCGCGGGTGAGCGGGCGTTAGTCGTGGCGCGAGCGGCTTGAACTTCAAATTGGACCCGAACCGTCGGGTGAATTTCGGCGGCAGCGAGTTCGCCAATGCGCGCGCCGAATTGGGTCCGAATCCAGTCGAGCTTGAACCGGTTGGGTGCGCCCAGGCGCAGTACATGCTCGCCCTCATCGTAGCCCAGGCACAGTAGGGGCTTAATCCAGGTTTTGTAGAGTTGCGGCGTCAGCTCTTGCTCGAGGCGCAACGCACACGCCTGCCAGTGTCGGTCCGTCATCTTGGGGTCGCGGTAAACAGGCTGAGGCCCCAATTGTAGCGCGCCCGTGGCGAAGTTATCCACAGCTTCTACGAGCCATTTTGCATCGGCCACTTGACGAGTCCGCTGCAGACCGCTGTAATCGAGGGCTTTTTTTCCGACTGATTGAGAAGTGAAATATGAAACGCACGTTCCAACCCTCGGTGACACGTCGCAAACGCACGCACGGATTTCTCGTGCGCATGAAAACGCGCGGCGGTCGTTCGGTCATCCGGTCACGTCGCGCCAAAGGCCGCAAGCGCTTGGGCGTTTGAGTTCAGCGTCTGGGACCCATCGATTTGACGCTTCTGGCCCGCCGGCGTCCGTGGGCCAGTTCGGCGCATCTGGCGCTGAGTTACGTGCGCCCGCAGCCAATGGGAACACCAGCCGGTCCCGAGAAGGGCGGGCATGATCCCCGGGCAGCGCAGGCGGTATGGACGCAGGCGGCGTTGATTTTGTCGGTCTCCAAGCGTTTGGCGCCCGCGGCCCCGTTGCGCAATGCGATTCGTCGCGTGTTGCGGGAGTCGTGGCGGGCCTGTGGTCTGGCGTCGCGGGGCCATCCACTGGCCGTCATGATTCGCTTACGGGCGCTCCCACTGGCGCCAAGAGCAGGGGCGGCGGTCGGGGTGAGCACCGTTTCAGGCGCGATTCCAGGTGCGATTCCAGGTGCGATGTCGGGCACGACCAAGCCGCCCAAGGGCCGGGCGGTCCTACGGGTTCGTCGAACGGATCGGGCGCTCAAAGCCGCGATCCGTGCCGAAGCCGATTCGCTGCTCGACGCCTTGTGTAGGTCGGTCCCGGCGGTAGCGCCCGAGCGATGACCGTTAAACTTGCGGGTGTGGCAGGCCGCGCGCTAAATCGTGGCCTGCTCCTGAAGCGGATGGTCAAGGCGCCCTTGCATGCCTATCGTGGCTTGATCAGCCCACTCCTGGGTCCGCGGTGTCGATTTTTTCCCTCTTGTTCTGCGTATGCTCTGGAGGCGATCGATCGACATGGTGCGGGGCGTGGGGCTTGGTTGGGGGTGCGCCGTTTGATCCGATGCCATCCCTGGTGCGAGGGCGGCTACGATCCGGTGCCTGAAGCGCTGATGAAGTCCTGATTGAGCCCTGACCGAATCGGCCCGAGTCCTATCGAGAACTCCCTCATTTTTCTCCGACCACCGGCCCCTACGGCGGGCCTTCGCTGAGAGCAACATGCAGACGCAACGAACGATTCTTCTGATTATTTTCTCGATGTCGCTGCTGCTTTTGTGGGACGCGTGGCAAAAGCAGAGCGGCCATGCTTCGCTTTTTGGTGCGGGCGCACCGATTGCCTCCAAAGCGCCTGCGCGCAGTCCGACAGAGCAGGCGACGGACGTGCCGCAAGCGTCCGCAAGCGCTGGATCGTCGGGCGGGGCGGCGGCGGCAGCACCGCCGACCGCGGTGACGGGCACGACCGGCACGGGGCGCCTGATTGTGCTTAAAAACGATGTGTTGGCCCTCACCATTGATACCGTGGGCGGCTCGGTCGTGCGGTCCGAGTTGCTGCGTTATCGCGATGCCGATGACCGCAAGGCTCAGGCGGTTCTGTTGACTTCCGGGGCCGGAAAAACCTACCTGGCGCAGACCGGACTGATTGGCGCGCCCGAACTGCCCACCCACCGGACCTTGTTCGAGTCGTCTGTGGCCGGCGATCGGGTCGAGGCGAATGCAGGCAAACCGGTCGATTTGTCTTTGACAGCATCCTCCGGGGGATTGCGACTCACCAAGCGCTACACATTGGAGCCCGGATCGTATCGGGTCGGGGTTCACCACGAAGTGTTCAATGAGGGCGGTCAGCCGGTTCAGGCGTCGCTCTACCTGCAGCTGACGCGCGATTCTCAAAAACCGCCGGGGGAGAGTCAGTTCTACAGCACCTACACGGGACCGGCGATTTATACCGATGCGGAAAAATTCCAAAAAGTCGATTTTTCCGATATCGAAAAAGGCAAAGCAAGCGCCCAGAAAAAATCCGACGATGGATGGGCCGGCATCATTCAGCATTATTTTGTTGTTGCCTGGGTCCCGCCGGTCAACACGGCTCGAGAATTCTTCACCCGAAAAATCGACAATGGACTGTATTCGGTCGGGGCAATCCAGCCACTGTCCAGTCTGGCGCCCGGCGCGTCCGTGCAGTCGGAAGCTGTACTCTATGTGGGACCGCAGGATCAGCATGTGCTCGAAAAGGTATCGCCAGGCCTTGATCTGGTGGTTGACTACGGCTTGCTGACGGTCATCGCCAAGCCCTTGTACTGGCTATTGGAGACCTTGCATTCGTTCGCGGGCAATTGGGGCTGGGCAATCGTCTTGTTGACGATTGTCGTCAAGCTGGCGTTTTTTCCGTTGCAGGCGGCCAGTTACCGCTCCATGGCCAAAATGAAGCTGGTTTCCCCCAAGATGCTAGCGCTGCGGGAGCGCTATGGCGATGATCGGATCAAGCTCAATCAGGCCATGATGGAGCTCTACAAGACCGAAAAGGTCAATCCGATGGCGGGATGCCTGCCAATCGTCGTACAAATCCCGGTTTTTATTTCCCTGTATTGGGTGCTGTTGGCATCGGTTGAAATGCGTGATGCCCCCTGGATCGGCTGGATTCATGACCTGGCGACACCCGATCCGTACTATGTGTTGCCGGTCATCATGGCGGCGACGATGTTTTTGCAGACCCGCCTCAATCCGACGCCGCCTGATCCGGTTCAGGCCAAGGTGATGATGTTCATGCCGCTGATTTTTTCAGCCATGTTCTTCTTCTTTCCCGCGGGCCTGGTGCTCTACTGGTTAGTCAACAACGTATTTTCGATTGCGCAGCAATGGTTCATTACGCGCCAGATCGAACAGGGCGCCAGCAAGAAAAAATAAGGTATGCACCCACAGGGGTTCACCACGTCGGGTCTTGTGACCCTTGCGGTCGACTTGCCCGCGGGCGTAACGCCGATCGGCTGGGTCGAGCGCGAACTGGCGGCGCTTTGGTGCGCACAGGACCAAGAGGCGCGCTGGCAGGATGGTCCAGACGGGTACTCGCCCCCAGGCGATGGCCGAGTTGCCCCGGTCGGGCCGACCGGGTCCGGCTTTGAAGCCGGATCCCCGCGTCTCGTCGTGCGACCGGATCCACGCCTCTTCACCGCGATCGCGCGCGCAGCCTTGGCGCGAGGCGCGTTGACCGGTTGGCGCGATGAACTCTTTGATGTGACGGTTCCAAGCACGGGCGAGCGACTGTTCACGCTCGAGCGATCGGCCTTTCGCCTGTTTGGACTTCGAAGCCAGGCCGCGCAACTGGTCGCGTACCGACCCGACGGGTCGGTCTGGGTTGCCCGTCGCAGCCGGACCAAGGCCATCGATCCCGGGCTCCTCGATACCCTCGTTGGCGGCGGTGTGAGTGCCGGAGAAAATGCGGCCCAGACCTTGCTGCGCGAAGCCGGCGAGGAAGCGGGCCTGACCCGGATCCAGACGGCGCAGGCCCGCTGCAGTGCCGTGTTCGAGCTCCTGCGGCGCGCCACCCAAGGCGTCCAGCACGAACAGGTGGTGGTCTTTGAACTCGAGGTCGACGTCCACTGGCGCCCACACAATGGCGATGGCGAGGTCGAAGCGTTTCTCTGTCTCGATGCGCCAGAGATCGCGCGGCGCATCGCGGCGGGCGAGTTCGCCTACGAGGCCGGGCTCAGTTTGGAAGCGGTGCAGGCGCAACGGGATCAGCGGGGCCGCGGTGACTGAGCCGATTGCGCTGCGGGCGACGCACTGGATTGCGATCCGCATGGTCCGGGCCCGATGATCGCGACCGAACGCGACCCCATCGCGGCGATTGCGACCGCGATCGGACGGGGCGGGATCGGGGTGATTCGGATCAGCGGCGAAGGCCTGGCGCCGTTTGCGCGCGCGCTTTGCGGGCAGGCGCTTGCCGCGCGCCACGCGACGCTCGTGCGGTGGTGCGATGCGCAGGGCGAAACGATTGACCAGGGTATCGCCCTCTGGTTTGCCGCCCCGCACTCTTACACCGGCGAAGAAGTGCTCGAGTTGCAGGGGCATGGTGGACCGGTAGTTCTGGGGCGACTCCTGAACCGGGTGCTCGAATTGGGCCGAACGCTTGCGCCAGGGATGCGGCTGGCCGAGCCGGGTGAGTTTACGCGCCGCGCGTTTCTGAATGGCCAGATCGATCTCGCGCAGGCCGAGGCGGTGGCAGACCTGATCGATGCCTCGACCGAGGCGGCCGCGCGAGCCGCCATGCGCTCTTTGCAAGGCCGCTTTTCGATGCAGGTCCACCGCCTGGTGGATGCGGTGATCGAGCTGCGCGCGCTGATCGAGGCGACGATCGATTTTCCCGAAGAAGACGATGTCGATGCGCTGGCGCATTGGGACGCCTTGGGTCGACTCGACGCCATCTGCACACAACTCACGCTGCTCCTGGATGGCGCACGCGCTGGGGTGCGTCTGCGCCAAGGCATGACGGTTGTCCTGGTCGGCGCACCCAATGTGGGCAAGAGCAGTCTGCTCAATGCCCTGGTCGGGCGCGATCTGGCGATTGTGTCGCCTTTGGCGGGGACCACGCGCGACCGGATCGAGCAGGCGGTGGACCTGCAGGGCCTGGCACTCACGTTGGTCGATACGGCGGGTCTGCGCGAAAGTGTCGACCCGATCGAGCGGATCGGCATGGAGCGCACCCTGGAGGCGGTGGCCCGCGCAGATCTCGTGCTCGAGCTGGTCGAATCCGATGGCGTGCGTTGCGATGCACAGGACGCGCCCACGCACCATGTGCAGGAACTGCTGGCGCGCCATCTCCCAGCGCAGGTTCCGGTGCTGCGGGTGCGCAACAAGATCGATCGGGACGGGTTGGCCGCCGCATGCGATGCGGTGGCGCGACCGGGTGCGAGCGCTGGCGAAGTCCGCCTCTCGGCGCAGACGCTCGAAGGGGTTGCGCTCCTGCTCGAGCGCTTACGGGTGCTCTCGGGTTTGAGCGCGGGTGAGCCCGAATTCATTGCCCGCGAGCGTCACTTGCAAGCACTATTGGGTGCGCAGGCGCATCTGCTTCAGGCCGACGCTCTGGCCCGCACCCCCCGACCCGCGCTCGAGCTGTTTGCCGAGGAGTTGCGTCTGGCCCAGGCCCAGCTTGGTTCGATCACCGGGGAATTCAGCGCCGATGACCTCTTGGGCGCTATTTTTGGGCGCTTTTGTATCGGTAAATAAGGGCTGGGGCGCGTCGCGTACCTTTCTTGCTGAGTCAACAGACCGGAGTCTGTTCTGACGAGGCGAGTCTGCTCATGCCCACCAAGCCGTTGCGACCCTCTCAAGCGCCAGCGCTTGGGCCTGCGGGATTGTCGGCCTCCGACAGCCCGGCGCCGGTAGCCGAACTCCCGCCATCACATCCCCCTCAGGATGCGGGCCTCACCGCCGGCAACGCGGTGAGCGATCCCGCGCAGACACTGATGATGCCGCCCGCGATCATTCCGGCGCTGAGCGCCTTGCTCGAGCGCTCGGGGACGTATGTCTATGCCAAGGATTTGTCAGGCCGCTACACCTACGTCAACAAGCAAGTTCAGGAACTTTTTGGTGCGCCACTGGAGCGGATCGTTGGCCGGCTCGATGACGATTTTTTCGGACCCGATCTGGCGGGCCTGATCCGTGACCACGAGGCGCGGGTTCTCGAGGACGGCATTGCGCGCTCGGGGCAGGAGCGCGGCCTTGTGCTGGCGCAGAGTGCAACCCGGACATATCGGTCGGTCAGGGCGCCGATGCGGGATTTCAAGAACAACATTGTCGGTGTCTGTGGCATTTCGACCGATGTCACCGAACATGTTCTACTCGAAACAAAGATTCTTGAAAGCGAGTACGAGTTCTGTCTGTTGGCCGAGACCATTCCTGAAATGGTGTGGGTCGAGACGCTCAGAGACAATTATATTTTTTTTAATCAAAAATGGCTGACGTATACCGGCCGCAGTTTGCAAGAGAGCGCCGCCAGCGGCTGGAAAACCTCGCTGCACCCGGACGATCAGGAGCAAGCGAATCGAGCCTGGACTCTGGCGCTCGAGACGCACCAAGGGTTCTTGCTGGAATTGCGCTTTCGTCGAGCCGACGGTGCGTACCGCTGGTGGCATCTGCGGGCGGTTCCGGCCTTTGATATTAAAAACAATATTTATAAATGGTTTTTTTGTTGTACTGATCTTCACGAATTAAAGGTCGTCGAGGAAAGTCTTCGACAAAATCAGGAACTTTTTAAAAGCATCATTGACAGCACGCCGTCGATGATTTTTGCCTTCGATCTGGAACACCGGTTCACCCTGGCCAACCGCGCACTCGCAAATTTTTACGGCCTGAACAAGGAAGCATTCATCGGCAAGACCCTGCAGGAGATGCAGACGCGAGGGGCAGATCGCATCCTCGCGTTCCATCAGGACATTCTGACCAAGGGCGAGGCGGTCGCATCGGAGGAACTGTTCGAAAGCCAGGGAGTGGTCGGGCCACGCCTGATGATGACCGTCAAATTCCCGCTCCGGGATGATCGTGGCACGCTCATCGGTCTGGGTGGAGTCTCGACCGATATCACCGATCTGCGGCAAGCCGAAGAGCATCTGCGCATCGCCGCAACGGCGTTTGAATCCCAGGAGGGGATGGTCGTGACCGATTCGAAGTTTCGAGTGTTGAAAGTCAACAAGTCGTTTACCCGCATTACCGGGTTCCCCGGGGCCGAGATGGTTGGTCAGACCCCGGAGCTGCTCTACGCCGATCAGGAAGGACGCCTAGCCTATCAACGGATGTGGGAGGTGATTCGGGTCGAGGGGTATTGGGAAGGGGAAGTCAAAAATCAGCGCAAAAACGGGGAAATCTACCCGCAGCACCTCACGGTGACGGCAGTCAAGGACCCAAAAGGCGGGATCACCAATTATGTCCTGACGATGTCGGACATTACGACCCGAAAAGCGGCCGAAAAAGAGATCCAGCGTCTCGCTTTTTACGATCCGCTCACGGGCCTGCCCAATCGTCGATTTTTAGCACAACGTCTTACCCGTGGTTTTGCCTCCGGTACGCGAAGCCGTGAGCATGGCGCGCTGCTGTTCATTGATCTTGATAATTTCAAACTTCTTAATGACTCCAGGGGACACACGGTCGGGGATCTGTTGTTGCAGCAAGTCGCGCAGCGCCTGCTCAAGTGCGTACGCGAAGGCGATATCGTCGCCCGGTTGGGCGGGGATGAGTTCCTAGTCATCCTCACCGATCTGAGTGCGCAGGCGCTCGAAGCCGGTGCGCGCGCCGAAGCGGTGGGCGAGAAAATCCTTGCAAGTCTGGACGAGCCGTATGAGCTCGATTCGCACCAGCATCACAGCACGGCCAGTATCGGCATCACCTTGTTTCGGGAAAATCAGGCCGAATTCAATGAACTTCTCAAGCAGGCCGATATCTCGATGTATCAGGCCAAGCACGAAGGTCGCAACCGCCTGCGATTTTTTGATCACCGCATGCAGGAAGCGATCGCCGAGCGGGCCGAGCTGGAGCGGGATCTGCGCGAAGCGATCAAACAAAACCAGTTCGAGCTCTATTTTCAGTTACAGATGGACCAGCGCCGCAAGGCCTTCGGTGCCGAGGCGCTGATCCGCTGGAATCACCCCACGCGCGGCCTCGTCGGGCCGGCCAGTTTCATTCAGCTTGCCGAGGAAACCGGGCTCGTACTCCCCATTGGGCGCTGGGTCCTGGAGCAGGCTTGTGCCCAACTCGGCGCGTGGCAGAAAACCCCCCGAACCCAGGATCTTTTGCTCTCGGTCAACGTGAGTGCACGCCAGTTTCGTCAACCCGACTTCGTTGCTCAGGTTCAGGCGGCGATCCAGTTGCATACGATCAACGCCCACCGGCTGAAACTCGAACTCACCGAGAGTGTTCTGCTGGAGAACATCGAAGAGGCGACCCAGACCATGGAGACCTTGCGCGAGAGTGGCGTTCGATTTTCCCTCGATGATTTCGGGACCGGTTATTCATCGTTGCGGTATCTGAAAAAACTACCCATCGATCAACTCAAAATCGACCAGTCGTTTGTTCGGGACATTACGGTCAACTCGCAGGATCGGGCGATGGTGCGCACCATCATTGCGATGGCTTCCAACCTCGGTGTGGACTGTATTGCTGAGGGGGTCGAAACTGAGGACGAGCACCAGTTGCTGCTGGAGGACGGGTGCCAGTATTTTCAAGGGCATCTGTTTGGCCTTGCCCAGCCGCTTGCGGTCTTTGAAACGGCGCTTGGCGTGTCGCACCCATGACGGTTGGGAGCCTCGCGTGACGGGGTGCGTAGCTTCGGCTGAACGGGGGCCAACTTCAGGCGATGATCGCCTCGTCGGTGCGGGAATCGCCGCGGTTATCAGCCCACTGCACTGAGACTTTGTCGCCCGCCTTCGCGCCACGCAGCGTGAACTGCAGAAATGGGTTTTTCGAGACGGCATGCCCGCAATAGACGGTCAGGACGGGTTTGTCCTGGTGACGGACCGTGACCGTCTCGATGAACCAGGCCGGGATCGCTTTTGCATTGGCGTCCTGGCGCAGACCCGTTTCCATCTCATGTTGCATCAACACGCGAACCAGGGCGGTACCCGGTGGGGGGTTGGAGACGTCCCGTGACGAGGTGCCACCCGCGGACGGGGCGGGGACGAGTTGAGCGCGAATTTTACTGGGCTCTGCCATCGGGGACTGGGGCGGTTGAAGGGCGAAAACGGGTGGCGTCAGGCGGTATCAGTCGGTATCAGGCGGCACAGCCGCCCAGGGTGACTTTGACTTCTTTGTGCGCGAACAGAAACCGGCCTTCTTGCGTCATCCCCACGGCGTACACCCGGGAGGATTGCTGCATTTTGACGCGCGTGGTGATGCTTGGTTCGACCGCATCGGTGAGTTCGATCAGGGCGGCGAGAAGATTAGGGTTTTTTTCAACCAGCAGCAGCAGGCGTCGAACGCCCGGCGCGGTCGACGAGGCAGTGAGCTGGACTGCGGCGCCGTTCTCGGCCATATCCGGCGCTTGCAACAAGATTTCACGGCTTTCGATGGGCGCCTGTACGCCGAGCGCTTTGGTGAGCTCCGCCATCGAGCGGGCCTCGAAAGCTGCCCGAAAAACCCCTTCGCGGGCTTGCGCGTGGATGGGCAGCAGACCGGTGATACCGAGTAACGCAGCAAGATGGGCGCTCAGTCCAAGGGCTTCACGACGGGATGGCATATTGGTGTGGGGTGGCGGTCGCGAGTGCCGGCGAAAAATACCCGACTCAGACCCGGCATCATAACGGGATCCGGCGCGGGCTCAAGTCCGCTCAGGTGGTGTGCTCAAGGTGCACGGCCGGGGCGCGCCCGCCTCGGTCTCCCCTCCGCCCCCCAGCCGCCCCCCAACCGCGCCCGATCCCAATCGAGCCGTGGCCCCGGTGGCGCCCGGTTTGCAGGACAATCCCACTTCGGGCCGAGCGTGCCGCGGCCAATCCCATCCCCCTCAAGCACCTCTCGAACCGATGCCGGCCCCTGCCTACTCCTGGTGGATCTTTGCGCGCACGCTGGGCCTGGCGTTCCTGGGCGGCCTGATCGCGCAAGCGCTTCACCTGCCCTTACCCTGGCTGCTCGGTGCGTTGCTGCCCTGTGCGCTCTTGCGCTTGCGTGGGGTGCGCCTGGGCTCGCCGCCCTTTGCGCAGGCGGCCGGGCAGTGGGTGATCGGGACCGCTTTGGGCATGTACTTCACGCCTTCGGTTCTGCTGCGCGTGGGGGCGTGGGCGCCGTGGATTGCGCTGGCGGTGCTGTGGTCCTTTGCGCTGGGCGGATTTCTGTCCTGGGCATTGGTCCGCTGGGGTGCAGCCGATCCAGCGACTGCGTATTGGTCGGGGCCCATCGGTGCGGCGGCGGAAATGGTGCTTCAGGGCGAGCGTGCGGGGGCGCGCGTGGATCTGGTCGCAGCCGCGCACAGCCTGCGCCTGCTGCTCGTCGTCATCCTCGTACCGCTGGCCTATGACCGGCTCGGTTTGCACGGCAGTGATCGTTATTTCACGGGCGCGCGCACCGTGGAGCCGACCGGTTTATTGGTATTGATCATGATCACCGTGGGTGCTGCGCTCTTGGTGCGCAGGCTGCGCGGCCCGAACCCCTGGATGCTGGGATCGCTCGTTGGGGCGTTGGCGCTCACGGCAAGCGGAAATCTGGCTTCCGCCCTGCCCGCCTGGGTCTCGCCGCTTGGCCAGCTGCTGATCGGCATTTCACTGGGCGGGCGCTTTGGCCCAGGGTTTTTCGGCCGGGCACCGCGCTTTCTGGCCGTCGTAGGCGTGGTGACGCTGGGCGCTATGGCGAGTTCGGCCGCGCTGGCCGCGCTGATCGGTTGGGCGGCGCATATTCCTCTGGCGACCATCGTGCTGGCAACCGCACCGGGCGGGATTGCCGAAATGTGTTTGACGGCGCAGGCGCTGCAGCTGGGCGTCCCCGTGGTCACGGCCTTTCATGCGACCCGGGTGGTCGCCCTCCTGCTGGTCGTGCAAGGCGGGTGGGTGCGAAGCCGGCAGTGGCTGGCGAGCGTGCGCACGCTAGACCCCGCCTGAGTCGGAGCCGGGCTGGCTGCGGCCGTGGGTCAGGTCGTCCCGGCGGCCGACAGCACCGTCTCAAAGAGGCCCGCTTCGCGATTTTTTCGAATCTGGTCCCAGCGCAGGATCAGTCCGTTCATCGCGACCCAAACCCCGCTTGGCAAGAGGCTTGCCGCTGCCAGGGCGAACCCGAGGTTAAAGGGCGCATCGGACGCGTGGACGCGGGCTGGCACCATCGCGCCAGTGAGCACGATGGTTTTGTCAAAACCCGCTGCCGCGATCGCTGCCGCGCTCTCAACCAGGGTGTCAGTGCCGTGGATGACGACCAGACGCGTCTGCGGCGCCTGGCGACAACAATCGACCAAGGCGAGTCGCTGCGCGGGCGTCATGTCGAGACTGTCAACCAGCATGGCCACATCAATCTCGGGTGCGGGTTGGATGCGGCTCTCGGCGATCAGCGCTGGCAGGCAGGTTCGGTCGAAGCTTAGCGACCCGCGCACGGGGTCATAGTGCTTGTCGAAGGTGCCGCCAGTGGCGATGATGCGCAGGGGGGAAGATTTCATCGGACAATTCTCCAGGGACGGTCGCGGAACGCTTGTCGTGGTCTTTTCCTGGGCACTCAGGCGGGACTGGCCGCATGACAGACGAGCGAATGCCAACCGCTCGCATCGGTCGGCCAGACCCGTTCGGGTAACTGGTCCAGATGTCGCAGAATCCCGCTCAGTTGCCAGGTGGGCGGCGTACCGAGCGCCGCCGGAGCACGCCGCCAGAGGGCCCGGATGGTGTTTTCGGCAACGCCGAAGCGGTGCGCCAGCGCGCCAATGACCAGACGATCCTGACCACTGTCGACCACTTGGGCCAGTCCGGTTGCGAAATCGGCCTCGCGATGGGCCCCTGGCTTGAATTCACCCAGCAGGTGGGGGTCGGGCCTGCTCTGGGCGTCCAGGAGTGTGTCGGCAAAAAACTGGGCAAAGCAGCCCAGCCGTGAGAGTACATAGGCGCGTTGCTCGGCATGACGCGCATCGAGTAGCAGCCAGTTGTAGCAGCCGAGGTGGCGTCCCGCCCCCAGCCGATCCAGCCGCTGCATGACGCGAGCGTCGAGGGCGGTGCTCAGGGTACTGGCGATGGCGTGTTCCGCCTGCAGCTCGCGGGCGTCGATTGCGCGCAGTGCGCGGCCATAAAAGTCGAGATCGATGATCTCGTCGCGCAACGCCTGGCGCAGCGCGGCCAGAAAGTCCGGAAACCGGCCGGGGCGATCGTATAGCGCGTCGGGCGCCTGCGGCTCAAGGCGGTGCTTGCGCGCGAGATGCGCAGGCCAATCCTCGCGGCGCCGCTCGAGCAGGGTGAGCATGCCATCCGCGAGCGCGGCGAAGAGCACATCGAGCGCCTGGTCAGAGCCTGGCCGCGTCAGTGCGGTGGCGAGGCGCACGAGGACCGGGTCGCTCAGCAGGCGGCGAAAATCAAAGGCTCGGCGCTGCGAATCGATGCCGATAAAACGGATCTGGTGGCCCCAATCGCGCACCAGTTGGGCGAAGATCGGATTGCTCATCAAGCTCAGACGGGTAGCGATCGGTACGACCAGAACAAAGAGGGGCCAGTCCGGCGATGGCGTTTGCCAGATCAGCGCGCGCGGGGTGCTGGCATAGAGTCGCCCCAGGTACGACGCCTCCGGTCCGACGACAGCAGGATCTCCAAGCGGATCGTCGATCGGGTGGGGGCTGAGGCGGATGGCTGAAAAGTCCATCCGCAGATCCTATCGCGACCGAGCCGAATGGTTCAGCACGCGCTTCTCAAATCCTGGGCAGAGCCCCTCGGGGCGGGGTTCGCGCGTCCCGTGCAGGCGCGCTTCGGGCGTCGTTCAATCGGCCTGTTTGGCCACAATCAGTAAGCCTGCGCCAATGGCCAGCACGGCGGAGCCCAGCAGCGTGACGGCGGCCGAGCCGAGCAGGACCGCCTGCAGCCCGACGATGAGGCCGGTTGTGAGGACGATACGGGCGGTCATCGCCGTGCGTTGCCCGGGAGTCAAATCAGCCATGGAATCACCAGAGCGAGCGTTGCGGACTGCGATTGGAAAGGGTGTGGCGTTCGGTGAGCGAGAGAACTCGATCACCGGACAATACCTTGACAGAATCTTTAGCAGTAATCACACCCGGTCGCAAAACCGAGAGATACACACCAGTAAAACCACTTTGTATCATCATTTTGGACGCCTGCCGAAAACCCATCACGGCGTCGAACTTGAAACACGGCTGACGTGGCGATTCGACTCGAAACTGCACGGAGCCAATGTGCAGATGATCGCCGATCCAGAGCTGAGGCTCGAGCAGGCCCCGCAGCACGAGATTCTCGCCCATGGCTCCCCAGGCCAGAGGCGCGTGCTGACCCGCCTGGGCCCGCACGGTGGTCCAGAAGGCATAGTGTTCGGCCGCGTAGGCGTATACCGCTTTGGCCGGGCCACCATGCACCGAGTGATCAACCTGTTCGTCGCCCGACACGCCCAGGGCACCCACTTCGACCGGCCTGGGATCCTCCAGGCTCGAGACGGTGGATTTGCGGATTGCGCTCATTCGGGGCGGGCTGGGCGGAGGGGTCGACGCGGCCGGGTCCTGGCCCGTTATGGGGGTAAAGAGCGCTTGCGCACGACCGACGCAGACGGCGAGAAGGTGTGGATGCATGGAGAGGCGGTGGAGCAACGGGTTGGGATTTTCGCATTCAATGATCGCAGGCTTTTCGGCTCGGCCTCAAGCGATTGCGCCGACAGCGCTAAACTGTCAAGTCCGCGGAGTCGGCGACGGTCGACCGCTTGAGGAGACGCTGTTCATGAATCATTCCAGTATTGCGCAGAGCGCTGCATTGGTCGCCGCTCCAGCCGAACGCTTGCACCCGGACTGGGTGCGCCATCCGCGCCTGATCGAGTGGGTCGAAGAGATCGCCGCGCTCGCCCAGCCCAGGGATATCGTCTGGTGCGATGGTTCCGAGGCGCAGAATCAGGCGCTGTGCGATCAGATGGTGGCAGCCGGCACGCTGCGCCGTCTCGACCCGGCCAAGCGCCCCAATTCTTACCTCGCCTGGTCGGATCCATCGGATGTGGCGCGCGTGGAAGACCGAACCTTCATCTGTTCGGCACAGCGTGAGGACGCCGGCCCGACCAACCACTGGGTCGAGCCGCAGGAGATGCGAGGGACGCTCAGCGGATTGTTCGAGGGCTGCATGCGCGGGCGCACGCTCTACGTGATTCCCTTCTCGATGGGCCCACTGGGCAGCCCCATCGCGCAGATCGGCGTCGAGTTATCGGACTCCCCCTACGTCGTCGTGAACATGCGGATCATGACGCGCATGGGGCGTGCGGTGCTCGATCAGTTGGGCGTGGACGGGGCGTTTGTCCCTTGCGTGCATTCGGTCGGGATGCCCTTGATCGATGCCCAGGGCGAGGCACGTGCAGATGTGGCCTGGCCGTGTAATCCCACCAAGTACATCGTGCATTTCCCGGAGACGCGCGAGATCTGGTCATTTGGTTCGGGCTATGGCGGCAACGCGCTCCTGGGCAAGAAATGCTTCGCCTTGCGAATCGCCTCCCACATGGGACGGTCGGCACGCGAGCAGGACGGTATGGGATGGTTGGCCGAGCATATGCTGATTCTGGGAGTCACCAGTCCGCAGGGCGAAAAGAAACACATTGCGGCGGCCTTCCCGTCGGCCTGTGGCAAGACCAATTTCGCCATGCTGATTCCGCCCGCCGGTTTCGACGGCTGGAAAGTCACCACGATTGGGGACGACATTGCGTGGATCCGGCCGCGACCCGATCCGGTCACCGGAGCGATGCGGCTTTATGCGATCAATCCCGAGGCGGGCTACTTTGGCGTTGCGCCCGGTACCGGGGTCAAGACCAATCCGAACGCCATGGCGACCTTGCATGCCAATGTGATCTTCACCAATGTGGCCCTGACCGATGACGGGGACGTCTGGTGGGAAGGCATGACGGAGACGCCCCCCGCGCATTGTCTGGATTGGACCGGGCAGGACTGGACGCCCGAACTCGGGCGCGCGCAGGGCCGCAAGGCCGCGCATCCGAACGCCCGCTTCACGGCGCCCGCCTCGCAATGCCCCTCGGTGGATCCGGCCTGGGATGACCCGGCCGGGGTTGCGATTGATGCGTTCATGTTCGGTGGGCGCCGTTCGACCACCGTGCCGCTGGTGACCGAGGCGCGGGACTGGACCGAAGGCGTCTACATGGCGGCCACGATGGGCTCGGAGACGACGGCCGCGGCCGCTGGCCAGCAGGGGGTTGTGCGCCGGGATCCCTTCGCCATGCTGCCGTTCTGCGGCTACCACATGGGTGATTATTTTGCCCACTGGTTGGCCTTGGGCGAAGCGTTGCAGCAATCCGGTGCCAGCGTGCCGCGTATTTTCTGCGTCAACTGGTTTCGCACCGACGAGCAGGGTCGGTTCGTGTGGCCCGGTTTTGGCGACAACATGCGGGTCTTGCGCTGGATGTTTGATCGGCTCAACGGGCAGTCGGGTGGAACCGAGCATCTCTTCGGGGTCACGCCACGCTACGAGGATCTGGTCTGGCAGGGTCTGGAGTTTGGCCGTGATCGCTACGAGCGGATCACCTCAATCGAGCGCGCCCAGTGGCAGGAGGAATTGAAGCTGCACGACGAGCTGTTCGAACGCCTGGCCCAGCGAATGCCCCCGGCTTTGCGGGTGGCGCGCGACGCGCTGGCGGAACGCTTGCAGCGCCCTGGCTGAGGCGCCTGCCGTGATCGATTGAGCGATCAACAGCCTGGCACTGCGCCGGGCTCGCCAATCGCGTCGGGGGTGCGTCGGGGTTGGTTTGACCAGTCCTGCAAGACCCTACGGTCGGGGCGCAGGGCCCGGCAGCAGCGGCTGGGCTGGACGCAGGGCATCGTCAAACTCCCCCTCCCAGGGGTAATGCCCGCAGGGGTCTGGCCAGACCACCTGGAGCAGCTGCGGCCCCGGCATTGCGCCTCCGATCTGGCGGGCTTTGCTCCATCCGACCGGGGGTGTCGTGTTGTCCTGCAGCGCCATGGCGGCCTCAAGCGATGCCGGGTTCATCCATGCGGCTGCGCCCGCCGCATCGAGTGCGCGCAATACGGGCTCCAAGCCATCGAAAAAGCCGGCCAGTGGGATGTCCATCGGTAATGCGGACTGGCTCAGCCCGTGATCGGCGAGGGTGGCCAGCACCATGCGCGCGGTCGCCCCGGGCAGGCCCAGGATCAGCAGTTCGGCCAGCCCCCGTTGGCGCAGGCCGACCGTGTAGGCGTAGCCGGGTCGAGCGTGCTCAATGTCCAAATCTGGGGCGATCTGGACGATCGCATAGCCGTGGCGCTCGATCGCTTCGGCGTGGTCATTCACGGGCATTCTTGACGGTTCGAGGCGTCATGGGGACGCCTCGGGCGGTCAGCGGTAACGGTGGTGGCGTTGTCATCATCGGCCAG
>JBBAOE010000004.1:142157-154320 GCA_040401595.1 Burkholderiaceae bacterium
GGGGACGCCTCGGGCGGTCAGCGGTAACGGTGGTGGCGTTGTCATCATCGGCCAGGCACTCACCGGCCGGTCATCCGGCCGGTCATTCGGCTCGTCATTCGGCTCGTCATTCGGCTCGTGCCGCGGAAAATTCGGACAAGATGGCCAGCGCCTGATCGACGCAGGTGCCGTCCACATCGAGATGCGTGACCCAGCGCTGGCGGACACTGCCGTCGACGAGGGCAAAACCGCTGCACAAGACACCCCGGGCCCGCAGATAGGTCGACAGATCGGACGCAATCCGGGCGTTGACCGTAACGAATACCATGTTGGTCTGCGCGGGCTCGACCGCCAGCATGGCTTCGAGCGCGCCCGGCTGCGCGGACAGGGCATTCAGGCCGTAGGCGAGTCGCTGGGCGTTGCGATGATCGTGCGCGAGTCGCTCCAGGTGATGGGCGAGCGCATGGCGGGCGGCTGCGGCCAGAATACCCACTTGACGCATGCCACCGCCCAGCATTTTGCGGATGCGCACGCCGCGCGCGATCTGCTCGTGGCGGCCCAGAAGGAGCGACCCAATCGGCGCGCCCAGGCCCTTGGAGAGGCACAGGGAGACCGAATCGAAGGGCGCGCAGATGGCCTTGGCCGCGGCCTGGATCGCCGGCGCGTCCGGGGCGGGTGCTGCGGGGTCGGTGGCGAGCCGCTCGGCCCAGGCCGTCTCGACCGCCGCGTTCATCAGTCGGGCGCCGTCCAGGTGGGCAAGCAGGCCATATTGGCGGCAAAGGGCGCCGGCCTCTTGCAGATAGGGCAGCGGCAGGACCTTGCCGCCGATGGTATTTTCGAGCCCGAATAATCGGGTGCGGGCAAAGTGCGGATCATCGGGCTTGATGGCGGCTGCGACCAGGGCCAGATCGATCGTGCCATCGGCCAGATTTTCCAGCGGCTGAGGTTGAATCGACCCCAGCACGGCCATGCCACCGCTCTCCCAGCGGTAGGCGTGGGACTGTTGCCCGAGGATGGCCTCTTCGCCGCGCGCGCACTGCGTCATCATGGCAATCAGATTGGCCTGGGTACCCGACGGGACAAAGAGCGCCGCTTCGAAGCCGAGCATATGCGCGACATCCGTCTGCAGTTCGAGCACGGTCGGGTCGTCACCGAAGACATCATCGCCTACGGCGGCGCTGGCCATGGCGTCGCGCATAGCGGCGGTGGGACGGGTGACGGTGTCGCTGCGAAAGTCCAGGGTGGTGTCCATCGGAGGTTCCAGGCAAAAAGGGCGGGTTTCAGGGTTGAGGGGGCACGGCCGTGGGGGCGCAAAGCGATTGCGCCATGGCCACGGCGGCAGCGAAACTGCGGATGTCCGCGCGCCCCTGACCGGCGATATCGAACGCGGTGCCGTGGTCGGGGCTGGTCCGCACGAACGGCAGCCCGAGGGTCGCATTGACGCCCGCATCCAGACCCAGGTACTTCACCGGGATCAGGCCATGATCATGCGTCATCGCGACGACGACGTCGAATTCAGCAAAGCCGCGGGCCCGCATAAAGACCGTATCGGGCGACCAGGGGCCGCTGGCGTCAACGCCCAGTGCACGCGCCTGAGCCACCGCAGGCGCGATGGTGTCGATCTCTTCACGGCCAAACAACCCCCCTTCGCCGGCGTGGGGGTTAAGTCCGGCCACGGCAATCCGGGGTGCCACCAGGCCTGCTCGCTCAAGGGCCGCATGGGCCATGCGGATCGTCTGCAGGACGCGATCCTGGGTGATCGCTTCAATGGCATCGCGCAGCGCCAGGTGCACCGTCACCAGCACGGTGCGCAATTCCTCGTTGGCCAACATCATCCGGACCTCGCCCACGCCAGCCAGCGCAGCCAGCATTTCCGTGTGGCCCGGGTAGGGGATGCCGGCGGCGGCTAGAGCCTCCTTGTGAATCGGCGCGGTCACGATGGCCCGAACGCGTCCGGCGAGTGCATCGGCGGCCGCGTGCGTAATGGCGGCTGCGGCGGCAGCGCCCGCCGCAGCCTGGATTTGACCCAAGGGCAGGGTCGCCGGTAGGGCCGAGCAAGCGATGAGATCGAGCGTTCCCAGGAGCGTGCCCAGATGCAAACGCTCGGCTTCGCGGCCCAGGATGGCGGGGTCCCCATAGATCCGGAAATTGCGCCGCTGGGCCGTTGGTTGGCCGGCAAGGTAGCGCAGGATCAGTTCGGGGCCGATCCCGGCGGGATCACCGGCGGTCAGGGCGATCGGCCCGGGCTCGGCCTGGGCTCGGGGGGTGGGAGGGTTCATCAATTCGGGGCCGTGCGGTCGGAGTGGCGGGACAAAGTGGCAGAATTGGCAAAGTGTCGCATTCTGGAGGCCAAACGAATCATCCGCCCGATTCGAACCGGACCCGGCTGTGCCGTCCCGGGCGGCTGATGCCGACCGACGTCGGCCAAGGTAGGTGGCAGTCCGCAGAAGTCCGCAGAAGTCCGCCGATATCGTCAGAAGCCCGCAATGCACTCATGCACTCATGCACTAACAGACCAACAAACCAACAGACCCCGAGACCCTGAGACCCATTGAGAAACCGATGACCCTGCACTTGCGAAACTCAGCGCTCCTGCGCACCGACGCCTTCATCCATGGCCGTTGGACACCAGCCGATTCCGGCCAGACCTTCGCGGTCCACGATCCCGCCACGGGCGAGGAACTGGCCCAGGTCGCCAACTGTGGGCCGCAGGAGACGCAGCGCGCGATTGCGGCCGCCGAGCAAGCGTTGCCAGCCTGGCGGGCAAAACCGGCCAAAGAACGCTCGGCTATTTTGCGCCGATGGCATGACAGCATCCTGGCGGCTGCCGATGACTTGGCCCTCCTGATGACGATGGAGCAGGGTAAACCCTTAGCCGAAGCCCGGGGCGAAGTCGCCTACGGGGCTTCGTTCATCGAGTGGTTCGCTGAAGAGGCCAAGCGGGCGTATGGCGATGTGATTCCGACGCCGCAGGCCGACCGGCGCCTGCTCGTGCTCAAGCAACCGATCGGTGTGTGCGCTGCGATCACGCCGTGGAATTTTCCGATTGCCATGATCACCCGTAAAGTGGCGCCCGCTCTCGCGGTGGGTTGTACGGTGGTCGTCAAACCTGCCGAAGCCACGCCCTTATCAGCGCTTGCACTGGCGCAACTGGCGCTCGAGGCAGGCATTCCGGAGGGCGTCTTCAACATCGTGACCGGCGCGGCCGAACAAGCGCCCGGCATCGGGCGCGTCCTGTGTGAAAGCCCGGTGGTGCGTCATGTGTCGTTTACCGGCTCAACCGAAGTGGGTCGGATTCTGTTGCGCCAATGTGCCGATACGGTGAAGAAGGTCTCGCTTGAACTCGGCGGTAACGCACCGTTTATCGTGTTCGACGATGCCGATCTGGATGCAGCCGTCGAGGGCGCGATCGCCAGCAAATACCGCAATGCCGGCCAGACCTGCGTCTGCGCCAACCGGATCTATGTCCAGGATGGTGTCTACGACGCGTTCGCGGCCAAGCTCGCCTGGCGCGTCGCCCGGATGACGGTCGGGGCCGGCACCGTACCCGGCGTACAGGTGGGGCCCTTGATCGAGGTGGCAGCCTTGCAAAAAGTCGAAGCCCATCTGGCGGATGCCGTCGCTCAAGGCGCGGAGATCGTGGTCGGTGGCAAGCGCCATGCGTTGGGCGGCTTGTTTTTTGAGCCCACCGTCATGACGGGCGTGACCCAGTCGATGCGGGTCGCCCGCGAAGAAACCTTCGGCCCCGTGGCGCCGCTGTTTCGATTTGAGACCGAAGCGCAGGCGATCGAGATGGCCAACGATACCGAGTTTGGTCTCGCGGCGTATTTTTATTCGCGCGATATCGGCCGCATTTTTCGGGTGGCAGAGGCGATCGAATCCGGCATGGTTTGCGTCAACAGCGGCGTGCTGTCCAACGAAGTTGCGCCGTTTGGGGGCGTCAAGCAATCGGGGCTCGGGCGCGAGGGCTCGAAATACGGCCTCGACGATTACCTGGAAATCAAGTACCTGGCGTTGGCTGGCCTCTGAGCCATGGCTGACGTCCTCGGCCTGCCTGGCGTTGCGCCACGGCCAGGTCGGTTTGTGGATGGAGACAAGCAATGAAAATGCGAGCTGCTGTATTACGCGAGATTGGTTTGCCAGCGCCCTACGCGCAGAGCAAACCCCTGTCGATCGAAACCGTGGACCTCGCCGCGCCCGGCCCGGGGGAATTGACGCTGCGGATCCGCGCCGCCGGCCTGTGTCATTCGGATCTGTCGGCAATCAACGGCGATCGTCCCTGGCCCTTGCCGATCGTGATCGGTCACGAAGCGGCTGGTGAGGTCGTCGACGTCGGTGCCGGGGTGACCGATGTGGCCGTAGGCGATTCGGTCGTGCTGGTCTTCCGGCCGATGTGCGGCGCCTGTCTGGACTGCGCCAGTGGGCGCCCAGCGTTATGTGGTCCTGGCGGTGTCTCGAATGCAGCGGGGTCGCTCCTGGGCGGATACCGGCGCCTGGGCTTCCCGGGCGCCGCAGCCGATGAGCCCCCGCTCAATCACCATCTGGGCTGTGCCGCATTCGCCGAGTACGCAACCGTATCGCGTCGCTCGGTGGTTCGGGTCGATCGGGAATTACCGTTTGTTGAAGCCGCCTTGTTTGGCTGCGCCGTCATGACCGGTGCGGGGGCCGTGTTCAACACGGCCCGGGTTGAGGCGGGTGCGCGGGTCGCGGTGGTCGGGTTGGGCGGCGTGGGATTTTCTTCCCTGCTGGCCGCCGTGGCGAGCGGTGCCCGCGAGGTGGTCGCGATCGACCTCGTGCCGGCCAAGCTCGACATGGCGCGCCGCCTCGGTGCAACCCAGGTCTTCAATGCGCGCGACCCGGAGGTCGTGGCCCAAGTCAAGGCCGCGACCGACGGGGGGGTCGATTACGCGTTTGAAATGGCGGGTTCGGTGGCGGCGCTCGAGTGCGCCTACCGGATCACTCGGCGCGGCGGAACGACGGTGAGCGCGGGGCTGCCCAATCCGGCTGCGCAGTGGCCGCTGCAGGCGGTGAGCCTGATCGCCGAAGAACGCACCATCAAGGGCAGCTACGTGGGTTCGTGCGTTCCGAGTCGGGATATTCCGCGCTTCATTGCGATGTATCGTGCCGGTCGCCTCCCGGTTCAGGAACTGCTGACCGAAACGATCCCGATGGACGCCATCAATCCAGCGCTCGATCGGCTCGCGCAGGGCGAGGCCGTGCGCCAAGTCATCCTGCCGCACGGCGTCTGAGGCAGCGCGCGGGGCGGGGGGCCGCGCCGCACCATCCGCTCGGAAGCGGTCGTTGCGGGGCGGTTGTGCTGGCGGGTGCAGGTTGGTGCTGATTCGTGCTGACTAGTGCCGGTAAGTGCGGATTTGACGATCGTCGGGGATTCGGGGATTCGGGGATTCGGGGATTCAGGGGCGAGGGGACGGAGGACCAGGGGGCTGGGGCATACCAGGGGGCCTTGGGCGTCGCCGGCGTCAGGGGCGAATCTGGGACGGATCAGCGGCGCGGGCGTCGATCGGGACGCGGAGTGTTCAAGACCAAATTGCAGGGGAGGAAGCGCACATGTCAACCCATCCTTCTTCGTATACCGCGGGCGCAGCCCCGCGGCCCATGGAGCGCGAGTTTGATTACGTGATCGTGGGAGCGGGTACCGCCGGCTGCCTGCTCGCCAATCGCTTGTCGGCCGATCCGCGCAACCGCGTGCTCCTGCTGGAAGCGGGCGGCAAGGACGATTATCACTGGATCCACATCCCAGTCGGGTATCTCTACTGTATTGGTAACCCGCGCACCGACTGGTTGTATCAAACCGAACCCGAAACGGGACTGGGCGGTCGATCGATCCGGTACCCGCGTGGCAAGGTCTGGGGCGGTTGTTCCTCGATCAACGGCATGATCTACATGCGCGGACAGGCGGCGGACTATGACAGCTGGGCAGCCGGTGGCAATCCCGGTTGGTCCTGGCGGGAGGTCCTGCCGGACTTTGTGCGCCATGAAGATTTCTATCGTCTGGACGCAGGCGGGTCGGACCCTCTGCATGGGCGCGGTGGGGAGTGGCGGGTGGAATCCCAGCGTTTGCGTTGGGACATTCTGGATGCGTTTCGCCAAGCCGCTGCCCAGGTCGGGATTCAGAATCTGGAGGACTTCAATCGAGGCGATAACGAAGGCTGCGGCTATTTTGAAGTTAATCAAAAAACGGGGGTCCGTTGGAACGCATCCAAAGCGTTTTTGCGCCCTGCCCTGGGCCGGGCGAATTTCATGGTTCTCTCCGGCGCCGAAGTCGACCAGCTGAGCTTCGACGAGGCCGACGGCACGCCGTCAGCGGCGCTGGTGGCGACAGGCGTGACGTTTTTGGGTCGTGGCGAGCGCTGGCAGGTCCGAGCCAAACGGGAAGTGATTCTGGCTGCGGGAGCCATTGGAACACCGTCCATTTTGCAACGCTCCGGCTTGGGGCCGCAGGCGGTGCTCGCGCGCGCCGGCGTGGCGACGCGTCGTCACCTCGCGGGGGTCGGTGGCAACCTGCAGGACCATCTGCAATTGCGTTTGATCTATCGGCTTCGCGACGATGCGAAGACGCTCAACACTCTCGTCGCCACCCCGTGGGGGAAAGCTTGGATCGGCCTGCAGTATGCGTTTGCACGACGTGGACCGATGACCATGTCGCCGAGTCAGCTGGGTGCGTTTGCACGCTCCTCCCCGGCGGTCGATCGGGCTGATCTCGAGTGGCATGTGCAGCCGCTCTCGCTCGATAAGTTTGGCGAGCCGCTGCATGACTTTCCGGCCTTCACCGCCTCAGTGTGTCACCTGCGTCCGCAGAGCCGGGGCAGTGTGTCGATTGCCTCGGCGGACCCTTTGCAGGCACCCCGCATTTCGCCCAATTACTTGTCGACGGCGAGCGATCGTCAAATCGCGGCGCACGCGATCCGCCGAACGCGCGAGATTGTTGGCGCACCGGCCCTGGCGCCTTGGGTGACGGCGGAACTGTTGCCGGGCGCGCATCGAGTTTCGGACGAGGACCTGGCGATGGCTGCCAGTGAGATTGGTACCACGATTTTTCATCCGGTGGGTACTTGCGCGATGGGTCCCTCGACCGACCCGGCGGCAGTGGTCGATGCCCGCTTGCGCGTCCATGGGGTCGCCGGTTTACGCATCGCCGATGCTTCGGTCATGCCAACGATTACGTCGGGCAACACCAATGCGCCCACCTTGATGATTGCCGAAAAGGCGGCGGCGATGGTGCTGGAGGATGCGCTGGGGATTGGGGTCCCGGCGGAGGCTGGCCGTTCGCCGCACCCGGTCGCGGCGTCGATGGCGCAGTAGCAACCGCCGCTGGCCTGGCCTGTCCAGTCTCGGCGTGAGTGGATTGCCGTGCCGAGGGAGCGGGCGCCGTTCAGCGCGAATGGTTTCACGTGAAACAGGTTTCATGAGACAGGTTTCACGTGAAACATGCGGTGCCAATCCGTGGGTCTCTGAGCCCGATCATGGATCTCTGAGCCGGATTGCGCCTATACTCCCGCTCCCCTTCCCAGTTTGCCGCACGACCCTGCCGGGGATTGCATGAACCACCCTGAACTCTTTGATGTCATTGTCGTCGGCGGTGGCCATGCCGGTACGGAAGCCGCTCTGGCCTCGGCCCGCTCGGGTTGCCGGACGCTCTTGTTGACCCACAATCTCGAGACGCTTGGGCAGATGTCGTGTAATCCGTCGATTGGCGGGATCGGCAAAGGGCACCTGGTCAAGGAAATTGATGCCTTGGGCGGCGCCATGGCGGCGGCCACCGACGAGGCCGGTATCCAGTTTCGCATCCTCAATTCCAGCAAGGGCCCGGCTGTGCGCGCGACCCGTGCGCAAGCCGACCGCGTGCTCTACCGCGCGGCGATCCGGCGGCGGCTGGAGAATCAGCCCAACTTGTGGCTCTTCCAGCAGGCGGTCGACGACCTGCTGATCGAGGGTGACCGGGTGGTGGGTGCGCGGACCCAGATCGGTCTGAATATCCGGGCCCGCGCGGTCGTCTTGACGGCCGGCACTTTTTTGAACGGTAAAGTGCATGTCGGCCTGGACCATTACACGGCGGGGCGCGCTGGCGATCCCGCGGCGGTCTCTCTGGGCGAGCGGCTCAAGGAATTGCGCCTGCCGCAAGGGCGGCTCAAAACCGGCACCCCACCCCGACTCGATGCACGATCGATTGACTTCACGCGCCTGAGCGAACAGCCTGGGGATTTGGATCCGGTGCCGGTATTCTCATTTCTGGGCACGCCAGCCCAGCACCCAAGGCAGGTGTCCTGCTGGGTGACCTACACCAATGCGACAACGCATGAGCTGATCCGCTCGGGACTCGATCGTTCACCGATGTATACCGGGGTGATCGAGGGCGTCGGACCCCGATACTGCCCGTCGATCGAGGACAAGATCCATCGATTTGCGGACCGGGACGCCCATCAGATTTATCTCGAACCGGAGGGACTGGAGACCAACGAAATCTATCCCAACGGAATTTCGACGAGTTTGCCCTTCGATGTCCAGCTCGCCCTGGTGCGCTCGATGGTGGGGCTGGAGCAGGCCCATATCCTGCGCCCCGGCTACGCGATCGAATATGACTATTACGACCCCCGCTCGCTCCGGAACACCTTGGAGAGTCAGGCAATCGGCGGTTTGTTTTTGGCGGGCCAGATCAATGGGACGACCGGTTATGAAGAGGCGGCGGCCCAGGGCTTGCTGGCTGGAATCAATGCATCGCTGCAGGTGCGGGGTGAACCGCCCTGGTCGCCCCAGCGCCACGAGGCCTATCTGGGCGTGATGGTCGATGATCTCATCACCCGCGGGGTGTCGGAGCCCTATCGGATGTTCACGAGCCGCGCGGAATACCGCTTGAGCCTGCGCGAAGACAATGCGGATCTACGGCTGACCGAGATCGGACGCCGCCTTGGCTTGGTGGGGGACGAGCGATGGGACCTCTTTTGTCGTAAACGCGATGCGATCAGCGCGGAGCTCGAGCGCGTGCGTGCGACGCGGGTCGATCCTCGGCAGTCCGATGCGGGCGCAATCGAAGCGGCGATCGGTCAAGCACTCGAGCGCGATGCATCTGTAGCGGAATTGTTGCGTCGTCCCGAAGTGCGCTATGACGCGCTGATGCAATTGCCCGGCGTTGGTCCCGGCGTTTCTGATCGTGCGGTGATCGATCAGGTAGAAATTCAGTTCAAGTACGCAGGCTACATCACCCGCCAGCAGGCCGAAGTGACGCGCCAAGCGCACAACGAGGGGCTCGAGATTCCCCCCGAGCTGGTGTATGCGCAAGTGCGCGGGCTATCCAACGAAGTTTGTCAGCGCCTCGAGCGTCAGCGTCCCGCCACCCTGGGGCAGGCCGCGCGCATGTCCGGGGTCACGCCGGCGGCGGTATCGCTGCTCCTGATTCATCTCAAGCGCCTGGGCGCCGTGCGTCGTGTCGCAGCCTGATGCGATGGGGCACCCCGTCCCGCGCGGGCGTCGCAACGCCACGCCATCGGTTCGAGGTTCGGCCAAACCCTCTCCCGCAAATGGGACCCGGCGATCGGGCCCGGTCGCGGTTCAGACGTTGCCGGGGATTGGGCGGCTGGCACCGGCAGCGCCAGACAACCGGCCGGATCCGGGCTTGCACGCGGCCCTCGCAGCACAGTTGGGCGAAGGTCTGCGCGGCCTTTCGCTCGACGTCAGCGTCAGCGTCCAGGATGCGCTCTTGGCCTATCTCGCCTTGCTCGAGAAATGGAACCGGGTCTACAACCTCACCGCAATCCGTGACCCTCAAGCCATGCTGGTCCAACATCTGCTCGATAGTCTGGCGGTGGTTCCGGCATTGCAGCGCCGCTGGTCGGCAACGGGCCCGGGGCCAGAGCTCGCCGACATTGGTTCGGGCGCTGGGTTGCCTGCGATTCCGATCGCCTTGGTGTGGTCGCAAGTCCGGTACACCCTAGTCGAACCGGTCGAAAAAAAGGCAGCGTTTCTGCGTCAGGCGGTCGGGGATCTCGGGCTGACCGATCGGGTTCAGGTGGTTTGTCAACGGGTTCAGGCCATGGGCCCAGCGGGCCTCTTTGATTTCATCACCTGCCGAGCCTATGCCTCGCTGGCCGCATTTGCCGACGATGTGCAAGCCATCGCAGGCGCGCAGACGACTTTGGTGGCACTCAAGGGCGTGCGCCCGGACGCCGAGATCGACGCCCTTGGACGGCCTTGGACTGTTGACGGGATTGAGGCCCTGAGCGTTCCCTTTCTGAACGCCCATCGCCACCTCGTCTGGATGCGTCGGGTTTGAATCACCCATCGGCACCACCATCGAACCCCGCCAGGATTGGCTCGCCACGCCTGGTGAGCCCTTGCTGTTGGCCGACCCTGGCGGGCTACCGCTGCGAGAACGGATGATCACCTTGCCCCGAACCTTTGTCGTTGCAAACCAAAAGGGTGGCGTTGGCAAGACGACGACCGCCGTCAATCTGGCGGCTGCGCTGGGACTGAGTGGCCAGCGTGTGCTGTTGGTCGATCTGGATCCGCAGGGCAATGCCACCACGGGCAGTGGCGTAGACAAGCGCGTCCTGAGCCGATCGGTGTATCAGGTCCTGCTGGGGTTGGAGCCGATCGCGGCGGTGCGTCAGCGCTGTCCGAGCGCGCCCTATGACGTCTTGCCCGCGAATCGCGACCTTGCCGGTGCGGAAGTCGAATTGGTCGAACTCGAGCACCGGGAGTACCGACTGCGCGATGCGCTGGCGGCGGTTGCTAACGACTATGACATCGTTCTGATCGATTGCCCGCCTTCGCTTTCCATGTTGACGCTCAATGGGCTTTGCAGCGCGCAGGGTGCGTTGATTCCGATGCAGTGCGAGTACTTTGCGCTCGAAGGCCTGTCGGATCTGGTCAATTCCATCCGCAAGGTTCAGGCCAATTTCAATCCCAAACTGCAGTGGATTGGATTGCTCCGGGTAATGTTTGATTCTAGAACGACCTTGCAGCAGCAAGTTGCTCAGCAATTGGAAGCGCACTTTGGCGACAAGGTATTTCGCACCGTCATCCCGCGTAACGTCCGTCTGGCCGAAGCGCCCAGTTACGGCGAACCGGGTGTGAGTTTTGATCCCTCCTCGCGAGGCGCCAAGGCTTACCGGGAGTTCGCTGCAGAACTTCTGGAGCGCCTGAGCGCGTCGCAACCTTCATCGGATGTGCCGAGGCATGATGAACGCTAGAAAATCCAAAGGACTGGGGCGTGGCCTCGATGCACTGCTCGGCGCGGAACCGGCGACGGCCCCGACCGGCGGCTCCGCGGCGGGCTCGAACCTGCCCGTACAGGCCTTGTATCCAGGGCGATATCAGCCTCGTTCCCGCATGGATGAGGGGGCGTTGCACGAACTGGCGGCATCGATTGGGGTGCATGGCCTGATCCAGCCGATCCTGGTCCGCCCGGACGGCAATGGCCGCTTCGAGATCATTGCGGGCGAGCGCCGTTGGCGCGCGGCCCAATTGGCCGGTCTCCAAGAGGTTCCGGTGATTCAGCGCGAAGTCGCCGACGAACAGGCCCTGGCACTCGCCTTGATCGAGAACATCCAGCGCGAAGACCTCAATCCGCTGGAGGAGGCGCAAGCGATCCAGCGTTTGATCGATGAATTCCAATACACCCATGAGCGGTGTGCAGAGGCGATCGGGCGTTCGCGAAGCGCAACTTCGAACCTGTTGCGCCTGCTCAACCTCGCGGACACGGTTCAAGCGCTTCTATTGGCCGGGGATCTTGATATGGGCCATGCGCGGGCGCTCCTCGCGGTGGCCCCGGGGGTGCAGATCATCCTGGCCAATCGGATCGTTGCGAACCGCCTGACGGTGCGTGAGACCGAAAAACTTGTGGCGAATTGGCAACGCGATCAAGACCCCGCCCAGAACCCAGTCAGGCGCCGAGTCGCGGCCGTCGATCAGGATCTTGAGCGATTTTCGCAACAGCTTTCGGACGCCTTGGCGACTCGCGTCGAAATTGCAGCCACGGCGCGGGGACGCGGTCGGCTCGTCATTCACTTCGATGATGCCGAGAGCTTTGAGGCCTTGCTGGCGCGTTTGAAACTCGATTCGGTCCTGGAGCGCTAACGCCGCCCAACCCGCTCGCACAAACCGCTCGCACAAACCGCCCGCGCCGACCGCCCGCGCCGACCGCCCGCCCGCTAACATCAGTCCGCGC
>JBBAOE010000004.1:154420-165366 GCA_040401595.1 Burkholderiaceae bacterium
ACCGCCCGCGCCGACCGCCCGCGCCGACCGCCCGCCCGCTAACATCAGTCCGCGCTAGGCTGCGACGGCGGGGGCGTGGCGTCCACGGCGCTGCCACCGACGGTGAGGCTCAAATGCCGGCGGGTTGCAGGAGGAAGTCGTGTCGGTCAACGGACTCGACCAGAACCTCCCGGAGCGATCCGCCATGCAAGATGCGCAGGGCGACGCGGGTACCGGCCGGCCCGGACTTCCAGATCCGGCGATAGAAATCCGCCTGATCTTTGATCTGTTCATTGTCGCCGCCCACGCCAACGACAATGTCACCCGCTTCCACGCCAGCCAGTTCCGCGGGACCGCCACCGGCGACCCGAACGACGGTGAGGCTGCCGCGGATGGTCTCCGTCGTCAACCCGAGCCAGGGTTGGGCTGGCCGTGACGAGCGACCGCGAGTCTGGAGGTCGGCCAGTATGGGTTTGAGCAGATTGACCGGAACGAACAGGTTTCCGGGGACGCCGGTCCTCCCGCCGGTTGCGTCCTCGACGATCAGCGAGCCAATGCCGATCAAATCGCCCTGGGCGGAGATGAGAGCGGATCCACTCCAATTGTTGACGGGCGGAAAGGTGTAAATCGGTTGCTCAAGGAGATATTCCCAACTGCCGGCAAAGGGTTTGCGGGAGACGACGATCAGCGGGGTCGCTTCGGTTTCGCCTTGTCCGATGGTCAGGACGGAATGGGATTCGTGGATCTGATCGGAGTCACCCAAGGGTAACGGACGCCCCCCCAAGGGCAGGAGGGCGCGCAGGACACCAAGCCCCGTTGCATGGTCATAGCCCACGACCGTGGCTGGTACTGCGCGCCCGGACGCCGTCTGGATCTGGACCCGCTCGGCTTCCATGATCAGGTAGCCGATCGTGACCACGGTCTGGGGATCGATCAGCACGCCCGAGCCCTCGCGGATGCGACCTAGCGTCGCAACCGATCGGCCCCCGGCGAGGATCGTCGCTTCAATTTTGACGACCGACTGGGCGTAGCGAGTCAGGGGCACTTCTGCCGCCCGACTGCCCTCAGGCGCGGATACAGCGGGTCCAGCGGGTACAGCGTGCGCTGGGATCATCAAGGACAGGAGGCCGGGAAGAACCCAGCACGGCGAACGGCGAAGCGACCGCCGAAGCGACTGACGAATGATCGCTGGCCCACCGGAAGGCGCCGTGACGACTTGGTGGATCACGCGCAGTGGAGAGGCTACCGAGCGCATCGCCTGGCGTAGGCGGTCGGCCCAGCCGCGATGGCGCGGCGCGCGCGGATCGCGCACCCCGCAGGGCTGTGGTGGCGCGAGGGGTAGCGTGGGTGTGGCTTGGGCGACGGGATGAGCACTCAAGTGTGGGGTCCCCAGGGTTGGGCGCTGAGCAGTTGCGGTTGCCCGCGCGAATCACAACAGCAGAACAGTCAACAGCAGTCAGGAACGGGCAGGCGTGACCCAAAACGGACAGCGGCAGCCAGAACGCGCCAGAAGCCGCCAGAGAGCCAAAAGCCGCCAAAAGCAGTCAACAACACGCAGCACCTGCAGGCGGATCAGCAATTGAACACTGGCACCAATCCGGGTGCAAGGAGATCGCAACCGATTGCACAGAACCCGCGGACGCAGCGCTCGTTGGTCTGGCGTTTAAGCCCCGTGGCGTCTGGTTGACGCATAAAGAGGTAGCCAACACCGTGCCCGACCCGGATCGATTGGCGCATCTGCGTTGACGTGTGCTGTGCAACACCCTATCATGCGGCCTCTTTTGATCGTTGGAGGCCTGTGCGCGAACGACTTCCTTTCGTCGCAGTCGGTTTCCAAGTTACCGCTGTCCTGATCTGCGCACTCGGTGCATGGATCGTTTCCGGGATGGTCGATGCGCGCTTTGTCCTGTTCGGGGGCGCATCGGCAGTCATTCCAAATGGCTTGTTCGCACTGCGGTTGGCGATGCATCGTGGGCGCCCACCAGAAACCTACCCGGTGGTGTTCTTCATCGGTGAGTTGCTCAAGGTGCTCTTGTCCGTCGCGCTGTTGGGCCTCGTGGTGATCGGGGAGGCGGACGTGCAATGGCTCGCGGTACTGATCGGATGGATTGTGGCTCTGAAGGCGCCGCTTTTGTTGCTGCCGTGGTGGCAGTGGCAGGAACGGCGTAGCGCGGGGAAACCCGCTGACCTGGTTTCTAAATCGAAGACTTATAGCTGAACGTTGAATCAATGGCTGCCGAGACTCACGCCCCGACCGCTTCGGAGTACATCGTTCACCACCTGACGCATTTCAATACGTCAGGCGAACCGCAGAAGGACATCATCGATTTTTCGCTGGTCAACTGGGACACCGTGTTCTGGTCGGTCGCGATGGCGTTGCTGGCGGCCTTTCTGCTCTATCGCGCGGCCCGTCTGGTGCATGCTGGCGTGCCGAACCGGTTTGTCGGTGCGATCGAATCCGTGGTCGAGTATGTCCATGAACAGACGCGATCGATCGTTCGTGGCGACATCACCTACATCGCTCCGCTCGCGCTGACGGTTTTCATCTGGATCGCGTTCATGAACGCGCTGGATTTCGTGCCGGTCGATTTGCCGGACTTCCTGCTGCGCACGACGGGTCTCGATCACGTCATTCACTATCACCGCATCGTTCCGACCGCCGACCTGAATGGGACGCTGGCGATGTCGCTGGTGATTCTGATTGCCTCGATCTACTACGGCATCAAGGTCAAGCACTTCGGTGGCTGGGTTCATGAGCTGTTCAGTGCCCCATTTGGCGCCCACCCCCTGCTCGCCCCCTTCAATCTGCTCCTGAACCTGATCGAATACGCCGCCAAGACGATCTCGATGGCGATGCGACTGTTTGGCAACATGTTCGCTGGCGAACTGGTGTTTTTGCTGATTGCCCTGCTCGGCGCGACCGCGACCAGCTGGGGTGCCGGGTTGCACTTTTTGACCGGCTTGGGCTGGGCCATCTTTCACATCTTGATTGTGGTTCTGCAGGCCTTCATCTTCATGATGTTGACCCTGGTCTACATCGGTCAGGCCCATGAGGGGCACTGAGTCCGCGCGCCCAACCACTTTCACGCTCTTTGTTGTTTCTCTCGTTTCTTTTCCCTTGTTTGCTTTTTTCTTCGGTTTACGAAGGTTTCTCCAGGAGTAGTCAAAAATGACGAACGTTGCTCTCGTTGCGATCGCTTGCGGTCTGATCATCGGCCTCGGCGCTCTCGGTGCCTGTATTGGTATCGGCATGATGGGGGGTCGCTATCTCGAGGGTGCAGCACGTCAGCCCGAGCTGATGGACAAGCTGCAGACCAAGATGTTCCTGCTGGCCGGTCTGATCGACGCGGCCTTCCTGATCGGTGTTGGTATCGCGATGATGTTCGCCTTCGCTAACCCGTTCAAAGGATGATCCTTCCGTGAATCTGAATGCGACTCTGATCGTCCAGATCGTCGTCTTCTGCGCGCTGTGGTGGTTTACTGCCAAGTTCGTTTGGCCGCCGATCACCCAGGCGCTCGATGACCGCTCGCGCAAGATCGCCGATGGTCTCGCTGCCGCTGAACGCGCACGCACCGAACTCGCCGACGCTCAGCGCCGGGTCGAGACCGAGATTGCCTCAGCGCGCACGAGCGCAGCCGAAGTCCGTGCGGCCGGCGAACGCCAGGTTGCCCAGTCTCTCGACGAAGCCCGAGCCGAGGGTGCCCGCATCGTAGCGGCCGCGCGCAAGGCGGCCGAGGAAGAGGCGTCGTTGGCAATGCAGCGCGCGCGCGATGTGCTTCGTGACCAGGTCGCTGCGTTGGCGGTCGCGGGTGCGGAGCAGATTCTGCGCCGCGAGATTGACGCTGCCCGCCATGCCGAGCTGCTGACCAACCTGTCGGCTGAGCTGCATGGGCAGAGCCAGACCCAGGGACGCTGAGCATGGCTGAACCGCTCACCATTGCGCGCCCCTACGCTGAAGCGGCTTTCCAACTCGCGGTCGAGGATGCGCAGACCCACGGCGCCGGCCAGTTGGCGACCTGGAGCGCAGGCCTTCGCAGCTTGGTCGCGGTCGTGCACGCGCCCGGCGCTGAGCACCTGATTGCCAATCCGGCGCTGTCGGGGGGGCAGATTGCGCAGGCGGTGGTCGAGATTGCCGGGATCGGCCCAGGCCCCTTGCAGGGCTTTGTGCAGGTCCTGGCCGCCAATGAACGCTTGAGCGTCCTGGCAGAGATCGCTCAGCTCTTTGAGCAGGCGCGCGATGCCCACGAGGGCGTGATCGACGCGAGGGTGACCTCTGCGTTCCCCATGAATGATGCCCAGGTGGCCAACGTGGTGGCTGTGTTGACACAGCGCCATGGCCGCCCGGTCAAGGTGTCGGTCGATGTCGATGCCCTGCTGATCGGCGGCGTGTCGATTCGCATCGGCGACGAAGTGACTGACCTCTCGGTGCGCGGCAAGCTGTCCCAGCTCGCCAGCGCCCTGACGCACTAGGAGTTTTGCAATGCAACTCAATCCAGCCGAAATCAGCGAACTGCTGAAAACCAAGATCAAGAACCTGGCCGTCGATGCCGATACCCGCAATCAGGGAACGGTTGTCACGGTGACCGACGGGATTTGCCGCATTCACGGCCTCTCGGACGTGATGCAGGGCGAGATGATCGAATTCCCCGGTGAAACCTTCGGGCTGGCCCTGAATCTCGAGCGCGACTCGGTCGGCGCCGTGGTGCTGGGCAGCTACGAGCACATCAAGGAAGGTGATACGGTCAAGGCGACCGGTCGGATCCTCGCCGTGCCGGTGGGCCCCGAGCTGCTCGGTCGTGTGGTCAACACGCTGGGCGAACCGATCGACGGTAAGGGCCCGATCAACGCGAAGCTCACCGACGTGCTTGAAAAAGTCGCACCCGGTGTGATCGCGCGCCAGAGTGTGTCGCAGCCCGTTCAGACCGGACTGAAGGCCATCGATTCGATGGTGCCGGTGGGACGCGGACAGCGCGAACTGATCATTGGTGACCGCCAGACGGGCAAGACCGCGGTCGCGCTCGACGCGATCATCAATCAGAAAGAAACCGGGATCAAGTGCGTCTACGTCGCGATCGGCCAGAAGGCCTCGACGATCGCCAACGTGGTGCGCAAGCTCGAAGAAACGGGTGCGCTTGCCTACACCATCGTGGTGGTGGCCTCCGCTTCGGAATCGGCCGCGATGCAGTACCTGTCGGCCTACGCCGGCTGCACGATGGGCGAGTATTTCCGCGATCGCGGTGAAGACGCGCTGATCGTCTACGACGACCTCTCCAAGCAGGCAGTGGCCTACCGGCAGGTCTCGCTGTTGCTGCGTCGCCCGCCCGGGCGCGAGGCCTTCCCCGGCGACGTGTTCTATCTCCACTCGCGCTTGCTCGAGCGCTCGGCCCGCGTCAATGCCGAGTATGTCGAGCGATTCACCAAGGGCGAGGTCAAGGGAAAGACCGGATCGCTCACCGCGCTGCCGGTGATCGAGACCCAGGCCGGTGACGTGTCGGCCTTCGTGCCAACGAACGTGATTTCGATTACCGACGGCCAGATCTTTCTCGAAACCGATCTGTTCAACGCTGGCATCCGTCCCGCCATCAACGCGGGCATCTCGGTGTCACGCGTGGGCGGTGCGGCGCAGACCAAGATCATCAAGAAGCTGGGCGGTGGCGTGCGTCTGGCGCTCGCCCAGTATCGCGAACTGGCGGCGTTCGCGCAGTTCGCCAGCGATCTGGACGAGGCCACCCGCAAGCAGCTCGATCGCGGCCGTCTTGTCACCGAACTCATGAAGCAACCGCAGTACCAGCCGCTGCGCGTCTGGGAGATGGCGATGACGCTGTTTGCCGTTAATAATGGCTATTACGATGATGTCGACGTGACCCGCGCTCAGGCGTTTGAGCGGGCGCTGCGCGATCACCTGCGTAGCCATCATGCGGCAATGGTCGAGCGCATCGAGAGCTCGAAGGACCTGTCCAAGGACGACGAGGCCGCGCTCAACACTGCCATTCAATCATTCAAGAAAACAGGCGCGTATTGATTCCGAAGGTCAGCATGGTCAGCGCGATCAGCATGATCAGAAAGATTCGAACGTTCCCGATTTTCCCCTGAGGCAACCATGCCCGGTAGCAAAGAGATTCGTACCAAGATCAAGAGCGTTCAAAATACGCGAAAGATCACCAAAGCGATGGAAATGGTCGCCGCCTCGAAGATGCGGCGTGCCCAGGAGCGCATGCGCGCAGCGCGCCCGTATGCAGAGAAAATCCGTACCATTGCCGCGAGCCTGGCCACTGCTAACCCCGAGTATCGCCATCCCTTCCTCACTCATCGCGAGGAGATCCGGGCGGTTGGCCTGATCGTGGTGTCAACCGACAAGGGTTTGTGCGGGGGCTTGAATACCAACGTCCTGCGCGCCGCGCTCCTGAAGATGCGCGCGCTCGAGTCCAAGGGTGCAAAGCTGCAGCTCACGCCAATCGGCACCAAGGGCCTGGGTTTCATGAACCGCATGGGCGCGAAGGTCGTCTCTTCGGTGATTCAGCTGGGCGATACGCCCCATCTGGAGCGCCTGATCGGCGCGGTGAAAGTTCAGCTCGACGCCTATGCGGCGGGCGAGATCGATGCGGTTTATCTTGCCTACACCCGGTTCATCAACACGATGAGCCAGGAGCCCGTGATCGAACAGCTGTTACCGCTCTCGACCGATCATTTGAAAGATGATCGTCGGGAATTTGCCTGGGACTACCTCTACGAACCCGATGCGGCGTCCGTGCTCGATGATCTGCTGCTGCGCTACATCGAGGCGCTGGTGTATCAGGCGGTGGCGGAGAACATGGCCAGCGAGCAGAGTGCGCGCATGGTTGCGATGAAAGCGGCGAGCGACAACGCCAAGAAAGTGATCGGCGATCTGCAGCTCACCTACAACAAGGCGCGTCAGGCGTCGATTACCAAGGAACTGTCTGAAATTGTCGGGGGTGCGGCCGCGGTCTGAGACCGTCACGCCCCCCTGTACCGCCTGAACCAGACAGCCCCGATCCGAACATATTACGAGTTACGAGGTTTCCAAGATGACGCACTCCCAGGGTCACATTGTCCAGTGCATCGGCGCTGTGGTCGATATCCAGTTTCCCCGTGCCGGCCTGCCTTCGATCTACGAGGCGCTCAATCTCGACGACAGCGCGCAACACGCCGGCGTCGAGGCGGGGTTGACGTTCGAAGTCCAGCAACAACTCGGCGATGGCGTGGTTCGCACGATCGCCATGGGCTCGACCGATGGACTGCGTCGTGGAATGCCGGTTAACGCCTCCGGCGCGCCGATCTCGGTACCCGTCGGGCCGGCGACGCTTGGGCGCATCATGGACGTGCTGGGGCGTCCGATCGATGAGGCCGGGCCGATTGGCACCGACGAGCGTCGTTCGATCCATCAGCCAGCGCCCAAATTCGCCGACCTTTCGCCTTCGGTCGAACTGCTCGAAACCGGCATCAAGGTGATCGACCTGATCTGTCCCTTTGCCAAGGGCGGCAAGATCGGTCTGTTCGGCGGCGCTGGCGTGGGCAAGACCGTGAACATGATGGAGCTCATCAACAACATCGCCAAGCAGCACGCAGGCCTGTCGGTGTTTGCCGGCGTCGGCGAGCGGACCCGCGAAGGCAATGATTTCTATCATGAGATGAAAGATTCGAACGTTCTCGACAAGGTCGGGATGGTGTTCGGACAGATGAACGAGCCCCCGGGTAACCGTCTGCGTGTCGCGCTGACTGGATTGACCATGGCGGAGCGCTTCCGCGATGAGGGCCGGGACATTCTGTTCTTTGTTGACAACATCTATCGCTACACCCTGGCTGGAACCGAAGTGTCGGCGCTGCTCGGCCGGATGCCATCGGCGGTGGGCTATCAGCCGACCCTGGCCGAAGAGATGGGCAAGCTGCAAGAGCGCATCGTCTCGACCAAGGTGGGCTCGATCACGTCGATCCAGGCCGTCTATGTGCCCGCGGATGACTTGACCGACCCGTCGCCTGCGACGACGTTTGCGCACCTCGATGCAACGGTGGTGCTCTCGCGCGACATCGCTTCGCTCGGGATCTACCCAGCAGTTGACCCGCTCGATTCGACATCGCGCCAGGTCGATCCGAACGTGATTGGCGAAGAACACTACGCAACGACCCGCAAGGTGCAGTCGACGCTGCAGCGCTACAAGGAGCTGCGCGACATCATCGCGATTCTGGGCATGGACGAGCTCTCGCCTGAGGATAAGCTCGCTGTGTCGCGCGCCCGCAAAATCCAGCGCTTCCTCTCGCAGCCGTTCCACGTGGCCGAGGTCTTCACTGGGTCGCCTGGCAAGTACGTGACGCTCAAAGAAACGATTCGTGGCTTCCAGATGATCGCCAACGGCGATTGCGATGCGCTGCCCGAGCAGGCGTTCTACATGGTTGGCACGATTGACGAGGCGATCGAGAAGGCGAAGACGCTTTCATGAGTACGATTCATGTCGACGTGGTGAGTGCTGAGGCCTCGATCTACGACGGCCCGGCTGATTTCGTCGCGCTCCCCGGCGAATCCGGTGAACTCGGTATTTTCCCCGGCCATACCCCCTTGATCACCCGGATCCGTCCGGGCGCGGTCCGCATCAAGGTGCCAGGCCAGAACGAGGAAGAGTTCGTTTTTGTGGCCGGCGGCATTCTCGAGATCCAGCCAAACCGGGTGACGGTGCTGGCGGACACGGCGATTCGCGGCAAGGACCTCGATGAGGCCCGTGCACTCGAAGCCAAACGTCGGGCCGAAGAGGCCCTGGTCAATCGGGCGGCCACCCTGGATTACGCCAAGGCACAAGCCGAACTGGCGATCGCAGTGGCCCAGATCGCTGCGTTGCGCCGCCTCCAGCGGCGCTGAGAAGCTGCGAGAACGCGCTGCGGGCCGGCCCGTGCCAGCCGGCCCGTGCCGCCCGAACGGATCGGTGCCTTTCCGTGCGCGCTCAGGGCGCGCCGATGCGGCTTTACGTTGCGGACTGCGCAGTGTTGCGGGTCCTGTTAGCAGCGCGGCGGTGTCCTCGCTTAAACTGCCAGTTGTAGGACCCTTGGGTCCCGTCCCTGAAATACCTGCACCCGTCCGGAAGTTCGCCGATGAGCCACGCCCCTTTGCGTAATGACACCTTTTTGCGTGCGCTCCTGCGCCAGCCGACGGATCACACCCCGGTCTGGCTCATGCGTCAGGCCGGACGCTATCTGCCCGAATACCGCGCGACGCGGGCGCGCGCCGGGAGTTTCCTGGCGCTCGCGCAGAATCCGGAATTGGCCTGCGAAGTGACGCTGCAGCCGCTGGACCGCTACGCGCTGGATGCGGCGATCCTGTTTTCCGACATCCTCACGGTCCCCGATGCTATGGGGCTGGGGCTGCACTTTGCCGATGGCGAAGGGCCGCGCTTTGCCCGTCCGCTGCGCGATGAGGCGTCGATCCTGGCCTTGGGCGTGCCCGACCCGAATCAGGAATTGCGCTATGTCATGGATGCTGTCAGCACGATTCGCCGGGCACTCGACGGGCGCGTTCCGCTGATCGGGTTTTCCGGCAGTCCCTGGACCCTGGCCGTTTATATGATCGAGGGGGGCGGCACGGATGATTTTCGTGAGGTCAAGACGATGCTGTATCGTCGCCCAGATCTCATGGCGCACCTGTTATCGGTATTGACCGAGGCGGTCACCGACTATCTGAACGCGCAGATCGAGGCCGGTGCCCAAGCCGTGATGATTTTTGACACTTGGGGCGGTGTTCTCACCTCGACCCAGTACCAGAAATTCTCGCTTGGCCCCATGCAGCGCGTAGTCGAGCGCTTGCAGCGCGAACGCGACGAACCGGCCCCCGGGGGCGGGACCGTGCGCGCCCGGGTGCCCTCGATTGTCTTCACCAAGGGTGGCGGGCAGTGGCTTGAGCCGATGTCGGCGTGTGGTGCCGACGCCGTGGGCCTTGACTGGACCACCGATCTCTCGGATGCACGCGCCCGTATCGGGTCGCGCTGCGCCCTGCAGGGTAACCTCGATCCGCTCGCGCTGATGGGTGAAGACGCGCAGATCCGCGCCGAAGTCGCCCGCGTCATGGAGAGCTTTGGCGTGCCGCAGGCCGGGACCGGTCACGTTTTCAATCTCGGCCATGGTATCTCACAGTACACGCGCCCTGAGGCGGTCTCGGTGCTGGTCGATGCGGTTCAGACCTACGGGCGCAAGATGCGCGCGTGAGCGCGCAAAGGCGCCGCCTCCCGGGAGAAGCCGGCGCTTGGGCTCTGGCTTCGGTTGCGGGGCCAGGCTGGCGGCCAGATCCTCACGATGGGCTTGCATCACGACGAAGCTTGTGCTTATGCACAGATTTGTGCGCGAGCCGGATCGCCCAGCCGTTACGCCAGAGCTTCATTAGATGCGCCTTAAGTTCATGAAATTGAAGGGAAACTTTAGTTGTTTCCCGAGCGCGCCAGGGCGCTCCAGGCGTCGGTTGAACCGTTTGCACATGGCCTTTCCAATCTTGCTCACAAAGTTATCCACAGCTTTGGAATGACGGCGACGTACTGGCAAATCGCGCTCGATGTTCCCTTGCCGGGACCGTTCGATTATCTGCCGCCGATCGAGTTCGAGCCCGCGATCGATCCGGTGGGGCGCCGCGTGTTGGTTCCCTGGGGCCGCAGTCAGCGGATCGGGTTGGTGATGGCGGTGGTCGCCCACAGCGCGGTGGCGCCTGAGCGTCTTCGCGCGGTTGAGCGCCTGCTGCTGGATCTGCGGGCGCTACCGTCTTCGTGGCGTGCGTTGGTGCAGTTTGCGTCGACCTATTACCAGGTGGGTCTGGGTGAGCTTGCCCTGCCCGCGATCCCCGCCTTGCTGCGCAGCGCAAGCGCGTATCGGGCGCTGAAACCGCGCGGGGGCGGACCGGTCGAACGGGCCCGCACCGCGTGGTCGCGGGCTTGCGCAGGTCAAGAATCGGCGGCTGCGGCTGCGGCTGCGGCTGCGG
>JBBAOE010000004.1:165466-196821 GCA_040401595.1 Burkholderiaceae bacterium
GCGGCTGCGGCTGCGGCTGCGGCTGCGGTTGCCGGGGCAACGCCCGAACTCACCGCCGACCAGACGCTCGCCCTGCAAGCGCTCGAGCTCGGCGCGGGCTTTCGCGTGCATTTGCTCTATGGCGTGACCGGGAGCGGCAAGACCGAGGTCTACCTGCGCGCCATCGACCAGGTGTTGCGCCACGATGGCACCGCTCAGGTCTTGTTGCTCGTCCCAGAAATCGCACTCACCCCCCAATTTGTGCGCGTCTTGCGGGCGCGATTCCCGGCCTCGCGGCCAGCCGTCCTCCACAGTGCGCTGCCCGAGGCCGAACGGGCGTCGGCCTGGGTGGCGGCGCACGAAGGGCGCGCCCGTCTGGTGGTGGGGACCCGGCTCGCGGTGCTCGCGCCCCTGGCGCATTGCGCCTTGATCGTCGTCGATGAGGAGCATGATCCGTCGTATCGACAGCAAGAGGGGGCGCGCTGGTCGGGGCGCGATCTGGCCGTCGCGCGGGGCCGCATTGAGGCGGTTCCGGTGCTCTTGGGCAGCGCCACGCCTGCCCTGGAGACCTGGCATAACGCTGCCCTGGGTCGGTATCACCGGATTGATCTGCCGCGGCGCGCGGTCGCCCGGTCGTCCCTGCCGGCGGTTCGCCTCCTGGACATGGGGCGGGTGCGCGCCGATGAAGGCCTGGCGCCGCAGGCCGTCGCCGCGATCGAAGCGCGACTGGCGCGCGGGGAGCAGTCGCTAATTTTTCTCAATCGGCGCGGTTACGCGCCAGTGCTCGCTTGCCAGTCCTGTGGCTGGGTTTCGAACTGCCCCCACTGTTCGGTGACCCTCGCCCTGCATGGCCGGACCGAATCGGCTGCGCGCCAACGGGCTTGGCAACTGATCTGCCATCACTGTGGGCATGCGGATGCGGTGCCTCGGGCGTGCCCGGACTGTGGCGAGATTGATCTTGCGCCGCTGGGCCGTGGCACTCAGCGGCTCGAGGAAAGCATTGCCGCCCGGTTTTCCAGCGCCCGAATCCTGCGCATTGATCGCGATGCCACGCGTCGTCGCGGTTCGACCGAAGCCTTGCTCGATTCGGTGCGCAGCGGTGACGTGGATATTCTGGTCGGTACCCAGATGATGGCCAAAGGTCATGACTTCCCACGACTGACCCTGGTCGTCGTGCTGGGCGCCGATCTGGGGCTGCATTCGCATGATTTTCGGGCCCCTGAGCGACTCTTCGCCACGCTCCTGCAAGTCGCTGGCCGCGCCGGGCGGGCCGAACACCCGGGCGAGGTGTTGATCCAGACGCGCTGGCCGACGCATCCGCTGTTTGCGGCTCTGCAGGCTCAGGACTATCAGGCCTTTGCCCGCGCGGAGTTGCGCCAGCGCCAGGCGGCCCAACTGCCGCCGTTTGCGTTTCAGGCGCTGTTGTGTGCCGATGCCACGGCGGTCGCGGTCGCGTTGGCATTTTTGGCTAGCGCCAAGGACCTGCTGCTGCGCAGCCTCGGGGATTGGCTGCGTGAGGCGCATAGCGCCGTCGGCGCGGACCCCTCGGGGATCCCCGCGATCCTCATCGCCGAACCGGTTCCCATGCCGATGGTCCGTCTGGCTGGGCGCGAACGCGCCCAATTGCTGCTGGAATCGCCTTCGCGACCGCTCTTGCAGGCGATGCTGGGGCACTATTTACCGGCGTTGCGTGTATTGAGCGTCGAGCATTCTCGGGTGCACTGGCACCTTGAAGTCGACCCCCTGGCAATCTAGAGAACGATTGATGACCCAGGTCCCACTGAATCCCGCGCAGCGCGAAGCCGTGCGCCACCTCGAGACGCCGTGCCTGGTGCTGGCGGGCGCCGGGAGTGGAAAAACCCGGGTGATCGCCAGTAAGCTCGCCTATCTGATCGACGATTGCGGTGTCTCGGCGCCTTCGATTGCCGCCATCACCTTCACCAACAAGGCGGCACGCGAGATGCTGGAGCGCGCGCGCTTGCTCGTGCAGACGCCGATCGACGGGCGGCGCAAGCCGCTGATTTCGACCTTCCACTCGATGGGCGTACTGTTTCTGCGCACCGAAGCGACGGCAGCCGCCCTGAAGCCTGGCTTCTCGATCTTTGCGGCCGATGATTCGTTGGGCCTCATCACCCAGGCGCTCGGGACGACCGACCGGGCCTTCGCGCGCTCGGTCCAGTCGCAGGTGTCGCTGTGGAAAAACGGGCTGATCGAACCCGATGAGGCACTGGCCCAGGCCACGGGCGACCGGGATCAGGCGGCTGCGCGGGCGTATCGGGAATATGCGGCGACGCTCACCGCCTACCAGGCGGTTGATTTTGACGACCTGATCCGATTACCGGTGCGGATTCTGGAGCGCAATCCCGAGGTGCGTGAGCGCTGGCAGCGCCGTTTGCGCTATCTGCTCATCGACGAGGTGCAGGACACCAACGCGGCCCAGTACGCGTGGTTACGCCTCCTTGCGGGGCCGCTGACGCATTTCACGGCCGTGGGCGATGATGACCAGTCGATCTACGGATGGCGAGGAGCCACTCTGGAAAATCTGCAACGCCTGGGAACCGATTACCCGACGCTGCGGGTCATCAAGCTCGAGCAGAACTATCGGTCCTGTCAGCACATCCTGAACGCCGCCAACCAAGTCATCGGCGCTAACCCGAAGCTGTTTCCGAAGACGCTTTGGTCCGAACTTGGGCCCGGGGATCCTGTGACGGTGAGCCTGTGCGACGACGATGAGGAGGAGGCCGAACGGATCGCGGTACGGATTTCGGCGCTGAAATTTGAGCGTCGTGCGCGCTTCGCAGACTTCGCTGTGCTGTATCGCTCGAACCAGCAGGCGCGGCTCCTGGAGCAGGCCCTGCGCAAGCAGCGTATTCCCTATACCGTCACCGGGGGGACGTCTTTCTTTGACCGTACCGAGGTGCGCGATCTGGCCGCGTATTTGCGCTTGCTGGTCAACGATGACGATGACCCGGCGTTCATTCGGGCGGCGACCACGCCCCGTCGAGGCATCGGTCCGGCGACGCTGGAAGCCTTGGGTGCGTTGGCGGGCGAGCGCCAGTGTTCCTTGCTGGCGGCACTCTTTGAGACAGCAGCCGAGTCGCGGCTGGCGGCCCGCCAGCTTGCGCCGCTGAGGGAATTTGGCGAATTTATCCACCGCTTCGCCTGGCGTGCCGAACGCGAAACGGCGGCGGTGGTGATCGACGACCTGCTGGCTGCGATCGCCTATCGCGACTGGCTGTTTGACAATGAACCCGAGCGCCAGGCGGCCCAGCGCTGGCAGAACGTCTGTGAGTTTGTCGACTGGATCAAGCGGCGTGCGCAAGAGGATGGGCGCAATCTGCTCGAGATGGCGCAGTTGATGGCGCTGGCCTCGCGGCTCGACGGGCGCGAGGACGAAACCGATGCCGTTCGCCTGTCCACCTTGCACGCCGCCAAGGGGCTCGAGTGGCCGCACGTCTTTCTGGCCGGCGTGGAGGAGGGTTTGTTGCCGTCCAGCGTTGGACTGGAGGACGATGAGGCCGATTCGACGATCCGCCTGGAAGAAGAGAGGCGCCTGATGTATGTCGGTATTACCCGAGCGCAGCGCTCGCTGCACGTCTCGTGGTGCCGCCAGCGCAGCCGCGGGCGTGAGCGCGCTGCCGATCGTGAGCCCTCGCGCTTTATTGCGGAAATGGGCCTGGAACAGGGGCGAGCGGCTGCGCCGACGATCTCACCTGAGCAAAAGGCCATGTCACCGCAAGAGCGAATCGCTGCCTTGCAGGCCTTGTTGCGAAAGTCATGAAACTAAAGCGGGGTGCGCTGGCGTTTCGCCCGGCGGTCGCGGGCCACCCAGACCGGGGGGCAAATTCCGTGGCGATTCCGCGGTAATTTCGGACGCCAATCCCGGTTTCAATCCGGTGGCCTGGTAGGACCAGTCTGTTCGGCTGCCCGCAGGGGGGCACCAAAGCGCCCCTGCCCACCATGCCATCGTGGAATTGACCGTGCGACCCGTCTAGCTTGGAAGCTCGCGCCTGGCAGGGCCTTACTTGGTGGCTGCGGTCGGGGCTTTGGCGGCGTCGGCAGGGGTTGCCGGTGCGGCGGGTTCGGCAAACTTGCCACCGACCGCATTGGCCATGTGGACGACCGCCCGCCCGACCTCGACATCCGAGTACTCCCCGCCACCTTGGGCGGACATCAGGCCCTTGCCTTTGAGGGCCGAGTTGAGCAACGCGGGATAGCCCTGGCCAAGTCTGGGGCCCCAAGCAGCCGCATCGCCAAATTTCGGCGCACCGGCAGCACCGACGCCATGGCAGGCAACACACTGAGCGTTATAGACTTCGAGTCCGGCGCGAAGAATCTGGGGCGCCGAGGCGTCCTTGATTTCGAATCGGGCCACCGGACGGATTCGAGCCTCGATCGATTGGGCGGACATGACGTCGCTGCCTGCGTTCGGCTTGTTGCCAGCCGTTACATAACTGGCCAAGAGAACAATGATAATCGTCGGCACGATGAATGCCAGCAGGATCACCTTGATCAACTGTTGGGGTGTTTTGATCAGGGGTTCGGGCGCCTCTTCGGCGTCATGACCTTGGGGTGTATTACTCATCGCGCGGCTCGTAGAAGTGGATCAGGCGAATGGAATTCAAAGGATTCAGCGGTCTTGCGCTCGAATGATACCGACGGATGGGCATTCGGTCACGCGACCGATGGACGCGAACCCGTGGACGCCTCGGGTGCGACCGGGTATGCTTATGGGTTGTTCCGATCCGCGCCTGTAGCTCAGTGGATAGAGTACTGGCCTCCGAAGCCAGGGGTCGCTGGTTCGATCCCAGCCAGGCGCGCCAAAGGAATCCGGAACATCGTGGGCTGGGGGCCGAGGGGCGTAGTCGATCTCGAACCGCTTGGATCGGTTCCGAGCGGTGCGGGGCGCTGTGCAAACAGTGCTACAAACAGCGGTCCATATACCAATCAGCGCAGCAATCAGCGCATCAAGCAGTGCGCCAAGCAGCGCCGTCTACACACCAAGCCCCGAGGCCTGCCTGATCACTGGGCGGCAGGCTTTGCAGGTGCCAGCAGATCCTGCGCTTGCAAGCGCGATTCCAAGTCGCTCACGGAGAGCTTCGAGAGATCCTTGGCGATGGTGTGAGCAAGGCGCTTGGTCACCTGGGGCGAAAGCTGGGCCCGGACCTTGCCCAGAAACCGCGGCGCTGCGATGAGGATCAGGTGTTCGTAAGCGCCATCACGGCGCGCGCCCTCGAGGCGTTGGGCCAGCTGGCGGGCAAACTGGCCTTCGAGCTTGTCGTGACCGCTGGTGCGTGGCTCGGCACTATGGCCCGCACCATGCACTGTTCCCTGATGTCCCGGCGACCCGCCACCGCTGAACACCGCACCGCTGTAGTGACCTTTCGCGTCATCGCTGCGTTCGCGATCATCCAGACGACTTTGGGGCTGGGTGAGATCTTCGAGTTCTTCCAGAGGGTGGTCGCTGCGTGAGAGGAAGATCCGGGCTCGACTGTCATCGGCGACTGCGATCCAAGTGGTATGCATGGGGCCTGCTCCTGGGTAGGTCTTGCAGGCAAGCATCCGCAATGCCCAGACGGGCGTTGCTGCCGTGGCGCCGGTCCCGCCGCTGATCCGAAGTGCCGCCCCAGCGCCGAGCCCCAAGCGCTGCAAATCCTCCAACCCGATTTAGACTGCGTGTCTGTCTGCCTGGAGTTGTTCCTGATGCCGCCCTCCGTACCCTCAGCACCCTCAGCACCCTCAGCACCCTCAGCACCGCCCGACTCCCCGCAATCCCTCCTGTCCCCGTCGGTCCCAAGCGGGACGCTCGGTGGTACGCGTGCGCTCTCGACGACCCCCTATACGGAAGTCGGCCGGCGCATCGACGCCCTCGTGCGTACGGCCAATGTGCCGGTGGTTCGCGCCTCCAGTGTGCTGTTTGAGACTCTGGCCGAGGTCGAACGGGCTCAGCAGGAGAGCGCCCGCGGCGTGCGCCATGCCACCACCTACGGGACGAGCGGCGTGCCGACAACGATGGCACTGATGGATGCGGTGGCCGAGCTCGAGGGCGTTGGTGCCCCGGCGGCGGCCGATCGGGCAGGCCCCGGGACCCGCGCCGCGCTGGTTCCCTCTGGGTTGGCGGCGATCGCGCTCGCCATCCTGAGCTTCGCCGCGAGTGGCGATCATGTGCTGATGCCCGACAGTATTTACGGTCCCGGGCGCGCGCTGGCACTGGGCCAACTGGCGCGCGCCGGGATCGAGACCACGTTCTATGATCCGCGCATCGACCCGGCTGCGCTTGCGCGTTTGATGCGGCCCCGAACCCGCATCGTCTACTTGGAGAGTCCGGGCAGTTACACCTTTGAAATCCAGGATGCAGCGGGTTTGGCAGCGTGCGCGCGCGAGCATGGTGCGCTGTCGATGATCGACAATGCTTGGGGGAGCCCCCTGCACTTTCATCCGTTTAAGCACGGAATCGATGTCTCCATCGTCCCGCTCACCAAGTATTGGGGTGGCCACGCCGACGTGCTGATGGGCGCGGTCGTCGTCACCGACGCGCTCTGGCCGACCCTTTGGCATTCGGTGCGTGGTCTGGGCCTGTGCGTCTCGAGCGATGACGCCTGGCTCGTGTTGCGGGGGCTACGAACGCTCCCTCAGCGGGTGGCACAACATGAGACGTCGGCGATCGAGGTGGCGCGCTGGTTGCAGGGGCGCTCCGGTGTCACCCGGGTGCTACATCCGGCCTTGCCCGACCATCCGGACCATGCGCGCTGGCGCCGCGATTTCTCCGGCAGCTGTGGCTTGTTTTCGTTCGAGCTTGAGCCAGCGCTCGAGGGTCGGGTTGTGCGACTCGTCGAGGGCCGGCGTCATTTCGGCATTGGCTATTCCTGGGGCGGCTTCGAGAGCCTGATCATGCCGGCGCGTCTTGCGGGTCTGCGCACCGTCAGGCCCTGGGTTGGCGGGCCGCTGGTGCGCCTGCATGTGGGCCTGGAGTCGGTGGCGGACCTGATCGCGGATCTTGACCAGGGCTTTCGCGCCATGGGGATCTGAGCGTGTCGGTTGCGGATTGTCGCCCCAATCGGCGCAGCACCTGCGGCCCCCGGTAGAATCCGGTCATGTTATCCGAGCATCGTTTGCAAATTGCTGCCCGCCTGGCAGCCGCGGTCGAACCGCTGGCGCTCCAGGCCGGGATTGCCCCGCCCCCGATCACGCTGGATCGGCCCAAACAGGCCAGTCACGGCGATCTGGCCTGCAGCATCGCGCTACAACTGGCCAAGCCCCTGGGCCGCGGCCCTCGTGAGGTGGCCGAGGCGCTGGTCCGGGCCTTGACCCAGGACCCGTTGGCAGCGCCGCTGGTGGCCGGTGCCGATGTTGCCGGGCCCGGCTTTATCAATCTGCAGGTAACGCCCGCGGTGCGCAGCGCAGCGGTCACCCGCGCCTTGCAGGAAGGCTCGCGGTTTGGTCGCGGTGAGCGGGGGGCTGGCCAGCGGCTCTTGATCGAGTTTGTATCGGCCAACCCAACCGGACCGTTGCACGTCGGCCATGGCCGTCAGGGCGCGCTGGGTGACGTCCTGGCTGCGCTGCTCGAGGCGGATGGTTGGGTCGTTTCGCGCGAGTTTTATTACAACGACGCTGGCAATCAGATCGAGAATCTCGCGCTGTCGGTTCAGGCACGCGCCCGGGGAACTGCACCCGATGATCCGGGCTTTCCGCAAGATGGGTATCGGGGCGAGTACATTGCCGAGATTGCCCAGCGATTTCTCGCGCGTGACGGCGTCGCGGCGCGCGATGTTGCTGCGGTGGTGGGCAGCGGCGATGTCGAGGATCTGGCCGCGATTCGGCGATTCGCCGTCGCGTGCCTGCGCCATGAACAGGACCTAGACCTGCAGGCGTTCGGGATCCGCTTTGATCGCTACGCGCTCGAGAGCGCGCTGTACACCGAGGGCCGGGTGGCCGGCGTGGTCGAGGCCCTGGTTCGCGCCGGGCATGCGTACGAGGCTGAGGGTGCACTCTGGCTGCGCTCGACGACCTGGGGCGATGACAAGGACCGCGTGATGCGCAAGTCCGATGGCACCTATACCTACTTTGTGCCGGATGTGGCCTATCACCAGACCAAATGGGAGCGCGGCTTTGCGCGCGCGATCAATGTCCAGGGCAGTGACCACCATGGCACCATCGCGCGCGTGCGGGCAGGTCTGCAGGCCTTGGGCCTGGGGATTCCGCCGGGCTGGCCTGACTACGTTCTGCACAAGATGGTCACTGTCATGCGCGGGGGCGAGGAGGTCAAGATCAGCAAGCGCGCGGGCGGCTATGTGACCTTGCGCGATCTGATCGACTGGTCGGGCACGACACTCGAGAACGGACGAGATGCGGTGCGGTTTTTTTTGATCTCCCGCAAGGCCGATGCCGAATTCACGTTTGATATCGACCTGGCGCGTTCCCAGAGTGACGAGAACCCGGTGTACTACGTCCAGTATGCGCACGCCCGGATCTGCTCGGTGCTCGCCCAACGCGCTGCGAGCCCGACCGATTCGCAGGCGCCTGCGGCCGACCCGGCGTGCGACCTCGCAGCCCACCTCGCAGCCGACCTCACGCGCCTCGATACGGCCAGTGAAATCGCGCTGATGGCGCGCCTTGCGCAGTGGCCCGATACGGTGAGGGGAGCGGTCGATGAACTGGCGCCACACGCGCTGGCCTATTATTTGCGAGATCTCGCCGCCGATTTCCATAGTTTTTACAACGCGCAACGCGTCTTGGTGGATGATTCCGGACTGCGTTCGGCGCGACTCGCGCTGCTCGCCTCGACCCGCCAGGTTCTTCGCAATGGATTGGCCCTGATTGGGGTTTCGGCACCCGAGAGAATGTGAACATGCCCGCAACGATCGCCGCCCGTCGTCCGCTCAGGACCCAGGCTCACCGTAGCCAGGGCGGTACGTTTGCCGGCCTGCTTGCGGGGATTCTGATCGGTCTTGGGACGGCCTTGGCGGTTGCGATTTTTGTCACCAAAGCACCGGTCCCATTCTTGAACAAGACGGCGCGAGCGCCCGAGCGCGCGCTCGACCCCAAGAGCCCCGAGGCAGCCCCCGATCCGAACAAGCCGCTCTTTTCCCGCAGTCGATCGGACCCGACCGCGCCAGCCGCGACCGAGCCTTCGGTCCCGTTGCCCGGGCCGGACCGTAATACCCCCACCCCGACCGAACCGGCCAGTGCGGACGCCGCAGCCGAGCGTCGGGAGGGCGACCGTTCGGCGCCGGAGGCGCGCACCCCGGCACCGATTGAGCCCGCTCGCCCAAGTTCGCAGGCAATGCCCCAGACCAGCGTGGCCGCCGTGCCCCCGGCTGTGGCGCAGCCGCCCAATCCGGTCGCACCGGCGCCAGCCCGAGCGCCCGCATCGGCGCAGGGCGCCGCGGCTGCGCCACCAGCGGCCGCCCCGGCCCCCGCTCCTGGCGCGGGCGGCGAGGGCTATGTGCTGCAGGCCGGCGCCTTCAGGACGGTCGAAGATGCCGAAGCCATGCGTGGGCGCCTGGCGTTGCTCGGTTTTGAGGCGAGGGTTATCGGTTCCGAGGTCAACGGGCTCGCCGTGCAGCGGGTCAGGATCGGCCCGTTTTCCCGAATGGAAGATATGAACCGTGCGCGCACCAAGCTCACGGAAAGTGGTGTTGAGGTGTCGGTGGTGCGGGTCCGCTAGGCCCAGAGCCGGTCGACGCGTGGATTTGAACTTTTTAGGATAGGGCGATGCAGGCTTCCAACAATTCCCGCCGTGACTGGCTGGGTGCAACATTGGCCGGCGCGGCGCTGGTCGGGCTTCCAGTTCGGTCCCTGCGCGCGCATCCCTTGGCCGAAGGGATCGATTTCAAGACGCTCGCCAAGGCCCAGCCGGTCGAGGCTCCGGCCGGTAAGGTCGAGGTGATTGAATTTTTTGGCTATTGGTGTCCGCACTGCCATGCGCTCGAGCCGGAACTTCAAGCCTGGCGAGCCAAACAGTCGGCCGAGGTTTTTTTTCGCAAGCTGCCGGTGGCGTTTCGACCGAACCAGGCGCCCTTTCAGCATGCGTATTTCGCGCTCGAAGGACTCGGGAAAGCCGATGTGGTCTCCGCCGCGATTTTTGCCGCCATTCATGTCGAGCGCAAACCGATCGAAACGATCGAGGATCTGGCGGAGGTTGTCGCCAAAGCCGGTGTTGACCGGGCGCGCTTTCTCGAACTTGCCGCGTCCTTTGCAGTCCAGGCCAAGGCTCGGCGCGTCATGCAGACGGCCGAAGCGTTTGCTATCGATGGCGTCCCCTGTCTCGGCGTGGCGGGGAAATGGACCACCTCCCCGACCTTGGCCGGCAGCCGCGAGAAGGCGCTCCATGTCGTCGATGAATTGATTGCCCGCGAGCGCACCGCCCGCCGCTAGAAACGCCTGCGGCCTTGATTGCCAGGCTCCGCTGGTCGGAGGGCTGCAGCCCCAGGGTTCGCCGGCTGCCAGGCGCCCTGCTGCTGGGCGCCCTGCTGCTGGCGGGCGGTTGTACCAGTCGCTGGCGGGTCGAGCAGCGCCCAATCGATGGGCCGCTTGAGATCAGCCGGGCCGCTCTCGATGCCGTTCCCGATGCCATTCCACGCCACGAACCGGTGCTGCCGCATACCACCCGGCCCTATGAGGCGTTTGGTCGCCGCTACGAGCCCATGGGTACGCGGGCACCCTATCGCTCGATCGGCGTGGCGAGCTGGTACGGGCGGCGCTACCACGGGCAGAAAACCGCCAGTGGCGAGCCCTATGACATGTTTGCGATGACGGCTGCGCATCCGATCCTGCCGATCCCGAGCTACGCGCGCGTGACGGCCTTGCGCTCCGGACGGTCGGTGGTGGTCCGGATCAATGACCGGGGTCCGTTTGTCAATGACCGGTTGATCGATCTGAGTTACGTCGCGGCGCACCGGATCGGCTTAATCGAGTCCGGGACCGGGGCGGTGGAGGTGGAATTGCTCTTGCCGCCGGTGTCGGAACGCGGGTGGCGGTGAGCGCAGGCCCGACTCAGTCCTCGGGCACGCCTTTGAGTGCGAGCAGACGCCGGTAGAGCGCCTGACGGGATTGCCCGAGGGCCTGGGCCGCAACCCGAGCGGCGGCGGCGGCCGGCAGTTCTGCTGCGAGGGCCTTGAGCAGGCGGTCGGTTAGGGCCGCGCGGGCCGGGTCCGGGGCCTCTTGCGGGTCTTGAGCGTTTGCCTCGCGCTCGTCGATGCGGGTCGGGACCGGCGCGAGGGCCAGGGCAAACTCACCGCGTCGTCGGTCCGCATGTCCGTCGAGCCAGGCCAATGCCTCGCCCAGCGGCATGCGGGCGATCTCCTCGAACCGCTTGGTGAGCTCGCGCCCGATCACGATCGGACGAGCGACCCCGAACGCCTCGACCATGGCGGTGAGCGTTGCATCAATCCGATGCGGTGCCTCGAAAAACACCAGCACCGCTGGATCCTGGCTGAACTCGGCCAGACGGCGCCGACGGGCGCCGGCCGAGGCGGGCAGAAAACCGAGAAATCGAAAGCCGTCCCCCTCCAGGCCGGCCGCCGAGAGCAGGGTGATCACCGCACTTGCCCCGGGTATGGGAACAACCGGAAATCCGGCCGCATGGACGGCGGCGACGATGCGGCTGCCCGGATCGCTGATGGCCGGGGTACCTGCATCGGTGACCAGCGCGACGCTCGATCCCTGCTGGAGGCGGCTGATGACGTGCTGCGCGGCCTGTACTTCGTTGTGGGCGTGTGCCGGAAAGATGTCCGGGCGAATGCCGAGGTGGGCCAGTAGGGTTCGGCTGACGCGGGTATCTTCCGCCGCAACGCAGTCCACGGTCTTCAGGATCTGGGCTGCCCGCACCGAGAGGTCATCGAGGTTACCGATGGGCGTCGCGACAACGAACAGGGTGGCGGGCGGGCGCGGGGCGCAAAGCGGGGAAGTCATGGCGCTCGAGTGTAAACCCGCCGGGCAGGCGGTCTGGGTGGCCACCCCCGGCTCCCGACACCCCTAGTTCGCGCTATGCCATCGCCAACCCAGCGCCGCGGCGCCGAATCCGAAGGTCAAGCCCTCGCGCTGCTGTGTGGCCAGGGGCTGCGCCTGGTCGCGCGCAATGTGCGCTGGCGCGGCGGTGAGATCGATCTGATTCTGCGCGACGGTGCCCGTCTCGTGTTTGTCGAGGTGCGCCAGCGCAGCCGCGCCGATTGGGGCAGTGCGGCTGCCACGGTCGGGACCGCGAAACAGCGCCGCTTGACCCTGACCGCCCAGTGGTGGTTGAGCCGACATTTTCGAGATCAAGACTGGCCCGAGTGCCGGTTTGACGTGGTCGCGATCGATGGGGAGCGCCTGCAGTGGCTGCGTGACGCGTTTTCGAGCTGATTTCAGCGTGGATTTGGCGTGATGACCACCCGCTGGGTGTCTATAATCGAGTCCTATGAATTTAGTGGATCGGACCTTCGAGCAATTCGACGAAAGCATTCGTCTCAAGCAGTTGGCGGCCGAGACCCTGGCCCAACCCATTGCCAGCGCGATCGAGCTGTTGGCCAGTAGCTTGTCTGAGGGCCATCGTCTGCTCATCTGTGGCAATGGCGGCTCTGCCGCGGATGCCCAGCATCTGGCGGCCGAACTCGTCGGGCGCTTCGAACGGGAGCGCCCTGCGCTGCCAGCGATTGCCCTGACCACGGACAGCTCGATTCTGACCGCCCTGAGCAATGACTACCGGTTCGACGAGGTTTTTGCGCGCCAGGTGCGCGGCCTTGGGGGTCCGGGAGATCTGTTGCTGGCAATTTCCACGTCGGGCAATTCCGTCAATATCCTGCGCGCGATTGAAGCGGCGCATGAGCGCGAAATGGGTGTCATCGCCCTGACGGGTCAGGGTGGCGGGCGCATCGCGACCCAACTGCGCGAGTCCGATCTCCTGCTGGCCGTCCCGCATACGCGAACGGCCCGCATTCAGGAAGTCCACCTGCTTATTTTGCATTGCCTGTGCGATGGCGTTGACGCGTTGTTGCTGGGCGATGAACCTTGAATATTGAAGGAAACACAGGCTCATGAACTCACCTAAATTTCCCCGTCTGGATGATTGCCCGGTAACGACTTCGCCGGATCTGGCCTCGGTGCAACCGCAGGGTCAACGGGGTGTGCGTTCGGCACACCTCTCGCGCGCCTTGCTGATGGGCGCGTTGGCGCTGGTCACGTTGAGCCAGCTGGGCTGCATTGCCGCCGCGGTCACCGGGGCCGCGGTTGGCGTGATTTCGGCACACGACCGACGCACCTTGGGCGCACAAACCGATGACGGCGGGATCGAGGTGAAGTCGCCGCAGCGCCTGCTGCAGGCGATCCGCAATTCCACGGCAGTCAACGTGGTGAGCTATAACCGCCGCGTCCTGCTGACCGGCGAGGTGCTGGATGAGGCCGAAAAGAAAGCCGCGGGTGACGCCATCGCCAAACTCGATAACGTCCAAGCGGTCTACAACGAGCTCACGGTGGGGCCAGGGGCCAGTCTGATGCGGCAAGCCAGCGATGGTTACATTTCGACCAAGGTCAAAGGCTCCCTGATCGAAATCGGCGGGGTCGCAGCCAACCATGTCAAGGTGGCCACCGAGGACGGCGTCGTATTCCTGATGGGCTTGGTCACGCGCGCAGAAGCGGATCGGGCGGCCGCAGTCGCGGCGCGGGTCTCGGGGGTGCGCAAGGTCGTCACGTTGTGGGAGTTGATCTCGGAGCGCGACGCCTTCCGGCCCGAGCCCTCGCCAGCGCCCTGGGCAACTCCCGGCTCCGGCAAATAAGCGCCGAGGCCGGTTTGGCCGGCGTTGAGCATCGTGCGCCGGATCGCGCTTGTCCTGCTGGTGTTTTTGACCGGTGCGGGGCTCCTGACCTGGCGCTTCTGGCCGACACCTGAGCGTGCGCCCGAGGTCAGCTACGGACTGATTGACGGGCGGCGTCTCGCGCAGGCCGATTTGCGCGGCAAAGTCGTTTTGGTCAACTTCTGGGCGACGAGCTGCGTCATCTGCGTGCGCGAAATGCCCGGCTTGATTCGGACCCATCAGAAATTCGCCGGCCGTGGCTTCGAGACCGTAGCGGTCGCGATGGCCTATGACCGGCCTGACTTTGTCCTGTATTTTGCCCGCACGCACGCCCTACCCTTCCCGGTTGCCCTCGATTTGCAAGGTACGGTCGCTCAGGCCTTCGGTCCCGTCGCGGTCACCCCGACCACTGTGCTGATCGGGCCAGGGGGCGATGTCATTCGGCGTTGGGTGGGGGAGCCCGAGAGCTGGCCGGCGCTGGAGGCCCTCATCGAATCCCACTTGATACCCAGCTGAACCGGGCAATCCGCGGTCGCTGCTCCGGCAGAATCGATCATCCAGCGCCATCATTGGTCTTCTTCGACCGGCGCTGCCCGCGTCAGGGCTCGGGGTCTGCCGCGTCAGGGCCCGGTGTTGACTGCGACGGGGTCTAACGCGGTGATTCCGGCTGCATGGGCCTGCTGGTCGGCGTGATAGCTGGATCGAACCAGGGCGCCGACCGCTGCGTGCTGAAATCCCATCGCCTTGGCTTCGCGCTCGAAGCGTGCAAACGTGTCGGGATGGACATAACGTCGCACCGGCAGGTGATGGCCGGTGGGCGCCAGGTACTGACCAATCGTGAGCATGTCGATGGCGTGGCGGCGCATGTCGCGCATCACCGCGAGGATCTCGTCATCGGTTTCACCCAGGCCCACCATCAGACCGCTTTTGGTGGGCACGTCTGGGTGGCGCGCCTTGAAGGTCTGCAAGAGCGCAAGCGAATGGGCGTAGTCTGAGCCGGGGCGGACCTCGCGGTAAAGTCGGGGCACGGTTTCAAGGTTGTGGTTCATCACATCGGGCGGCGCTGCGTCCAGGATGCCAAGCGCACGTTCCATGCGGCCGCGAAAGTCGGGGACCAGCACCTCGATGCGGGTTTGCGGACTGGCGGCGCGCACGGCTGCGATGCAGTCGACGAAATGTTGGGCGCCACCGTCGCGCAGGTCATCCCGGTCAACCGAGGTAATGACCACGTAGGACAGTCGAAGGGCTGCGATGGTGCGGGCGAGGTTCGAGGGTTCCTGGGCGTCCAGCGGGTCCGGCCGGCCGTGACCGACATCGCAAAAAGGGCATCTCCGCGTGCACTTATCACCCATGATCATAAAGGTGGCGGTGCCCTTGCCGAAGCATTCGCTGATATTGGGGCAGCTCGCCTCTTCGCACACGGTATGCAAGCGGTTTTCGCGCAGGATGGTTTTGATTTCCTGGAAACGCGAAGACGCCGGTGCCAGTTTCACGCGGATCCAATCCGGTTTTTTAAGGACCGGTGCGGCCTCGACTTTGATCGGAATGCGCGCCGTCTTGGCCGCGCCTTTTTGTTTCACTGTCGGATCGATCGCCAACGGCGCGCTCTGGGGTTCCGTCATCGGGACTGGCTATCAGGATTCGAATTGCAGGGAGGATGCCACTGTTTCGGCAAAAGACCGAGCCAGAGAGTTGAAGTCCAAGTCCGGCACGCCGGGTTCGGCCAAGGGGTGCGCTCTGGAATCTGCCTGCGGGTCGCACCGGGCCTGCAACGCTGACGCGAGGTCGGTCACGCGCAATCCCGCATGGCCGCAGGGATCAATACGCTCGAATGGGCTCAGGTCCATGGCCAGATTGATCGCGATTCCGTGAAAGCTGCACCCTCGGGTAATTTTGAGTCCCAGCGCGGCGATCTTGGCGTCGGCCAGGCCGCCCGGGTAGGCGGCGCTGAGATAAACACCAGGCATGGCGGGGCGTCGCTGTGCGTCGACACCGCGCTGGGCCAGCCAGTTGATCGCGGCCTGCTCGAGCTGGACGACCAGGGCGCGCACGGTCAGGTGACGCCGGGCCAGATCCAACAACACGTAAACCACGGCCTGACCCGGCCCATGATAAGTCGCCTGGCCACCGCGTTCGACCCGGACGACTGCGGTGGCACCCGGCTCGCGCAGATGTTCGGAGCGACCGGCCAGCCCCAACGTGAAAACCGGATCATGTTCCACCAGCCAGAGCTCATCGGCCGTCTGCGCATCCCGCGCTGCGGTCCACGCCCGCATCGCCTGCCACACCTCGAGATAGGGCTGGCGCCCCAGTTCGCGGATCGCGAGCGTCGCGGGCGCCATGGTCGACCGCCTCAGAGGACGACCCGCACCATCGGGTGGCTGCTGAGTGCGCGATAGAGGGTATCGAGCTGCTCGCGGCTGGTCGCCTCGATAGTGGCGGTCAGACCCAGATAATTGCCGGCCCGGGACGGTCGTTGCACCAGACTAGCTGGGTCAAAATCCGGGCAATGCTGGCAAACGAGCGCTGCGATCGATTCGGCAAAGCCCGCGGTGGCCGGACCCATGATCTTGATCGGAAACTCACACGGAAATTGCAGCAGTTCGGGCGCGGCCGCAGTGGGCATCGCCCCGTCGGATACGCCAGTCTGCAGGTGCTTATGGTTGCCGTGGTCGCCGTGATCGCCGTGGTCACCGTGATCACCTGGGCCCTGGGGTCGATCGGGTCGGGTCACGGCATGGTCACCGGGGCGCTGGTCGAGGGCGCTGCCCCGGCTTGCGTCGCGCCGGCCTTTGCGGCCTGGTAGGCATCATGCAGGCGTTGTCCGATCGGGCCCGGCTTGCCGGCCTGATCGCCATGGCCAACCGGGCGCCCATCGAGTTGCGTGATCGACAGGATTTCCTTGGTCGCTGAGCTCAGCAGGAGTTCGTCGGCCGATTCGACCTCGGCGCGCAGGATGGGCCGCACGGTGAACGGGATGTCCTGGGCCTGACACAATTCGGCCATCAGGCCATAACGGATGCCTTCCAGAATCCGATGGTCACGCGGTGGCGCGATGACCGCACCGTCGCGGATGACCCAGAGATTGCTCGAGCTCCCTTCCGTGAGTTGGCCGTCACGGTACATCACGCATTCAAGGGCACCGCCGTCCATGGCGGCCTGGCGCGCGAGGACATTGCCGAGCAGCGCAATACTCTTGATATCGCAATGCAGCCAGCGCTCGTCGGGCAGTGAAACCGCGCTCACGCCGCTGGCCCGCAGCGCGGCGCTCGGCGGGGTCAAGGGGCTGGTCATGGCGAAGACGGTCGGTCGCACCTCGGGGTTCGGAAAGCTGTGGTCGCGCTTGGCAACGCCGCGGGTCACTTGAAGGTAGACGAACTGGTCTGCCCAGGGATGGCGGGCGACCAGGGCTTCGATGAGGCTCGTCCATTGCGCATCATCGAACGGATCGGTAATGCGCAGTTTGGCCAGCGACCGGCGCAGGCGGGCCCGATGCTCGGGCCAGCGAAACGGCGCGCGATCGTAGACGGGGACCACTTCATAGACGCCGTCGCCAAAAATGAATCCGCGGTCAAGCACCGGGACCGTGGCCGTGGCGAGTGGGACAAACGCCCCATTGAGCCAGCAGACCTGGTGCTCACAGGCGGTCGGGTTGAGCGCCGGCTGCCATTCGGGCACACCGCTTAGATCCGGTTGCGGGGCCGCTGAGGTCTGGGCACTGGGCATGGTGGGCTGGGTCCTCTGAGGTCGGATGGCGCACGGGTCTGGCAGGCCCAAGCAGCCGGGTTGCGGTTTATTTGCTGCGCCACCACAAGCGTAGGGTGTCCCACTGGCGGCCGAGAAATCCCGCACCATCGACCGCCGCGAGCGCCACCATCGGTTGTTCTGCCAGAACCCGCTCGCCCAGCTTGATCCGCACGGTACCAATGCGCTGGCCACGGGCGATCGGGGCCAGCAGCGGTTGCATGCGCTCGATCTCGGCCCGGACCTGATCGGTCTCGCCCTTCGGCACGCTCACGGTGATCTCGCGCTCGAATCCGCCACTTACGGACGCACTGTTGCCTTTCCAGACCTCGTAGGTTCCAGCGGCCTTGCCGGCGGTGAACAACCGAACGGCATCGAAACTTTGAAATCCCCAGTTCAGCAGTTTCTGGCTTTCAACGATCCGCGCCGACTCACTGGGCGCCCCGAGCACGACGGTCAGCAGACGGCGGGCAAAGCCGCCCGGCTGTTGGTCGCGCTTGGCCGACGCAATCAGGCACCAGCCGGCGGCATCGGTATGGCCGGTCTTCAAACCATCGACGGTGGGATCGAGGGTGAGCAAGCGATTGCGATTGGGTTGTCGGATCCCATTGTAGGTGTACTCCCGCTTGGCGTAATAGGCGTAAAACTGGGGGAAATCCTCGATTAGACGGGTCGCGAGTCGGGCCAGGTCGGCGGCCGTGCTGTAGTGCTGAGGATCGGGCAGGCCGGTGGCATTTCGGAAAGAGGAAGCCGTCATTCCCAGACGCTGGGCCTCCCGGTTCATCAGTTGCGCAAAGACCGCCTCACTGCCAGCAACCGCCTCTGCGAGCGCGATCGAGGCATCGTTGCCGGATTGAACGATCATGCCGTTGAGCAGTTCTTCAATGCTGGCCGGCTTGTTGGGTTCGATGAACATTCGGGAACCAATCGCTTTCCAGGCGGCCTCGGACACCGGGGGGCGATGGTCGAGTTTGAGCTTGCCGTCGCGAATCGCTGCAAACGAGAGATAAGCGGTGAGCAGTTTTGTCAGCGATGCGGGGTCGACCCGCTGGTCGGCTGCCTCCGCAGCGAGGATCTGACCCGACGCGACGTCAAGCACCAGCCAGGACTTCGCTGCGATCGGTGGAACGGGCGAGGCTCCGATCAGCGCTGGGCTGCCAGCCGCGGTCGTGCTGGTAGCCGCGCTGGTGGAGGTGGGCGCTTTTGCTGCAGTCGGACTGACTTTGGCAATGAGGGTGGGCATTGCGCTGGCGGGCGCGATCGCTTGGGGCGCTGTGTTCACGGCCGACGCGTCGAGCGCGGGGGCACTCACGCCAACGGCAAGAAGGCACAGTGAGAGGAGGAGGCGAGCGGGAATCCGAAGCATAGGCGCTCGATTATAGGCGCGCCTCGGGCTGTCCCCAGGCCTGAAGGACGAGGCGTTTGATGATCGTTAATTTGCGGTGAAAGAAGTGGTCGGCGCCGGGGATCACCACCACGGGCAATTCCTGTGGGCGAGCCCAGTCGAGCACCGAACGCAAGGGGACCACCTCGTCGGTTTCACCGTGAATGACGAGGGTATCGGCCGGGACTGGGTCGACCTGCCAGCGCGAGGTCGCAGTTCCCACCAGGATGAGCCGCTGCGCGGGCGCATGCTGGGCCGCCAGACGAGTCGCCAATCGGGTCACGACCACGGAACCAAATGAGAATCCGGCCAGGACGACGGCCTGGGCCGGGGACTCGAGACGGGCCTGAGCCAGCACGGCGGCCAGGTCATCGACCTCGCCCTGACCGTCATCATGGACGCCTTGGGATGCACGGACACCGCGAAAATCCGGTAACCACACGGTGTAGCCCAAAGTGTGCAGGGCGCGCCCGAGGGTCTGGACCACCTTATTGTCGCGGTTGCCGCCGAACAGGGGGTGGGGGTGGGCAACGATGGCGATGCCGGCGCCCGCAGGCGCCGCATCGTCAACGCTGCAGTCAATGCGGCCGGCCGGGCCGTCGACCACCACCCGGCGTGAAGTTGGCGTCATCTGGAGCTCAACCCGATCAAGCAGCCCATGCGATGGGGACCCTTATCGGTCGATGCGCAGTCGTTCGACCACCTTGCCATCGCGTAAGTGCGAGTTGACGATCTCGTCGATATCGTGCTGATCGACGAAGGTATACCAGACGGCCTCCGGGTAGATCACGCAGACGGGGCCTTCGTCGCAGCGATCGAGGCAACCGGCCTGATTGACGCGCACCTTGCCCGGGCCGGACAGGCCCAGCGCCTTGACCCGCGTTTTGGCATGCTGCCACATCGCCTGGGCACCGCGGTCGGCACAGCAGGCACGACCGTCGTCGCGTTGATTGAGGCAAAAAAACAGGTGACGCTCGAAGTAACTCACCAGACTCTCTCTCGTGAAACACAGGGTGCTTGGATCATAAACGCCTGCGCAGCCCCCACACCAGCGCGAGCAGGGGCCAGATGCCCGCGATGCCGTTCTGAAACCCCGCGACATTGCGCCAGGCGCCCGTCGACCAGGCCATGGCAGCGGAATTCTGGAACGCCAGTTCCGGTTTGAGTTGGCCGGTGAGGAGCAGCGTCAACAAGGCGCCCATCAGGGCGCGCTTGCGCGCCCGCTCGCTCAGGGTTGAGGCGCCCAGCGCGAGTAGCGCACCGCACAGCAAACCGCCCAGAGCGCCGGCAGAAGCCCAATGGTCAGCCGCCCCGTCGGCAATGAGCCAGCGCCCCAAGGCGCTGCGACCGGCGAGTGCGCTCAAGACGATGGCGCCGGCGATTGCGGCGCGGGGCGCCGGGGCCCGGGTACAGGCGGTGACGATCAGCATCACGGCGACCAGTGCAGCGATGACCGTCAAGGACTCCAGCAGCGCGGCCACGGTGAGCGCGATCGACCCCGGCAGGCCCGCCAGCGGGTCGAGGAGCGCGATTGCTTCGGTCGACCGACTGACTGCGCTCGCCCATCCGCTCTCGGGCGGCGCCATGCTGAATCCCCCCGGCGCGGGCAGCCACAGCTCGCCCAGGGTGTGCCAGGGCAACTGCGCATCGCCCGCGCTAAACAACCGAGATTGCGGGGCAACTTGCGCCAGCGTCCAGGCGGCGAGCAGCAGCCAGCCGGATTGTGCGCGGGCGGCGAACCAGCGTTCGGACCAGGCCATGAGGCGGGTCTGGGTCAGTACCCGCGGCGCCATAGCCGAGCCCAGTAAGACCCCCGCCAGGGTTCCTACCAGATTGGCGAGGATATCGAGACGCGAAGGAATGCGTGAGGGAAGCCAGTTTTGCAAGGCTTCCAGGCCCAGCGAAAGCGCCGTACCCAGCACCACCGTGACTAGTACCGCCCGCCGACCGGAGGTTCTTGGCCAGAGCGCTAGCGCGCCGAACACGCCGAAGGGAACATACGCCAGGACATTGAGCAGGACATCGGAAACCGTCCACCAGCGGGGCCAGGGCTCGCTGAGAAATGCCAGTGGATCGAGGCCGCGCGGGCTCCAACTGGTGATGGGAAAGAGCGAGCCGATCGCGAGCGCCACGGCCCAGGCCACCCAGGCACCGCGCGCGAGCGGCGACGGTGGCCGGGAGGGCAAATGGCGGTCGATTAAACGCCTCATGTCACGCGTCCCATGGTGAAACGCAGTTTAACGGCCGCGTGGGCCGTTATGATCGGGTGACGATGAAAAAGGTGACTCCTGAAGCGAACGCCGGGCCCGAATCCGTGGACTGCGCGGCCCAAGCCTTGCGACATGCATTGTGCAACCATCCTGCGATTGGCGCGGGATCCCGACCCGCTGGGCGGGCCTGGGACGAGTCGGGTCTTCGGGTCGACTGGATCGAGAAAACGGGATCGACCAACGCCGATCTCCTGAACGCGCCCTTCGGGCTCGTGCCGGCTGGCCCCCGGGTTTTGGTGAGCCGGATGCAAAGCGGCGGGCGCGGTCGTCTGGGGCGGCCCTGGACGACAATTCCGGGCGCTTCGCTCGCGCTCTCTGTGGCCTTGGAGCGGGGCTTACCCGGTGTGCCGGGTGAGGGTACCGCGGGGCGCAGACCAGCGCCTGCGCCGTCGGCCTGGCAGGGCTTGTCGATCGCCGTCGGCGCGGTCCTGGCCGATCTGTTGGTCGGGTCGGGCGATGCGCCGCCGTCCCTGCGGCTGAAGTGGCCCAATGACCTGTGGATCGCCGGCCGAAAAGTCGGCGGCATTCTGATTGAGGTACGCCGACAAGCGGGCAATCCCGTTGGCGCCGCGGCGGCCACGATCGAGCGGGTGGTGATCGGGGTGGGACTGAACCTGTTTCAGCACCCGACGCTAGCTGGGCTCGACGTCGCCGCTGGTGCCCTGCGCGATCGGCCGGTCCCCGAGCCGCTTGCAGATCCGGTCGACATCGCAGCCCGGGTCGTGGCGGCTATTCTCGATGCCAGCCTGCGACTCGAGACCAGCGGACTCAGCCAGGAATTGCTCGGTGCCTGGCGCGCCCGCGATGCCCTGGCGGGGCAGGCGGTCCTGATCCGGGATCCCCTCGGCTCAGGCTGGTCGGGCGTTGCGGCCGGGATCGATGACAGCGGCGCGCTGCAGGTCCGAGTCGGTGATACGACGCGAACGGTGATCGCTGGCGACGTTTCGGTTCGCCCCCACCCGGGACCACAGGCGGTGCTGACCTATGGCTCGCTCATGTTTGAGCGGGTCTGGGGGGCGGTAGTCAAGGGTCGCTATGCGGGCCGTGCGGTGAGCATCGAAGGCTGGCAGCGCTTTTCCGTTCCGGGCGAAGACTACCCTGGGGCGGTCCTCAGCCCGGGCGCACGTTTGGAGGGTGTTCTGTGGGAAGGGGTCAGCGCTGACGATCTGGTGCGTCTGGATGCCTTTGAGGGCCCGCAGTACGAGCGCATCCCGATGGTGGTCGGCCCCGAGTCGACACCGGCCTGGATCTACGCGTGGCGTGGCGATTGTCCACCCGCCCCCACGCCATGGGAGCCAGAGGCATTCGGGCAGCCAGACGTCATCGAACGTTTTCTGGCCCGCAACCTATCCGAGCGTTCGGACTCGCTGAAGGAGCGCAGTGGTTGAGCGCTCATGGCAAAACGGGATCGAAACGACTGCCCCACCCGCGGCGAGGACCCCGGGGGCGCCAACGATCGCGTCGACCGACCAGTCGCCGCCTTTGACGAGAACGTCGGGTGCAACGGCGCCAATGAGCTCAATCGGGGTGTCGCCGGCAAACCAGGTCACCAGGTCGACCGATTCCAGAGCCCCGATGAGCGCAAGGCGATCGGCCAGTGCGTTGATCGGACGGTCGTTGCCCTTGCCAAGGCGGCGCACGGACGCATCGTCATTGAGGGCAACGATCAGGCTTGCGCCGAGTGCGCGGGCCTGCGCCAGGTAAGTGACATGGCCACGGTGCAGGATGTCAAAGACGCCGTTGGTGAACACCACGGGCCTGGGCAATCGCCCAAGCGCGTCGACCAGACGCTCGGGCGCCGTGATCTTGCGCTCATGGACCGGGGACGACGATGCCGCGGCGATACGCCCCGCTGCCAGCGGGCCGGCGACCCGCTCCGGGGTGATTGTCACGCGCAGCGTGGGTTCGTCACCGGACGGGTCATCCCGCCGTAGGCGCGCTCGCCGGGGCCAGGGCGCTCGCCGCCAAGCTGGCGAGCAGTTCTTTGCGATAACGGTTCAGCGCCGTTGCGTTCTCAAACGGACGCCCGAACAGCAAAGACAGGTTATGCAGAATCCGATCGACGACCTTGCCTTCCCAGACCGAGTCGAAGCGGATCTGTTCATCGAGCCAGCGCTCCAGCCAACCCGGTTCGGGCAGTCGGCTCTGGACCGTGTCGTTGGGGAAGAGCGACTGATTGACGTGAAGATTGGTCGGGTGCAGCGCCTGCGCGGTCCGTCGGGCCGACGCCATCAGCACGCCAACTTTGGCAAATGCGGCGCGGGCGCTATCCCCGACATCGGTCAGCGCTTTGCGCATGTACTGGAGGTAAGCGCCCCCGTGACGGGCCTCATCGCGCGAAATGATGTCGTAAATGGCACGAATGACCGGTTCGGTGTGCCATTCAGCCGCGCGTCGATACCAGTGGTTGAGGCGGATTTCGCCGCAAAAATGCAACATCAGGGTCTCGAGGGGCGGCGCCGGGTCGAACTCAAACCGCACGGCGTGCAGTTCCGCTTCGGTCGGCATGAGGTCCGGGCAGAAGCGGCGCAAGTACTCCATCAGGACGAGCGCGTGCTTTTGCTCTTCGTAAAACCAGACCGACATGAACGCAGAGAAGTCACTGTCATGGCGGTTATCGCGCAGGAACATCTCGGTTGCCGGCAATGCGGCCCACTCCGTGATGGCGTTCCACTTGATGGTTTGCGCCTGCTCGGGCGTCAATTTTGAGGCGTCGAACTGATCCCAGGGCACGTCGTCGTCCATGCTCCAACGTACGCGCTCGAAGGATTTAAACAAATCGGGATAAAGCATGTCAGTGGGCTGTAGGCGTTGGATGAAACGGTGACGGGATGATGACAGGCGCGAGGATATCAGGGTCAGATTAACCGATCCGCCCGGTCAATGAGCGCTGCAGGGGCAGGAATCTTGATTTTGTTATCGTTTTTGGCTGGGTGATATCACGGTTTGCGCCCCGGGACCGGCCGAGGCCGAGAGCCGCAGGCGGCGAAGCACGGGTCCGATCAGGGGAAGGCGTTCGTAAAATTCCGCGGCCGCATCCCAATAATCGCGATGCAGGCAGACCCGACCATCGGCTGCAAACACAAGCCGTGTGGCCCCGTGGATGGATTGGTCTGGGTCCGAGGGACGCTGCAACCAGGTGTTGCGAAAGCGGAACCGGAAGTCCCAGGTCAGCATGGCCTCGTGCGCATCCCCCACGGCGGTGAGGACTTCGAAGCGTGGATGTTCCAGGCGTTCGAACATATGCCGGAAAATCTGCTCAATCGGGGCGATCCCGCGGACCGCATTGAATGGATCGACAAACTCGGCGTCCTCACAGTAGTACGCGATGAGGCGCTCGATATCGGCGGGGGCGATGGTGTTGAACAGGTCAACGATGCGCCGGATCGCCATCACCGGGTGGGCACCCGGCGCCATAGCGTCTGGCGCGCCCGGGGTATGTGGATCGGCATGCATGCAGGGCGCTCGGTACGTTACAGGCCGGTGGTGCGGCGGATAATGGCGAACCAGCAGCGGATGGGGAGCAAGCGCAGAAACTTGAGCATGCCGGTAAAGCGTCGGGGGAAATGGATGTTGAATTGCCCGGCACTAATCCCCGCCAGAATGCGGTTGGCGGCTTCGTCGGCGCTGATCAGGGCGGGCATCTGGAAGGTATTGGTGGCGGTTGCCGGCGTATCGACAAAGCCGGGATTGACAACGGCAACGCCGATCCCCCGCGGATGGAGATCGAGCCAGAGCGTTTCCGCCATATGGTTCAAGGCAGCCTTGGTTTGGCCATAGGCGAGCGCCTTGGGCATGCCGCCCCAGCCCGCCACGCTCGCGGTCAAAACCAGGTTGCCCTGACCCTGATCCAGGAGGACAGGCAGCACCGCGGCGAGCAGGTTGAGCGCGCCGATCTGATTGATTTCAATCGTGCGCCGCGCGGCCGCCAGATCAAAATCCTCCGCGCGCATCGGCACCCAGAGGGCCGCCAGCCAGATCACCGTATCGACGCCGCCCCAGGCCGCGACGATGGCATCGCGCGCGGCGGCGAGTGCTGCGGGATTGGTCACATCGAGCGGGAGCACCAGGGCATCGATGGTCCGTTGATCGGGCCTGGTCCCGACTTCGTCCAGAACCGCGTGCAGGGATTGTTCGCGGCGGGCCGAGACTGCAATGCGTGCGCCACGCCGAGCGAGCTCGCGCGCGAGTGCCGCGCCGATCCCGCTGGAGGCGCCGACGAGCCAGACTCGTCGATCGCGCCAGTCGTTCACACGCGGGTTCAGGGGCGCCAGCAACGCATCAAGCCACATGGGTTTGCCTCAGGGGTCCAACACGGGATTCGGGGGGCGCCAGGCCCAGCATGGCGCTGGCGAGCAGTTTGAGGCCGCAGGGGATGGCCGCATAGACCAGCGATAGCGCGATCTCGCCGCCTGCCTTGCCCGGCACGTAGCCGGACAGGTCGAGGAGCGGCAGCGCGACGCCTGCGGCGATCGCTAGAGTGGCTTTGGTCGCTAGATTCCATAGACCGACATACGCGCCGCTTGTCGGCCCGCGGTCCCCGCGGTCTGCAATCACTTGGGCCAGAAAGGCACCGGGAATGGCTAGATCGGCACCGAGCGCGAACCCCGTGACCATGCAGACCGCGCCAAAGGCCCAGACATCGCCCGATCCGAGACCGAGGGCCCAGGCGAACCCGGCCACCGAGAGCCCCATCCCCGCGAGCCACGCCAGGCGAAGGCCGATCTGTCGGGCCACGATGACCCAGAGCGGCATCCCCAGCCCAGCGGCCAGAAAGTAGGCGGCCAGAAAAACCGGCGTGACAGCTTCAGCATGAAGAATGTCGCGAACAAAAAACAGGAGCAAGGTGGCGGGAATCGCCGCCGCGACGCCATTGGTCACGTAAATGAGGAGCAGGCGCAAGAACGCCGGATTGCTGCGAACCCGGGACCAACTCCCGAGCGCCGCGTCGGGGGAGTCGGCGCCAACGTGACTGGCGCCAGAGGCCATCGGTGCGGGAGGCGCGCGCATCAAGAGCAGCCCGGCGAGGCCGGTGGCGGCCAAAAAGGTGATGCCGAGGGCGTCGCGCTGCGAGGGATCCAGAAAAGCGGTGGCGACCAGGACACCCGCCAGACCGAAGCCTTCGCGCCAGGCCGTGACCTGGGTCCGGGCCGCCGCATTTTCGCCGAGGTCGGTCCCCCAAGCCTGATAGGCGATGGAAGCCAGACTGTAGGCCAGATAGGTCCCGACCGAACCGAGGCCGAGCCAGAGTGCCTGGTTGAACTGGTCGGCGGCGGGTGGATGCAGCAGCGCCCAAAAGCCCACGGCGAGCACTGGCAAGGCGGCTAAAATCCAGCGTCGATGGACAAAGCTGCGTTGCCGCGCGAGCCACAGACCGATGATCGGATCCGCGCCCGCGTCGATGCACCGTGCGGCGAACAGCACCAGCCCGACGAGTGTCAAGGGCAGGCCTGCACTGCCGTACAGTGCTGGCAGCACGACAAAGAGCGGTAACTCGAGCAGGGCCAGCGGCATGCGCAGCGCGCCGTAACAAAGGAGCGCCGGGGTTGCCAGGGCCGTAGGCGGCCTCAGGCGAGCCTCGGTCGCCTCGGTTTTCGAGACGCCGAGGGGTGGTGGGGTCGAGCCCGGTGGAAGATTAGCGATGGGTGAGGACAAACTGAATCACATCGGTATCGCCAGTTCGAAACCCGGCTTCGCAATACGATAAATAAAATCGCCACATCCGCACGAAGCGATCATCAAATCCCAGGGCTGGCAGGGCATATAGGCTGTTCAGAAAGCGTTGGTGCCAGAGGGCCATGGTTTTGGCATAGTCGGCACCGAACGCATGACGCGCAACAACTTTCAGGCCGGCCCGCGCCGCTTCGCGTTCAAACACGGTTGGCGAGGGCAGCATCCCGCCCGGGAAAATATGGGTCTGGATGAAATCCATCGTGCGACGGTAGCGCTCGAAACGATCCTCATGGATGGTGATTGTCTGCACCACTGCCCGGCCTCCGGGCGCAAGCAGGCGCGCAACGGCAGCGAACCAGGTCGACCACCAGCGCTCGCCCACGGCTTCAAACATCTCGATCGAGACGATGCCGTCGAATTGACCCTGAGTGTCGCGGTAATCCTGTAAGCGCAGATCGCTTTTGGTCGCCAGGCCGGCTGTTTGCAGGCGGGATTGAGCCCAGGCATGTTGCTCGCGAGACAGGGTCAGACCGGTGACATGGTGGCCCTGGGCGGCGGCCGTCTCCGCGAATCCGCCCCACCCGCAACCAATTTCGAGCAGGCGAGAGCCCTGGGGGGCAGCGGTCCGTTCGAGTGCCAGCGCATATTTGGCCCGCTGCGCGTCCGCCAGGCTGCGCTGAGGATCCCCCTCAAAGCAGGCGCTCGAGTAGGTCATCGTCTCGTCGAGCCAGAGTTCATAGAACGCGTTGCCAAGATCGTAGTGTGCGGCGATGTTGCGGCGCGATCCCGCCGGGGTGTTATCGCGCAGGATCAGATGGCGCAGCCGATCGAGGAGCTGGCCAAACCAGGTGCCGAAGACAGCCGCCTCGAGCACACTGCGGTTGCGCGACGCGAGCATGATCAATCCGGTCAGGTCATCGGTCGTCCAGCTGCCATCAATCCAGGCTTGGGCAAAGCCCACATCGCCGCGTCGCATCAAGGCACTGATGGGCGCCCATGAGGCGAGCTGGAGGGTGACTTGAGGTTCGCCTCCGGGACCGAAGTCCTGCACCCGGCCTTGCGGATCAATCAGACGTAACCGCCCGGTATGCAATTGACCCAGCATGCGCAACAGCGCGATCGCTGCCACTGGCAGACGCGCCGAAGTCTGGGTAATGGCAGCGGGCTGCGGGTGGCCCGGCAGCATCGGATCAATCGAGGACATCAGAACGGGCTCCGGGTAATCAGGCTAGCAGGTGGATTGGGTTTGGAAAAGAACGGCACACGCCGGCGCCACAAGGTGAACGCCTGAGCATGGATGCGGGCGATCACGCCGAGGGTAAAGAGCGGGTAGCGCAGCAGCGCACGTCGAGCCGAAACGGGGTCCAGCGCCACGGGGCATCCGGAGAGGCTGGTGCGCAGGAGCGCCTGACCATCGCCCGCATCGAGATCGATCCGGGCGACCCAGCGGTCGGCCCGGCCATGGAAGCGAAACCGGTAGCGCCCTTCAACCGCTGCGAACGGGGATACGTGAAAGGCTTTGCCGGCGCTTAATTCCGCACCCGCGCGCAGCGGCCTCCCGCGGTCATGTAAAAGATAGCCATGGCGCTCGCCAAAAGTGTTGTGCACCTCGGCCAGGATGGCGATGCGCTCGCCAGCCGCATTGTGACAGTGCCAGAAACTCACCGGCTTGAAGCTGTAGCCGAAGACTCTGGGAAACGTATCGAGCCAGATCGGACCGTCGGCGACGAGCCCTGCGTCCTTCAGACGCGCATGGATCCAGGGCTGCGCTGGCGTCTGGCCGTCGCCATGATCGGCGTCATGAAACGACAGCGGGGCAGCCCGATTCAGTCCGAACAGTCGGGTGCTGGACTGCACCTGGCCCAGTCGATGGATGGGTACCCGAATGAAGAAGGCCGGATACGTGAAGGCATGGATGATGGGGGAGAGGCGGGTATGTCGGACTTCCCCAAATGCGATCTGCACGCCTTCATTGCAGGGCGGTAGCGGGGAGGACAAGGGTTGGCGCATGTTCGATCGCTCCGGCCCGGGTCAAGCGAGGAGCGCCTCGACCGATTCGTCGGCCTCATCCGATTGGACATCCCCCGCCAGATCGCGTTGCGCGTGGAGTGTGGCCAACATCGCATCCGCCGCTTCCTCGCCGGCGCGCAGGCCATCTTCATGGAATCCATAGCCGGCCCAGGCACCGGCGAACCAGACGCCGCCGTGGCCCTGGATCTGGTGCAGTTGCGTCTGCGCGGCCATGGCCTTCAGATCAAAGACCGGGTGGGCAAATTCAAAGCGGCGCAATACGCTTGAGGCTTGCGGTTCGGTCAACGGATTCAGGCTGACAAAGAGCGGGCGCTCAAAGGGCAGTGGCTGCAGTTCCTGTAACCAGTACGATACTGAGACCGATGCTGGTATCGATGACGGCTGCGTTGCGCCACCTCGACGGGTCAGATAATTCCAGGCACCCCAGGCGCGTCGGCGCTTGGGCATCAATGCGGCATCGGTATGGAGGACGGCATCGTTGGACTGCGTTCGCAGTGCGCTCAGGATGCGCGTTTCGGCGCTGCTCGGATTCTCCAGGACGGCGAGAGACTGGCCCGCATGCGAGGCCATCAGAACCGCATCGAAGGGCTCTGACGGATGCCCGCCGTCGCTCGCCTGGGCGGTCACCCAAACCTGGCCGCCGGCACGGTGCACGCGGGTGACCGGGCTGTTCAAGCGCAGTGTGCCGCCACGCTCGTGCAGGCGCTTTACCACCGCGTCGACGTATTGTCGGGAGCCGCCGGCGACGGTATACCACTGCGGCCGGTCGAAGACCTGCAGCAAGCCGTGGTTGTCGCAGAAGCGCGCGAAACTCACGGCCGGGAATCCCAGCATCGTTTCAATCGGGCAGGACCAGATCGCCCCGGCCATCGGCAGCAGGTAATCGTCGCGCAAGGCTTGCCCGTAGCCGCCGTCGCGCAGCAAATCACCGAGCGTCACCGTGCTCGTCTGTGCGCTGGGCGAGCGCGCGAGCGCGGTCGCTTCGCGGTTAAAGCGCAGCATATCGCGCAGCATCCCCCAGAACCGGGGTCGCAGCAGATTGCGGGGCTGCGCGAACAGGGCGCGCAGATCATCTTTACCGCACCACTCCAAATCATGCGGACCGATCGACACCGCGAAGCTCATGTTCGAGAGCGCCGTTTTGACCTTCAGGTCATCGAAAAGTGCGAGCAGTCGGGGGTAGGTTCGATGGTTGAAGACGAGAAACCCGACATCGACCGGATAGGTGACGCCGTCCAGGGTGACATCGACGCTGTGGGCATGACCGCCCGCGACTGCGGTGGCCTCGAAGAGCACCACGTCACAGGTGGGCGCTAAGCGGTGCGCGGCCCCCAGGCCGGCGATGCCGGCGCCAACGATTGCAACCCGTGGCCGCCCGACGCCACCGCGCAGGATCACGCAGTGGTCCTGGGGCGGGTCTTGTCGTGAGCGATCCGGGCGTAAGCCGAGTGGTTGTGGATGGATTCGAAGTTTTCGCTATCGACGGCCCACGCATCGATCACATCAATGGCTTCGAGGGCCAAGGCAACATCGCGCACGAGATCTTCGACGAATTTGGGATTGTCGTAGGCACGTTCAGTGACGTATTTCTCGTCTGGACGCTTGAGCAAGCCCCAGAGCTCACAGGACGCCGCTTGTTCAGCGATCCGGATCAGGCTTTCCACCTCGAGGCTGGCGCCCGGGGTGAGGCGTGCCTCGATCGTGACATGCGAGCGCTGGTTATGGGCACCGTAATCGGAGATCTTCTTCGAGCACGGGCACAAACTCGTCACCGGGACGACGACCCGAACCGTGACGCGAGTCACCCCCAACTCCCGGCGCGCCGTGAATGTGACATCGTGGTCGAGCAGACTCTCGACCCCGGACACGGGGGCGGCTTTGCGGACAAACAACGGGAACTGCAGGATGATGTCGCCGCTCTCGGCCTCGAGCCGCTCAAGCATGTGCTCGAGCATCGAAGCGAGTTCGATGGGATTCATGGCGGCTTCATGCGCCTGGAGAACTTCCAGGAACCGCGACATATGGGTCCCCTTCACGTCGGCAGACAAGCCGACCGTCATCTCGATCATCGCGACGGAGGGGCGCGGACCATCGGCGGTCGCGATCATGATGGGATGCCGAACCCCACGGATCCCGACCCGCTGGATGGCAAGTTGGCGACTGTCTGGAATCGACTGCACGTCGGGCAGTGCAAATTTTTCGGGCGCATTCATCTCGGGAACTCCAGGGATTGGCAGGGGGAAGCAGTCTCGGCCGGATCGGAACCGTGACGCACGGACCCCGCCAGCAGGTGTCCGGACGACTGATAAGACGCTATGACTGAGATTGGTCTGCGCGAAAAGATAAAACTATCAAGCCGTGACCGCACAGATTCCACATCATTTTGTCGTGTAAAAACTCACGCCGTCAAGATGGGCCCGCTCCTAGACTCCGTAGGCCATCAGCGGCCGATGAGCGACCGACGAGCGACCGACGAGCGGCGCGGCGATCAGACAAAAAGCG
>JBBAOE010000004.1:196921-199956 GCA_040401595.1 Burkholderiaceae bacterium
CCGACGAGCGGCGCGGCGATCAGACAAAAAGCGTCAGTACGCCAGTGTGGCCATAGACTCGGGCGCCCATAAATTCCCCATTCGCGAAAAAGCCGGCCAGCGGGAAATCACCGAGTTGGTTTGCGATCAAGCGAATCTCCGAGCCCGCATCCCCGAACAGATGTGCGCCCCGTGCCGTGCAGGACACATACAGACCACCGCGAATCGTCAAGCCCCGGGTTTCGATCTCATCGCGCAGCTCGGTGCAGATCCGGATCAGGTCCTGATGGGCCGAGTCATGGTCTCGGGTACAAAAGACCAGACGATCACCGGGCGTGGGTGTGTCGGCAATGGCAACCACGCGTTCGACCGGGTCGATACCGAGCACGGCCCGTACCGCCCAGTCGCCAAATCCCCGTCCGCTGGGCGGGTCCAACGCCTGCGGGGCTAGCCCGACCAGCAGGCCATGCCGAATGCGCCGCCCTGGCAGTGCGCGCAGCAACGCCCGACCATCCTGCGTGGCGCGCTGTTCGGGCGATACACCGAGATCTTCCAGCATGGCGTCGAGCGCCGGCTGATCGTCGAGCCGTTTCAGGTAGTGCGTATCGCATTGCGCAATGATGTGGGGTGGGCCCAGAGCGGTACATCCTTGGCTGAGTCGACTCAGGAAAGCCACCTCGGACGAGAAGAGCGCACCAGTGACCCCTCCAAATACCGTTTGGTTGGCTTGCTGGGGCGGGCGTTCCACACCGCTCCCGATGCCGCCAAACAGGTGACCAGAACCGGTTTGATCCCACAGGTCGGCGATCAGCTCAACCAGGTCCGGTGTTGCCGGATCGGCGTGAACCAGGGCGGCGGCTGCGTTTCGATGAAACGGATCGCCGTTCCCCGGGAGTCGGTGTTGACCCGAAAATACCCGCACACTGCCGGTCGGGAAGTGGCAAAGCATGACCACCAGCGCGGGCTCATCGGTATAAGTCACCCCCGTGGCCGCAATCGCCAGACCCACCGTGCCAACCCAGTCAACCACCCCGGTGCGGGTACGCAAGTGCGTGGCGATTTCGGAATAAAACGGCGCCAGTGCGGGCGTCGCATAGACCAGACCCAGGGTCGAGCGCGCCATTGGACGACCGGCTGCGCTGGCCTGTCCTTCGATCTGGGCCAACACCAGTTCGGCAGCGAGGTGCCAGTCCGGATGGGTCGCGTGCCCGAGCAGGAATCCCGTCATCGCTCGAAATGATCCGTCATCCTGCGGCTCAGGATCGAGGCACGCGACGCGATGGGCTGGCGTCGTTGCCGCCGGCCCGAGGCGCCAGTTCCTGGGCCGGCCCGAGGCCGCGGTGGGCGTGGGCCCGCGGGCCTGCAGAAGGACCGGTGCCCGTACCAACGGGGGGGGCCGAGCTCGCGGGCTGGTCTGTGGGCGACGCCTGGCGGCTCGCCGCCTCGGTCATCTGGCGAAAGGGCTGTTGCAGAAAGTCCCACCACAGCGCAGCCTGGGCGGCGGCGATGGAAGCACCGCCCGCGGGGCTCGCGGTTGGCCGGGCGTCGGCGGTCCCGGTCCCGGTCTTGGGGTCCGGGGCGGTCCCGCCCACCGACGCGCCAGCCGGCGCAGTCGGCTTCGTGGCCATCGCGCCGGCCTGGCTGAATGCCTGAAATGCCGCCAGCGTATTGCGCTGGATCTCGAGCGTTTGAATCGTGGTTTGCAACATGCTCTGGTTCAACTGCAGCCACTGCTCGACGACTCGAAGGTCGGCGATCCGGCGATCGATTTCCTCAAGGTCCATCGTGGGTTGGAGCGAGGAGGGCACGTTCATCCCCGACCAGGTCTTGCGCATCATCTCGACCGCATCAAACATCGAACTCAAACCCGGACCCTGTGCTGGGGATGCCATGTCAAGCCTCGCTCGCGAGTGTGGCCGCGCGAACTGCGGGCCTCGGTTCAGCGCACGATAGCAGAAGCTCGCGGCGCCTCGGACCGGACCCTGCGGTGGCGGATAACCGGGGGCTGCGAGTGGCGCGAGCGCGCCCGGTGCGCGGGCGGGTTGGGCGGCTCCCATGCGGGGCTGCGATCACCGGGTGGCCGTGTAACAAAAAGTAACGGTTGTTTGCTGGCGTAAAACCGCGCGGCAATCGCGGGCGCTTGTTTCAAACTTGGGGATTGTCGTTTTTCAGAGTTGGAGTTCAAGAACCCATGGCCAAGATTTCAACGCGCCCAGCCCGCTCTCTGGGCCTGCCATTGTGCATTGCCGGTGCCCTGCTGACGGCGGGGGCTTGGGCGCAGTCGCCCGCCGAGACCCGGACCGAGCCCAGTGCAGCCCCCAGCACCGCCCCCGGCGCTGACGGTCAGGTGCCTGGGCCCCAGGGTTTGCAGGGCGGTCCGATGATGGCGCCGGGCTATGCGCCCATGATGCCCCCCGGAATGCCGCCCGGAATGCCGCCCGGAATGCCGGGCCCGGTTGGTGCCGTGCCGCCTGGACAAGCGCCCGGATGGCATCATCATGGCCCGCACGGATATTTCGATGGGCGCATGGGCGGCGGGTTTCCCGGTCATCCAGGGTGGCACGGTGGGCCCGGCTACCCAGCCCATGGTCCGATGCGGGGCCCGAACTGGGGCCCGAGCTGGGGCCCGATGATGGGTCATCTCGATACCGATGGCGATGGCGCCGTCAGCCGGGCCGAGCTGGAGGCTGCGCACCAGCGCCACCTGGCGCTCTTCGAGCAGGCGGATACGGATCGGGATGGCAAGCTCACGCGCGACGAGATGCGTGCCTTTCATGGGCATCAATGGCAAGCGCGTCGCAGTCAACGGCGCTCCGAACCCAGGGCCCCGCGGGATCCGGCGCTTCCTCCTGCACTCGGTGCCGAACCGGTCCGCTGACCCCGTTTGGGGGCCGTCGCGGGTGTCTTCGGCCAGAACCCGGCCAGGGCAAGTCCGCATTTGACACGCCCTGGTTTGACAACTTCATCAGGCACGCGAATAATGGCCGGCTTCCCGTGGAGGGGTGCCCGAGTGGTTAAAGGGGGCAGACTGTAAATCTGTTGGCCTTGCGCCTACG
>JBBAOE010000005.1:0-15596 GCA_040401595.1 Burkholderiaceae bacterium
GAGCGCGATGAAAGCTGGTATCCGCAGCGCTTACCCGCCGTTGAGGGACGGGTACGCACGCGGCTCGACCAGCTCTCCAAATGGCTTGGTCATGCCGAGTGGCTCGATGGTGCGTTCAGCGCGGGGGACCTGTTGATGGTGTCGGTGCTTCTGCGCTTGAAACCATCGGGCTTGCTCACGGATTATCCAAACATTGCCGCGTATGTCGGCCGTGGGGAAGGGCGGCCGGCCTACAGACGTGCATTTGCCGATCAATTGGCGGTTTTTGCAGGCGCAGGTGCCGCCCATGCTAGGGGTGTTTGACCATCAGAGGCTACCCGCGCACAAGGATTTCTCATGTCCAACGTTCCTGCGATCAGAGCTTCCAAGCTGTCGCTGACGAGCGTGCCGGCATTCTGGCCAGTGGCCATGGCCGCGGCGCTTTGGGACGGAGCAGGGGGCTGAGCTGGTTGTGAGGAACCTCAAGTTCGTTGAAGAAGACACCAGGATTCACGAGCACCTGCGCCCCAACTTTGCCACGCCCAATCAGGTGCGGCTCAACCTGCGCACCATGATGCTGCGGGAGTACGGCAGACACAGTGGTCTTCCCACGCTCATCACCGCGCCCCATGCAGGACATACGGCAATGATCGCTGACTATCACCGGGGCCAGAGCCTCGTGGAGACGCTGCTTGCCAACGGGATTGCCCACGTCGCGTTGACCGATTGGAAGACGGCAACTCAGGACATGAAAGACCTGGAAATCGACAACTATCTGGCCGACCTAATTGTCGCGATCGACGATCTGGGAGGGCGGGTGAATCTGGTTGGTCTTTGCCAGGGCGGCTGGGTATCAGCCATGCTCGCGTCGCGATTCCCGGCCAAAGTCCGTTCCCTCGTTCTGGCTGGCGCACCCATCGACATGGGCACTGGCGGTGGACTCATCATGACGATGGTCCACGAATCCCCTGTGTCGTTCTACGAGGAGCTGGTTGCCCTTGGGGGTGGTGTGATGAGAGGCAAGTTCATGCTTCAGGGCTGGAAGAATATGCACGCCCAGCAACATTATGTCGATGAGCACCTGGAGCTATACGAGCATATTGACGATCCGGTGTACCTCGAAAAGGAAGAGACGTTCGAGAGCTGGTTCGAGAACCCTATTGACCTGCCGGGCCGCTGGTACCTTCAAGTGATCACCCAGCTTTTCAAGGAAAACCGACTGGCGAAGGGGGAATTCATGGGACTGGGTCGAAAGCTGAATCTCCATGACATTTCCTGTCCGGTCTATCTGCTCGCAGGGGCTGACGATGACATCACGCCGCCAAGGCAGGTGCTCAGTGCGGCAAACCACTTTGGAACGCCACCGGAACACGTCGTTCAGAAGACCATCTCGGGCGGTCACATCGGTCTCTTTTTGGGCGCGCGCAGTCTAAAGGCGCACTGGCCTTCCGTTGCCCGCTGGATTCAAGCCCAGAATCGCTAAACAGACGACTTGCGAGCCATTTAGAAGACGCTGGGTTTGACGCGCCTCCCGTGACCACGCGCACGGCTCCTTTTCACGGCCCCTTGGTCTCCTGATTCGGCTTCGATGCGCAGGCGCATCGAGCGCAAATTGGCGCCGACGGAAAAGCGCATGGACTTTCTGCCCGATAATGACGAATGGGCAAGGCTCAATCAGAGGGAACGCCTGGGATGAAACGACGTACTTTTTTGCAGGCAGCCCCAGCCCTCGCGCTGGCGGCCAACGGCGCACGAGCCGAGTCTGGTTTTCCGAATAAGCCGCTGCGCTACATCGTTCCGGTTGCCGTGGGTGGTGGCAGCGACCTGGTTGGGCGTACGGTCACCGAGCGGTGGGGACGGGCCCTCAAGCAGGTCTTTGTTGTGGAGAACATCGGCGGCGGCGGTGGTGTACTCGCCTGCCAGGCAACTATCCGGGCCCCGGCCGACGGCTATACGCTCATGCAGGGCTATGTGGCGACCCATGGAACGAGCCCGGCCACCCGGGTGCTGCCCTATGATCCCGTCCGGGATTTCACCCCGATTGGGATGATCGGCGGCACTCCCAATGTGCTGGTGGTGAATTCAACGTTGCCGGTCAAGAACCTCAAAGAATTTCTCGAGTACGTCCGAAAAAACCCCGGGCGCTTGAGTTACGGCTCGGCCGGGCAGGGCTCACTGACGCACCTGACGATGGAGCTGTTCAAGCAGCAAATGGGCTCCTTCATGGTCCATATTCCGTACCGCGGCATTGCGCCCGCGTTTAATGACCTGATCGGGGGCCAGACTCAAGCGATGTTCCCCGGCCTCGCGGCCGCCATGCCGCACATCCGATCGGGGCGCGTCAGACCGATCGCGATTACGGGCCAGAGTCGCCATCCGCTCCTGAAAGAGACGCCGACCCTCGATGAATCGGGTTTCAAGGGCTTTGAGGCCCAACAGTGGTACGGCGTCGTCGGCCCGGCCGGACTGCCGTCCGATGTGGTTAAAACGCTGAGCGACACCCTGACGCTCACGCTCCAGTCCCCTGACATGGCCGATAAGCTGTCGATCGAAGCGATCGAGCCGCGCGCCATGGCGCCGGATGCTTTTGGCAAATTCATCAAGGCCGATATCGCGCGCTGGACCCAACTGGCCAAAGACCGAAATATTCAGCTCGAAAGCTGAAACACCCGCATCCTCTCGCGCGCCCCTCGTTTCCCTCAATAAAGTTTTTCATGGCCCGCAATACTCAGGTCGCTGCCGACCATAATCCGCCCCCCGTCACCCACTTGATGGCGCAATTGGTGGCAACCCACCCTTCGCGCGGCTGGTCTGACGAGGTCGACCACGCTGCGTACCGCACGTTTCTGAATTGGCTGGGTTGTGCGGTGGGCGCTGCGCACCACGAATCAGTCAACGCCGCAGTGGCCGCCGTGCGCATGTTGCAGCCCGCGTCGCAGTCGAGCGTGCTGGGCCGAGCCGACAAGCTTGATATGGCCAGCGCGGCGCTGATCAACGGTATCAGTTCGCACACCTTCGACTTCGACGATACCCACCTAAAGACCATCATCCATCCGGCCGGTCCGGTCGCCTCGGCTCTGCTGGCTCTGGCGGAACACACGGGTGCCAGCGGACGTGCGCTGATCGACGCGCTAGTGCTGGGCATCGATGTCTCATGCCGCGTGGGCAATGCCATGTATCCCGACCATTACGATCGGGGCTGGCACATTACCGGCTCGACCGGTACGGTGGGCGCGGCGGCAGCCTGTGCCCGTTTGCTGGGCCTGAGCGTAGATCAGACCACCATGGCTCTGGGGATTGCTGCGTCGCAACCGATTGGTATGCGCGAGCAATTTGGCAGCATGACCAAGCCATTTCATCCGGGCGGCGCCGCCCGTGCGGGGCTGATGTCGGCCCTGCTGGCGCAGCAAGGTTTCACCGCCAGTCCGAGGGCCCTCGAGGCGCCGCGGGGCATGATGCAAACCATCTCCACCAAGAACGACTGGTTGGAGATCACCGAAGGGCTGGGCGAGCGCTTTGAGATCATGCTGAACACCTTCAAGCCATTTGCCTGCGGCATCGTTATCCACCCCAGTATTGACGGCTGCGCCCAGTTGCGCGCGCAGGGGATCACACCCGAACAGATTGTCACGCTCGAACTCAAAGTCCATTCGCTGGTCCTTGAACTGACCGGCAAAAAAGAACCGGTTGACGGCCTGCAGGCCAAGTTCAGTGTCTACCACGGATGTGCAGCGGGACTGACCTTCGGACGGGCCGCGGAAGAGGAGTTCTCGGATGCCATCGTTACCCGACCCGACATGGTGGCGCTGCGTCGCAAGGTCCACGCAACGGTGGACAACACGATCGATGAAGCTTCGGTCGATCTGACCGCGGTGCTGACCGACGGGCGGAGGGTCCATCTGCGAGTGGAGCACGCCATCGGCTCTCTGCAAAATCCGATGACCGATGCGCATCTTGAGGCCAAATTTCATGGTCTCTCAGACCCAGTGCTGGGTGCCGTGCGCAGTGGTCAGTTGATCAGTGCGGCCTGGGCGCTGGGTGGCGCAGCCGATGTGCGGGCGCTGACCGCCCTGACGAGCCCGACTGCCCCATGAGCGCGCAGGACCTGGCCGAGCAGCCGCATATCGTCATTCTGGGTGATGCCGAGCAGGCCTTGCGCCGTCTTGGTGACTGGCATGGGATCGAGCGGGCGGCGCGCCTGACTGTCCATCACCAGCCGCTGCAAGGCCCCGCATTGCTGCATGCCATGCAGGAAGCGGATGTACTCGTGCTCGTGCGTGACCGTATACCGCTGGATGGCGCCACCATCGCGAAACTGCCGCGCTTGCGCTACCTGGTGTTTACGGGGTCCCGCAATACCACTCTGGATCTGCCCGCACTCGCGGCTCGCGGCATCCCCGTCAGTCATACCGACTGGGGCCCGTCCAAGGACAGCACCTGCGAATTGACCTGGGCTCTGATTCTGGCCGCCATCCGCCAGCTGGCCGATTACAGTGCTTTGTTGCGGGAAGGCCAATGGCGAGCTGCGCAGCCGCAGCGCTTGCCCGCTGTTCTGCATGGCGAGGTCCTGGGTCTGGTTGGCCTGGGGGAAATCGGCCGGCGGGTTGCACTGGTGGGGAAGGCGTTGGGGATGGAGGTGCTCACCTGGAGCCCCCACATGACGCAGGAGCGTGCTGCTGAGCACGGTGCGCAGTCAGTTTCCCTCGAGGATTTGCTGGCCCGAGCCAAAGTGGTCAGTCTCCATCTGGTCCCTTCCGCACAAACCCGCCACCTGATGAACGCCGAGCGACTCGCACTCATGCGCGCTGACAGTTTATTGGTCAACACCTCGCGCTCTGCCCTGGTCGATACCCAGGCATTGGCACAGGCCCTCCAGGCTGGGCAGATCGGGATGGCGGCACTCGATGTGTTCGACACCGAACCGATGCCGCCATCAGACCCGCTGCGCGATGCACCGCGGGTGCTCCTGACGCCGCACCTCGGTTTTGTGGTGGAACCGGTCTTTACGAAATTTGCCCTGGGCGTGATTGAGTGTCTGGAGGCCTGGCTGGCTGGGAAACCGCTTGTCCGGCAACTGCCGGCGACGCCGTGATCGAGATTGTTTGATTGATCAACTGGATCCAGATTCCCTAAGAATTTTTCCGGCATCGTCTTCCCGGCATCGAAATTGCGCCGTTCCGATGCCAGACGCGAGCGCTCGCCAATGCCCAGCGCTCCGTCCCGAGGCTTTAAACGACGACGGAGGTATCCCATGTACGGTTTCACCACCACGCTCACGAGCGTCACGTTTGATCAGGCCATCGTCAGAACACTGGAGGCACTGAAGATCGAAGGATTCGGAATTCTCAGCGACATCGATGTGCAGCATGCGATGAAGGAGAAGTTGGGCAAAGACATGGCCCCCTATCGCATCCTGGGCGCATGCAACCCGCCGCTGGCTTACCAGGCCGTCACCGCCGTGCCGAATATTGGGCTGCTGTTGCCCTGTAATGTGATTGTCCGCGAGGAATCACCGGGCCAAGTCGTTGTTGGCTTTCTGGACCCGCAAATCATGGTGCCTCTCGTCGAGAAAGACGAAATCCGAGCGGTGGCCGATGCTGCCGAACAGCGATTGCGCCGAGCCTTCGAAAGCCTTGGCGGCAGCCCGATTCAGCGAAGCTGATTGTATTGAGGAAGCGACGGCGGCAGTATTCGAGAGCAGTTTCGGTTGGTAACGGGAATATTGTCGCTTGCGATTTAACAGACTATTTACAGTCGTCATCACGATGGCCGTCACCGGTTTCCTGTCAGCATGCGGAAACAAAGTCAAGCCATCGAGCGATACACGCCGCTCGGGGACTGAGATGTTTGCCGACGACATCCCGGTCGCGCATACGCCTCCTGGAGGCTACGGCAATGTACTACCGCCGCCCGTACTGGCCCAATGTAAAGAGCCGCTGGTAGACGGCGCACCGGACCTGCGCGGTCTATGGAAGGCAGTTCGAGTCAATCGTGGTGCTGAAGTGGTGCCGACGACGGATCGCCTGTACCACTACGTCGAGCGGATCGAGCAATGCGGCAACCGTATTGTGGATATGGGTGGGGGCACCATTGCGGACGGTCGGGCGGACGGCACTGCCGAACATGGAATCCACGATGTCTTTGTATTCGACTATCGAACCCCGCTTCATGTCATCGTGACCTTTGAAGGGGGAACGACCTACGTCTTGCAGCCCATGTTGGTGAGTGTCATCGCTAGAAGGTTTCCTGCGATCAACATTCCCTGGTCGTGGCTTCCGGTGGTCGTTCCATGGCTGAACGTGACGCGTCGTCTCGATTCCGAAGGCAACCTGGTCTGGACACGCCCAGACCAGGATTTCGTGATGACGCTTGAGCGCATCGGGGGTCCCAACGAACCCTATACCCGACTTGATTTACCCATGAGCACCATCGGCGGCAGTGGATTGACGGCAGGTCGATGAGGGTTTTACTTGCCCCTGACGATACTCGTCACGACGTATGCACCACGCTTGTCTTTTTCGGCTGAAAATCTCACGGGATCACCCACGCTCAGGGTTTCCAGTGCAGCTGGATCCTTAAGCTGAAACACCATGGTCATCGGCGGCATGCCGAGATTTTTGATTCGCCATGTTTGAGCGTGATTTTTTGGGTCGTCTTGTCGATCTTTCGAACTTCGCCCTGAGTCGTTTCGATCATCGTAGTTTCACGCGACGCCCCAGTCGTATCCCAGGGAGCCTTGTTTTCGATCGAGGCCGGACCCAATTCTGGCGTGGCGCTGGACCCCGGTGTTTTGAGTGGATCGGCTGCTGCCGTTGCCGCGAGTGGGCTTAGCAGCGCAAGGCAAAGCGAAAAAAGACGAGCATTTTGGTTTTTGGTCATGGTTTCAGTCATCGGTTGAGGCCTGTGCAATGGGCATACTGGCAGGGCTGACTTGTGCCAGGCAATGATGCTCAGTGCCCGGAATGGCCACTGGTGGGCTTTCGAATATGGACTTCAACCTCGGTTTTTGGCGTCAAGGCGGGTGGCATCGTCCCCGATCCGGTGTTATCCGATCGACTGGCGTCTGGGGTGACGCCAGTCCATTCGGAGGCCACGGTTCCGGGTGGGTGCTGGTACCAGCCCGGGTCCTGATAATCGCCGGAGGGCTGGTCCTTGCGTACTTTAAGCAGGCTGAACATGCCGCCCATCCCAACCGCGCCGAAGGGTCCGGCGCCGGTCATCATCGGGATCGTGTTATCGGGCAGCGGCATCTCCATTTCGGCCATTTCATGCATGCCACGCTCGCCCATCATCATATAGTCTGGGATCAGTTGCATGATCTGCTTGGCCGCGTCACTCTGATCAACGCCAATCATTGTTGGGACATTGTGGCCCATTGCATTCATGGTGTGATGGCTCTTGTGACAGTGAAAGGCCCAGTCGCCCTCTTCATCGGCGACGAACTCGATCTGGCGCATCTGGCCAACGGCGACGTCGGTCGTGACTTCGTAGTGCCGCATGCCTTTCGGAATCGGTCCACCGTCTGTGCCGGTGACCAGAAATTCATGTCCATGCAGGTGAATTGGATGATTGGTCATGGTGAGGTTGCCGACGCGAATGCGGACCTTGTCGTGTTGACGTACTACCAGGGGGTCGATACCGGGAAATATCCGGCTATTCCAGCTCCAGAGGTTGAACTCCAGCATCGTCATCACTTTGGGCGTGTAACTCCCCGGATCGATATCGTAAGCACTCAGAAGTAAGACGAAATCACGATCACCTTCCTCGATCGAGGGATGCGTTTGCCTGGGTTGGGTCACCCAGAATCCCATCATTCCCATGGCCATCTGCACCATTTCATCCGCATGGGGGTGGTACATGAAGGTTCCCGGGCGGCGCGCCATGAATTCATATACGAAGGTTTTACCGGGCGGGATGCCGGGCTGGGTCAGTCCTGTCACACCGTCCATGCCATTGGGAACGCGTTGCCCATGCCAGTGAATGCTGTGTACTTCCGCAAGTTTGTTGGTGACAAAGATCCGCACTCGATCACCTTCCACCACTTCGATCGTCGGTCCTGGACTTTGGCCGTTGTAGCCCCAAAGGTGAGCCTTGAAACCCGGGGCCATTTCCCGGACAACCGGTTCTGCAACGAGATGAAACTCCTTGACACCCTGGTTCATGCGCCAGGGCAGGGTCCAGCCGTTCAGGGTAATCACTGGGTTGTAAGGCGTGCCCGAGTTGGGTGTCAGGGGGGCCATGGTGTCGGGCCTGGTCTGAATCATCGGTTCGGGCAGACCAGCCAACGCGACCGTACTGACCGACGCCGCCGAGACCGCAGCCGTGATGGCGCCTGCCCCATGAATGAAATTGCGTCTTGTAACCATGTGGTCAGATTCAGTGGGTTGCGCCGGCGGATCCGGTGATTGGGACCAAACCTGTTGGGATGAGCAGTCCGGGTTGGCCGATCAGCGCGAGATCAAGATCGGATTGGGCAATCCAAAAATTTCGCAGCGCTTCAATGGCTTGGTTGACACTATTAATCTGAGAGCGCGCGTCTGCCAGCAGCTCAAAGACGCCAAGTAACATGCCGTTGTAGCGCAAGAGGTTCTCTTCGGCGATTCGACGCTGGACAGGCAAGACTTCATCGCGCTGGAAACGCGCAATGTCGTAGGCCGACAGGTAATTGCCCTAAGCCTCGCGCGCCTCCGATCGGGCAGCGACGGCTGCCTGGGCAGCACGATCTAACGCCTGGCGATAGATCGCCTCGGCCTTGGCAACGCGTGAGTCTCCCCAATTAAAGAGCGGCAGTTCGACACTGATCTCGTAACCGCGCTGAGATGGCCCATCGTTGAGGGAATTTTGTGTAATACCCAGCGCCAACACATTGATAAAGCGGGTCATTCTCGTAAGGCCCAGACTCTGGGCGGTTTGCTCGGCTGCCCGCTTGGCATTCAGAACATCGAGACGCTGGTCGACCGCCAACTGTTCAACCTCGGGCAATTCGCGGGGCAAAAGCGGCAGATCCGGCAAGCGGTCGGGTAGAGTGAACCGGGATGCTTCGCCCCAGACACCCAGCAATCGGGTCAGACGCTCGCGGGTCGTGCGCTGTACCTGCTCTGCTCGCGCAAGATTTAAAGTCGCATCCGCATAAAACCCCGGTTCGCGAGCACGTTGCAGTTTGTTGAAGTTGCCCGCCTGTTCCATTCGACGCGCCAGATCGGCACCGGCGTCGGCCGCTTGCATGACTTGACGGGTATAGCGCTGGGTTTCAACCGCAGCGACCGCATCCACATAGGCTTTCCGGGTTTCAGCCGCGTGCCGGAGCACTTCCTGCATCACCGCAGTTTGAGTCTGGGCAAATCGACGTGATTCCAGTTCCGCCAGCCGAGGGAGAACAATGAGGCGCGCCGGATTGAAGACAAAAAGTCGCTCGATCTCGATTTCACTGCCTTGCGTTTTGTCCGATGACGAGCCCGGGGTTTGGCAATCGCCCAGCGCTCACTAGGTCCGCCTGAGCGATTCCAAGTCCCTGAAACGCGGCCTGCAAGCCACGGTGATTCAATAACGCGACCTGAACGGCATCGTCCATGGCCAAGGGCTTGGACAACAATTCGCGCACGCGCTGATCGATGATCGCGCGATCGCCATCGTTGGTCGCCCAGTTCAGATCCACCCCCAGTTGATCCCGAACAAGCGGTTGAACAGGCACAAAGGCCTCATTGCGTTGGGGTGCAGCGCAACCCACCACAAGGCTCATGACGGCAACCAGGATCAGCAAACGATTACGATCCCAAGGCAAGGCTCGAGGCAGCCATTCCAGCTGACGTTGCAACGCGGTATTCGACGCAGTCGCCAGGGGAGTCTTGTCGCCCAAGGGAGGTTTGGTCATCAGCGTCCTGCTTGGTGCCCTCGAGGTGACGGACTTCGACCTGCAAAGCCTCAGTATGCCAAGGAACAGTCGGGCAGCGGGTCGGTTGAATTCACTGTCACCCATCGCTATTTTCGTCACCATCAGCCTTGACCGGCTGAGAGATCATGAGTCCAATGTCCAAGTCGCAGATGGAAATGACGGCCGTTGGGCATTTCGGGTTGGACCCTGGGTTGGGCGATCGGTAACTGGTTACCTTTGGAAACAAATTGATCGAGTTGAACCGCCAGACGGTTGTTAAACTCCGATACACATTGACTTCGAGGGTTGCGTGAATGAAGAGACTTAAAGCGTTCATCTGTCTGTCACTGGCGCTTGGCGGCATGGCGCTTTCTGATGGCGCCATCGCGCAACGCCACGGGCGTTATGGTGGCGGTCATGGGCATTTTGGCATCTACCTCGGTGGCCCTTTATATGGGCCCGCGTTTTATCCACCGGGGTACTACTATCGGCCGTACTACCCTGGGTATTATCCGCCAGCGGTTGTTTTACCCTCGGGTCCAACCGTTTATATCGAGAATGCCGCGCCGACGCCTGTTCCCGGACAACCCCCTGTAACGGCTCAGCCCCCCGGCCAATGGTGGTATTACTGCCAGGATTCGCAGGCCTACTATCCGAATGTCGCGCAGTGCGTCAGCCCCTGGCAGCTGGTCGCCCCGCAGTTGCCCAACGGCTGATTCCCCTATTTTTGTCGGAAACCCCCATCGTGAACATTCAACTCCGAACCTTGCTGCTCGGCCCCAGTATTCTCCTGGTTGCCGGTTGTGCGAGTGTGCCCTCGGGACCCAGCATGCTCGCCTTGCCAGGGACTGGAAAAAGCTTTGAGTCGTTTCGCTTTGACGATGATGTCTGTCGACGCTACGCCACAGCGCAGATTGGTGGACTCGGTCCGAATCAGGCTGCGAATGACAGTGCGGTACGCAGTGCGGTTCTGGGTACGGTCATCGGTGCTGCGGCAGGTGCAGCGATCGGCGGCAATCAGGGGGCTGGTGTTGGTGCCGGCACAGGTCTGCTGTTTGGCACGGTGGCTGGAGCGGATGCGGCAAATTCCAGTGCCTACGGGAGCCAGCGAGGGTACGACCACGCCTACATCCAGTGCATGTACGCAAAAGGTCATCGCGTACCGGTGAGTGGTGAGGTTCGAACGAATCGTGCGCTCCTAGTCACACCAACCAGGCAGGTACCAACGGGACCCGTCAGTAGTGGCGTGGCGATCCCACCCCCTCCCGCGGGGATGCCTCCCCCTCCGCCACCTGGCATCCCACCCCCACCACCGATGGGAATTACAACAACCCCGCAGACGGGGGTAATGCCCCCCCCACCAGCCGGGATGCCGCCTGCACCGCCTGCACCGCCTGCACCGCCTGCGGGAATATCACCTGCAGCGCCTCAGGGGGCTGTTGCGCGTTAATCGTTGCTCAAAAGCGCGTAACCTGCAGGTTTGCGATCATTTTGTTGGCATCATCATGTTGAGATCCCTTCCGTTTGCCGCGCTGCTGGCCATCATTTCAACGGCCGCGACCAGCCAGACGCCTGCATCTGCACCCGCCCAGGCCACCCCCCCATCGACGGCGGGCGCCGCCATTCCCGTGCCAATGCCTGCCGCAGCGCCGACACCTCCAGCAGCTTCGGCAGCCTCACCGATGCCCTCGAAGTCCGCCCCCAAAGCGGAAAAGGCCGATTCCAAGGCAGCAAGTGCAGAGATCGCGCACAAGTCGTCCCACAAGTTGTCCCACAAGTCGTCCCATAAGTCGGGTCACAAGTCGGCTCATCAATCGGAACGCAAGTCCTCCAACCAATTGGCCCAAAAGGGTTCTCAAAAGTCGGGCACCAAGGCCTCGATGACAGGCCGCACAGCCAAGCAGCATGCCAAAAAGCATAAGGTCGCCAAGTAACCGCGACAGCCATTTTTCTCCAGCAAAGTCCGAAGTTAAACCCAACTCGGCAGTGCTTATCGAACCGAACCCTGGCATTCATGCCGGCTTCAATCCTTTATTGAATGAGCCTCCTGATTCAGTAGGTGCCCCTTCGCTCGGCGATGATGTCGATGATCCCGGCAGACGGTCGCTTCTTGCCGCAACGGACTCTGTCTGGATGCAATTGGCCTTGCAACAAGCAGCACTCGCAGCCGAAGCCGGGGAAGTGCCCGTCGGGGCTGTTGTTGTGTCGGAAGGTCGGGTGGTTGGACTTGGGCACAACGCACCAATCGGCACCCATGATCCGAGTGCACATGCAGAAATTGCCGCAATTCGTTCAGCCGCACGGTATTTGGGTAACTACCGCCTGCCAGGATGTGAACTATTTGTGACACTGGAGCCCTGTGCGATGTGTTCTGGGGCAATCCAGCATGCTCGAATCGAGCGCCTGATCTACGGGGCGTCAGATCCCAAGACAGGCGCTTGCGGCAGTGTGATTGACCTGTTCGCACAACCCAAACTCAACCATCACACTCGAGTGGTGTCTGGACTGCTGGCACAAGAATCCGCACGGTTACTCGCTGATTTTTTTGCACTTCGGCGGCTTCAGAAAACGCGTATGAAACAGATTGCTTCCCCATGAGAACGATCCACATCAGCCTTGAGCGACAACAGCTTGACCTGTGCGACGAAGGCCGATTATTGCGCCGCTGGTCGGTCTCGACCGCTGCGCGGGGGGCCGGTGAACGCAAGGGAAGCTTTCAGACACCTCGGGGCGAGCATCAAATTCGCGCCAAAATCGGGGCAGAGGCGGTTTTGAATACCGTGTTCGTCGGGCGCAGGCCCACGGGCGAGACCTGGTCTGCAGACCTCGCCCAGGAATTCCCGAGGCGCGATTGGATCCTCACGAGAATCCTGTGGCTAAGTGGAACCGAACCTGGGTTTAATCGCTGGGGCGAGGTCGACACCATGCAACGCTACGTCTACCTGCACGGCAGTCCGGACAGCGTAGCGATGGGTGCACCGGGATCAATCGGCTGTGTCCGGATGAGAAACGCGGACATCGTCGAGCTCTTTGATCTGGTCGAGGCTGGCACCCCGGTCCGGATCACAGAGCGCTAAGACCAGGGTTATTCGGCCTCAGGAGGCTCAGCATCGTCCTGTTCGATGATGTCCGACATGCCAGTGATGCCCTGACCCAAAAGTCTGAAGACGCCGATCTCATCCAGCAGCCCATCTTCGTCCTTGCGATCAAACCCGAGCACGATGACGTCGCCATCTCGATCCATGCCGACAACGACCATCTTGACCAGCTCAGGCAGTTCTTCTTCGATCGAGCTCAAGACTTCATCTTCAAAGCTCTGATCAGCACTCAGGGGGTTCTCGCTCATGGGCACTCCGGATAGTTCAATCGGTTTGGGGTTGAGGCAGGGGCACCACGAATTCGGCGAGTCCGGACCAGCGCAGGACGACTGCTGGCCCGTTGGTTGAACATTGGCTTCCTCGGCTTATTCAACTTTCGCCTTGGCACGCAGATCTTTCTGAAGTTGCTGAACCCTGCGGCGTTCCAGTTCCTGCTGAATCTGTGGCTTGAGCTGCTCGAGCGGTGGAGGGGCCATGGCGCGCGTATCGTCGACGCGGATGACATGCCATCCAAATTGCGTTTTCACCGGCTGTTCGGTGAGCTGCCCTTTTTCAAGTTTGCTCATCGCTTCGCCAAACTCCTTCACAAACGTGCCGGGCGGGTTCCAGTCAAGGTCACCGCCATTGGCGGCGCTGCCCGGGTCCTTGGACTGTTTGGCCAGCTCTTCAAACTTGGCGCCACCCTTGAGGTCTGCGATGATTTTTTTCGCTGTGTCCTCGGATTCGACCAGGATATGGCGTGCCTTGAATTCTTTTTCGGCGCTCTGTGCTTTGGTGAGCTTCTCGTATTCGGCTTGAACGTCGCTATCTTTGACCGCATGGGTCTTCAGATGGTCCCGAATCAGCGCTCGGATCATGATGTCTTCGCGGGAGGCTTCAAGCTGCTGCTTGACATCGCTGTTTTTCGATAGCGCCTTGCGCTCTGCCTCTTCTAGAAACAACTGGCGCGCGATCAATTCCTCGCGAACCATCTCACGCAGCTCCGGCGTGGTGGCACGGCCCTGAGCGGCCAGCGCCTTCAGAAATTCGTCCAGTTTGGCTTTGGGAATGGCCTTGCCATTGACAACCACAGCATTCTGCGCCCAGCTTGGGGACGATGCGCCAAGCCCAAGGGCCAGCGCCGATAGGGCGAACGCGGCTACCGCGATACGGCTGGTGGGGCGGGTGACAGTGAACATAATGACGTTCCAGGTTAGGCAATTGGCGCCGCGTTCAATCGAACTGCGGCTCAGATCGCTTCCGTAGGCCCATCGGTCGGGCTGAGCGGAGTCGTTGTTGTTAGAGAAAGTGCGTGGATCCGGTGCGGTAACCAATCGGCGACGCAATCATACACAAGCCGGTGTCTAGCCACCGACCGCAGATTCAAGAACCGGTTGGACGTGATTTGAACCCGATAGTGGCCGGCGCCGTCCTTGGCCCCCGCATGTCCTGCATGGGCGTCGCTATCGTCTTGCACCTCGAGTTGAGTTGCGTCCGGAAATGCTGCGCACAGTCGACTATGCAGTTCTTCAACTGTTGGACGCATCAGCCACCCTTCGTGATTGAGGGTTCAATCGCTTGCGTTGGCGTTTCCTGAATGTGCCGGTTGACGTATACGGCTTGCAACAGAACAAAGACAAAGGTTAAGCCCATTGATCCAAACATCTTGAAATTCACCCAGGTTTCGGTATCGAAGCTATACGCAATCGTCAGATTGAGAGTGGCCATGGCAATCAGGAAGCCCGCCCACATTGCGCTGAGCCGATTCCAGATGGGTTCGGGAAGAATCAGCTGATTCTTCATCATGGTTGCCAGAACGTTCTTCCCTCTCAAGCGCGCGAGGCCCAGTCCAAGGGCGAGCAACAAATAGAGAACCGTCGGCTTCCATTTAATGAAGGTCTCGTCCTGAAGATAGAGCGTGGCGCCACCGAATACGACGATGATGACCAGCCCAGCCCACTGCATGAGCTCGATCGGTCGCCCAGACAGTTTCGTCCACGCCAGCAGCACGAGCGTCACTGCGATCGCAGCGCCGGTCGCGATATAAATATTCGCGAGCTTGAACACGCCATAAAAAACAACGATGGGCAGAAAGTCCAGAATGAGTTTCATGGGTTCTGCTTAGCGCTGTGGCGCAGAGGGTTCAAAGCTGAGCGAAGCCGAATTAACGCAGTACCTGAGACCCGTGGGTTTTGGACCATCGGGGAACACATGGCCAAGGTGGGCGTCACATGACGCGCAGAGGATTTCTGTACGGACCATTCCGTGAGCGGAATCAACGCGTTCGAGGATTTGCGCACCTTCGAGGGGTTTCCACCAACTCGGCCATCCGCTGCCAGACTCGAATTTCTGGTCCGAGCTGAACAAGGGCGTCGCACAGCAGACGCACCGATAGGTGCCTTGCGCTTTGTGATCCCAGTACTTGCCGGTGAAAGCCGGTTCGGTCGCACCTCGACGCGTCACCGCGTACTCAGTGGACGTCAGTCGACCTCGCCAGTAACTGTCGGGGTGTTTGGTTTCGGTGGGGCTATCCATACTGTGTCCGGTTTGACTGTCGCCATGATACCGACCGCTGGCCCAGACAGGGCAGGACGGTAAACAGACTTGAGCTGAATTGATTTGACTTGGGCTGACTCTGAGCTTTGTCGCCGGGGATCACCTGGACTTGC
>JBBAOE010000005.1:15696-28456 GCA_040401595.1 Burkholderiaceae bacterium
TTGATTTGACTTGGGCTGACTCTGAGCTTTGTCGCCGGGGATCACCTGGACTTGCACGGGTCGTTCCTCGCCACCGCAGCCCAGACTTGACTCGCGGCCAGCATCCTCGCAGGATCATTCGCGCCCGGAAGGATAAACCTCCATTAAATGGCCCAGGAGACCAAAAAATGCTCGGAAAAATGATGAATATGCCGCTGCTGATCTCATCGATCCTGCAGCACGTTGCTCGACACCATGGTCAGGTCGAGGTTGTGTCGCGCCGGGTGGAAGGCGATATCCACCGCTACACCTGGGCGGATTGCGCAATCCGGGCTCGACAGGTGGCGAGTGCGCTGGAAGGCATCGGCATCGCTCAGGGCGACCGTGTCGGTACGCTCGCCTGGAATGGATACCGGCATCTGGAAACCTACTACGCGGTCTGCGGAATGGGGGCCGTTACCCACACCATTAACCCCCGGCTTCATCCCGATCAGATCGCCTGGATGATCGGGCATGCTGAGAATGTCGCGATCGCGTTTGATATGACTTTTTTGCCGATTATCCAGACGATCTGGGCCCGATGCCCGACCGTCAAGACCTGGATCGCGCTTTGCGAGGCAAACCAATTACCGAGTGATACCGGGATCGAGAACCTGGTCTCCTATGAAGCGCTGCTCCAGAAGGGTTCAACCGAGTGGCGTTGGCCGACCTTTGACGAGCAGCAGGCATCCGGCCTGTGCTACACCTCAGGGACAACCGGCGACCCCAAGGGCGTTCTCTACAGCCATCGATCAACGATTCTTCACGCCTACGCCTCCTGCCTTCCCGACGCATTCGGGTTCTCGGCACGAGACTGCATCCTCCCGGTCGTTCCGATGTTCCATGTCAATGCCTGGGGAATCCCGTATGCAGCCCCACTGGTTGGCGCAAAACTCGTGCTACCTGGTCCGAATCTGGATGGCCGCTCGCTCTATGAGTTGTTTGAGGCCGAACATGTCACCTTTTCGGGCGGAGTCCCCACCATTTGGTTTGGCCTGCTCAACCATCTGGAGAGCCATCAACTGAGATTTTCAACGCTGAAGCGGACCGTCATCGGCGGTTCGGCATGCCCGCCAGCGATGATCAATGCGTTTCGCGAAGGCTACGGCGTTGAAGTTCTGCACGCCTGGGGTATGACGGAGCTCTCACCTCTGGGTTCGGTTTGCTCGCTCCAGAGCAAGCACCTCGCAGAGCCGCTGGAAGCCCAGAGACGGCGGCTCGAGAAGCAGGGGCATGCCTTTTTCGGGGTCGACCTGAAAATTGTCGATGACACAGGAGCAGAGCTGCCTTGGGATGGCAGCAGTCAAGGCAATCTAATGGCCCGCGGCCCCTGGGTGATTCAGGAATATTTCAAGGCGGCCGGTGGTGACCCCCTGCAGTACGATGCCCAGGGGGAGGGCTGGTTCCCGACCGGTGACGTTGCCACCATCGACTCCGACGGGTACATGCAAATTACCGACCGCAGTAAAGACGTCATCAAGAGCGGCGGCGAATGGATCAGTTCGGTTGACCTTGAGAATCTCGCGGTTGCCCACCCCGGTGTTGCGATGGCGGCGGTCATTGGGGTTTCCCATCCCAAGTGGGATGAACGTCCGCTGTTGGTGGTGGTTCCGAAGCCTGGTGTTGTGCTGGGTCGCGACGAGTTACTGCAATTTTTTGAAGGCAAGGTGGCGCGCTGGTGGATCCCCGACGATGTGCAGTTTGTTGACGCCATTCCGCTCGGCCCGACCGGGAAAATGCTCAAAAATCGCCTGCGGGAGCGTTTTCGGGACCTTCCTGTATGAGCGTTGCCAACGGCTTTCCCATCAATATCCCGTTCGTTGAAGAGCTGGGGATTTACCTGGTCTCCAGTGGCGCCGGGCGTTCCGTCATCCGGCTGGATACCCAGCCGCAACACCTGAACTCCTGGGGCGTTGCCCATGGGGGTGTGGTCATGACATTGCTCGATGTGGCGATGGCCACTGCAGGACGCACCCTTCGAACGGATCTGGGCACCGGTGGCAATGTCACCATCGAAATGAAAAGCAGTTTCTTGCGGCCCGCCCGCGGCCGCCTGGAGGTTCGGGGGGTCTGCCTCCACGCGACTTCGACCATGGCATTTTGCGAGGCCGAACTCTACGGAGAGGATCTCGAACTGGCGGCCAAATCCAGCGGAACCTTCAAGTTTTTTCGTCAGGTGGCAACGGGTTCGGAAACCGGTTCGTCGGAGGGCTGAAGGCGCATCTGAAAGAAGTCTGACCGATCGATGTGGCTTCCATCTGTGGCGAAACTGCGTTCGAGCCATTTCACGCTTGCGTCCGCTGCCACGCGGACGATGGTCGAAGCACGCGTACCGTAAACATTGCCGTTGACCAGGGGATGCGCTGGAATAAATGCGGCGGAGAGCCTTCGCTCTCGCTCGAGTCCAATCCCTGTCAAGGGTAATTGATCGTCCGGCGCCTGGCGTGAATCTGCCAACGCATCCAGTAGCGTTGTCACCATCGGACTTTCGGGCACTGCGTCAAACGCGGTATGTGTTGTCGCACTGTCCATCGCCGCACGCAGACGACGGGTTTTCGGCCACTCGTGATCGGGTTCGCCGTTGGACCAAGCCCACACACCCGGATCGACGATCCGGGGTTCCCCCCGGACCCGATTGCAGGTCCATACAAGCGATGGCGCTGTGGGATGGGAAGAGGGTAGGGCGCCCAGCGACCCGAGCAACAAGTGGAACCCGCCAAATTGGGCGCCCTGATCGAACGCTTCCTGTGCGGCGGCCAACGGAGATTGCTCACGAGAGCCACCCAGCCACCGGGCAACAAGCTCTCCGCGCGAGCGTTGCGCCGGTGCGGCGCCTGGTTGGCGCACGTTGGTCAACGCCGCAAAACGGCCGTCCCGAGTGATGCCCATCCAGGTGCCGCCGGCCGCGAGATCCTGACCCGCGAGAATCCGGGGATCGCTCTCCCACCAATGGGCCGCTCGTGTTTCACGATCAAAGAATTCGTCCCGGTTCGCGGCGATGATCAACGGCCAGCCCGTTCGGGATTGCCAGGCCAGGGCGATCAGACACATGTGAACCACTCGGCATGGCGAAGCCCTCGGACATAGGGAATGAGCCCGGCCTCGATTGCCAGCTGTTCAACCCGATCCAGATAGGCTGCGGCTGTTGCCTGCGCGACAGACGGATGCACTTCCATCCAGGTACTGACGCGCTTGTTCTCATCAATCAACGCACCCGCCTCGGCGTCGAGCTGTCCTCCCGGGCAGCGCCTATAAAGAGCCGGTGCTTCATTAAATTCAGCGGCAAGCCCTTGTGATACGGTCTTCAATGCCGACTGAACCGCTTCGTCATGCTCGGGTGCGGCGAGAAACCAGAGGAACAACTGGACCTTTTCAGATGTCATAGGGGAGCGCAAGCCCATGCATCGAATCGCCGTCTGGGCCTACCATCCGCAATGTGGCATTTGCCAAATGCTGCGCGACGACATCGCGTGAGGCTTCAAACAGGACGACCTGAACCGGATCGACCAAAGCGGTCGACGCCTCGGCACCCGCATCATCCAATCCGTGCACAAGCCATTCCGGGACTGGCGCGGCCAGCACAACCTGGCCAGCGGGTTCGGGTTGGCCGTCCGCATAAACATCCTGGCCCGGCGAGATCTCTGGACCCCGAATCGAGGCCAGAAACATCCGCCGCTTGAGTTTCCCAAGGTACTGGCTACGCGCGACAACCTCCTGTCCCGGGTAGCAGCCCTTTTTGAAATTCACCCCCTCGACCCGCTCCAGATTGATCATTTGGGGCACAAACTGTTCGAGCGCGCCGCCGACGATTCTCGGGACGCCAGACAAAACCTCCAGCCAACGCCAGTTGGAGGTTGAAGCCGGATCAAGCAAAGTCCCCAGGGTTTTCCAGACAGTTTGGAGTTGGCCTGCGGGGACCATCAGCAAGTGGCGAATCCAGACCCGGCCATTGACCTGAACCGGCAGGAGTCCGACGGCCAAGAGTTCACCTGGTGGGGAAATCCTCATCGCAGTCGGCGCCATGACACCCAAGGAGCTCAGGGCCTCTCCATCAACGGTCTGCGCAATTCCGAGGATCGCGACGTCTTCGGGGATCTCGATGCTGACTTTGGCACGCATCACGTACTTTCTTAGCCGCGAGGCGAGGCTGCGACCATGGGCGCTCGGGATGATCAGCGTGATGGTATCGGCTTGCCGCCAGGTCATCGCAGTTGCCAGGAGTCGACCCTTCGCGGTGCAATAGCCGTTGAGCTGGACCTGCTGTTCTCCCAGTGCGGCGAGGTCATTGGTCAGCTGCGCATGCAAGAAACTGATCGCATCGGAGCCGCTCACCGTCATGACCGCGTAATCAGGCAAGGCGCAAAAAAAACCGGCTCTCCCAGCGGCTTCTGACAACAGCGCCGATCCACTGGGGGTAGTCGCCGATCCGCTCGGTGGCGGGGGCGATGGCGTCGGCCGAGCGGGGTTGAGTTCCGGTCCCGCAAGGCCCGATCGAATGGTTGCACCGATCGACTGCGCGAGGTCCTGGTAAGGCCGCGCGGCTGCACATTGCTGTACTTCGGTGCGGGCGATCGCCACGGGGTCGACGGCTGGGCCGGGAGTTAAGGTCATCATCAAGATCCGGTTAGAGCCCCAAGTATCATAGCCAACGGTTTGGTTGTGAAGACAATCATCCAGGAGATGATGGGGATCGAGTGCTAAGCGTCATCGGTCTGAGCACCCCCATCCGTTGCAACTTTTCAGGCCAGGTTCGTTGAAGGGTTTGATCAAGCGTTTGTTCAAGGGAGTCCTTGCGGTTGCGCTGGGCCTTTCGTTGCTGGCGCTCGCCATTGCTTTGGGCTGCTATCGATGGTTCGCGCTCCCACTGCGCGCGCCCGCCGTCGAAGTGATGATCGAGCCCGGAACCTTGCCTGCTGGCCTTGGCGCGTCCTTGAGAGAGCAGGGCGTCTCGGTTCCGTCCTGGGCAATCCGCTGGGCGCTCAGGTTGCGCGGCGATGCCCGATCGATCAAGTCTGGATCTTACGAGATCGTGGCACCCGTGTCGTTGGCAACCCTGCTCAATAAGCTGGTACGAACCGATCCGCAGCAGCGCGAGCTGCGCATCGTTGAAGGGTGGAATTTCCGTCAACTCCGACTCGCGCTGAATCGCCATCCCGATGTGCGACATCAAACCCAAGCGTTCAACGATGCGCAGATCCTGCAAGCAATTGACGCCCCTCAACCCTTCACGGAGGGATGGTTTGCACCCGAATCCTATCTGTTTGTCCCCGGGACGAGCGATGTTGAACTGTTGCGCCGCGCTTATCGGCGCCAGACGCTCCTCCTCGAAAAAGCCTGGGCCCGTCGCCGCAAAGATCTTCCGCTCAATGGACCAACCGACCTGCTGGTCCTGGCCTCGATCGTCGAAAAAGAAACCGGACGCGAGGAGGACCGAACTAAAGTCGCCGCCGTCTTTACGAATCGACTGCGGGCTGGGATGAGATTGCAAAGCGATCCCACAACGATTTACGGACTTGGCGAACAGTTTGATGGGGATTTGCGACGCGCAGATCTGCGCGCTGATACGCCCTGGAACACCTATACCCGAGCGGGCCTGCCTGCAACCCCGATTGCGATGCCCGGGCGTGCATCCCTGGAGGCGAGCATCGCCCCAGCCGACATCAACGCCTTGTATTTCGTCGCGCGCGGTGATGGATCGAGTGAATTCAATCAAAGTCTGGACGCCCATAATCTTGCCGTCCAGCGCTGGCAGCGCCGAAATTAAGCTTTTGAATGGAATCAGAATGGACCGCACGGAGCCAAGCGCTGACAACCCCCGCCGACCGCGGGGCCGGTTTCTCACGCTGGAAGGGATTGATGGGGCTGGGAAGTCCAGTCACCTGGATTGGGCTGCGAACTATGTGCGGGCGCAGGGGCTCGACGTGGTCACGACCCGTGAACCGGGCGGAACCCCGCTCGGGGACAAAATCCGGGCCTTGCTCCTGCATGAGCGTATGACGCCTGACACGGAATGTTTACTGCTATTTGCGGGGCGCGCTGAGCACCTCGCCGAGGTGATCAATCCCGCCCTCGAACGCGGTGCCTGGGTCATCAGTGATCGATTCACCGATGCCACCTATGCCTACCAGTGTGGGGGCCGTGGGATGTCGGCCGATCGGATTGCGGTCCTAGAATCCTGGACCCAGCAAGGGCGGCAACCCGATCGGACCTGGCTGTTCGATGTTCCGCTGGCGGTGGCCCAGGATCGTCGGGCGATGCGCAGCGAAGCGCACGGGACCGATCGCTTTGAAGCGGAGGCCGAACCATTTCATCAACGCGTTCAGGCTCGATACCTTGACCGTGCGCGCGAACATCCAGAGCGATTTCTTCGGGTCGATGCGCGCGCGTCGATCGAGCAGATCCGTGATCAATTGAAGGTCGATCTCGATGCCATGTTGGCTCAGTCCCGGGTCGGCCCATGAGTAAGCCTCGTCTTGTGCGGTGCGCATGATGAGCGATCCTTCACAATTGCTCAGACCCTTACCATGGCATGAAGCGAACCTGGGTGATTTGTTACTGAATCGGGAGCGCATGGCCCATGCCCTGCTGGTGACAGCGCCAGCGGGTACGGGGGCCTTGGAATTCGCCCGTGCGCTCGCGGCGGGCCTGCTGTGTGAAACAGCGACCAGTGAACACAAGCCAGGTGCCTGTGGAATCTGCCCAGCCTGTCATTGGATGCTTGCGGGCAACCATCCAGATTTGCGATGGATTGGTCTCGACGACGAATCGGTCATCGAAGAAGGCGACGCGGAGGCCGAGCCAGAACAAAATGCGCGCGACGCCCCGACAGTCGCTGGGCCAAGTCGAGGCAAGTCCGTTCGTCGGCGCCCCGAAATCCGCATCGAGGCGATCCGTACTCTGGCTAATTTCACCAATACCGGGGCGCGTCGGTCCGGCCTGCGGGTGATCGTGATCTCCGCGGCTGACCGGATGAACCTGGCCGCCGCCAATGCCCTGTTGAAAACCCTAGAAGAACCGCTTCCTGGGGTTATTTTCATTCTGGCCTCTGAAGCGCCCGAGCGCGTACTGCCAACGGTCCGTTCCCGGTGCGTCCGGGTTGCGCTCGTTGCGCCCACCGAAACGATGGCCCGACACTGGATCATTGCCAGCACGGGTATCGACCCGATGATTGCCCAGCGCCTGCTCGACGCAGGCGGCGGAGCGCCCATCCTGGCACTCGGATTCGCCGATCCGGAGCGCTTCGAGGCGTATCAGGCTGCTCAAGCAGCAATCGCTTCACTCCCTGCTGCCGATTTGCTGGAAGTCGCACAGCGCCTCGAGGCGCTGGATCCGACCGTTTGGGTTCCGGCGCTGCAACGATGGGTTGAGGACCTGGCCCGCGTGGCCCATGGCGCTCAGCCACGGTCCCAGGGCCTCGACATCCGCCCGCTGTCTTCCCTCGCTGCCTTGACGACCCCCCAGGCACTCGCAACATGTGCCCAAGACCTGCTGACATTTCGCCGCAGCGTCGATCATCCGCTGAACCCACGTCTGTACGCCGAGGCTACACTGCGGGTATACGCGCGGGCCTTTGAGTCTGGGAAACCCAACCGGTTCTGATGGGACCCTGACCTCGCGCACAAGGAATGACGTGTTTATTGATTCCCACTGTCATCTGGATTTTCCAGACCTGGCGAACGAGATCGATTCGGTCTTGCAACGCATGGCCGGCGCGAAAGTCACGCATGCCTTGTGCGTTTCCGTGACGCTCGAGGATTTGCCCCGGCTTCGGACCGTCACTGCCGGTCACCGAAACCTCTTCACTTCGGTGGGTGTTCACCCGGACTATGAGGGCGTGCGCGAGCCCGATCTCGAAGAACTGGTCGCTCTGGCCGATGTGCCGGGCGTCGTTGCGATTGGTGAGACCGGGCTGGATTACTTCCGGGTCAAAGGCGATACCGAATGGCAACGGGAACGATTTCGAGTCCACATCCGAGCGGCCCGACGGTGCGGAAAACCGCTGATTGTCCATACCCGATCGGCGTCGGACGACACGCTGCGGATACTGCGCGAGGAGGGCGCTGAGTCGGTTGGTGGGGTCATGCATTGCTTTACCGAATCCTGGGAGGTGGCGCGCGGTGCGCTGGATCTGGGATTTCGAATTTCTTTTTCGGGGATTCTGACCTTTAAAAATGCCGAAGAATTGCGCAGCACTGCGGCCAAAGTGCCCGAACACGCCTTGCTGATCGAGACAGATTCACCCTATCTGGCACCGGTGCCGATGCGCGGAAAGACCAATGAACCCGCTTTTGTGCCCATGGTGGCGGCTCGACTCGCGGAGATTCGCCAGACTTCAGTCGAATCGATCGGTGAGCTCACGAGCCAGAACTTTTTCGATCTGTTCAAACATGCCGCCTGAACCTCGCCTCGGCAGGCCCTACCTGACGTCCTGTCTCGGTCATTGTCTGACGATATTTCTCGCGCTGACGGGTGTTCGGGTTTCGGCCGAACCCGCCGGATTGGCGGCGGGCGCGGTGGCGACGGACGTCGCAAAGGATCCACTCGACGCGTTTTTTGATTCGATTCGAACCGACCGGGTCGATCTGGTTCGTCGCTGGATTGAGCGCGGGATGGATGTGAACTCGTTTGACGTCAAAGGCGATCCCATTTTGCTGATCGCCGTACGCCACGGATCGACCAAGGTCATTTCATTTTTCCTCACGGTCAAGAACGTTCGGGTAGACATCTCGAGTCGCATGGGAGAAACGCCCTTGATGATTGCTGCCTTGCGCGGTGATCTATCGACCGCACGTCGCCTAGTTGAATTCGGTGCACAGATTAACCGGGAGGGTTGGACGCCATTACATTACGCGGCGACCGGAGGACATGTGCCGATGACGCGCTGGCTGCTGGAGCAGTCCGCCTACATCGACGCAGAGTCTCCCAACCGAACCACGCCACTCATGATGGCGGCGCGTCAAGGACGGACCAATATCGTCGAACTGCTGATGGAGGAGGGTGCAGATCCAACGGTGCGTAATGAAGCGGGACTGGGCGTCGCCGATTACCTTGAGCGCAGCGGACACCTGGATCTGGCACGCCGGGCTGATGTTTCAGCCCGGGCGTTTAGAAAACAACATGATTTACCACCCGAGGTCAGAGAACCCCAATGACCGGAACTGCGAACAACAAAGGCGTCCCTGACGGCGGTGTGCCGGACCCTGACACAGCGCCGATCTCATCAGAAGGTAAGTGAACTGCGCTTGCACGCTCGAAAGACGTTCTTCCTCATTTGGACCCGGGATGCGTTCGGCGCGGGCCTGCCGTCGCGCCGGGGCGATGGGTTCGCATGTCGGTTGGCGGTTCGGAATGCCCATTGCTCGAATGGCTCTTCGCCCCAGCATGGGGCGCATTCGCGGCCGTAGCGGGTTGCGCCGTCGCCTTTTTACCGCCGAATGCCTCACCAAATGGATCACTGAACGGGGCTGTGAAGGCAGAAGCGAAGGGCGACTTGAAGACAGATCCAAAGATGGACTGGAGCGCAGAATTGAGCGGGAAGGGAAAAGGAGAGTTCGCCTCATTCTGCTGATCGCCTGTCAAGCCCTCGGCGATCGAACCCATTTTGGTCGCACCCCCGCGCCAATGCTGGTCGAGGATATTGGAGAGCCCGGTTCCGGTGGACTGGATAATCTGAATCGATTCATTCTGGTAACTCATGAGGGTATCCATCATGGGCTTTCCCATCGCGCCAACAACCGAAAGGAAGTCCTGCGGTTCGTTCAGTTCTCCGATCCGGCGGGTCTGCTCCAGGCTCCCGTCAAACAGCGACCTCATCACGTCGAGCTGAAGCGCTACCCAGCGTTCGACGCCCGTCATCGTGGTGACGGAAAGATCTGCCCATGTTGTCATCGCTGTTTTTTGATAGTCCATCACCTGTTCGGCAGTATTCATGGCTTGCGCTCCGTGCGAGGTCGGGGGTAACGGGGTAACGGGATAACGGCATAAGGGGATAAGGGGGGGATGAATCAGTGAACCATTCGGAGAGTCCGTTGAATCCACAGTTGAACAATTGGCCCGGCCTTGCCCGAGGGCTTGTAGCGATTGGCGCAGTGCTGGCCGGCGTTTCGGTCGCTGCAGGTGCGTTTGGAACACACGGGCTCCGGAATATCCTGGAACCCAGCGCGCTCATGCTCTGGAGGACGGCCGTCGATTATCAAATGCATCATGCCATCGGGATCCTCATCCTAGGGCTTTCAGCAGTTGTCGTTCCCGAAGAGCGCCATGGTCCACTGCGCCAGGTAGCCGCCGCCTTGCTCCTGGGTCTTGCGGTCTTTTGCGGCAGCCTTTACGCCCTGGCACTGGGTGCTCCACGTGCTCTGGGGTTATTCACCCCGCTGGGCGGTGGATTACTGCTGCTCGGTTGGCTGCGCTGGGCACATGCTGTCTTTCGACGTCGCACCTGATGCGTCCTGATCTGCGAGTTCCAGGAGCTGTCGAAAGTCGTCGGCACTGAGGGTTTCCCGCGCCAGCAACGCATTGGCCACCGCATGCACCCGAGTGACATGGGCCTTCAGAATCCCGTGTGCGCGCTCGCTGGCGGCAATGACGAGCGCACGGACTTCCAGATCGGCTGCCATCCGCAGGGCATCGGCCAATAGGGGAGTCGTCGTCAGATTCTGCACGTCACCGATCACCATCGGCCCGAGTGCTTCGCCCATTCCGTAGTTGAAAACAAGGTCCCGGGCGATGGCCGTGGCTCGCTGAAAATCCTGGGTTGCCCCGGTCGTGATCTGACCCAGAAAAAGCGCTTCCGCTGCGCGCCCGGCGCAGAGCAGGGTCATGGACGCATCAAGTCTCGAACGGCTGACCGAATGCCGATCACCGTCGGGCAGTTGCATCATCATGCCAAGCGCCCCGCCGCGCGCAATGATGGTGATCTTGTGGACTGGATCGCAATCGGGTGCAAGGGCCTGAGCAACGATCGCATGACCCGTCTCGTGGTAGGCAATCAACCGTCGCTCAGACTCGAGAATCGAAAACGATTTTCGTTCCGATCCGAGTAACAATCGGTCGCGGGCGCCTTCAAACGCGCTCATGGTGACTTCGCTGATACCCCGCCGGGCCGCCTGCACAGCGGCTTCGTTGGCCAAGCCTGCGAGTTCGGCGCCTGAAAGTCCAGCGGTCGCCCGAGCCAGCATGTCAACGACGACGTCTTTGGCGATCGGCATCCGGTTCAGATAGATACTCAGAATCTGCGATCGCCCCGCCAGGTCCGGTAGGCCCACATAGATGTGGCGATCTAAACGACCGGGGCGAAGGAGCGCCGGATCGAGGATTTCGGAGCGATTGCTCGCAGCAATCAGAATGATTCCAGTCGAGGCATCAAAACCGTCCATCTCAACCAACAACTGATTGAGCGTGCTTTCGCGTTCCTCACCGCCTCCTGGGGCAGCTGAACCATTGCGCACCCGACCGACCGCATCGATTTCGTCAATAAAAACGATACAAGGCGCCTCCTGGCGGGCCTGCGCGAACAGATCACGGACGCGGGAAGCCCCAACACCGACGTACATCTCGACAAAATCGGATCCGCTGACCGCGAAAAACGGTACCTTGGCCTCGCCTGCGATGGCGCGTGCCAACAGCGTTTTACCCGTCCCTGGCGGGCCAAAGAGGAGGGCGCCCTTGGGGATACGGCCACCGAGGCGCGACAAACGTTCGGGCTCTCGCAGGAACATCACGAACTCTTCAAGCTCACCCTTGGCCTCGTCGCACCCTGCGACATCGCTGAACCGCACCAGAGGCCGCTCGTGCGAAATGCCGCGAAGTCTCTGTTTGCCAAGTCCAGCCAAGGGTTGTTTGGTTCGTGCCAGGCGGCGACGCGTGCGCAGCAAGATCCACCCAACGACGGTCAACATCGCAATGGGCACCAGAGTGTTGAACGCCTCCCGGGCAGGCAGTTCGCGCTCGTCCAGAATCTCGATCGATGCACCCGACCGCATCAGGTCCGCGATTAGCCACGGATCATCCGGGATTCTCGTGCTCACTATCGAGCCATCGAGCGTATGGCCCCGCAATTGCGTCCCTCGGATCTCGACGTCCCGAAGCTGGCGGTTCTGGGCCAATCGAAGCAGGGCGGAGTAAGGGAGAGGCTGCGCTGCGACAGGCACATCCCAAGTTTGAAACAAGAGCGCACCGAAGAACAGGCAAACGGCGGCAGCACATGCGAGACGAGCGTGATTTCGGGTCATCAACGAAGATTCCATGTCGTCGGCACACTTGCCAAAGTTGCAACCGATGAGCGGAAGACCACGCAAGCGAGACGGCGCAATTTGGCCCCGGCCCAGTGTTGACGGGCCTCTGCAATCCGAGGCACAATATGTTGCGAATTTGACGCACTATCATTCTTGATCGCCAAATCAAAAAAAGAGGTGCACAATCAGCCTTTCACTTACCAAAGGACCGCAAGGTCCATGCATCGGAGTCCCACTTGGGCAAGAAGCTTTACGTCGGCAACCTTAGCTACAGTACGACCAGCGAGGATCTGCAACAACTTTGTTCGGAACACGGCAGCGTAGTATCCGCACAGGTCATCATGGATCGCGAAAGCGGTCGTTCTAAAGGTTTCGGCTTTGTCGAAATGGGCACTGACGAAGAGGCTCAGGCCGCAATCAGTGCACTCAACGGTCGCGCCGTTGGTGGACGCAACCTGCGCGTCAACGAGTCGATCCCACAAGCTCCTCGTAGCGGCGGTGGCGGCGGC
>JBBAOE010000005.1:28556-115566 GCA_040401595.1 Burkholderiaceae bacterium
CCTGCGCGTCAACGAGTCGATCCCACAAGCTCCTCGTAGCGGCGGTGGCGGCGGCTTTGGCGGCGGCGGCGGTGGTGGCGGCTTCGGCGGTCGTCGCAGCGGTGGCGGTGGTGGTAGCGGCGGTGGCGGCTACGGCGGTGGCGGTGGCGGCGGCGGCTACGGTGGTGGTGGCGGCGGCTACGGCGGTGGTGGCAGCGGCGGTGGCGGCTACGGTGGTGGCGGCGGCGGATCGCGCTACTGATCAACCCGCTTTGAGCCCTTCCTGCTGAGCAGGAGGGGTACTGCGTGATTCAAGAGGCTTCTTGCCCCCATTCCGTGGGGGTCTGAAGCCTTTGTTATTTGTGGGACAAGGCTTTGATGGCAAGGCAATAGCCTTCAAACCCCAGTCCAACAATGATGCCGGTCGCGACTGACGAGATCCACGAGTGATGCCTGAACGATTCCCGGGCATGAACGTTGGATAGATGGACTTCCATCAGGGGTAACGGCGCAACCGCCTTGATGGCATCGTGAAGCGCAATTGAAGTGTGCGTCAATGCGCCGGCATTGAGAATTACGCCCAGCAGATTGCCCGCCTTGTAGCGCGGGCCAGCCGCCTGGATCAGATCGATGAGCACGCCCTCATGATTTGTCTGGTGGCACTCGACGTCGCATTCCAGCGCTTTCGCTGTTTCAGCACACAAGGCTTCCAGCTCGGCCAGCGTCCCGGCGCCATAAGTCGACGGTTCGCGCAGACCCAGCAAATTCAGATTGGGTCCGTTCAGAATAAGTATCGTGGCCATGATGGTCGTTCCGCTGCGGCGAAGTCGGTTCCGCCTGGTCAATCGAAGCCCCATGATAGCGAATCTATAACTGCGTATAATGTATATTATGTAAACTTACCAATGGGACTGTTACCCGTCGGTCGTTCAGCGCCTTGGTTTGATCATCGTTGACCAGGCGCGACTCAGGCACTGACTTGGCCGTTGACGCTTGTCAGGTGTTCTGCTCTGATACTGACCTAATCAGAATTTGTGTTCTGATGCCGCCTCCCATTCCTGACTTCCTTATTTCTGACTGAAGACATGTCTCCTGAAATTTTTCCCCAGTTGCGTGAATCCCTTGCTGCAGTGACCTTGCACTATCAGGCTCATCCCTTGAGATTCATGGGTGAAGGTGACCTCAAGGCGCTGGTTCATTATGAGTTGGCGCTGAGAATCGATGGCCCCTACGGCATTACCACCGCCGACACCAGTCGGCATGGGCAGGTCCATTGCGACTGGCCAGCCACGGTTTCGCGTAAATTCGATGTGGCCATCGCAGATGCGTCAGAAGCCGACTGGGCCGGTCATGCCAGCCCCCCGGTTCGCGTTGGCATCCTGACCCGTCTCTGGCTCCCCAATGCAACAACCGGCATCGGCCCGGATCTTGAAAGACTTCGGAACGCCGCTTCAGCCCGCCGCCCCTCAGATTTCACCGGGATCCTGATGGTGTTTTGCCATCCAGAAGTCTCCTGGAAAGCTTCGCTCGGCCTTTATCATCCCGGACCGGAGATCCATATTCCCCGCAATGGTTTCGAACTCCAGGTCGTGGACGCGACTGGCTGTCACGCCGCACTCATCTAGTCCGTCACCGTCCTGAGAGGGTCAGACGCGCTCCAGGATCAGGGCAATACCCTGCCCGACTCCGATGCACATCGTGCAGAGCGCGTAGCGTCCGCCAATCCGGTGCAACTGGTTGACCGCCGTCGTCGCCAGTCGTGCACCGCTCGCGCCCAGGGGATGCCCCAGGGCGATAGCACCGCCATTCGGGTTAACCCGGGGGTCGTCATCCGCCAGACCGAGGTCTCGCAGAACCGCGAGGCCCTGGGCTGCAAAGGCTTCGTTGAGTTCGATCACGTCAAGATCGGCCAGCGTCATGCCTGTGAGCGCCAGCACCTTTCGGGTTGCCGGTGCCGGCCCGATGCCCATCACGCGCGGCGCAACCCCGGCCACAGCCATCCCAACGACTCTGGCGCGTGGCGTCAGGCCGTAACGTGCGGCGCTTTGCTCATCTGCAAGGAGAATTGCGCAGGACCCGTCGTTGACCCCGGATGCATTACCCGCGGTAACCGTACCATCGGGGCGAACCACGCCCTTGAGCTTGGCCAGCGCTTCCAGACTGGTGGTTCGGGGGTGTTCGTCAACAGTTACGTGGATCGGGTCGCCTTTCTTCTGCGCAATGGTGACCGGGACGATTTCCTGATCGAAAAAACCACTCTGTTGCGCGGCAATCGCACGGGTCTGGCTAGCCAGCGCCATCCGGTCTTGCGAGGCGCGGTCAATCCCGTAATCCGTCGCGACGTTTTCGGCAGTTTCTGGCATGGAATCAACACCATACGCGGCTTTCATCGCGGGATTGATGAAGCGCCAGCCAATCGTGGTATCGAAAATAGCGTGATTGCGTGAAAACGCACTTTCCGCCTTGGGCATCACGAACGGTGCCCGGCTCATGCTCTCGACCCCGCCCGCAATCATCAATCCCATCTCACCTGCTCGAATGGCGCGCGCTGCAGTCCCGAGGGCATCGAGTCCCGAGCCGCACAGGCGGTTGACCGTGGCCCCGGTGACTTCCAGCGGTAGACCAGCCAGCAGAGCGCTCATGCGGGCAACGTTTCGGTTGTCCTCGCCCGCCTGGTTTGCGCAACCATAAATGACATCGCCCAGGGCTGCCCAATCCACACCGGGGTGGCGGGCCATCAGCGCCCTCAGCGGGACGGCCCCGAGATCGTCGGTTCGGACACTGGAAAGGGCTCCACCGTATCGACCAAATGGGGTTCGGACAGCATCACAGATCAGCGCTTGTTTCATGACGTTTCCTCAATCAGTTGAATCGCGGTTTGACCTTGCAGGTCCTCGAAGCTCAGCCCGGCAACCCGCTCGATCACGAGGGCCGGCTTGCCCGGACGTAGGTCAATGACCGCCAGATCGGTATAGACACGGCGCACGCAGCCGATGCCGGTCAGCGGGTAACGACAGGTCTGAACAAGCTTGCTCTCACCGCTCTTGGTGAGATGCTCCATCATGACCACCGTGCGCTTCGCACCGATAGCCAGATCCATCGCGCCTCCGACCGCTGGAATCGCGTCTGCAGCGCCGGTATGCCAGTTCGCAAGATCCCCATCGGCAGACACTTGAAACGCGCCAAGCACGCAGAGATCAAGATGCCCTCCCCGCATCAGTGCGAAGCTGTCGGCATGGTGAAAGTAACTGCCGCCGGTAAGCAGCGTGACGGGCTGTTTGCCCGCGTTGATCAGGTCCCAGTCCTCTTCTCCAGGAGCTGGCGCAGGGCCCATGCCAAGGACGCCATTTTCGCTGTGCAGGAGAACTTCCCGATCTGCCGGCAGATGATTGGCCACCAGGGTCGGCATCCCGATACCCAGATTCACCACCGCGCCTTCGGGAATGTCCCGTGCGATCCGTGCCGCGATCTCGTCACGACTCCATCCACGCAGGCTCATGCGCCCTCCTTCACCTGAATCACCCGCTTCACGTAGAGCGCAGGCGTCACGACCATCTCGGGATCAATCGCGCCCAGCGGCACGATAGTTCGCACTTGGGCAACGGTGATGCGCGCAGCCATCGCCATGATCGGGCCAAAATTTCGGGCCGTTTTGCGGTAGGTCAAATTCCCCCAGCGGTCGGCCTGCTCGGCCATAATCAAGGAAAAGTCAGCATGAATGGGATATTCCAGCACATAGTCGCGATCGCCAATCCGCCGGGTTTCCTTGCCCTCGGCGAGCGGGGTTCCCGCTCCGGTGGGCGTAAAGAATGCCCCAATCCCCGCGCCGGCAGCCCGAATCCGTTCGGCCAGATTGCCCTGGGGAATTAGCTCGAGCTCGATTTCCCCGCGTCGATAAAGCCCATCAAACACATGGGAGTCAATCTGCCTGGGGTACGAGCACAGGAGCTTGCGAACCCGTCGGGCCTTGAGCAGTGCGGCCAGCCCAGTTTCTCCGTTACCGGCGTTGTTATTGACGATTACCAGATCACGTGCGCCCTGCTCGACCAGCGCTTCAATCAGGGCCGAAGGTTGGCCTGCGCCGCCAAACCCGCCGATCATGATCGTGTCGCCGTCCTGCACCCCGGCCAGCGCCGCCTGCAATGAATCTACCAGTTTATTGATCATCGCTCGACGAATGCACGCTCGAATACATAGTCCCCCGGCACTCCAGTCTGCGGTGATGCGACGAAGCCACGCTGGTCGAGGATGGCCCGCAGATCAGCCAGCATCGCGGGCCCGCCACAGATCATCACCCGGTCCTCGCGGGGATCGAGTGGCCGGCCCCCAAAGACGTCGTCCGCACGATCGTCATTGAGCAACTCGGTCACCCTACCCTGTCGCTCGAATGGCTCGCGAGTGACGGTCGGAACGTAGCGCAGCGCGGGCTTGACCAGCTCACCCAGCAATTCGTCATTGGGCAGGGTTTGGGTCAAAAAATCGCGATAGGCCAGCTCACTGACCAGGCGTACGCCATGCAAAAGCACCACCTCTTCAAATCGCTCGTAGGTTTCAGGATCCTGAACGATGCTCATGAAGGGTGCCAGACCGGTTCCACTGGCCAATAGAATCAGACGTCGCCCGGGATTGAGGTCATCAATCACCAGGGTGCCGACCGGTTTGCGCCCGACCAGCAAGGTATCGCCGACCTTCAAATGCTGCAGACGCGAGGTCAGAGGCCCGTCTGGCACCTTGATACTCAGGAACTCGAGGTGCTCCTCATGGTTCGCACTGGCGATGCTGTAAGCACGCAGGAGCGGCTTCCCATCGACCGGTAGCCCGATCATGACGAAATGACCATTTCTGAAACGAAGCGTCGGGTCACGGGTCGTTTGGAAGCTGAACAAGGTGTCGTTCCAGTGGTGAACACGGGTTACGCGTTCTGAAAAGAATGCACTCACGGGGTTTCGCGGCTCGAAGGATTGGAAAGTTCGGAGGTCAGCAAGGGCGAACGTTTAACATGTCCCCTCGCCCTGCGCAACGCAAGGTCAGAACAAGATCACCCGCGGGAGACACCATGGTCGCTGAAAACCCTTTCGAAATCGGACTCGAGCGAAACCCAGCCAACTTCCTTCCTCTCTCGCCGCTCAGCTTTCTGGACCGCGCGGCACGCGTTCACCCCGAACGCACAAGCATCGTGCACGGGGAGCGCCGGTTTGACTGGCAGACAACCGCGCACCGGTGCCGGCGTCTCGCCTCTGCCCTTTACGGGCTGGGCATCCGCAAGGCAGACACGGTGGCCGTCATGCTGCCCAATGTACCGGCCATGGTTGAAGCGCATTTTGGCGTTCCCATGCTCGGCGCTGTGCTCAACACCCTCAATACCCGTCTGGACGCCACGACAATCGCCTTCATGCTCGGCCATGGGCAGGCCCGCGTCGTGCTCGTCGACCCCGAATTCGTGCCGACCGTGCGCGCTGCGCTGGACCTGATGACCGGGCCCCTGCCACTACTGATCGACGTCGACGATGAGACCTTTGAACCGCCTCGCCCGGAAGCAGCCTCCGGCCGGGATCCGGACCAACCCCGCGCCGCGGATCGACTTGGCCAGATCGAATATGAAGAACTGCTGTCTGGCGGGGATCCCGACTTCGTCTGGTCGCTGCCGACCGATGAATGGGATGCGATCTGCCTGAATTACACCTCAGGGACCACGGGCAACCCGAAGGGCGTGGTCTACCATCACCGCGGGGCCTATCTGAATGCGGTGAGCAATCTGGTGGACTGGAGCATGCCGGCCCATTCAGCGTACCTCTGGACGCTGCCGATGTTTCATTGCAACGGCTGGTGCTTCCCGTGGACGGTCACCCTGAACGCTGGAGTCCATGTTTGCTTGCGCAAAGTCGACCCAGCGCTGATCTTCGATCTCATCCGCCGCCATCGGGTCACTCACCTGTGCGGCGCGCCAATCGTGTATTCGATGCTGATCCATGCGCCAGCCGAAGAGCGCTCAGGGATCGACTGGCCTCTGGAAGGACTCGTTGCTGGCGCGGCCCCGCCGCTGGCGATTCTGGAAGGATGCGAACGCGCTGGAATCCGGATTACCCATGTCTACGGCCTGACGGAAACCTATGGTCCCGCAGCCGTGTGCGAGAAAAAATCAGAATGGGAGACCATGCCGCTGGAAGAGCGGGCTCGCCTGAACGGGCGTCAGGGCGTGCCTTACCATCTTCAAGAGAATGTAACTGTGCTGGATCCAGAAACGATGGCTCCGGTTCCAGCCGACGGCGAAACGATGGGGGAACTCTTCTTTCGCGGGAACATCGTCATGAAGGGTTACCTCAAAAACCCGACCGCAACCGCCGAGGCCTTCGCGGGCGGCTGGTTTCATACCGGTGATCTGGCGGTCCTGCACCCTGACGGCTATGTCAAGATCAAGGATCGCTCGAAGGACATCATTATTTCAGGCGGCGAAAACATCTCGTCGCTTGAGGTCGAAGATTGTCTGTACAAGCACCCCGCCGTATTGACCGCTGCGGTGGTTTCGCGACCTGACCCCAAGTGGGGCGAAGTACCCGTTGCCTTTCTGGAGCTCAAACCCGGGCTAACGACCACCGAACTGGAGATCATCACCTGGTGCCGGGATCATCTGGCGCGCTTCAAGGTGCCGAAATCGGTCATCTTCGGAACGATCCCCAAGACATCCACCGGGAAACTGCAGAAATATGTGCTGCGCCGACTGATGCACTCTGCGGACGCGATCGAGTGAACTCGAAACCCGCTTGGCCGCTCGAACCACTGCCTCGGTTGAGCGTCTATGTTCAGCGCTGCCGCTGTCAGCTGAGACCCTCACTCTGCAGATAGTCTTCGTAGTTGCCATGCCAGTCGACAATCTGGCCGCCCGCTTTGACGATGAAAATCCGATTGGCAACGGCGTCCACGAACTGCCGATCATGGGAGACGATAATGATCGTGCCCTCGTATTTCTCCATCGCCATTTGCAGCGACTCGATCGACTCCATGTCGAGGTGATTGGTCGGCTCATCCATGAGCAGAACGTTGTGACGACCCAGCATCAAACGACCAAAGCTCATCCGATGCTTTTCGCCCCCCGAGAGCACCCGAACGGCCTTCCGCACGTCATCGCCTGAGAACAGCATGCGCCCGAGAATCGATCGCACCGCCTGCTCGTCATCGCCCTCCTGGGTATAACGGCCGATCCAGTCGGTGAGGTTCTGGTCAGACTCAAAGTCCGGATAGACATCCTGTGCCATGTAACCGACCGCTGCATTGTCGGCCCATCGAATACGCCCCATCGAGGCCTGGAGACCGCTGATGGCCTCACCCGCCATGGCGCGCAGCAAGGTCGATTTTCCGACCCCGTTGGCGCCCACGATCGCGATGCGCTCGCCCGCTTCGATGATCGTCGTCAGGCCAGAGAACACTGGCGCATCCGCACCGGCATAGCGATGCCCGAGGTTTTCCACCTCGAGTGCGTTGCGGTGTAGCTGCTTGGCCTGTTCGAACCGCATGAACGGATGCTGACGGCTACTGGGCTTGACCTCGACTGCCTCGGCCTTGATTTTTTCGATCTGCTTGGCGCGCGACGTCGCCTGACGGGCCTTCGCCTTGTTGGCAGCAAACCGCTGCACGAACTCCTGAAGCTCCTGAATACGCTCCTTGGCCCGGGCATTGGCTGACGTCAGGCGGGACCGCGCCTGAACGCTCGCGAGCATGTAATCATCGTAATTGCCAGGATAGACACGCACCTCGCGATAGTCGACGTCGGCAATATGGGTACAGACCGAGTTCAGGAAGTGTCGATCATGCGAAATGATGATCATGGTGGAATCACGCCCATCCAGCACGCCCTCCAGCCACCGGATCGTATCAATATCCAGATTGTTCGTTGGTTCGTCCAGCAGCAGGACATCGGGATTGGCGAAGAGCGCCTGCGCCAGCAGAACCCGCAGCTTCCAGCCCGGTGCGATCTCGCTCATCGGGCCCTGGTGAAATTCGGTTTCGACGCCCGCACCAAGCAACAACTCCCCCGCCCGCGCCTCAGCCGTGTAGCCATCAAACTCGGCGAACCGGGCTTCGAGGTCAGCCGCGCGCATGTAATCGTCCTCGGTCGCTTCCGGGTTGGCATAGATGGCATCGCGCTCGGTCATGGCTGCCCACATCTCTGTGTGGCCCATCATCACGACGTCCAGTACCCGGTTGTTTTCAAAGGCGAACTGGTCCTGCAAGAGCTTACCCAGACGGATTCCGGGATCCAGCGAAACATTGCCGCCACTCGGCTCCAGATCGCCACCGAGGATCTTCATGAAGGTGGATTTGCCCGAACCGTTCGCGCCGATCAACCCGTAGCGATTGTGATCGCCGAATTTGACGCTGACGTTTTCAAACAGGGGCTTGGCCCCGAATTGCATCGTGATACCGGCAGTTGAAAGCATGTTCTCGGTCGAAGTTCAGGTGTTGGGCCGCGTGTCAGTGCAACTGGCGGCGCGCGTTTTGGAAGAGTTTCAGCCAGGGCGACGCATCCCCGAAGGATGGATCGCGCCAGGCATCGGGGAGCCAGCTGAATTGCACGGTCCGGAAGATTCGCTCGGGATGCGGCATCAGAATCGTCGCACGCCCGTCATCCGTCGTGAATCCGGTCAGACCGCCGGCGGAACCGTTCGGGTTGGCGGGATAGCGTTGCGCTGGACTGCCCTGACCATCAACAAATCGAATCGCCGGGTGCGCAGAAGCATACGCGATCAAAGCATCAGCGGAACCAGCTTTGCCATGCGGCCCTTGGGGATCAAGCGGGCGCTCTGCCACCCTGCCCTCACCGTGCGAGACCACAATAGGCAGGCGGCTACCCGCCATCCCCGCCAGAACGATCGACGGACTGGGGAGAATTTCAACCATATTGAGGCGGGCTTCAAACTGTTCCGAACGATTGCGGACAAAGCGTGGCCAGTGCTGGGCACCGGGAATCAGCGATTTGATTTGCGAAAGCATCTGACAGCCGTTGCAGACACCCAGCGTCAGTGTGTCGGATCGCGTAAAAAAACGTCCAAATTCCTCAGCCAGCGCCGAATGATTCAGGATCGTGCGCGCCCAACCCGAACCAGCGCCGAGAACATCGCCATAGGAAAATCCGCCGCAGGCGGCGAGCACTTCGAAATTCTCCAACGACTGTCGACCACTGATCAGATCCGTCATATGCACGTCGACCGCGACGAACCCGGCTCGATCAAATGCTGCCGCCATCTCGACCTGACCGTTGACCCCCTGTTCGCGCAGGATTGCGACCCGTGGCCTTGTCAGCGACAGGGCTGGAGCCGACAGCGGCGGCCAGTCAAACTGCAGCGTCGCTCCAAGACCGGGGGCATTGACCTCAGCAATGGATTCCCACTCTTCACGGGCACAATCCGGGTCGTCGCGCAATGCCGCCAACCGGTACGAGGTCTCCGCCCAGATGGCCTGCAACATGGCTCGCGGGGCACTCCAGATTTTCTTGGCATCGCGCCAGACCGAAATATCGTCTGATGCGCTGGGCGTCGCGACCACATTGGCACAAGCCCCCAGCCCATAGGACCGCAGCGTCGCCATCACCGCATCCCGATCCGAGCGGCGGACCTGCAGCACGACCCCGAGTTCCTCATTGAAGAGGGCCTGGTAAGTTAATTCAAGACGCTGCACCGCGACTTGTTCGGGGCGGATCTTGAAGTCGCCCCAATCGGCGGCGTACGGGTCAATCGTCAGCAGATCCAGATTGATCACCAGGCCGCACCGACCTGCAAAGGCCATCTCTGCGAGCGTGACGAACAGACCGCCATCGGAGCGGTCGTGATAGGCGAGTACCTTGTTCTGCCGGCGCAATACGCCCAGCGCAGACGCCAGCGCCTGCAACTGGGCTGGATCACCGACATCCGGACACTGCGAACCCATTTGTTGGGTGACCTGGGCAAGCGCCGAGCCGCCCAGACGTTGTTGACCGCCACCCAGATCGATCAAAATCAGGACGGTGTCCGAGAAAGCCGGTAGTTCATCTCCACCACGGCTTCCGCTGCCTGCGCTGCCACCCACGCCTGCAACCAGTTCCTCGGACGCATGAAGGGTTTTGCCCCGAAGCTGCGGCGTCCAGCACGTCCGCACGTCGTCAAGCGGCGCATAGGCGGTCACCATGAGCGAGGTCGGTGAGGCAACCATCTTGCCGAGTTCAGATCCGTCTGGCAGCCGCTCGGACCATCGGGTACGCATCGACAGCGAGTCCTTGCCGACCGGAATACCGATGTTGAGCGTACGACACAGGCTGGTCGCGGCCTCAACCGCTTGAAAGAGATCGGCATCGTCCTGGGGCGTCCCACAGGCTGCCATCCAGTTGGCTGAGAGCTTGACGCTGGCCAGATCCTCCACGGGCGCAGCGAGCAGGTTGGTGATCGCCTCACCGATTGCCATGCGAGCGGATGCCGCGGCATTGATGATGGCCAATGGGGTGCGCTCGCCGATCGCCAAGGCCTCGCCGGCATAGCCGGTGAAATCCCGCAGGCCCGTGGCGCAGTCCGCCACCGGTACCTGCCATGGACCGACCATCGAGTCGCGATGACAGAGCCCACCGACCGTACGGTCACCGATCGTGACCAGAAAACTCTTCGAGCCCACGGCGGGCAGTCTCAGGACGCGCTGGATTGCCGAATCGAGATCGATGCCCTGTGCCTCGAGTGCGGCGACATCCATCGGAGCCAGCGTTTTGGCCTGAGTGCGGCCCTCACGATGCATGCGGGGCGGTTTACCCAGCAGAACGTCCAGCGGAAGATTCACCGGTAGGGGATCTGCCCCCTCGAGCACGAGCGTTCGGTCCTCAGTCGCCGTTCCAACCACAGCAAATGGACATCGTTCGCGTTCACAGATCGACTTGAAGAGCGGCAAAGCGTGCGGGGCAATCGCCAGAACATAGCGTTCCTGGGATTCATTGCACCAGATTTCAGCCGGTGAGAGCCCGCTCTGGCCTACCGGAAGATGCCCCAGACTGAATTGCCCGCCACGACCGGCGCCATCCACCAATTCGGGCAACGCATTGGAGAGTCCACCGGCACCGACGTCATGGATGGACCGGATCGGATTCTCTGCGCCCAGGGCACGACAGCAATCAATGACCTCCTGCGCCCGCCGCTGCATCTCAGGGTTGCCGCGCTGCACCGAATCAAAGTCGAGTTCGCTGGTGTTGGCGCCAGATCCCATACTGGAAGCAGCCCCGCCGCCCAGACCGATCCGCATGCCTGGTCCGCCCAGAGCGATCAGCAGCGTTCCGGCTGGAAGATCCGATTTGTGGGTATGGATGGCGTCGATCGTTCCAACGCCGCCCGCCAGCATGATGGGCTTGTGATAACCGTAGACGCTTGAACCCACCTGACATTCGAAAGTGCGAAACACTCCGAGCAGGGCTGGCCGGCCAAATTCATTATTGAATGCCGCACCACCAATCGGAGCTTCCAGCATGATGCTCAACGCGGAGGCTATCCGTTCGGGCGCGCCATAGGCGCCGAGCCCCTGGGCACCCCGCGCCGAAGGATCACCGGTTCGTTGGTTAAAAGGGCTTGCAACATCAACAGCCGTTTCCCAGGGCTGATGAAATCCGGGGATCTGCAAATTCGACACCACATACCCAGTCAAGCCGAATTTGGGCCTCGACCCGCGACCTGTTGCGCCTTCGTCGCGCAATTCCCCCCCGGAACCCGTTGAAGCCCCCGGAAACGGGGCAATCGCAGTGGGGTGATTATGGGTTTCAACTTTCAGCACCGCATGCGACTGCATCGGGGTTGCCCGCCAGATGCCGTCGGACCCGACGCCAAAACGATCGGTTGGCCCGCCTTGCAGAACCGCAGCATTGTCTGAGTAGGCGACGACAGTTCCCTCTGGAGCGTTCGCGTGGGTGGTGCGTACCATCCCGAAGAGCGAGAGCGGTTGGGCCGCATCATCGATCGACCAGCTGGCGTTGAAAATTTTATGGCGACAGTGCTCCGAATTGGCCTGCGCAAACATCAACAACTCGACATCGGTCGGGTCGCGTCCAATCGTCCTGAACGCTGTGACGAGATAGTCGATCTCATCATCCGAGAGCGCCAGACCGAGCTCTGCATTGGCCGTCATCAGCGCGCCACGCGCCGCCGCGGTCCCATTCGCTGTGGCCACGCTAATCTGGCGCATCGGCTTTCCCGTCTGCGCCAAAAAGATCGAAACCGGATCCGGCTCTGCGAGCCAGGCAGCTTCCGTCATCTGGTCATGGACCTGCGCAGCGAGGGCAAGTCGGCGCGCCTCGACATTCGGCTCCTGGGTCGCGCCAAAGACCGACCCCACCACCGCATGGACCGACTTGCCAAGAGCGCCCCACCAGCTGCGGTTCAGGCCAATCCGGTATTGCACACCCCGTTCGATGCGGACAACGCTAAGGAGTCCGCAGTGGTGAGCGATGTCGGTCGCCTTGCTGGCCCAGGGCGAAATCGTTCCAGGCCTGGGGCCAACCCAGATACTCAAGCCCTCACCCGCATCCACGCCCTCACCGATCAAACGGAGCTCTGGTTCAATCTCGTCGGACAACAGGCGTTCGAGCTGCTCGCGCTCAGCCAACGCGAGCTCGCGCTCGGCCCAGATCCAGTAACAATGACTTGCCGCCAGGCCAACGACCCGAGGGTCATGGCGCTGAAGACGTTCCAGCAAGCGATTGAGCCGGAATTCAGAGAGCGCGGCTGCGCCAGGGATCGTCAGGTAACAAGCCATAGCGTGGCGATACACCGGTTAGACCAAAGACCGCCATTGTAGTGGGGCGCGCGCCCTCACCCGATCGACTGCCCCGATGAGCTGGACCCGCTGGCTTCGATTGCCTGGCCAAATCCCCCGCCGCCAGGCGTTTGAACAACGACTGCATCACCCGCGTTGACTTCGGTCCGATCGCAAGCACCGAGGCGCTGGATCGAACCATCTAGGCGTTCGACCCAGGTTTGGCCTAGCTCGCCATCTGCGCCACCGGCGATGCCCTGAGCGGGATGGATGCGGCCATTGGACAGGATGGCAACCGTCATGGGCTCAAGGAAACGAATTTTTCGGGTACCGCCGTCCCCGCCCCGCCAACGCCCGGCCCCCCCCGATCCCCGACGGATCGAATAGCTCTCGAGACGGACCGGGAACCGTAACTCCAGCACTTCGGGATCCGTGAGACGCGAATTCGTCATGTGGGTTTGAACGACCGAGGCGCCGGCGAATCCCCCAATACACCGACCCGAGGCGTCAAACCGTCCCCCTGCACCAGCCCCACCGGAAATGGTTTCGTAGGCCTGAACCCGCGCATTGCCAAAGGTCAGGTTGTTCATGGTGGGCTGCGCACCCGCCATGATCCCGAGTGCTGCAAAGAGCGCGTTGGTGATACAGGTTGAGACCTCGACGTTGCCGGCAACCACAGCCGCTGGCGCCCTGGGGTTCAGCATCGAACCCTCTGGAATGATCACCTTGAGCGGCCGTAAACACCCCGCATTCATCGGGATATCGTCGTCAACGAGGCAACGGTACACATAGAGCACCGCGGCCATCGTGACTGCACCGGGGGCATTGAAGTTGCCGGCTCGCTGGGCGGAGGTCCCGGTGAAATCAATGGTGGCGGTTGAGGTCGCAGCGTCGACGCGGACGGCAACCTGGATGATTGCACCATCGTCCATCGTCACCGTGGCTTGTCCATCGCGCAGCGCTCCGATCGCACGTGAAACCGCCGCTGCCGCATTGTCCTGGACATGGTCCATATAGGCTTGAACGGTCGCCAGGCCCCAATGGGCAACCATTCGCAGGATCTCTTCGCGACCTTTCTCATTGGCCGCCACTTGGGCCTGTAGATCCGCCAAATTCTGTTGCGGATTGCGCGCTGGATAGCGGGCCTGGGAGAGGAGACTGAGGAATTCAGCTTCTCGGAAACGGGGCGGATGAATGCCCCCGTCGACCAGTAGGAAGGGCGAAATGAGGACGCCCTCGTCTTCGATCGTGCGCGAATCCGGTGGCATCGAACCCGGTGTGATTCCACCGATATCGGCGTGATGGCCCCGCGAAGCCACCCAGAACAAGGGTGCATCCGCAGCGTGGGATGCGGGGGAATCGGCGCCTGAGCCGGGAGATGACGCCACGGACGCCACGGACACCTCGGCCGACCCAGCCGCAAACACTGGCGTCACGACGGTGACATCGGGCAAATGGGTGCCCCCGCAGTAAGGATCATTCAATACCCAGACATCGCCCGGACGCACACCCCGAGTTTGCACGGCTTCAAGAACCGCTTCGACGCTTGCACCCATCGAACCCAGATGCACTGGCATATGAGGCGCATTGGCAATCAACTGCCCCGCACCATCGAAGAGCGCGCAGGAGAAGTCAAGGCGCTCCTTGATGTTGACCGACTGGGCAGTGTTCTGCAGGCGGTATCCCATCTGCTCTGCGATCGACATGAACAGGTTATTGAACACCTCCAACATGACCGGATCGGCATCCGTGCCGATCGCGCGTTGCGATGCCCGGGGCTCGACACGATTCAGGACAAGATCTCGCCGTTGCGTCATGGTTGCCCGCCAGCCCAGTTCCACCACCGTGGTGGCATTGGCTTCCACGATGATGGCCGGTCCATCGACCTGCTCGCCACTCGACATCCGCACGCGTTGACACAGTTTCGCATTGCGCCACCCCCCGCCCGTCGCCTCTTGCGCATAGAACGGTACCAAGGATTCTCCAGGGTCCGTTCGCCCGATCGCGATCGAATCTTCATCAATCACGGCATCGAGCGTATCGGTCATCGCGGTCGCTTCGACCGAGACCGCTTCAATCACGAGCGCGCGGTGCAGCGGGGTAAATCCAAACCGCTTTTGATAAGCAATTTCAAATTCTTGCGCGATTTTGTTCAGATCATGATCGAGCTTCAGGATCAGAGCCGTATCACTGCCCTCGCGCCGCACGTGAAGCCGTTGTCTGACGCCGATCCGCGCCGGATCCTCGCCCTGCCCTTCAAGATCGAGACATGCCGCGCCAGACAGACGTTGCGCAGCCACCAACGCGAGTGCCAGACCTTCTGAATTGAGCACACGCTCAACGGTTTCCTCCCGCATGGCGGTCTGGCTCGCGAGTCCCATTCCATAGGCCGAGAGGACCCCGGCCAGTGGATGAGCAAGAACAGTCGTCATCCCCAGGGCATCGGCAACTGCGCAGGCGAACTGACCGCCCGCGCCGCCGAACACGGTCAGGCAATAGCCGGTCACGTCATGCCCGCGCTGAACCGAGATTTTCTTGATGGCATTCGCCATATCCGCAACGGCAATATCAACGAATCCCTGAGCCACTTGTTCTGCCGAACGCGGCTTGCCCGTCGCCGCAGAAACGTCGCGGGCCAACCGCTCGAAGCCGTGCACGACCGTCTCGCGATCGAGCCGTTCGTTCCCTTCGGGTCCGAAAACAGCCGGGAAATGCTCGGGCAGCACCCGACCCAACAGCACATTGGCGTCCGTCAGGGTGAGCGGCCCCCCGCGGCGATAACAGGCGGGTCCGGGATCGGCGCCAGCAGAGTCTGGGCCAACGCGGAAGCGCGAACCGTCAAAATGCAGTATCGATCCGCCACCGGCCGCCACGGTGTGGATTCGCATCATGGGTGCGCGCAGGCGCACTCCGGCGACCTGGGTTTCAAACTCTCGCTCGAATTCGCCAGCGTAATGCGACACATCGGTCGAGGTTCCGCCCATATCGAACCCGATAGCGCGCTCGAATCCAGCCAGTTCGCTGACGCGCGCCATCCCCACAATGCCACCGGCCGGGCCGGACAGAACCGCATCTTTGCCCTGGAAACGCCCAGCCGCCGTCAGGCCACCATTGGACTGCATGAACGACAGACGCACGCCCGGCATTGCCCGCGTCAGTTGATCGACGTAACGACGCAGGACCGGGGTCAGGTAGGCGTCGACCACCGTTGTATCGCCGCGTCCCACGAGCCGCACCAGCGGACTGACCTGGTGCGAGGCGGAAATCTGCGTAAAGCCAATCGATCGGGCAATCTCGGCGAGCGGCGCTTCATGCTGCGCACCATAACGATCTCCATGCATGAGGACAATCGCGACAGCACGCAATCCGGAGTCGTAAGCTGACTGCAGGCCGATGCGAGCGCTTGCGATGTCCAGCGCACGAAGGATCCGTCCCTGGACATCGATGCGCTCATCGACCTCAAGCACCTGTCGGTACAACAATTCCGGCAGGAGGATCTCGCGATCAAACAGACGCGGCCGGTTCTGGTAAGCAATCCGCAAGGCATCCCCAAATCCCTGGGTAATCACCAGCAAGGTTGGCTCGCCTTTTCGCTCGAGGAGTGCATTGGTCGCGACGGTCGTCCCCACTTTGACGACCTCGACCCGGTCAACCGGTATCGTGGCGCCGGGCGCGAGCCCCAGCAATCGTCGAATCCCTTCGACCGCAGCATCCTCGTAGTGCCCCGGTGACTGCGAAAGTAATTTGGCAGTCACGAGTCTTCCCTGCGGCGTGCGGGCGACCAGGTCGGTAAACGTGCCGCCACGATCCACGAACACTTGCCATCGATTCCCGGAGTCCCGTGTGAACGGTCCTTCTGAACGCGGGTTGTTCGCTGAAAATTCTGAGTTCGATGACATTCTAAGTCCCATGCGGAGACCATCCCGAGAGAGGCTCGGGTTGCTGGCAGCATTTAAGATGATACGGTGAAGCCCTCAAGCATCGATCCCTGTTTGCCCTGGTCGGCGCTCTGACCGTTCTCTAGATCGCGCTCGGGACTGCACTTGACGGTATTGCCATGATTGTTCTGACCAGCGCCGTGGTGTTACCAATGATCCAGAAAGCGGGATTTGACCTCATCTGCTTTGGAATATTTATCGTCTTACTATTTGAAATTGCAGAGGTTATTCCGCCTGTTGGATTCAATCTGTTTGTGTTGCCGAACATGACCGGTAAAGACTCGACTGTGATTGCCTGGGCTTCATTGCCCTTCTTCGCAATGCTCATGGTCGCGTTCGGAATCGTCACCCTGTTCCCGGTCACCGTGACCTGGCTCCCTGACGTCCTGATGGGACCGGAACGATGAGCCATCGCCTGGCCTCGATTGCCACCCTGCGGGCGATTGAATTCGGGGCCAAGGCAACACTTCCCGATGGGGCGCTCATGGCGCGGGCTGGGGCGGCAGCTGCGCGCGTCATTGCGCAGCGGTTGAAGGAATCGGGGCACGCGTCTGGGCGTATCGTGATCTTGCTCGGGCCGGGCGATAACGGTGGCGATGGCCGCATCGCCGCCCAGGCATTGCACCGATTCGGCTACGACGTCGACTGCCTGGAGGGCGCCAGCTTCACAGCGCAGCTTGAGGCCTGTCTCGGCCGGCCACGGCCGATCGCGATGATCGATGCCCTCTTTGGGATCGGACTTTCCCGGCCTCTGGAGGGTGAATGGCTACAGGCGGTGGACTGGATGAACCGTGTCCGCGAGCCGATCCTGCGCGTTGCGCTCGATATTCCCAGTGGTTTGCAGGCTGATACGGGCGCGATCATCGGGGGGGTCGCGGTTCGCGCGGATCTGACCATCACGTTTCTGGCCGACAAACCCGGGCTTCACACCGGACGGGGGCGCGAGCTGTCTGGCGAGGTCATGGTGGAGGATCTGGGTTTCAGCAACTGGCCAATCGATCCGGCGCCGCCGCCCATGTCCCCATACGACGGCACGCTATGTTGCCCGGCGCTCGCGCATTCGCTGGCCCGGCCACTGCGCCGCGGGGCCGATAGCCACAAGGGAGACTACGGGACCACAATGATCATCGGCGGCTCTGCCGGCATGACGGGCGCTGCACTCCTCGCGGCAAGGGCTGCCTTGTTCAGCGGCGCTGGTCGAATCGTCGTGGGGTTTCCTGGCGGTGCGCCGCTGCCGGTCGATCTGAACTATCCCGAACTGATGCTGCGCGACGCCAGCCTCGCCCTGCATCAGTCGGGTACCAGCGCGCTCGCCATCGGACCGGGCCTGGGGGTTGACGCAAACGCACACGAACTCCTGGCGCTGGCGCTCGAGCGCTCCTCGCTTGATGGTCAACCCCTCGTGCTCGATGCCGATGCACTGACGTTGATCGCAACAGACAGTGCGCTTGCCGCCGCCCTCGATCGCCGCACGCAACAACACAAGGACTGTCCGCCCATCTTGACCCCGCATCCGCTGGAGGCTGCGAGACTTCTCAGCACCCGCAGCGAAGCCCCTCAAGCGCCGGACATGGCCGATAGCGTAACGGCAGCGCGCGTCCAGCAGAACCGCATCAAGGCGGCCTGCCAGATTGCTCGAACGCGTCAGTGCATCGTGGTGCTCAAAGGCGCAGGGACGGTCGTCGCGTCAACCGACGGTCGCTGGTGGATCGTGCCTGTTGGCAATCCTGCGCTGGCGACCGGTGGTACCGGCGATGTACTTACCGGCTGTATCGCTGGCTTACTGGCACAGTCGATTCGCAAGGGCTTGCATCCGATCGATCTGGCCTTGCTCGGGGTCTGGTGCCACGGCTGGGGGGCGGACGCCTGGGTCGCTGCCGGCCATCAGGCGCAGGGGATGGCCGCCGCAGAATTGCTACCGCAGATCCGGGCGGTATTGCACGACTGCCTGACCCCACAGCATCCCAAGAGCGCCGCATGAGTCCGGGGACTCGTCATCAGTTTGGCGCTGGTATTGCTCAACTCTTTTGTGCGCTGTCGGTGCTTTCGCTACTCGATGTCACCGGCAAAAAAATGATCGGGATCGGTGTGTCCGTCCTGATGGTCGGCTGGTTTCGCTATCTCAGCCATTTACTGATCTTTTGCACCATCGCATTGCCCCTGCGCGGGCGCCGCCTTTTCCTGACTCAGTCATTGTCACGGCAGGCCACGCGCGGCGTCCTGGTCGCTTTGACCACAATCACGTTTTTTTCGGTTCTCAAACGATTGCCGCTGGCCGAGGCCACGGCGCTGAACTTTCTGGCACCGGTCATGGTTCTAATCGTTTCACCTTGGGTGCTCGGAGAGCCCCTGCGGTGGCGCCACGCCCTCGGCGTTCTGCTGGGCTTTGGGGGCATGCTGATCGTGATCCGCCCAGGCGGCACACTGCCCATCGAAGGCGTCCTGCTCGGACTCCTGTCGGCCGTGATTCTGGCGGCCTTTCAGATCGCAACCCGCCGCGTCGCAGCCGATGATCCGATCACAACGAATGCCTATAGCGGGGTCTTTGGGACGCTCGTATTCACCCTCATCCTGCCGTGGGCCGGCCCCTGGCCAAGCCTGGAGCCCCTGGAATGGTTCCTGTTGTTCTCCACCGGCGCATCGGGTGCACTGGGCCATTGGCTGCAGATCCGGGCCTATCGCGCCGCACCAGCCTCGTTATTGTCACCCTTTGTCTATCTGCAGATCTTTGCCGCTACCGCGCTCGGTTGGCTCGTCTTTGGCCAGTTGCCGGACTGGATGACCGGCACTGGCATGGCGCTCATTGTGCTGGGAGGCGCCGTCACGGGCGCCCTCGAATGGCGCGCCCGTTCACGTTTATCCGAAGTCCCGGTTCCTCAGTGAGTCGCGCTGTCCTCGACGATGCGCCCAGCCTCAATCCGAATGCGGCGGGCACAGCGACGCGCCACCCGCTCATCGTGGGTGACCAGAACAAGCGTTGAGGCGTGCTCCTGATTGAGTTCAAACAGCAACTCGATCACCCGCTCGCCGGTCGCCGCATCGAGCGATCCCGTTGGTTCATCGGCGAACAACAAGGGCGGATTCAGAACAAACGCGCGGGCCAAGGCGACCCGCTGCTGCTCGCCGCCCGAGAGCGTGCGGGGATAATGATCAGCCCGCCCCGTCAAGCCCACGCGGTCCAGAAGTGCCTGGGCGCGCGGCGTCGGATTGGAGGTCCCAATCAGCTCCAACGGAAGCAGTACGTTTTCCAACGCGGTCAGATTGGGCAGCAATTGAAAGGACTGAAACACAAATCCGACCCGCTTCGATCGCCAGCGCGCCCGGGCTTCTTCGTCCATCGCGGTCAGGTCGTCGCCCAGAAGCTGGATCCTTCCCGAGCTTGCCTGATCGAGACCCGCCAGCAACCCAAGCAGCGTTGACTTGCCTGACCCGGATGGACCAATGACCGCGATGGACTCCCCTGCGCCGGCCGTGAAACTGGCGTGGTCCAGAATGGTGAGGATGCCATCGGCGTCGCGGACGGTTTTGGTCAGGCGATCTGCGATGATCGCGGGAGTGTCGGCTGATTTCATGCCGCGCAGTGTACCGGCGAGAATTGCGCCAACGGATTCGGAGTCCATCATTCGTCCCATGCGTCGATCATTCATCTATCAACTCCTGGCGCTGACGGCCGGTTTTGGCTTGGGCGGGCTCCCGGCGCTCGCGGCCCCCCCACAGGTCCTGCTGGTGTTTGGAGACAGCTTGTCCGCCGAATATGGTCTGGTGCGCGGCAGTGGGTGGGTCGCGCTGCTCGAACGCCGCTTGCAGCAGAGTGGTCGCGAGATCCAGGTCGTCAATGCCAGCGTCAGCGGTGAAACAACCGCCGGTGGACGCAGTCGACTTTCGGGAGTTCTGGCCCGCGTCCGTCCGCGCTGGGTTCTGGTCGAGCTGGGCGCCAATGATGCACTCCGGGGACTCGCGCTGGAGGCAACCGAACACAATCTCAAGGCGATGGTGATGGCTATCCGGGAGTCCGGCGCCCAGCCTGTACTGGCCGGGATGATGATCCCACCAAATTTTGGGGCCTCGTATACCGAACGGTTTCGGGGGCTCTTCGGCCGGGTTGCCAAGGCCCAGAACGTCCCGGTTGTGCCGTTCCTGCTGGCAGGCATTGCCGATGAGGGGCCGATGAAAGCGGATTTGTTTCAGGACGACCGTATTCATCCCAACGCAAAGGCCCAATCACAGATTCTCGATAATGTCTGGGCGGTGCTCGAGCCCGTCTTGAACCAGAAACGCTAGAAATTCTGCCATTGCACTGCGGATAAGTAAGATGCACGCCAACCGCCCAGCCCCGACTCGTTCAGAAACGCTGCGCACGCCTGCGGCCCCAGAGTCACTCCCAGCCGGTCGGATTCGTACGGCACGCGTGATCGGTGGATCTCTCGGTGGGCTACTTGCCGCCAATCTCCTCAGTCGCGCGGGTTGGGCCGTGAAAGTCTACGAGCGCTCTGCCCATGGCCTGACTGGGCGAGGCGCCGGGATCGTTACCCATCCGGAGTTGTTTGAGGCGCTGGGGCGCTGCGGGCTCACACTGGATGACACGCTTGGGGTGCGCGTCAAGTCGCGGATCACGCTGGCGCCAGATGGTTCAACGCTGGGCCATCTGGCGATGGAGCAGGTTCTGACCGCCTGGGGGCAGTTGTTCGACCTGTTGCGCGGCGCGCTGGCGGCCGACTGTTACGTCAACGGTCTGGGTGCGCTGGCGGTCGACGAGCTGGACGATGGGGTGCGCCTGCACCTGAGCGACGGTCGCAGCGAGGACATCGATCTGGTGGTTGCTGCCGACGGCATCCGTTCGGGACTACGGGCTCAGTTTGCGCCCCAAGTGACCCCGCAATACGCCGGATATATCGCTTGGCGCGGGCTGGTGGATGAGAACCGGATCACGCCTCAGACACATGCCCTGCTCTTTGATCGGTTTGCATTTTGCCTGCCGCCCTGCGAACAGATCCTGGGTTATCCGGTCGCCGGTCCAAACAATAGCGTCGAAAAGGGTCACCGGCGGTTCAATCTGGTCTGGTATCGCCCCGCCGATGAAGCTCAGACGCTGCGTGACCTGCTCACCGATTCGGACGGTCATGTGCATCGGGGTGGCATCGCCCCGCAGAGCATTCGCCCGGAGGTCATCGCCGCGATCCGCCAATCCGCCCATGAGGTGCTGGCTCCCCAGTTTGCCGAACTCATCGACCGGGTGGAACAACCGTTTTTTCAGCCGATCTATGATCTGTGCTCGGAACAGCTCAATTTTGGCCATACGGTCCTGCTGGGCGACTCCGCCTTCGTCGCCAGGCCACACTGCGGGATGGGCGTCACCAAAGCCGCCGGGGATGCCATGGCGCTGGTGCGAAACCTTGCCGCCCATTCATCGATTCAGACCGCGCTCGAAGCGTACAACGCCGAGCGCAGCGCATTCGGTCGCGCCGTCGTCGAGCATGCGCGCCGACTCGGTGCCTACATGCAGGCACAGTTACGAACGCCGGATGAACGGATGATGGCGGAGCGGTATCGAAGCCCCGAAGCCGTGATGCGTGAGACCGCTTCGAGTCAGGTATTCACCATCCCAACTGACCAGTAAAGGAAGGGCGACGGGAACGGCATCCGTTTCACGACCGTTCAAGGCCCTGGGATCGTTCGTTCATTTGGCCCCATTCTGGTCCAGATCGAATTACAGTGTCGGCACTTTCCTTATCGACTGGAGCGATCCAGCGCCCGGCAAGAGCTCTTAAAGGACACTCAAACATGGAACCTTCCCGTATCGGCGTGATGGGCGCCGGCGCAGTGGGCGGATACTTCGGGGGCATGCTGGCTCGGGCTGGCCATCAGGTCAGCCTGATTGCCCGGCCGGCGCAGGTCGACGCCATTGCCAGTCAGGGCTTGCGCATTCAAAGCGCTCAGTGGCAAGCCAGCATCGGACCACCGCAACTCAGCGCCACCTCGGATCCATCGGCGCTCGCCACCATGGATGGCGTCCTGCTGTGCGTGAAATCCAGTGATACGGAATCGGTGGCGGCCCTTATGCGGCCCCACCTTGCACCGCATTGCTGGGTCATGAGCTTGCAAAATGGGGTGGATAACGCAGCCCGTGCCTCGCTGGTTCTCGGCAAGGCGGTCATTCCAGCAGTGGTCTATGTGGCGACGGCGATGCCCGAGCCCGGCCTGGTCCAGCACTTCGGGCGCGGGGATCTGGTCATTGGCAAACCGTCTCCGGGGTCTGAGGATGGTCCCATCCATACCGACCTGCTGCAGACAATCGCCAGTCTCTTCAATGCATCAGGTGTGCCCGTCACCATCAGTGACAACGTGATGCATGCGTTGTGGTCAAAGCTGATGGTGAACTGCATCTTCAATGCCATTTCAGCATTGGCGCAAATGGATTACGGCACATTGTCGGCCCATGCACAGACTCGCCAGACCATGCACGCAGTGCTTGAAGAAGTGGTTCGTGTGGCGAATGCTGGCGGCACACCACTCACACTTCAGCAGGGCTTTGATGCCAGCGAGAAGATTATTCAGGGAATGCCGCGCCAGTTTTCTTCGACCGCACAGGACATCGCGCGCCAGAAGCGATCCGAGATTGATCATCTGAACGGGTTCATCGTACGCGAGGGCCAACGGCTCGGTGTTCCAACCCCAGTCAACGCCACCTTGCATGCGCTCGTCAAGCTGGTCGAATCCGGTTTCAAGGCATAGCCACCTCTGCATGGGGAGCTCCAGCATCCTGCCGGCTGACTTTGCTGACTGGGTTCGCGCACTGGGACTGAGCACGGCCACCGAGATCCAGGGCGCCGCGCTGACCGGCGGGGTTTCATCGGATATCTGGCGCGTCGACCTCGACGGTCGATCCCTTTGCGTCAAGCGGGCGCTGGCAGTCCTGAAGGTGGCCGCGCACTGGGAGGCCCCCGTCCTGCGCAATCAATATGAAGCGCGCTGGATGCAGTTTGCCGCGCAGGTCGTGCCCGGTGCAGTTCCCGAATGCCTGGCCAGTGACCCCGCCCGCGGCATGTTGCTGATGACCTACCTGCCCGATACCGACTATCCCTTGTGGAAGACGATGCTGCGCGATGGCACGATCCGTCCAAGCGACGCCAGACAGGTGGGGCAAGTGCTGGCGACAATCCATGTGCGTTCCGCCGAAATGCCCCAGTTGAGTCAACATTTTGACTCGGACGCGATTTTCCATGCGATCAGGCTTGATCCCTACCTGAGCGCAGCCGCGCTGCGCAACCCAGACTGTGGCGCGGCCCTGGAACGTCTTGTTCGAACCACCGCGAATACCCGAAGGGCCTTGGTCCACGGTGATGTCAGCCCGAAAAACATACTGATCGGCCCACAGGGCCCGGTCCTGCTAGATGCGGAATGCGCCTGGTGGGGCGATCCGGTCTTCGATCTGGCCTTCTGCCTGAATCATCTCCTTCTGAAGCGGGCCTGGCGCCCGGCATTTACGATCGGGTACCAGTCGGCCTTCACCGCGCTGCTCGATGGTTATCGGAGCACCTTTGAGGGCATGAACCCCTGGGAACACTGGGAGACTCTCGAGGCGCGCTGCGCAAGCCTATTGCCGGGTCTGATGCTCGCCCGTATCGACGGTAAGTCGCCGGTCGAATACATCCAGACGGACCACCAGCGGGATCGGATCCGCGTGCTTGCGCGCCACTACCTTCTCGCACCAACCAAACGCCTGGAGACCATTAACGAGGCCTGGTCGACTTTATGGTCTGAGTCGGATCAAGCACTCGAATGACAACATGGCATTTTCTGGAGTTGTTCCAATGAGTGAGATCACCGATGTACGTGCCCGACGGATCTGGGACAGCCGGGGACGTCCGACCGTGGAGGCCGAAGTTCGCCTTGCAGATGGCACGCTCGGCACCGGGATTGCCCCTGCGGGCGCCTCCACCGGCACCCGCGAGGCGCACGAACTTCGAGACGGCGGCACGGCCTTCCAAGGGCGGGATGTGCAACGGGCTCTGGCCAATGTTCGGGGCGTGATCCGCGACCGGATACTCGGCATGCCGGCCGATGCGCAAAGCGCTATCGATGATGCCTTGATCGCCTGCGATCCCGCAGCCGACAAGGCCACGATCGGGGCCAATGCCACGCTTGCAGTCTCCCTCGCCTGCGCCCATGCGGCCGCTTCGTCCAGAAAACTAGCCCTCTACGAATACCTGTCGATCGGGGCCCGATCGGTGTCTTCCCCGTGGCTGATCCCCCTGCCCCAGATCCAGATCTTTGGTGGCGGTGCCCATGCAGGTCGGCGGGTCGACATTCAGGATTTCATGGTGACCTGCCCGCGCGCCTCAAGCTTTGCGCAGGCGCTGGAATGGACCGCCGAAGTCTATGCAGCCGCAGGGCGCTGGATGGAGGCGCGTGGCAAGCTGGCTGGCGTCGCGGACGAAGGCGGTTGGTGGCCAAATTTCGATCAGAACGAGGAGGCACTCGATGCTCTGGTTCAGGCAATCGAAATGGCTGGATTCACACCGGGGCATGAAGTATCCATCGCCCTGGATATTGCAGCTTCGGAACTGGGCGCTCAGGGACGCTATCGATTGGGACTGGAGCAGCGCGAACTGGACTCGGATGGGCTCAGCGAAATGCTGCTACGCTGGATCGAACGATACCCAATCGTGTCCATCGAAGATCCGTTAGGGGAAGACGATGCCGCCGGGTTTGCGCGCTTCACCCAGGCGGCCGGCCAGCGGGTGCAGGTCGTCGGTGATGACCTGCTCGTGACCGACGCCAGCCTGATCGCACAGGCGGCTCGCGATGGTGCTGCCAATACCGTCTTGCTCAAACCCAATCAGCGCGGAACCTTGTCCGAAACCCTGAAGGCTTGGGAGCAAGCGCAATCCTCTGGCTATTCAGCGATTGTCTCTGCGCGTTCGGGCGAGACCGAGGATCACAGCATTGTGCATATGGCCATCGGCTGGGGCGTCGGACAACTGAAAGTCGGTTCGTTTGCCCGCGGAGAACGCACGGTCAAATGGAATGAAGCGCTGCGGATCGAAGACCGCCTGGGCCAATCCTGCCGCTTTGCCGCCAGCACGGCGCTGCATCTCAATCGGCACTGACCAGCCGGGCATTCAGATCACGTTCTCACGACGCAGTGCATCAATCTCCGCCTCACCAAACCCAAGTTCAATCAAAACCTCATCCGTATGCTCACCGAGGAGCGGGGCCCGGCGACGCGGCACCGCTTTGGTCTCGGTCATCCACAGCGGTACCGCAGCCACTGGTGCAGGTAAGGGCAAGCCGGGGTAGTCGGTGTTCTGCAATAAACCCAGTGCCTGCACCTGTGGATGATCAAGCGCCTGTTGGGGTGAGAGGACCGGCGCGCAGGGGATCATGGCCGCTGCAAGAATCTGAACGATTTCATCCCGACTGCGCTGGGCACACCAGCGGGCCATACGTTCGCTGATGATTTCACCATGCCGTCCGCGGGCATCATCGTTCTCGAATCGAGGATCATTAAGCCAATCGATCGCTTCTCCGGGTTGAGCCATCAGCTTTGCCCAACGCCGGTAGAGTGGATTGCCCGTGACAGCGACCTGGATCGGGCCGTCGACGGCGTTATAGATATCGAGTGGCGCGGAGGTCTGTCCTCGATTCCCGGTGGGTTTGCGGTTGACCTGGGTCACTGCCTGCTCGATCAGGCTTGCATTGGTAAAAGTCAGCGCAGTCGCGAGAAGAGCGCCGGTGACCATCTGGCCACGGCCGCTGCGCTGACGCTCCATCAAGGCCGCCATCGTGCCAAACGCACAATGCAGTGCAGTCCCAAAGTCAACCCAATTGACCACTGCCCGGTAGGGCTCTCCCGGCTGCCCTGTCATGTAGACAGAGCCTGACATCGCCTGCCCCACGCCATCGAAACCCACCTGCTCCGACCAGGGACCAACCGGCCCATAGGCCGTGTTGGTCACGAAAATAATGTCGTCCCGATAGCTGCGCAAGGTGTCGTAATCCAGTCCGCTCGCCTTGAGCGTTGCGAGCGGCATGTTGGCAATCACCACATCGGCGCTACGTACCAGACGCCTGACGACAGCGCGGCCAGCGTCGGACCCTGGGTCCAGCGTCACTGAGCGCTTGTTGCGATTGAGCTGCAAAAAAAGCGCGCCCACCCCGCCTCCGACCTGCGCCGGAAACCGGTCCTCGCTGCCAGTGCGTTTTTCGATCCGGATGACGTCGGCCCCGTACTCCGCGAGAAGCGCACCACAATACGGTCCGGCGATGTAGCGACCAAAGTCAAGGACCCGGATCCCATGGAGCAGTGTTGACATCAGAATTCCGTCGAGTCTGGAGGGTTTGAAAGGCGCATCAGCATGCAGAAAGACGATAGAGTTTCGAATCAGATTAATGCAAATCAACAGGCTCTGAGCGTTTTCAGGCCAAGGACCACGGCGAGCAAGGTGGTCCGGATCCGCTCAAGCAGAGAAGGAGACCCTGCATGACCGAGCTTGAACAATTTCTCAGTGCGCGCGATGCACTCCTGCAGCACCGAACCGATTGGAAGAGCGCCCAGTCCAGCTTCCGGTGGCCGACGTTCACCCACTTCAACTGGGCACGCGACTACTTCGACTCGATCGCCCGCGACAATCCCGCGCCGGCACTCCACATTGTCGAAGAATCGGGCCAGGCCTCGAGGCTCAGTTACGAGGAACTGCGCCAGCGATCGAATCAGGTTGCCAATTTCCTGACGGGTCTGGGCGCTCGTCGGGGCGACCGGATTCTGCTGATGCTGGGTAACGAAGTGCCGCTCTGGGAAACCATGCTTGCGGCAATCAAATTCGGCGGCGTGCTGATCCCGGCGACGACCTTGCTATCCGGGGATGACCTGGCCGATCGCCTCCAGAGAGGAAATGCGCGCTGGGTGATCACCAACGGCGTTGGCGCTGCAAAGTTTGCTGCGCTGCCCGCCTCCGTTCTCAACTCCATGACACTCATCAGTACGGCCGAATCCTCAGGCCCCGGATGGACCGCTTATGCTCAGAGCACCCAGGAGGCGACCGAATTTGAAACGGACGAACCGACCCTGTCCAGCGATCCTTTATTGGAGTATTTCACCTCAGGCACCACGGCACGGGCCAAACTCGTCCAGCACACCCAGGTCAGTTACCCCGTCGGGCATCTCTCGACGCTCTACTGGTTGGGTCTACAGCCGGGCGACGTGCACTGGACGATCAGTTCGCCCGGTTGGGCCAAGCATGCATGGAGCTGTTTCTTTGCTCCGTTCAATGCCCAAGCCTGCGTCTTCATCTACAACTACAGCCGCTTCAACGGGCCAGGCGTGCTCGACGTTCTGGTGCGCCATGAGGTCAACACCTTATGTGCCCCGCCCACGGTATGGCGAATGCTGATCCTGGAAGACTTGGCCCAATGGCCTGTGAAACTGCGTGAACTTCTCTCGGCCGGTGAACCGCTTAACCCCGAAGTCATCGAACAGGTCCGCAACGCATGGCACCTGACGATTCGCGATGGGTACGGCCAGACCGAGACCACCGCGCAGATTGGTAACCCGCCCGGTGTGGCCCTCAAACCGGGATCAATGGGCCTGCCGCTGCCCGGTTATCGAATCGCCCTGCTGGATATCGACGGCACGTTATCGGATGAAGGCGAAATCTGCATCGACCTGGCACACCGCCCACTTGCGCTCATGAACGGCTATGTAGACGATCCGGCGAAGACAACAGAAGTCATGCGGGAGGGCTTCTACCACACCGGCGATATCGGCGCGCGGGATGCCGACGGCTACATCACCTATGTCGGACGCGCAGACGATGTGTTCAAGTCTTCCGGGTATCGGATCAGCCCGTTCGAGCTCGAAAGCGTTCTGATTGAACACCCCGCAGTGGCCGAGGCGGCGGTCGTACCCTCGCCGGATACGGTGCGCGGATCCGTACCAAAGGCCTACATTGTTCTGGCGCCTGGACATCTCCCATGCTCGGAAACGGCCGCATCTATCTTCGTATTTTTGCGGGCACGGGTCTCCGCATACAAGCTGGCCCGGCGCATCGAATTCAGCGATCTGCCAAAAACCATTTCGGGCAAGATCCGGCGGGTTGAATTGCGTGGTCAGGAACAACTGCGACCGGCGCAGGGTCCACGCACCCCACTGGAATTTCTCGAGGAACAGGTGCGCTAGATCGCGCAGAGCCGGTCCATCAGATCGGCTGTGAGACTCTTGGCTGGTACGGGACGCCAGGGACCGGGAAGGTACTCTGGCCGGTTGTTCAAAATGGTTTCACCACTCGCCATGGGTTCGGCGTAGGTGGCGAAATAGAGCAGCCGGACCGTCTGATCAGCGCAATCCATTTCACTCTGAACCAGAGCGGAGCGACTACGGTCTGGTCGCGCGTCAGCGAAGTCGTTGATGACCCAGGCCTTGCGAACACTCGCGTTGGTTTCGACCCGATCGGCATCGTAGAACGACGCTGTGCCGGGCCGTTCAGCGTATTTGACCCACTGCGCCAACGCTGGGCCGGCACAAAGCATCCAGATCGCACAGGCGATCACTTTCATGGGAGCCTCCAATCGTGTCCCGAACAATGCGTGAGACCGCGCAGCGATGGTACCCAGGACGGGAGTTGAACCCGCAAGGCCGTGAAGCCGGCGGCTTTTAAGGCCGCTGTGTCTACCATTTCCACCACCCGGGTCCGCTGCTACGGCGCGCGATCTTATCGCCAGGATCACACCGCTACGATCACACCGCCGCGATCATATCCGACTGAATCCGCCCGACTCCCTTGGCCGTCATCTTTTTCAGGCGCTGAAGACCGAGCTACCGAGATGGATCACCCGACAGGCGTGACTATCCACAGCCTTGTGATGACCATTCGAATCATCCGTTGCGCTCTGGGCGACCCGTCGGTGCTGGCATCTCGAGTCCTACATGAACCCCCGAATCACGCCCCAGAGACCCCCGGTCCAGAGCCCGGCGAACGCCAGAGTGGCAAGACCAAATCCTCCGCCGCGTTTTGCGGGATCCTGGGTGTAGCCGATGGCATACCAAATTCGCCCAAGGACCCAGATCAGGCCACCAATCGCAGCCCCGCGGTCCCCGATCGTGCCGGCATAGATCCACAAGGCCGGTAGCAGCAACAACGTCCCCTCAAGGGTGTTCATCTGGATCCGATAAGCGCGATCGAACAGCTCATGGCCCGACGTTGCCGGCGCTTTAATCCCATAAGTAGCGCGGGCCCGGCCGACGTTCAGGGCCGTCGCAAACATCAACAACACGATGAGCAACGTGACAAGTGAGGTCATGGGCAGTGAAGTCATCAGCTTGCTCCGATCATCACGAAAACCTGAACTTTACTCCGAAGCCGCAGCGACGCCTGTCATTTTCGAGCCAGCTCAGAGCACTAGAGGGTATCCTCGGCCCCGACCACGAGAGGCTCTGTGTTTTTGTCAGTTCAAAATTGACCAGGCACCCTCCTAAATGGTCAATTTTCGGCTGACGACAACAATCGGAACGCCGACGGTCCCGGGAACCCCATAGTGCGTATAAAGGTCAGTCGGCGTGAATGTCCCACCAAGCCCAGTCGCTTTCGCCCCGGTGATGATGGCATTGGGGTCAGCAACAACACCGTCAGCGGGTTCCGTCATTTCAGCCCAACCCCGCGCGTGCGGCAGCAGATCGGGGTTTTCGACGAGATCCGTCGATTCACCGCCACCGCAGGCGACCAGGATACCCATACCCGCGCTGATGGCGAGAATCGTTCGGGTGAACCCTAATTGCATGCCGATCTCACCTAAAAGCGTTTTAAACCCGATACCTTGCTGAAAAGGGTATCGGACTAACGCCACAAAAGGCAGCAAGCCGGATGTGATTTTCTAAATTTTTGGAGGCGCGACCCAGAGTCGAACTGGGCTAAACGGATTTGCAATCCGCTGCATAACCGCTTTGCTATCGCGCCATATTCAAATCGTGCAGCGATGTGAATTGCAATCTGCGTTGTCCCTGATTACTCCGAGAGAAAGAGAAACTTTCTGGAGAATCTGGAGCGGGAGACGAGTCTCGAACTCGCGACCTCAACCTTGGCAAGGTTGCGCTCTACCAACTGAGCTACTCCCGCGTTCAGCAAGCCGGTAATAATATCTTGTCTCTGCAGAAAGTCAAGGCGCTTGCGTTCGATCCTCGCGCAGAAAAGGCCAGGCCTTGCGCAGGTAATACGCCATCGACCATAGCGTGAGAGCGGCCGCCACATGCACCAGGACGGTCCCGGCGAGCCGAAAATCCAGGCCCAGTAGCTGCCCGTCAAAGAGGAGCAAAGGAATCGCGACCATCTGGGCAACGGTCTTGAACTTACCGACCGAATGTACCGCCACACTGCGGCTTGCGCCCACTGTCGCCATCCACTCGCGAAGCGCCGAGATCGTGATTTCACGGCCAATAATAATCAGGGCAATCAGACCATCGACCCGACCGAGTTGCAGCAGCACGAGCAACGCTGCACAAACGATGAGTTTGTCGGCGACAGGATCCAGAAAGGCGCCGAACGCCGAGGTTTGACCCCAGCGCCTGGCAAGCCAGCCATCGAACCAGTCGGTGATCGCCGCTGCGGTAAAGAGCAGTGCCGCGGCAAGATCCCGGTCTCCGGCAGCCATCATCAGCGGCGGCAGCAGATAGAGCAGCACCAGCAACGGGATCGCCAGAATGCGAAGCAGGGTGAGGATGTTGGGAAGGTTTAACGGCATGACAATCGATTTCAGTGCAGTCGACGATAGAGGGCCTGCGCGAGCGTCGTCGATATGCCCTCAACCGAAGCGAGTTCTTCGACGCTGGCGGACTGTACCCCACGAAGGCCACCGAATCGCGCCAACAGCCGCTGGCGCCTGCGTGGACCGATACCATCAATTTCATCCAGGGTCGACGCCTGGCGCGCTTTAGCGCGCTTGGCGCGCATACCAGTAATCGCAAACCGGTGCGCCTCGTCGCGGATCATGGCGATCAGCATCAGGGCTGCAGAATCACGCCCGAGCGCAAGCGAAGGCCGGTCATCGGGAAAGACCAGGGTTTCCAATCCCACTTTGCGGTCCTCGCCTTTGGCGACACCCAGGAGCAGTCCCACATCGAGCCCCAGTTCCTCAAACACCGCCCGTGCTGCACTGAGCTGAAGTTTTCCGCCGTCAATGAGTACCAGGTCCGGCAATCGCTGACGCTCACTGCGCGACGATGGTTCGATCCCGTCTCGGGTTCGCTTGGATCCCGCTAGCTCGGCGGCGACGGGGCTCTCGGTTCGCGCAATGGCCTCGGCATAGGCACCGTAGCGACGCCCGAGCGCCTGGCGCATCGCTGCAACGTCATCCCCAGGGGTGATGCCAGTGATATTGAACCGTCGGTATTGGCTGCTGAGCATCGCATGGTTCTCGTACACAACGCAGGAAGCCTGCGTTGCTTCGCCCATCGTATGACTGACATCAAAACATTCGACTCGAAAACGATCGAACGCCTCGCCCTGAAGATCCAGATCAAGGCCCAAGGTCTCCAGCAACGTTCGGGTCCGCGCCCGCGCAGAACCATCTTCGGACAAGAGGCGGGCGAGTGCGATTCCGGCGTTCTGCTGGCACGACTCGAGCCAGCGCCGACGGTTTTCGTGCGGCTGGCGAACCCAGGTCAGCGGGTGTCCCGACTGCTGCTCGAGCGCCGCAAGCGCTTCCTCGGAGATCGCCGTCGCACAGACAATCACGGCTGGAATCGGGGCCACCACATAGTGCTGGGAAACAAACGCTTCGACGATTTCCACCAGATCCCAGGCTTGCTCAACCCCTTGCACTTGCGACGGGAAATTGGGTCGATCTCCCAGATGGCGTCCACCACGCACCATAGCCAGGTTGACACAGACACGTCCCCCCTCAATCGCAACTGCAATGACGTCCGCATCAATATCGCCGCCCGTGTCCACCGATTGCTGTTGCAGGATCCGCCCAAGCGACGTCATCCGGTTCCGATAGATCGCGGCCTCTTCGAAGCGCAGATCCTGCGAAGAATCCAGCATCGCGGCTTCAAATTCCGCCATGAGCGCGCCGTGCTCCCCGCGCAGGAACCGACTCGCCTGCTTGACATCTTCGCGATAGGCATCTGGCTCGATGGCGCCGACACAGGGCGCGCTGCAGCGATCGATCTGCGCCAGCAAACACGGTCGGCTGCGGTTCGCGAAGACAGTGTCTTCACAGCTGCGCAAGCGAAATACTTTCTGCAGCACCTGGATGCTTTCCTTCACCGCCCAAGCGCTTGGATAGGGACCAAAGTACTGGCCGTCGCGGTCGACACCCCCGCGGTAATACGCGAGTCGTGGCCATTCATGACCACTGAGCTTGACGTAGGGGTAGGACTTGTCATCGCGAAACAGGATGTTGTAGCGCGGCTTGTTGGTCTTGATCAGATTGTTTTCGAGCAGCAGGGCCTCGGCTTCGCTGCGCGTGATGGTGGTCTCGATCCAGGCTACCTGGGACACCATCAACCCAACGCGGGGGCTGGCATGCGTTTTCTGAAAATAGCTCGAGACCCGCTTTTTAAGGTCGCGGGCCTTGCCGACATAGAGCAGGCTGCCATCGGTTGCATGCATGCGGTAGACGCCAGGCATGTGGGGCAATGAGCTCAGATAGGCCCGCAGATCGAACGCGGAGGATGGCGCTGTCGGCTCGGATGGATGGCGCTCGACCGTGCTCATGATCGGTTCAGTCACCCTGCCCCGCGAGCAGCCCCTGCAACCGGGTGCGGGCAATGGCGAGCGCGGCCTCACTGGGCGCGGAGCCCAGAGGCATCAGGCTGGCGATCCGCCGGGAAATCTCCGGGGTGCTCTGGATGGCGGCACAGTCAATCACCCGCTGCGCCTGCTCCGGTGCGTTACACACGAGAATCATGTCGCACCCCGCAGCAAGCGCCTGCTCGGCGCGCGCTTCGATCGCCCCGACACTCACCGCCCCCGCCATACTCAGATCGTCGCTGAAAATAACACCATCGAATTCGAGACGCTCCCGAAGGATGGACCGCAGCCAATACGGCGAGAAGCTGGCAGGCCTCGGGTCAATCGCTGGATAAACCACATGGGCGGTCATGACCGATGCCAGGGCGGGCGAGCCGAAGGCAGAAAATGCCTGACCATCCGCGGCCAGGATCGTCTCGAGTGCGCGCTCATCGACTGGCAATTCCAGATGGGAGTCGGCCCGGGTCCAGCCATGGCCGGGAAAGTGTTTCCCGCAGTTGCGCATGCCCGCGAGGAGCAGACCATGCGACAGGGCACGCGCAAGTGCGGTGACGACCGCTGGATTCGCATGGAAGGCCCGGTCACCGATCACGCCGCTTTCGCCCCAATCCAGATCGAGCACTGGGGTGAAACTGAAATCGACGCCATCACGGCGCAATTCGCCACCCAGAACAAATCCAGCATCGGTCACTGCGGACAAAGCGCGGGTGGGATCCTGATCCCAGAGCGTTCCGAAGACGCGCATGGGTGGCAGGTGCAGATAGCCCTGCCGAAAGCGCTGAACCCGACCGCCCTCATGATCGACCGCAATCAGCAGGGGCGGGTTGCGCAGACCATGCAGATCGGCCGTCAGGGCGGCGAGTTGGGTACGATCGGAAAAATTCCGAGCGAACAAAATGACCCCGCCAACCTTTGGATTGCGCAGCATGATGCGCTCGGACTCGGTCAGTGTCAGGCCGGCGATGTCGGCCATCACCGGCCCATAGGGTACAGAGGATGGGGGCGTGGTCATGGTGCTCAGTTGTCAGCCAGTGAAAGGTTCGTCTTCAATCACCACAAAGGCGATTGCCGCGTCAAATTCATCCGAGAGGGATACATGGGAGCGCCAGCGACGTTGTTCCATCAGGGTCGCGAGCGCCTTGCGCGGAACCGCTACGGGTTTGCCTGCGGGATCATTCAGGATCTGCAGAGACAGTAAGGTCATGGGGCCACGCAATCCGGTGCCCAAGGCCTTGGAGAAGGCCTCCTTCGCCGCGAACCGCTTGGCCAGATAGTCGACAGCCCGGCGTTGGCCGTGCTGGAGGCCACCACGATCCCGCCGCCGGAAAAACTCCTGAAGCTCATCCGGGCCCAGGATTCGGCATGCAAACCGGTCGCCCCAGCGCTCGATCAGCGAATGGATTCGGGCAATCTTGACGATATCGGTTCCAATTCCACGAATCATGCTTCAATCCAGAATTAGAAAAGACCTGATTACGGCATTTAGCGTTAGCGAGTACCAAAGCGCTGTGCTTCGCGCATGAGGCGTTTCATCTCGCGCACGGCCTCCCGCAGCCCGACAAAGACCGCTCGTGAAACGATCGCGTGGCCGATATGCAGTTCGCGCACGTCCATAAGCCGGGCAACCGGTTGAACATTGAAGTAATTGAGCGCGTGGCCCGCGTTGAATCGCATGCCAGCCGCTCGAATGGCCTCCCCCGCCCGCCGTACTTTTTCCAACTCGGCTGCGACCACCGGGCGCTCCGGATCACGGCCCTGCGAATGAAATGCCTGTGCATAGGGCCCCGTATGCACTTCACAGACTTGCGCACCAATATGAGCGGCCGCTTCGACCTGCCTGAGGTCGGCGTCAATGAACACGCTCGTCATGATGCCGGCCTGCGCGAGGTCACCGATTGCCCGTCGAATCCGTTCACCGCCGGATTTCAGTTCACCGGCAATGTCCAGGCCGCCTTCCGTGGTGACTTCATGGCGCCCTTCCGGCACCAGCATCGCCATCTCGGGACGAAGGGCCCGCGCGATTGCGATCATCTCATCGGTTGCGGCCATCTCGAGATTGAGCTTAATGTGGGTGAGATCGCGCAGGCGCCGCACATCTTCGTCCTGGATATGACGCCGATCCTCACGCAGATGCACGGTGATGCCATCCGCACCCCCGAGGTGCGCTTCCACCGCTGCCCAGACGGGATCCGGCTCATAGGTCTGGCGCGCTTGGCGCACGGTGGCAACGTGATCAATATTGACGCCGAGTTCAATCATGGCAAACCGTCATCCAGGTAACAGTAAAAGTCGTTGTAAGTCAAAGTCGGTGGAGGTCGAGCAGGATCTGACGGGTCGCCAGAGGACGCCCTTCGAGACGGGCATTGAGCATCATGCGGGTTAGTGACTTCATCTGACCGAGCAGGACAGGATCGTCAAAATTTCCACCAGCAAGGGCACACAGCGTGGCGCCTGCAAAACCGCTCGTGGCAGCGCGACGGTCATCGGGATCCGCTGCGACGTCTTGTGCGACCCAGCCCCGCGTGGGATCGAAACCATACTGTGCCGCCGGATCGATCGGCCGCCCATTGGCGTCGCGCGCGAGATCGGCTCCGTAGCCGATCTTCTCCAGCAACGATCGCTCGAAGCGACGCAGTGTCGGCTCGATCGCCATCTCATGTCCAAGCGCCCCGACGGCCGCCAGGTAGGCGTCAAACAACTCAGGGTGCGGATCATCGCGTGGCAACAGGCGCACCAACAGTTCATTTAAATAAAAGGATGACAAGAGCGCGGCGCCCTGGGGCATCGGCAATCCGCCAACCCAATCAACACCCATCAGCGTGCGCAACTCCCCTCGGCCGCTCCACCCGACCGTGAGCGGCTGAAACGCCAGCAGGATTGCCCGCATCGCCGAGCGTGGACGTTTCGCGCCGCGGGCGATGACCGGAACCCGGCCATAACTACGGCTGAAGAGTTCGACAACCAGACTGGTCTCGCGCCACGGCGTACTGTGCAGAACAAAGGCCGGCTCATTGCGCACTGGCCCCTGCGATGGGTCTCGCGCCCGCCGTCCGCCCGCCGCTGCGCTACCTGCGAGAGTCATGCGCCCGTCTCACTCGTAGCCGTAAGCACGCAGTGACTGCTCGGTATCGGCCCAACCGCCTTTTACCTTGACCCAGACTTCCAGATGGACCCGGGCACCGAAGAGCCGCTCGAGATCAGCTCGGGCCTCGCTGCCGATCCGCTTCATACGCTCGCCGCCTGAACCCAGCAGAATTGGCCGGTGCGCTTCGCGTTCGACCAGAATGGTTGCCCGAATGCGTCGCAGGTCAGGCAGTTCTTCGAACTGTTCGATGACGACGGTGGTGGTGTAGGGAAGTTCATCGCCAACCAGGCGAAACACTTTTTCACGCAGTGCCTCCGATGCCATGAAGCGCTCGCTGCGATCGGTGATCGCGTCCGCCTCATAGAGCGGCGGGCCAGGCGGCAGCAGCCGAACACACTCTGCAATCAGGGCGTCTAGCTGAGTCCCGCGCTGAGCGCTGATCGGCACAATCGCAGCGAATTCACGCGCTTTGCGAACGCGATCCACCAACGGCAACAGACCCGAACGCTCGCCCGCCGCATCGGTCTTATTTAACGCCAGAATGACCGGACGGTCCGCCGGAATCAATTTCAGCACCCGTTCATCAGCCAGGGTCCATCCGGCGGGTGCATCGATGACCAGCACCACCGCGTCGGCGTCGCTAAGCACCTGGCGAACCGTCCGGTTGAGAACCTGGTTAAGCGCCCCGATATGGCGCGTCTGAAATCCTGGCGTGTCAAGGAAGGCGAGTTGGGCATCGTCTTGGGTCAGAACCCCCACAATGCGATGCCGGGTCGTCTGGGCCTTGGCCGAGGTGATGCTGACTTTCGCACCGATCAGCCGGTTGAGCAGGGTCGACTTGCCAACATTGGGCCGTCCGACGATTGCAACGGTGCCACTGCGGTGCAGGCCCTCCATGGCAGGCGGCGAATCGCCGGGGTTCGTCTCAGAGCTCATGTCGTACGATGTTCATTCAAGGGCTGGCATTCAAATGTTGGAGTGCCTGACTCGCGGCCAGTTGCTCTGCGGCGCGCCGGCTGGACCCACGGCCGACCGTCAGGACATGCAACGGTGCGATCTCACAGGCGACCTCAAATTGCTGCTCATGGGCCGCCCCATGCGTATTCAGGACCCGGTACTGTGGCAAAGCGATCCGCCTCGCCTGCAGAATTTCCTGTAAACGGGTCTTGGCGTCACGGCCCTCAGCCGCTGGATCGAGTCCCGCGATCGATTCCTGCATCAGTGTGCTCACGATCTGGCGCGCCGCCTGAAAACCCGCATCGAGAAAAATGGCACCCACCAATGCTTCGAGGGTGTCGGCAAGGATCGAAGGCCGCCGGAATCCCCCGCTCTTGAGTTCCCCCTCGCCCAGCAACAGATGATCCGATAAGCCCAGTTTGACAGCGATCTGCGCGAGCGATTCCTGACGAACCAGACGGGCGCGAAGCCTCGATAGACCCCCCTCGTCGACCCGTGGAAAGCGCTCATACAGCAGGCTCGCCACAACGCAATTCAGGACACCGTCGCCGAGAAATTCGAGTCGCTCGTTATCGGCCCCGCCGTGGCTGCGATGGGTCAGGGCCTGCCGCAACAATTGCGAGTCCGTAAACGCGTGTCCGAGCCGCCGCGCCAGAACCTGGGGGTCTAGCATCGGTGCGGGATCACTTGAAGGCCCCGATGCGGCCCCATTCGCTGAAATTCATCCAGACAAAAAAGGCTCGGCCGACGATGTTCTGTTCGGGCACAAATCCCCAGAACCGACTATCGAGCGAGTTGTCCCGGTTGTCGCCCATCATGAAATAATGTCCCGCTGGAACCGTACACCGCACGCCGGCCGAGGTGTATTCGCACTGGTCGCGGAAGGGAAAATCTCCGATTGGCGAAATGAACGAGGGTTTGTCGAAATCGGTCAGCATCCGGTGATCACCATCGCCGAGCTTTTCGACCGACTGCCGCGCATAGCTTAGGCGTTCTGAATCGTAGAATTCGCCGGCCTCCGAAATGACCACATCGACGTCATTGATCCGCAGTCGCTTGTGCTCGTAGGTCACCTTGTCGCCAGGCAATCCCACCACCCGCTTGATGTAGTCCACGGACGGGTCGGCCGGAAAGCGGAAGACCATGACATCGCCCCGCTTGGGCGAGCCGATGTCCATCACCTTGGTATTGAGGACCGGCAACCTCAGGCCATAGGTGTACTTGTTGACCAGGATCAGGTCCCCCACAAGAAGGGTCGGGATCATCGAGCCTGAGGGGATTTTGAAGGGCTCCACAATAAAGGAGCGAACAAAAAACACCACCGCAATGACCGGGAAAAGACCCGCAGTATATTCAAGCCACCAAGGCTGGGTCGTCACGCCAAGTCGAAGGCGCGCTGGCGCCCACAGGAACTTTTCCAGGATCCAGAAGCTGAACGTGAATAAGGTCAAACAGAACAGAATCAGCGCAAAATTCATAACTCTTACCGGTTCGATCGATCAGCGGTCAGACACCTGGAGTACCGCCAGGAAAGCTTCCTGGGGGATCTCCACATTTCCGACCTGCTTCATGCGCCGCTTGCCAGCCTTTTGCTTTTCAAGCAGTTTCTTTTTGCGCGAAATATCGCCGCCGTAACACTTCGCCAGCACGTTCTTGCGCATGGCCTTGATGTTTTCACGGGCAATAATGTTGGCGCCGATCGCAGCCTGAACCGCCACATCGTACATCTGCCGGGGGATCAGTTCGCGCAGGCGGGCGGCGACTTCGCGACCGCGGTAGGCCGAGTTGCTGCGGTGAACGATCACACTGAGCGCATCCACCTTGTCGCCATTGACGAGCAGATCCATTTTCACAACGTCGGCTGATCGATATTCCAGAAACTCATAATCCATCGACGCGTAGCCGCGCGAAACGCTCTTGAGCCGATCGAAAAAATCGAGGACGATTTCGTTCATGGGCAAGTCATAGGTCAGATGGACCTGACGACCGTGATACGCCAGGTTTTTCTGGACGCCGCGCTTGCCAGTGCACAGCGTAATGACCGCTCCGACATACTCCTGCGGCGTAAAAACCTTGACCTCGACAATGGGTTCCCGGATTTCCTCAATTTTTGCGGGATCGGGAAGTTTGGCGGGATTCTCGACCTGAATGATCGTTCCGTCGCGCATCAGGACTTCATACACCACAGTCGGCGCGGTCGTGATGAGTTCCATATTGAACTCACGCTCTAGCCGTTCCTGCACGATATCCATATGCAGCAGGCCGAGGAACCCACAGCGGAAACCAAAGCCCAATGCCTGAGAAACCTCGGGTTCAAACTGAAGTGCGGAATCATTCAATTGCAGCTTGTCTAGCGACTCGCGCAAGGCCTCAAATTGATTGGATTCCACCGGATAGAGGCCGGCGAACACCGAAGGCTTGATTTCCTTGAAACCCGGCAGGGCCTCAACGGCACCGTGCTTTTCAGTCGTGATGGTGTCTCCGACCCTGGCCGACTTGAGCTCCTTGATCCCTGCGATCACGAATCCAACTTCGCCCGCGGATAACTGCTCGCGTGCAACGCTCTTGGGCGTAAAAAAACCGACCTGTTCCGTCAGATGGAGTATGCCGGTAGCCATCATGCGGATGCGATCTTTGGGGCGCAATGTTCCGTTGATCACCCGCACCAACATCACGACACCGACATAATTATCGAACCAGGAGTCGATCACCAGCGCCTGCAGGGGCGCATCCGGGCTGCCCTTGGGGGGCGGTATCCGGGCGATAACCGCCTCGAGAATCTCGTCGATCCCCATACCAGTCTTGGCGCTGGCTGCGATGGCGTCGGTTGCGTCGAGTCCGATCACGTCCTCGATTTCCTCTCGAGCCCGGTCGGGGTCCGCCTGCGGCAGATCCATCTTGTTCAGGACGGGAACAACCTCCACCCCAAGATCCAGCGCGGTATAACAATTGGCGACCGTCTGAGCCTCCACCCCTTGCGAGGCGTCGACAACGAGCAATGCCCCCTCACAGGCCGACAGCGAACGGCTCACCTCATACGAAAAATCGACATGTCCTGGTGTGTCGATCAAATTGAGCGCATAAATCTCACCATCCCGAGCCTTGTAGCGCAAGGCGGCCGTCTGGGCCTTGATCGTGATGCCGCGCTCTTTTTCAAGATCCATCGAATCGAGGACCTGCTCCTCCATTTCTCGGTCACTCAGACCGCCGCAGCGTTGAATCAACCGATCGGCAAGCGTGGACTTGCCGTGGTCAATGTGGGCGATGATGGAGAAGTTGCGAATCCGTTGCATGGAATTCGACCGGTTGGGGCCGAGAGGAGCGGCCGCAGGCCAATCGAGCATTCTAGCTGATTGGCCTGAATCCCTCGAGATCAGCGGGTCTGGGGGCGAATCGGGACAAACTGGGCACTGTCCCCACGGCGCACAAGCAGTACATGGGCCCGGGTGCGATCGAGTTTTGCCGCCAGTTCGTTGAACTGCTTCGGACCCGTAATGTCCACATTATCCAGGGCGAGCAGGATATCGCCCGTCTGGATTCCGGCGCGAGCGGCAGCGCCCTCTACGCCATCGACCAGAACCCCACCCTTAATCCGCAGCTGACTGCGACGCTCCTCGGTCAGATCCGAGACGATGAGGCCAAGCGCATTAGCCGTCACGGCCGGTGCTGCGCGTTCACCGGGCTTACGCTCCGAGGTGCGGGTCGTGCGATCCGCTTCAAGCTCGGCCACTGTTACCTGGAGGTCGCGCATCTGCCCTTTGTGCCAGACCTGGAGTGTCACCTTGGTACCCGGCTTGGTGGCCCCGACCAGGCGCGGCAGATCAGTGGACTTCTCGATCGGCCGGCCCTCAAAGCGCAAGATGATGTCGCCAACCTCGAGGCCGGATTTCTCAGCGGGACCGGTCGGGTCGACCGAGCGTACCAGCGCACCGCTGGCCTTTGACAGGCCCAGGGGCTCGGCCACGTCCTTGGTGACTTCCGTGATGCCAACACCGATACGACCCCGCACGACGCGACCGTTCGCACGCAACTGATCGGTCACACTGATCGCCTCATCGATGGGAATCGCAAATGAGATCCCCATGAAGCCGCCGGTCCGACTGTAAATCTGAGAATTGATGCCGACCACCTCACCGCGCAAATTAAGCAACGGTCCGCCCGAGTTGCCCGGGTTGACGGCAACATCGGTCTGGATGAATGGGAGGTAATCCCCCGTATCACGGCCCTTGGCCGAGACAATTCCGGCGGTGACTGTATTCTCAAGGCCGAATGGCGATCCAATCGCGGCCACCCATTCACCAACTCTAAGACGACTGGAATCCCCGATTTTGACCACCGGCAGGTGATGGGCGTCGATTTTGACCAATGCGACGTCGGTGCGCGCATCCGCACCAATCAGTTTGGCCTTGAATTCCCGCTTGTCAGTCATGGTGACGGTGATTTCATCGGCACCATCGACCACATGGGCATTGGTCATGATGTAACCATCCGCGCTCAGAATAAATCCCGATCCTACGCCCCGCTGAACTGGCTCATCGCCGCGTCCCCTCGGGTTTTGCCCGGGGCGCTGCGGCATCTGTCCTGGCGGAAAGAAACGCTTGAAGAACTCGTAGAACTGATCGTTTTCGTCGGGATCGCCACCCTGCGGCGCCGTCTGGCGGGCTCGCTCTGCGGTTCGGATATTGACCACCGCTGGCCCGGCTTTTTCGACCAGTTCAGTGAAATCGGGCAAGGTCACGACCGGCCCCGAGGCGCTCGCCGGAGGTGTCGAATTCGGCTGCGCAGCGACGGTTGGGAGTGGAAGCAGCAAGGCCAGGCCGAACAATGCCTGGCCAATGGCTGACGATCGCACCGACGGGTTCAGCGCCTCAGTTACGGTTGCCATCGAGGCGAAACGAATTCGAGTCATCAGTTCTATCCTTTGGGAAACACCCTCAAGATGGGGTGTAGGCCGAAAAAAACAAGGTTTTTCAGCACTCATCGGCGTATTTTCTTTGCTCGCTGATTCCAAACCAGCCAGACACGGAGTCGACGCCAATTTTCGTCGCCTAAAGCATCGACCCCTGACATCCAGTGGATATTTTTAAGCGACCTGAGAAGCGGGCCTGATCGTCCTGGGGATACATCCTGAGCCCTGCCCGGACCCAACGGTCCTGGCGCCCGCCCGGTACCGAGCGTAACGCTGGGACAGAACGTAAATGCGAGAACATTACCCGCCAGCACCAGTGCGCCCGGAATGCATTCGATGGGCGCTGATTGCGGTGCGGGCGTCACAATAATCCGTCCATCGCACCGAAAAGTGATTTCGTGTGGAACCGGCATGCGCTGCAAACCACGCGCTGTCAGCCAGAGACGCCATAAAAGGAACGCTCCGAGCGAAAAGCCGATCCATTGCGCAGGCTCTGAGCCACCCATGAAGGCACTGCGCATCAGGAGAACCACCGCCAGTGCGGCAAGACCAATCAGGAGCAGAAGCAGGCGATGCGCGAGATTGGAGCGCCCGGGGGCCAGGCGCAGTTCGATCGGTTGGTTCGCAGCAGGATTCACCCGCCCACCGTATCAGACGCGGCGAAGCACCAAAGAGCCATTCGTCCCGCCAAAGCCAAACGAATTTTTCAGGGCAACCTCGATCGACCGGTCACGGGCCACCTTGGGGCAGTAGTCGAGGTCACAGCCCTCCCCGGCCTCGTCCAGATTAATCGTCGGCGGAACCACCTGATGATGCAGCGCAAGCGCGGTAAAGACCATTTCGATCCCACCGGCGCCACCCAGCAAATGCCCTGTCATCGACTTGGTCGAACTGATCACCAGCTTGCGCGCTGGTCCTTCGCCGAGGGCCGCCTTGATCGCATTGGTTTCATTGACATCGCCAAGCGGCGTCGACGTGCCATGTGCGTTGATGTAGTCAATCTGATCGGCAGCCACACCGGCATGGCGCATGGCGATCTGCATGGCACGCCGGGGACCGTCCACATCCGGAGCGGTCATATGGCTCGCGTCGGCACTCATGCCAAAGCCGAGAATCTCCGCATAAATCTTGGCGCCGCGCGCTTTGGCGTGCTCATATTCTTCAATCAGCAGTACGCCTGCGCCCTCCCCGAGCACAAAGCCATCACGGTCTTTGTCCCAGGGCCGGGATGCGCTCGCCGGATCATCATTACGGGTTGACAGGGCACGCATGGCGGCGAAACCGCCCACCCCAAGGGGCGATATCGTGCTCTCGCTCCCGCCGGCCAGCATGACATCGGCGTCGCCGTACTCGATAATTCTGGAGGCCTCCCCGATACAATGCAGCCCGGTGGTACAGGCGGTCACGATCGCTAGATTTGGCCCTTTGAGGCCACACTGGATCGAAAGCTGGCCGCTCACCAGATTAATGATCGAACCCGGAACAAAAAACGGGCTGATCTTGCGCGCACCACCCGCCAAGTAGGCATCGTGCGTTTCCTCGATGAGCGGTAGTCCGCCGATGCCAGAGCCGACCATGACGCCAACCCGCTCGCGATTATCGTCGGTGATTTCGAGCCCACTATCGCTCAATGCCTGCAGACCGGCAGCAACCCCATAATGAATGAAGGTATCGAATCGTCGAGCCTCCTTGGGGTTGATCCATTGCGCGACCTCAAAGCCTTTAACCTCGCCAGCGATCTGCGAGTTCAGGCCAGAGGCGTCAAAGCGGCTGATCGAGGCGATACCGCTGCGGCCAGCGACGATCGCGTCCCAGGCCGACGCGACATCATTGCCGACCGGCGAAATGATGCCCAAGCCCGTCACGACGACCCGTCGTTTACCCAGTGCGTTTCCCATCAGTCCTTATCGCTCGGTTTCGCTCAGGACAATCAGGCCTTGAGGTGGCCTTTCACATAATCAATCGCCTGCTGAACCGTCGTGATTTTCTCAGCTTCGTCGTCAGGGATTTCGGTTTCAAACGCATCCTCGAGAGCCATCACAAGCTCAACAGTATCCAGTGAGTCGGCACCGAGATCGTCGGTAAAGGAAGACTCGGTCCGAATATCAGCTTCGGCGACGCCCAATTGTTCAGCAACAATTTTTTTGACGCGCTGTTCAATACTGTCCATAAAATTCCCCGGTGAAAGTTGCGAGATTGTATCAGCGTGAGTCCAACGCCGATCGTAAAGAAAGGTGTTCATCGGCAAATGGCTCAGGCCATATACATGCCGCCGTTGACATGAATGGTGGCACCGGTGACGTAATCCGCCTCGCACAGATATCCAACCGCATGGGCCACCTCAGTCGCCTGTCCGAGTCGTCCGAGCGGTATCTGGTCGAGGAGGCTTTTTGCGACGGCCTCCCCGAGCGATCGGGTCATGTCGGTATCGATAAATCCGGGCGCCACACAGTTCACCGTAATCCCGCGGCTACCCAGCTCGCGGGCCAGGGACCGGCTCATGCCTTCAACACCGGCCTTGGCCGCAGCATAATTGGCCTGCCCCGCATTGCCGGCGTGTCCAACCACGGATGTCACGTGAATGATGCGGCCAAAGCGCTGTTTCATCATCGGACGCATGACCAGTCGGCTCAGGCGAAAGACCGCGGAAAGATTGGTCTGGATGACGGCGTCCCAGTCGGCGTCCTTCATGCGCATCGCCAAGTTATCGCGGGTGATTCCGGCGTTATGAACCAGAATTTCGAGGGGGCCATCGTCGAGCAAGGCGCCAACGAGCGTTTCGATCGCCTGAGCGTCGTCAACATTGGCCACCACCCCTTTGCCGGGCAATTGGCAGGCGGCAAAGTGCGCCTCGATCGCCCGGGCCCCGGTTTCGCTGGTCGCAGTCCCAATCACATGAGCGCCACGCTGGGCAAGCTCAATGGCGATAGCTTGCCCGATGCCACGAGATGCCCCCGTTACCAGCGCTCTACGTCCCTGAAGCGAGCTCATACGCCTACCTCCGCAAGTACCGTCTGCAGCGAGGCAGCGTCATAGACCGCGCTCGCCCGAAGTTCCGGCGCAATCCGTTTGGTCAGGCCCGCCAGCACTTTGCCCGGACCGAGTTCAACCAGATGCGTCACGCCCATCGCCTGCAACCGAAGCACCACTTCAACCCAGCGAACGGGCCGCCAAGCCTGACGGACAAGGGCATCCCGAATACGAGCCGGATCGGACTCGGTGGCCACGTCGACATTATTGACAAGCGGCAGACGAGGTACGTGGACCGCTAATTCGGCCAGCGCGGCCGCCAGAATCTGGCCAGCCGGCTCGAGCAGCGACGCGTGAAATGGAGCGGATACAGGCAGGGGCAGCGCCCGCTTGGCACCCGCCGCTTTCGCCAGATCGCAGGCGCGACCGACCGCTTGACGGTGCCCTGCGATAACCACCTGCGACGGCGCGTTGAAGTTTACGGCTTCGACCACAGACGGCTCACCCTGCTCGCGGGATTGAGCGCTGGCTTGGGCACAGACTGCGCGCACGGCGTCGTCGTCCAGGCCGAGGATTGCCGCCATCGCACCAGCACCGACCGGAACCGCATCCTGCATCGCATTCGCGCGGATTCGCACCAACCGAACGGCGTCGTTCAAGGTCAAAATCCCGGCTGCCACCAGCGCCGAGTATTCGCCCAGGCTATGGCCTGCGACCGCTGCGGGTTCGGGGCCGCCCGCCGCACGCCAGGCAGCCAGTGCTGAAACACCCGCGACAAGCATGGCCGGCTGGGTATTTGAAGTCAGGTTCAGCGACTCGGCAGGCCCGTGAGCGATCAGACCGGCAAGATCCTCCTGCAGAGCCGTGCCGGCCTGCACCAGGACCCCACGGACCGCGTCCGAAATTCGGGTGTCGATCGCTACGTGAGGATCGCCTTGAGGCTCAAGAAATCCGTTGAGCATGCCCACCGACTGTGAGCCCTGGCCAGGGAATACAAAGGCAATCGTCATCATTCAGGTCCGAAGCAACGCGGCGCCCCAAGCGAAACCACCGCCAACACCCTGGAGCAGAATTGCCTGCCCCGCCTGGATTCGCCCATCACGCATCGCCACGTCCAGTGCGAGTGGCACGGAAGCAGCCGACGTGTTGGCATGTTGATCGACCGTGACAATCACACGTTCGGGTGCGAGCCCCAAACGACGGCCCGTCGCCTGCAGGATCCGGATGTTGGCCTGATGCGGGATCAGCCAATCCACGTCTGCGACCGTCAGACCCGCCTTGTCGAGGACTTCGCGCGCAACCGAATCCAGCACGGTCACGGCCAGCTTGAAAACGGCCTGGCCGTCCATGGTCAGGTAGGGGCTGCCCACAACCTCGCCACGTCGAATCGATGCTGGGGTGCTTAGGACATGGGCATGACGTCCATCTGCATGCAATGCGGTACTCAGAATGCCCGGTGACTGATCGGCCACCAGAACCGCAGCGCCCGCGCCATCGCCAAAGAGGACGCAGGTGCCGCGATCGCTCCAATCGAGAATGCGCGAAAAGGTTTCTGCACCGATCACGACCGCGCACGACGCCATGCCGCTTCGAATCATCGAATCGGCGGTCGCCATCGCATAGACAAACCCGGCGCAAACTGCCTGAAGATCAAAGGCTGCGCCACCAGAGGCCCCAAGTTCGCGCTGAATCAGACAGGCGGTGCTTGGAAATATCTGGTCCGGCGTCGAGGTCGCAACAATCAGAAGATCCACGTCGGCTGGTGATTTACCCGCCGCGTCCAACGCGCGCCGTGCCGCTCGGGCACCCAGGCTCGCTGATGTCTCGTCCGCTGAGGCGAGGAAACGATTGCGGATGCCCGTGCGTTCAAGAATCCACGCATCGGAGCTCTCAATTCCGCGAGCAGCCAGATCGGCGACCAGCTCTGCATTGGAAACGGATCGTTCGGGTAGAGCCGAACCTGTACCAACGAGTCTCGCAAATCGCGCAGATGTCATGTCAGGCATTGGCAAAAGTTGGCGCAATCATGAGTCGGCGAAATCAGAAGCGCATCGAAGCGCCGAACCCCGGCACCAAAATCCCGGGAGCAAAATCAACCACGCGCGGAGTGTACGCTCAGATTTCGCTTTGCGCTGACCGCAACTCAACCCAGGGCGCGGGAAATGCGCTCGACGAGCCCGTTGCGGGCGGCTTCCCGGGCTCGACCCAAGGCATTGCCAAATGCAACGGTGTCAGCAGATCCATGGCTTTTGATCACGACGCCTCGCAAACCGACGAGGCTTGCACCGTTATAGCGTCGAGGGTCCAGCCGGCGTTTGAATCGCTTGAGTACCGGAAATGCCATCAGGGCCAGGACCTTGGACAGCGCCGTGCGCTCGAACTCCTCGCGGATAAAGCCGGTCATCATCTGGGCCAGACCCTCCGAGGTCTTGAGGGCAACATTGCCGACGAACCCGTCGCAGACAACGACATCGGTGACGCCGCGGTAAATATCGTTGCCCTCAACATTGCCAAAAAAAGAGATCTGTCCGCTCGACTGCGCCGCCCGCAGCAGGTCCGCAGCCAGTTTGACGGTTTCATTGCCCTTGATGACCTCCTCGCCAATATTGAGGAGTCCAACGCTCGGCTGTTGCCGGCCATCAATCGCACCCACCAGCGCCGAGCCCATCAGTGCGAACTGAAGCAGGTGCTCCGGCGTGCAATCCACATTCGCACCAAGGTCAAGCATGGTGGTGTCGCGCCCGCTCAAGGTCGGAAAGGGAGCAGCGATGGCTGGTCGGTCGATTCCGTCCAGGGTTCGAAGAACGTAACGCGAAATCGCCATCCAGGCGCCGGTGTTTCCAGCGCTGATACAGGCCTGAGCCTCCCCAGCGCTGACCAGCGATGCCGCAACCCGCATTGAAGAGTCTTTCTTTCCACGCAGTGCCTGAGCGACCGCCTCACCCATGCCGACCTCTTCAGACGCAGCATGGACCCGCAAACGATCGGCGCGAAGAAGCGCCGGGATATCCCGCCCCGCGGCTGTTTTCTCGAGCTTACCCAGAACCGCCCGTACTTCGGCCTCCATCCCGACGAGGATGAGGCTCACGTCCTGGTTCTGGTTCGCAAAATCGACGCACGCGGGAACCGTGACCGAGAGCCCGTGGTCTCCGCCCATGGCGTCCACTGCGATGCGGATCGTCATGCCCAGCTTGTGCGTTCGGAATGGGGTGCAGTCTTGTGGCCAGCCGTCACAGACGGTCCCAAGCCAGCACCACCCATCGGAATTTATTCGTCAGATTTGGTCTTGACGACTTTGCGTCCGCGGTAAAAACCGTTCGGACTGATGTGATGACGCAGATGGACCTCACCGGTCTGGGGCTCAATCGCCGTTGCCGGCGCGGTGAGAAAATCGTGCGATCGATGCATGCCGCGCTTGGAGGGCGACTTTTTGTTTTGCTGAACGGCCATGACGGTCGGATCCGGAAATTACCTAATCGGCAAGTATAACAATTCTTCAGCCGTCCCGCTTCTTCAGTTGTTCCAACGCAGCAAACGGACTAAGCGGGTCGCTGCGCAGATGGTCCGGCAAGGCACAGTCGGCATGCCGAGGTTCTTTGAGCAGTTCAAGCAAGACTTCGTCCTCCAACCACTGGGTTAAGGAAAAGTGCTCGGACCTCAACACCACATCGTAGTCTTCGGCCTCCAGATCTTCCTGCTCCGCACGGGTTTCGTCCGGCGCAAGCGCCGCCCACCGATCAATCCCCACGAGCTGCGTGAGCGGCCCGAGGCAACGGGTGCAAGCGATGACTAAGCGACCCTCAGCCTGCAGATGCAAGCGCGGCCGGTCCCGCCCCTGCGGATCGCGCCACGGCTCGCCTTCAACAGACCATCGCAGGAGGCCCTCAGGATTGACCAGCTCGGGCGCCACCCGTTCCAGCTGGATTGCTGCAACTTCACCGGCACAGCGCCGATGGCCGCGGGCAAAGTCATCGGCATCAATCGATGGCGGTAGTGCCTGCCGAGGTGCGGTCGGCGAGGCCAATTCGGGGGCGGTCGGTATCATTGGAAAAGCATACCGCTAACCCGACCCGTGCTGCAAAATGCGTTGGGCCGCCTTTCGACCATGTCTTGACCGCACTGCTTCATGTCTTCACCCCACCCTCTGATGGCATCGCCAAGCTCGGCGGGACCGTCGACCAACCCTGTGACGTCGATCCTGACCGAGTCGGGTCATGCGCCGCGGCTGCGGCTTGCCTCCAGTTCACCCTACCGCCGCGAATTGCTGTCGCGCCTGCGGGTTCCATTCGACGTGGTCGCACCCGAGGTCGATGAGACGCCCTACCCTGGCGAAATGCCCGAACAGTTGTCAACCCGGCTCGCATTGGCCAAGGCACTTGCTGTTGCCACCCCAGGCACCTGGACCATCGGGTCCGACCAGGTGGCCACTCTGGATGGCTCACCGATCGGCAAACCAGGTCACCATGAGGCGGCCCGCGCACAGCTGCTGGCCGCGTCCGGACGAACGCTGCGGTTTCATACCGCCCTGGCACTGGTGGATCCGGACCAGGGGCGTCGACGGGTCGAACGCATCGATACCGTGGTGCGTTTCCGAACTCTGACCCTGGCTGAAATAGACGCTTATCTGCATGCTGAACAGCCCTATGACTGTGCCGGAGCAGCCAAATGCGAGGGACTCGGTATTGCGCTCCTGGATGCCATTGAGGGAGACGATCCGACCGCCCTCATCGGCCTGCCCCTGATCCGACTGTCTGGATGGCTCCGAGAATGGGGCTGGAATCCGCTATTGGGTGCGTCGTCGGGTGCGTCGTCGGGTACGTCCTTGGGATCGGCTGCGAGTGCGCCATGAGCATGCAATCGAGCGCCCCGGCTGACCGGTCGGCGCAAGATCCTGGCCCACAGCACAATGAGGGAGCGCAATCGCACCGGGACCAACGCCTCGGGACGCTACATCTAATCCCCGTGCCCATCGGGAGCGGTGATCCTGGTGCCGAGCTGCCAGCGCCACTCATCGCGCTCACCGCGCGTCTGGATTATCTGATCGCTGAAAACGCAAAGACCGCGCGTGCATTTCTCAAGCGCCTGCCACTGGAGCGGCCGCTGCAGGTCATCGAGATCCGCGAATTCAATGAACACACGCCTCTTGCGGCAATTCCAGCGCTGATCGCACCGCTGCTTGCGGGCCGCGATGCCGGCCTGGTCAGCGAGGCGGGCTGCCCGGCAGTGGCCGACCCCGGGGCCCAATTGGTGGCAGCAGCGCACCAGGCCGGTATCCCGGTCATGCCCCACATTGGCCCAAGCGCCCTGCTCCTGACCTTGATGGCCTCTGGCCTGGAGGGCCAGCGGTTTGCGTTTGCCGGTTACCTTCCGGCTCAGCCTCAGGCGCGCGCGATTGCGCTGCAACGACTTGAACAGCGCTCGGCGCGGGAACATGAGACCCAGCTCTGGATCGAAACGCCGTATCGGGCCCAGGCGATGGTTGCCACAGCAATCCAGACGCTCGCATCAGCCACTCGTCTGGCGATTGCATGCGATCTTGCCCTTGCGCAGCAGTGGATCGCCTCAAAAACGGTGGGGGACTGGCGCAAGCAAATGCCAGAGATTGCCGACCGACTGACCGTCTTCGCGTTGCTAGCCGACGGATCGAGCCCTTTAACGGCTCAGTCCGGCGGCGGTTCCGTCAGCGCAAGCGCGGCTGATCGAGCAAGGCCCCAAACCCAATCGCCTTCCCCGCCGAGGCGCCAAAGCGCTTCACCAGGCGCTCGGCCACATTCTCCCGTGGGGAAAAGTCGACGACGTTCTCCTCCTTGATCACGTCACGGGCCACGCTGTCAACGGTCCCAAGTCCGTCCGCCAACCCGAGATCGATCGAGCGCTGACCGGTCCAGAACAGCCCGGAAAAAAGCTCCGGACGGTCTTTCAGTCGATCGCCTCGACCTTGCTTGACCGCCGCGATGAATTGATGGTGAATCTCATCGAGCATTTTCTGGACATGGACCCGCTGGCGTTCGCTGACGGGCAGAAACGGGTCGAGAATGCCCTTGTTCTCCCCCGCGGTCATCAGGCGGCGTTCGACCCCAAAGCGGTCCAGCGTCCCGACGAACCCGAAGCCGTCCATCAGCACGCCAATCGATCCAACGATACTGGCCTTATCGACAAAAATCCGATCGGTGGCGGCTGCCACGTAATAACCACCCGAAGCGCAGATTTCTTCGACAACGCTGTAGACCGCAATATCAGGATATTTGCTGCGCAGGCGCCGGATTTCATCATAAATGGCACCCGCCTGAACCGGACTGCCGCCGGGGCTATTAACCCGCAGGATCACCCCGACGGTATTGGCGTCCTCGAATGCATTTTGCAGCGCCAGATTGATATTTTCCGCGCTGGCCAGTCCGTCCGACTCGATCGTGCCGCGCAAGTCAACCAGGGCCGTATGCCGGCCACCATGACTGGTACCGAAATCATCAAACGGCTTAAAAACACCGAAGAGTGTGATGACGGCGAGGCCGATGAAGGCAAATCGGAAAAAAATACTCCAACGGCGCCGACGCCGCTGCTCGGCGAGCGTCTCCAAGGCGAGGCGCTCGAGCAGCGATCGCTCCCAGGAAGCGCCCGCGGCTGGTGCCCCTTCAAGCCCGAACAACGGCAGGGCCGATGACTTCGGTGAATCGGGGCCCTGCGTCGGCTGAGCAGCTGGCCGCGGCGACGACATGGGCGCATTGGTTGAATCTTCAGACATCGGAGCACTCATTCAAGACTGGTGAGAAGCGACGGGGACAAGTCCACCCAGACCGAACCTTCCTGTTCGATCACGGGAATTTTTCTCAGATTTCGGTTGCGGCATGGCCCATCAACACACGCACCGGATGCGGGCTCGTAGTTTGCCCCGTGGGTTGCGCAGACCAAATATACCCCTCGTTCGTCCAGAAATTGGCCGGGTAACCAATCCAGTTCGACCGGAACGTGCGCGCACCGGTTCAGATAGGCATAAGCCACACCGCCGGACCGAATGGCAAATGCCGGCAGTCGATCCGACACCTGAAAGCGCACACCGAGCCCCTGGTCGACCAAATCGGTCGACGCGCAAACCCGGATTCGACGGGAGGCATCAGCTGAAGTCATGCGTTCAGGAGCGCCTGGGCCCGCAACCACGCGGCAAGGCATCCGACGGACTCATGGACCGGGTCCACGCCATCTTCGACCAGGACCTCGCGCGGCTGGGCGCCATATCCAACTCCCACAAAGCGAGCGCCCGCCGCGCGCGCCATGCCGTGATCATGGGTCGTGTCGCCGATCATGAGGGCTCGGGCTGGTTCGAAGCCAAGCTCCTCGCACAAATCCTGCAGCATCCACGGGTGTGGCTTGGGCGCGCCTTCATCGGCACAACGGGTGGCATCAAAGTGCTGTCGCAACCCGGTTTGATCAAATGCCCGCTCCAGCCCGACCCGGGATTTTCCGGTCGCGACGGCCATCGCAATACCGCTCGCCCGCAGGGTGTCGAGCAGTTCCCGCATCCCATCGAAGATCTTCAGCAGAGGATCGCGGCCGAAATAATGCACCCGGTAGCGCTCAACAAATTCGCCAAGACGCTGCGGCGGCAAGGTGGGTACGGCGAGGCGCAGCGCGTCCTGCAAGCCCAGCCCGATCACATGAGAGGCCTGCTGTGCATTGGGCTCGTCGAGTCCGAGGTCGCGGGCGGCAGCACGGATCGAATCGGCAATGGCGCCCGTGGAATCGACGATGGTTCCGTCCCAATCAAACACGACCAGGTCCAGATCAGGCTTGGCCACGGGGAGGTTCAGCGAATCGTCGGAAAATTCAGAGTGATGCGTCATGGTTCAACAAATTCTCAAAAACTGCGGGTTGCGGCGCTTCGATCACCATCGATTGTTCAGTCAGCGGGTGCCGAAACGTCAACTGATGGGCATGCAAAAACATACGCCGCCAGCCAAGCTTGGCGCACCGGTCGTTCAAACCGAATTCACCATAGCGGTCATCGCCCAGGATGGGGAAGCCGGCATGGGCGCAATGGACCCGGATCTGGTGGGTGCGTCCCGTCTCGAGCTTCGCCTCAATCAAGGTTACCGGCCCGATCGGATTGCAATCCTGATGCTTGAGCCCGGTAATGATCGTCGAGGCGGATTGCCCGTCGGCACGCACATACACCATCCGTTCGCCATTCGAAGTCAGGGTCTTGACCAGCGGCCAGTCCAGACGCTTGCTGCGTAAAGGCCAGCGCCCCATCACGATCGCTCGATAGCGCTTGTCGGTCACGCCATCGCGCAACTGTGCATGCAGGCTCAGCAAGGCCGGTCGTCGTTTGGCGATCAGCAGCACGCCCGAGGTCCCGCGGTCGAGTCGGTGCACCAGTTCGAGAAAACGAGCCTGGGGACGCGAGGCCCTCAACCGCTCGATGACACCGTGCGCAATCCCACTCCCCCCATGAACGGCAATCCCAGCGGGCTTGTCGACCGCCAGCAGCGCCTCGTCCTCCCACAGGATCGGTAGCGTGATCGGAGCTGGCGTCGACTGATTGAATGCGAGTGCGGCGGTGCGCACAGGTGGGATGCGGACCTGATCGCCGGCATGCACCCGGGCATCGGCGCAGGAGCGCCCACGGTTGACGCGCACTTCGCCACTGCGAATCATCTTGTAAAGATGACTCTTGGGGACGCCTTTCAGTTCGTGGGCCAAGAAATTATCCAGCCGCTGACCATCATGCTCATCGCCGACGTCGACCATTCGACTGGCGCTCGGTGCGATTTCTTCGGTCACGCTGATATACTCAAAATTGTCTAACCCTATTGTAAGTGGGGCAACGGCCACCGGACCGCCTTCGGTCGGGTCCAGGAGATCGCAAATAGCCCAGAAAGTGGCTGTTGTCGCGAGACCGCCTGGATCGAAGGCATTTCACCCGGGGCGGCCGGCACTTCATTGCAGTTGCGATGGGTTGGGCGCCAACGGGTGCCGCCAGGGATGGTGGCACTCAAAGTATCAGGATTTGCGTCCTCCACAGCGGCGCCGGGTGTGTCCGGCGCGTGGACGGATCGGTCCGACCTGAAGAGTTTCTTCGTGACGCGCTCAAATGGCGCGGCATGATCGCCCGAGCATACGGTTCTTTTTTCGGAGAGCAAGCGCCCATAGCGGGCCAGATCTCCTGTTTAACCGGACGCCCTCGCGCCATTGGCGCTCGAGCGCTCCGTCTGGAATCGTTCACGCCCCCGCAATCTCTTTCGGTCGTCTTCCGTATTCGTCCGCGGGTTCGCGCGCGCACCTCGCACTCAGCGCGCCGGAGTAGAACTGAATGAAGAGAATGCTGTTCAACGCAACCCACGCAGAAGAATTGCGGGTTGCCATTGTTGACGGACAAAAGCTGGTTGATATCGATATCGAATCAGCGGGTCGGGAATCCCGGAAGTCCAATATTTACAAAGGCGTCGTGACTCGGGTTGAACCCAGTCTCGAAGCCTGTTTTGTCGCCTATGGCGAAGAGCGGCACGGTTTTTTGCCATTCAAGGAAATCGCCAAGCAGTATTTCCAGCCCGGCGTTGAAGGTCGCGCCACCATCAAGGAAGCGATCCGCGAAGGCCAGGAACTGCTGGTTCAGGTTGAAAAGGAGGAACGCGGCAACAAAGGGGCAGCGCTCACCACATTCCTTTCTCTGGCTGGGCGGTATCTGGTCCTGATGCCCAATAACCCGCGGGGTGGTGGGGTCAGCCGGCGCGTCGAGGGCGAAGACCGTCAGGAATTGCGCGAGGCGATGGATCAACTCGAAGTGCCGGGTGGCATGAGCCTGATCGCACGTACGGCCGGCATTGGGCGCGGTGTCGAAGAGTTGCAGTGGGACATGAATTACCTGCTGCAACTATGGAGAGCAATTGAAGAAGCCAGCAAAGCGGGCAATGGCGCGTACCTGATTTATCAGGAATCCAGCCTTGTCATTCGAGCGATCCGCGACTACTTCACTGCAGATATCGGCGAGATTCTGATCGACACCGACGACATCCATGAGCAGGCGCGCCAGTTCATGGCCCATGTCATGCCCGGTGAGGTCAACCGCGTCAAACGCTACCGGGAAGATACGCCGCTCTTTTCGCGCTTTCAGATCGAACACCAGATCGAGACGGCCTACTCTCGTCTCGTCCCCCTGCCCTCCGGTGGCGCAGTGGTGATTGACCATACCGAGGCCTTGGTTGCGGTTGACGTCAATTCGGCGCGGGCCACCAAAGGTTCCGACATCGAGGAAACCGCACTGCGCACGAATCTGGAAGCGGCTGATGAAGTCGCCCGCCAGATGCGCCTGCGTGACCTTGGTGGACTCATCGTGATCGACTTCATCGACATGGAGAACACCAAGAGCCAGCGGGAGGTCGAAAACCGACTGCGCGATGCGCTCAGTGTCGATCGGGCCCGGGTTCAAATCGGCAAGATCAGCCGTTTTGGGCTGATGGAGATGTCGCGCCAGCGCCTGCGTCCAGCCCTCAACGAGGGCAATCACATGACCTGCCCACGCTGCAATGGCACGGGGGTGATCCGCGATATCGAATCCTCTGCGCTGCAGGTCCTGCGGGTCGTCCAGGAGGAGTCGATGAAAGAGAACTCTGCGGCGGTCTATGCCCAGGTTCCGGTCGACGTCGCCTCCTACCTCCTGAACGAGAAACGCACCGAAATCGCCAAGCTCGAAGCTCGGGTCAAGGTCGATATCGTCCTGATTCCGAACAAGCATCTTGAGACTCCACATTACCGTCTTGAGCGGCTCAAGCATGACGATGAACGGCTGGCGAACTACCGCGCCAGTTACTCCATGGCAGAAGGGCCGGCCGAAGACAGCTGGTACCTCAACCGCAAAACCGAACAGCCCAAGGCCCGCCAGGAAGCCGTCGTCAAGGGCATCACTCCAGACCAGCCGGCACCCGCCCATGTGCCCCGTGAATCCGAAGCCGTCGCGCCCAGGGCATCCGTCAGCCCGGCCGGGGCGCCGACTCAGACAACGGTTGCGGGCATCGCAACGACAGGGTCTGAAAATCAGACCGGAATCATCGGTCGCATCATGGGTTGGCTACGGGGCAAGGCAGCCAATGAGGCTCAGGCCCCCCGACCCGCAGCCGTCGCCGCACCCGAAACCACGGATGAACGTTCCCGTGCGCCGAGAAATCCGCGTGAACCCCGCGAAACGCGGGATGGTCGCCCAGGGCGGGACGGAGCACGCCGGGACGGCCGGGCAGCGAACGACAGTCGCCGCTCCGAGACCGCCGGTCGCGCAGAGCCAACCGGTCGCTCCGAATCCCCGGGTCGTCAACGCGAGGAACAAGGCCGCGAAAGCTCAGAAGGCCGAGGTGGTCGAGGCGGACGATCCGGTCGTCAGGATCGCCCCAGCGCCGAACCACGCGAGGGCTCGGAGTCCAGGGATGAGCGCGCCCCGCGTGCAGAGTCACGACCCAACCAGGAGGGTCGCCCTCCCCGCGAACCACGCGCTCCACGTGAGGATCGCCCACCACGCCGTGCCTCGAGCACCGACGGCCCAGTAGAGGAGAACGAGGGCGCTGCAACAAGCGCTGCCGTTGCAGCGACGACAGGCGCAATGGCCGGACGCAGTTCAGCGGTATCGGGCGCGGCACGCGTGACCGAAGGCTCCGCCGTCGAGGACAACGAGGCTCTCATTGCCGGCTCAGAGGAAACCGTGGAATCGGGCGAAGCTGCAGAGCGTCGTCGTCGTCGTCGCCGTCGTGGCGGACGCCGCGATCGTAATGAGGGGGATCGGACGGAAACCGAGACCAATGCAGCGGGTGAACCACTGCAATCTGCAGACGATTCCTCGCAGCCCTTGACGCCGATGTCGCTCGAGGCGCCTGCCGACTCGCAGGCAGCTCAAGCCGAACAGCTGCCCGCGGGGGATGCTGAGACGACGGAGGCCGCCGGGGCGTCTCAGGATCGCCCGGCGCGTGCGCCAAGAGCTCCCCGCAGTCGACGGCCAGTCGAGGGCGTCGAACCGGATGCAACGCAAGCGCAGGCCATCGTGCACTCCGCGGGTGAAACATCGCTCGACTCGGCTGAACCAACGTCATCGGGGTTTGGAGCGGCTGCGAACGAAGCGGCGATGCCGGTGCCTGAATCAGCTGCTACGACTGAATCGGCTGAAGCCGCATCGGTCCCGGTTACGGCTCAGGCAGCTCTGCCGATCACGGTCGCCGCGCAAACGCCGGCCTTGGCCGTGGCTAACGTTGTGGCGGATATCGTGCCGGCGCAGTCCGCTCTGGCCGACATGGCTCCCGTGATTGCCGAGCCGCACACGGGCACCGCGCAGACTCGGGGCACCGAAACCAGCGAAGCGGTCGTCGAAGCCACCCCACCCGTTGTGCTGACGGAGGTTGTTGCCAATGCAGGACTGGAGTGGGTGCAAACGCGCAGCGACCTCGTCGGTGCTGAAGGCGCGACCGAGCCCGTTGCGCCCCGCGCGCCCCGTCCCGTGCGCGTACGCAAGCCCAAAGCGGAAGTGGTGGTCGAGCCGCTGCAGATGGTGGAAACACGAAACGATTCCCCGCTGCCCTGAGGAACGCCCCCGGGGGGTGCCTGGAATTGCGAAATCCCAGCCCCCCCCGTCAAGATCAGGTCGCCTGCTGTTTGTCGCCCTCGGGCAGACCCAAGTAGTGTCGACTGATCCGAAGTACCGCAGTGACATGGGGATTGTGGCCTGACCGTTGTGGTTCATCTGAGCCGTCGGCCAACGACCAAGCGTCGGCTGCAATCAGCCGTTCCTCCCGAAATGAAGGATTGCCTGCATTCACTGTTGGCGGCATCCAGCTGGCCGGGCGCGCGTTAAATGCATCCCGAGAGTCGTTGTGGCTTGCCATGGCGCTGGGGACAGGCTTCTCATCTTCGCCGGAGACGGCAGACGGTGCGTAAAACACAAACAATGGGACGGGCTCACCGCCCAAACTGGTACGGAATTGCATCGTTGAATCCTCCGGAGCACGCGCCTCAAGGCGCGATATATAGGTGGCAAGCGGACACTGAAAGTATCCGTCGAAGCGGCCTCGGCGCCGTCAGGAATTGGGCTGAAACGCCGAATTTTTCACCAACCTGGCTTGACGAGCCGCAGCAACCCGCACGAGGTTGGACCGAAGACCTCAAGCGGTTGCCTACTGGCAGTATCATCTACCGTGCCTGCCCGAACCTTGATTTGGAAATTGATGGCCGAACGCTCGATCCCGATCGCTGATCTTAGGTATTCGCCGGCCGCACCGACCATCCCGGCTCACGCCATCAGGCCTGATGGACTGCTGATGGACAAGCGAAGCCGCCCGCTGCGCGACCTCCGTATTTCAGTGACGGATCGTTGCAATTTCCGCTGCACATACTGCATGCCGAAATCCATCTTCGACCACGATTACCAGTTTCTGCCGCAGACCTCCCTCCTGAGTTTTGAAGAGATCTTCAGGCTTGCCCAGATCTTTGTGGCGCATGGCACGGAAAAGCTTCGCCTCACCGGTGGCGAGCCCCTGCTGCGCAAGCATGTCGAAGTCCTGGTGGCGCAGCTGTCAACATTGCGAACAGTCAGCGGCGAACCGGTTGAACTGACACTTACAACCAATGCCACCCTGCTGGTCCGAAAGGCCAGTGCTCTGGCCGCTGCGGGACTGAAGCGGATCACAGTCAGTCTGGACGCCCTGGACGATCAGACCTTTCGGCGCATGAACGATGTCGACTTTCCGGTGGCCGATGTACTGGCGGGGATTGAAGCCGCCGACCGCGCCGGATTGCGTCCGATCAAGGTCAATATGGTGGTCCGCCGGGGTATCAATGACCACGACATTCTGCCAATGGCGAACCACTTTCGGGGTACCGGGCATATCCTGCGATTCATCGAATATATGGATGTCGGGGCCTCCAATGGGTGGCGCCTGGACGAGGTCCTGTCGTCCACTGAAATCCTCGAACGCATCGGATCGGTCTACCCCCTGGAACCGATCGATGCAAACTACACGGGCGAAGTGGCTCAGCGCTGGCGTTACCTGGACGGGGGTGGCGAAATTGGCGTCATCTCCTCGGTCAGCCAACCATTTTGCGGCGACTGTTCGCGAGCCAGACTGTCAACCGAGGGTAGGCTCTATACCTGCCTGTTTGCCAGTGCTGGGCATGACCTGCGAGCACTGTTACGCGGTGGCCACGACGACGCGGCAATCGCCAGTGCAATCGGGTTGATCTGGCAGCAGCGCGAGGATCGGTACTCCGAGATCCGGTCCCAGGCGCAGGATCGCGCCGGTCGCATCGAGATGAGCTATATCGGTGGATAGCAGGTCCCTGCGCTCAATCGTGCAGTTAGCGGGCTGTCTCGATGATTTCGATCCCGGGGCTGTTCCCGTCCAGACCGCCCAACAGTTGATCGGACAATGGGTACAGCCCGTGCCTGCGATCGAAAAGGTCGCCCTGCGGGATTGTCTCGGGCGCATGTTGGGGACCGATGTTCACTCCGCCATCAACGTCCCGGCGCACGATAACTCAGCCATGGATGGTTGGGCCATTCGTTCGACTGATCTAGACGCCTCGGGCGCTGCCCGACTGGCAGTTGCCACGGGTACGGCCTGGGCTGGTCGACCCTGGGAAGGATCATTGGTCTTGCCTGGGCAGACCGTTCGGGTCTTCACCGGTGCGGCGATGCCGCCGGGGTGCGACACCGTGGTGCCACAGGAATGGGTTCAGTTCGATCCCTCGGGCGCTGAACTGCTGGTGCCGCCAGGCCAACGGACCGGCCAGAACCGTCGACTGGCTGGCGAGGACCTTGCTGTTGGCGCAGTCGCCCTTGCCCAAGGAACACGTCTCGGGGCCGCCCACCTCGGACTGGCGGCATCGCTGGGTCTAGCGGAGTTACCGCTGCGGCGCCGCGTGCGGGTCGCCTTCTTCTCCACAGGCGATGAACTTCGTTCCATCGGAGATCCACTCGGACCTGGCGAGGTGTACGACAGCAATCGCTACACCTTGTGGGCCATGCTACAGCGACTGGGTGTGGAACTGGTCGATCTTGGCGTTGTGCGGGATGATCCAGTGGCCTTGGAACACGCGCTTCGATGCGCGGCACAAGGAGCCGACGCGGTCATCTCTTCCGGTGGCGTCTCGGTCGGTGAGGCCGATTTCACCCGTGACGTCATGGCCAGGGTCGGTGAGGTCGCCTTCTGGACGATCGCCATGCGCCCCGGTCGCCCGATGGCGGTCGGACGGGTTGGTGAAGCGGTCTACTTCGGACTGCCCGGCAATCCGGTCGCCGTGATGGTCACCTTCCTCTTTTTTGTGCGCGACGCCCTTCTGCGTATGGCGGGTGCGAGGCCCGAGGCTCTGCTGACGGTTCCAGTGCGCTCGGTTCATCCACTGCGTAAGCGGGCTGGCCGCACCGAGTACCAACGCGCGGTGGTCAGCACCGCGGGCGACGGACAATTGGAGGCCCGGTTGACTGGTCAGCAAGGCTCCGGGGTGTTGCGCTCGATGGCCGAAGCCAACGCCATGCTCGTTCTGCGTCATGAACAGGGCGATATTGCAGCAGGCGACTCTGTGGACGCGCTCCTGTTTGACGGACTGCTTTAGCCCAGTTTTCTGGCCAGGCTCTGAGCGATCGCGGCGGCCACGGCAACCCCGGCCATGACGGCGGTGGCTGCGACGGCGATCGCTGCGCCTGGGTGCTGGTGATCCAGCAGCGATCCCAGAATGGCAGGGCCGATTGCGCCACCGACATCGATCCCCGAGTACACCAAGCCAAAGACCCGACCACTCGCTTTGACCGGTGCCGCTTTGCGCACCAGCATGTCACGCGACGGTTGAAGAATACCCAGGAAGAAACCTGCCAGCGCAAGCACAGGAAGAATCATGAACGACGGCGCGATGCCACTGGCGAGGCCAAACAACAGCAGCGAACAACCGATCAGGCAGGCCATGGCGATACGCTCATGACGATTTGAGGCTGCGGCCGCAAAGCCCCCCGCAAACATCCCACAGGCACCGGCCATCAGATACAGCGTCAGCGCTCCCGTCGCGGTCGATGCGCTGATACCGTAGATCACCTGCAGAGCCTGCGGCGCAAAATTCTGCAGCCCCGTGCTGGCCAGTGTGACCGCCACGAAGAACAGGAAGCAGAGGATCACGCTGGGGCTCAACCACGACGGCAGTTCCATCATCGACCTGCCCGCTGGTGCTGCGGATGGCGCTGCTGAGGCCATCCGACCGGAGGCCAATGGCGCCGAACTGCCTGCGGCCGGCGAACCGGTGCCAGACCGCTCCAACACTTCAAACGAGCGAGGGCGAAACAGAATGATTCCAAGAACGATCAAACCGATCACCGCAGCGGATCCCATCGCGACACGCCAACCGTAGAGCAGCGCCATCGGGTACAACAACGCGGGGCCGGCGGCATACCCTAGATTGCCCGACAAGCCATGTACCGAGAAGGCATGCCCGATGCGGCGCGGTGAGATTTTCGAATTCAGAATGGCATAGTCGGCTGGATGCATGACGCAATTGCCAAAACCAATCAGCATGGCTGAGACGAGCAAAGCCGCGTACCCGGGAGCGAACGCGGCGACCGTTGCGCCGGCGCTCATGGAACACATGCCCACCATCAGCGTGCGTCGCGCACCGAATCGATCGACGACAAAACCCGCTAGTGCCTGTCCAACGCCGGAGATGATGAAAAAAACGGTCGTGATAGCGCCCAGCATTGTCCACGACAGGCCGAACTCTTCGCGCAGGAACGGAAATAACGGGGGAAGCGCGAGTTGGTAGAAGTGGGAGGCGCCGTGCGCCACTCCGACCAGACCGATCACTTCAATGTCGGCGCGAAGCGTCTGGAACTGCCCGACAACGTCGTCCGTCGTCGGGTTCCCCGAGGTGCTCAGAATGGACGGGACGGAGGTGCCCCGCTAACCATCTCCTGACCGACCACCCGAGAACGGGTCACTTGCGAACGACCAACTGCCCGGGCAACGACGCGTAATAGGCGGCCAGATCCCCAATCTCTTTCTTCGTCAGCGCTTTGGCCTGAGCACCCATGATGGCGTTCTTGCGCGAGTCGCTGTGGTAGTCCAGCAAGGCTTGACGCAGATAATCCTGATGCTGCCCCGCCAGACGCGGATACGAAGGATCTACCGGCGAATTGCCGTCCTTGCCGTGGCAGGCGGCACAAACCTGTTCGGCCTTTTGCTTGGCACCGTTCAGATCGGCGGCCTGGGTCAGCGCGCTCCCCGCCATGGCGGCGAAGGCAACCGTGAATGGAATCATCCGGCGGTACTGCTTTAAGCTGAAATTCATCATGACTACCCCGGTTACCTTCACTTGGCTGCGGCGGCAGGGGCCGCTGCGCTCTGTTGTCCGCCGCCATAGTAAGCAGCGAGATCGGCCATGTCCTGATCGCTCAGTCCAGCCGCAATGCCACGCATGGTCGGATGGCTGCGCTCGCCTTTCTTGTAAGCCATCAGCGCATTTTCGAGGTATTTCGGGGACTGCCCCGAAATCATTGGAACCGAATAAACGCTGGGAAACGAGGCCTTATATCCTGGGATACCGTGGCAGCCGATACACATCGAAACTTTGTTGCGGGCTGCCTCTGCGCTCCCCTGAACGGCGTCAGCGGCAAACAAAGACGGGCAGGCAAGCGAGGCAGCAACAAAAACCGTGGCCGCGAAAGCAGAAGACTTCATGCGGATCCCATGAATAATTAAAAATTGACCAGCGAATTGACCAACGACCATCCTTCCGATTTTACCGACCAGACTGTCGGACCGCCAGTTTGAAGCACTGCAATCCAACAATGCGACGATCCGACGCATCACCTGATATCGCCGGGAAGGCATTGAAGTATGATCCAAAACATGAATGATTCAGCCCGAAACCAAAAGACGGTCGCCCGATTCGAAGGGTCTTCCACCTACGTTGCAACCGACGATCTGAGACTTGCAGTCAACGCGGCTGCCAGGCTTTCGCGACCGCTCCTGGTCAAAGGAGAGCCCGGCACCGGCAAGACCATGCTCGCCGAGGAAGTCGCCCGTGAACTGGGAATGCCGCTGCTGCAATGGCATGTCAAGTCCACCACCAAGGCGCAGCAAGGTCTCTACGAATACGACGCGGTATCCCGGCTACGCGACTCGCAGCTCGGCGACGAGCGCGTGCGTGACATCGCCAATTACATCGTCCGGGGCGTGCTCTGGCAGGCCTTCGACAGCCCGGAGCCTGCGGTTCTGCTGATCGATGAAATCGACAAGGCCGATATCGAATTCCCGAACGATCTCCTGCGCGAACTCGACCGGATGGAATTCCACGTCTACGAGACCCGCGAAACCATTCGCGCGCGGCATCGCCCGCTCATGATTGTGACCTCCAATAATGAGAAGGAATTACCGGACGCGTTTTTACGCCGGTGTTTTTTCCATTACATCCGCTTCCCCGATCGGGAAACCATGCAGTCGATCGTGGATGTTCATTTCCCGGGACTGAAGAAAACCCTGGTGGCTGCTGCGCTCGACGCTTTCTACCAGATGCGCGACATTGCCGGGCTGAAGAAAAAGCCCTCGACCAGCGAGCTCCTGGACTGGATCAGACTGTTACTGGCTGAAGACATCCCGCCAGACTCGGTCAGCAAACCAGCCCCTGGCCCCGACGGCAAACCCGGACTACCCCCGCTCGCGGGTGCCTTGCTCAAGAACGAGCAGGATCTCGCCCTGTTTGAACGCCTGATGTTCATGCAGCGTCAGAATCGTTGAGGCACCTGCATGCTCGTTGACTTCCTCTTTCATCTGCGCCGCGCCAAGCTGCCGGTGTCGCTGCACGAGCACCTGCGCCTGCTCGAAGCGCTGAAAGAGGGCATCGTCGGTCCGTCAGTCGATGAGTTTTACTGGCTCGCCCGCATGACCCTGATCAAGGATGAACGCCTCTTTGATCGATTCGACAAGGCGTTTGGCGTCTACTTCCATGGTGTTTCTTCGCTAACCGACGCGATCGGCGCCCTCGGCGCAGAGTTGCCGCAAGACTGGCTCAAGCGGCTCCTTCAGCGCGATTTCACGCCGGAGGAAAAGGCCGCGATCGACGCCGCCTTTGCCGAGGGGGGTGGTCTGGATGCGCTCATGGAGCGCTTGAAGCAGTTACTGGACGAGCAGAAGGAACGCCACGAGGGCGGCTCGAAATGGATCGGAACGAACGGCAGCAGCCCGTTTGGCAACGGCGGTTACCATCCGCAAGGCGTTCGCATCGGCGGACCGTCCGCGGGCAACCGGACAGCGATCAAGGTCTGGGAGCAACGCGCCTATCGGGACTATGACGATACGGTCGAACTCGGTACCCGCAACATCAAGATCGCGCTTCGGCGCTTGCGACGTTTTGCCCGCGAAGGTGCAGCCGAAGAGCTGGATATGGACGGCACCATTGGTGCCACGGCCCGCAACGCGGGCTGGCTCGATCTGCGCCTGCGCCCGGAACGCCATAACAGCGTCAAGGTCCTCCTGCTGATGGATGTTGGCGGCACGATGGATGACCACATCCGGCGCACCGAAGAGCTCTTTTCAGCCGCGAGAAGTGAATTTCGGAATCTTGAGTTTTTCTATTTTCATAATTGCGTCTATGACCATGTATGGAAAAACAATCGACGTCGTGCCACTGAACGAACCTCGACCTGGGATCTGATCCGAAAATTTAATCCTGACTGGCGTCTGGTGTTTGTCGGCGATGCCACCATGAGCCCCTACGAGATCATGCAGCCAGGCGGATCGGTCGAGTACCACAACGAGGAAGCGGGCGCCGAGTGGATTCAGCGCCTGCTGGACCGGTTCCCCCGAAATGCCTGGCTCAACCCGGAACCCGAGGGCGTCTGGGCGTATCGACAGTCCGTGGCGATGATGCGCCAGATGGTGGGTGATCGCATGTACCCGGTCACGATGGCCGGGCTGGACCGGGCGATGCGGGCGCTGATGCGTTAGGGTTCCGCTCGCAGGGTTTCAGTCCCCTCCAGCCAGCTGCCGTAGGGAAAGCCAAATCGCTGTTCAAGCCAGGCGACGCGTTTGGATAAGGCCACCGGGTCGATGCGTAGCGGCGGTCCGTGAAAACCGATCGCGATCCGATTGCCCGCATGACTCGGCGCAAGCAAGAGAATCCGATCGTCGAAGGCTTCACGCAAGTGCGCCAGACTGTGTTTGAGGCCCTGTGCGAGTCCGAACAGGTTGACGACCAGCAGCCCGCCGGAATCCATCAGGAGATTGCGTACCGTCCGATAGAAGTCAACCGTGTCCAGTACCGGACCACGTGCCGCACTGTCATAGAGATCGACCTGCACCACCCCGAAATGCCTTGCTGGGGCGGCCTTCGCCCACTGCAGGGCATCTTGGGCCACCACCTCAAATCGAGGCCCCTCGGCGGGGAGACCGAACATGGTCTTGGCCGCAAGAATGACCGCCGGATTATGCTCGACCGCCACCACCCGAGTCCGTCGCAGGTAGCGCAAGTTCCAGCTTGCCAGCGACCCTCCTCCAAGTCCCAGCATCGCAATCTGCGCAGGCGCATGAAGGAAGAGCAACCAACCCGTCATTTGGCGAACATATTCCAGTTCGAGCGTCTGCGGCGCATCGAGTCGGACAGCGCTCTGCACCCAGGGGCTATCGCCCAGATGCAGATAACGCACGCCATCCAGTTCAGAAAAACTGACCGACTCCCGGGTGCGGGCGCGCGATGTCACCATCGACGCCGACCAACCCGAATTGAACTCACGACACGCTCAAGGCCCCCAGCTGCCCGGACCAGCAGGGCCATACTCACCGCAGCGCGAGCGAGAGCAAGAGATCGTTGAGACGCTTCACGAAGCCCGCAGGATCCTCGAGCCGCCCGCCCTCGGATAGGGTCGCCTGGTCGAAGATGACCGAAGCCCAGTCATCGAATCGGGCGCCACCGCCGTCAGTGCCAAGCTGTGATTTGAGCTGACGCACCAGAGGGTGTCCCGGATTCACTTCCAGGATCGGCTTGCGACTTGGGACCTCGCGTCCAGCCTCACGCAGAATGCGTTCGAGGTGCCCGCTCAGGTCGCCTTCAGCCGAAACCAGACAGGCAGCGGAATCCACGAGTCGTTGGGTGACCCGAACGTCCTTGACGCGCTCGCCCAGGCTGGTCTTGATCCGCTCGATCAGCTGCGCATCGGCCGGGTCATCGGCTGCTGGTGTCGCAGGAGAGGCGCCTTCGGCTGCCTCACCGAGTTTGTTTAGATCAAAATCCCCGGCGGCAACACTTTGCAGCTTCTTGCCGTCGAATTCACGCAGATAAGACAGCATCCACTCGTCAACCCGGTCGGTCAACAGCAGCACTTCCACGCCGCGCGCCTTGAATGCCTCGAGATGCGGGCTTGAACGCGCAGCCTGCCAGCTCTCAGCGGTGATGTAAAAAATCGACTCCTGGCCGGGCTTCATACGCGAAACCACGTCAGCAAGCGCAACATCCTGAATGGCAGAATCCTGATGCGTCGTTGCAAAGCGCAGAAGTTTGGACAGGCGCTCGCGATTGCCTAAATCTTCGCCCAGACCTTCTTTAAGAACAGCACCAAAAGCGCTCCAGAATTTCGCGTAGTCCTCCTTGCGGTTCTCAGCCAGATCTTCAAGAAGGCCCAAAACCCGTCGCGTATTGCCATCGCGGATCGCTTTGACGTCGCGAGAATCCTGAAGAATTTCCCGCGATACGTTCAGGGGCAGATCGGCCGCGTCGATTACGCCGCGCACGAAACGCAGGTAAGACGGCAGAAGATGTTCGACATCCTCCATGATGAATACACGTTTCACATAAAGCCGCAGGCCATGTTTCGCCTGACGGTCATAAAGATCGAACGGCGCCCGGCCCGGAATAAACAGCAGCTGGGTGTATTCCGTGCGCCCTTCGACCCGATTGTGCGACCAGGCGAGGGGATCCTCATAATCCGAACTGGTATGACGGTAGAAGGCCTTGTAAGCGTCATCGTCGAGCTCGGACTTTGATCGTGTCCAGAGTGCGGATGCCTGATTGACCATCTCCCAGCCAGCGGGAGCCTTGGGTGTCGCATCGCCACCCTCGGATGCGGCCTTGTCTGCACCCGCTTCCACCTCGGCCATCAGCGCTGCAACGTCGGCTTGCTCGAGGTCCGGGCCACCCGCCTCGTCTGCGGGTTTGGGCGCACGCATGCGGATCGGCAGCGAGATATGGTCACTGTAGCGGCGCAGGATCGAGCGCAGCCGCCAGCCACTCAAGAGATCCGAAAGGCGCGAGAGCCCACTTTCACCGTCTTCTTCGGTGCCGGTCCCCGCAGCCTCATCCGCGCGAAGATGGAGGACGATTTCGGTTCCGCGCCGCGGCAGATCGATCGACTCCACGGTGAAATCACCGCTACCTTCACTGGTCCAGCACACCCCTTCGCTGGGGGGCAAGCCCGCCCGACGCGTCCGCACCGCAACGCGGTCAGCGACAATAAAGGACGAATAAAAACCAACTCCAAACTGACCGATCAGGCGGGCGTCTCCCCGCCCACCGCCGTCCAGCTTGGACAGAAATTCCTTGGTCCCGGAGCGGGCAATCGTACCCAGATGCGCGATCGCTTCGTCGCGTGACATACCGATTCCGTTATCGCGGATCGTGATGGTGCGGGCCGCCTCGTCAAAATCGACTTCAATGGCCAGGTCCGGGTCACCTTCCCACAGCGCAGGGTGATCGAGCGCTTCGAAACGCAGCTTGTCGCAGGCATCCGATGCGTTCGATACGAGTTCACGCAGAAAAATTTCCCGATTGCTGTAAAGGCTGTGGATCATCAGGTGAAGCAACTGCTTCACTTCAGCCTGGAAGCCCATCGTTTGGGGTTTCGATTCAATCTCGCTCATGGTTCGCTCGTCGATGATGGTTCGATGAAGGTCGCTCCGGAACTGTTACCGGACGTCGATGGCGGAAATGGGGGTCACTGAACTGGATTTCAAGGGTCATGCTTTAAGATCGTGCGAAACAAGACCCAAATTCTGGAGCTCACCATGTTTCGTGCCATCGTCGTCCGCAAGGATCCCAACGACCCAAGTGGAAAATCACAGATCGCATCCGTGGAATCGGTGGACGAGAGCCTCCTGAGCGAGGCAAACGATCACACCGTCGACGTCGGTGTGGAATGGTCAACCGTCAACTACAAGGATGCCCTGGCGCTGACGGGTAAACCGATCGTTCGCAAATTCCCGCTCATCGCCGGGATCGACTTCGCTGGCATCGTTCAGAACAGCCGCGACTCGCGGTTCACGCCCGGTCAGGCGGTGGTTCTCAACGGCTGGGGCGTGGGTGAGACCCATCCGGGCGGTCTCGCCCAGCGCGCTCGGGTTCCAGCCGACTGGCTGGTTCCCTTACCCGCCGCCATTGGCACAAGACGGGCGATGGCCATCGGAACCGCTGGGTATACCGCCGCGCTCTGCGTTGAAGTCTGTACGCAAGCACTCGAGCGCAGCGCAATCCAACCCGGTGAGGGCGAGGTTCTGGTCACCGGTGCAGGGGGCGGCGTCGGCAGCGTTGCGGTCGCCCTCCTAGCTCAGGCCGGGCACCGGGTCGTGGCTGTGACCGGCAAGACCGATCAGGCAGACTGGTTACGGGCGATCGGCGCAGCAGAGGTCCTGCCGCGTTCGGACTTTGATACGCCGGGTAAGCCACTGGGCAAAGAGCGCTGGGCGGGCGCCATCGATTGCGTAGGCAGTCATACGCTGGTCAACGTCTGCGCGAGCCTGCGCTACGGTGCCACCGTGGCCGCAACCGGCTTGGCGCAGGGAATGGATTTCCCGGCGAGCGTTGCGCCCTTCATCCTCCGAGGGATCAGCCTGGTCGGTGTCGACAGCGTCCAGTGCCCGTTACCGAGGCGCATCGCCGCTTGGGCGCGACTGGCGCGCGACCTGACCGGACCACGTCTCGACCTGATCGCATCGCGCGAAATCGGGCTCAGTGAGGCGCTAACCCTCGCGCCCGAATTGCTGGCGGGGAAGGTCCGCGGGCGTGTGATTGTCGACGTCAACCGCTGACTCGATGGCGTGAAGTGCAGCGGCCGATCTCTCAGATCGGCATCAGGGCTCTTCGGCGACGCTGCTGGGCCAGCCTGACCAGGTCACAAACGCCATCACCGCTCCGATCATCGCGTAGGTCAGCAGCGACCAGATTGCGAACGGAATGCCCATCAGGGGCACATTGGCTTCGTCGCAGTTGGCGGTCGCTGAAAAGATCTTCGGCAAGCGCACATCCAATCCGGTTGCCTGAACGATCTGGTCTGCCAAGGTCAGCGCACACCCGCCGGCATCGACTGGTCCAAAAGACTGCCACGCTGCTGCCGCGACTCCAGCGGCTGCGAGCAGGATCACGCCGCAACTGATCCCGAGCCGCACGCCACGCCAGTGGAATGCAACGCCAGCCAGGCTTGACAGCAGAATGAGGGCATAAATTAGGCGCTGAAGGGTACACCAGGGGCATGGCCGCATGTGCCAGACCAACTGGGCAACCATCCCGAAGCCCAGGGCCCCGGCGGCGACTGCGGCGCAGAAGATCAACCCCACCCGAACCGGGATCGCCGGGCGGGGAGTCAACACGGTACCCTCGATCGGCGAAGGCAAGCGCCAATCCACGCAGTCGTCTGCGCGCGCGCAAGCTGGCGAACCCGTTTACCTCCGCTGGACACGCGCTCAGCCACCCGAGGTGGCGGCGGACGGTTGCACACAGACCATGCTGCCATCACGCACCCTTGGTTCCAGCAATCGACCCTTGCGCCCACGCGCACCATCATAGTTCCCCAATTCCCGCCCGCTCATGGTCCGTTCAACGGCCTTCGCAGCGCGTCCGGTGCCTCGCACAAGGACACCGTCCGGGCCATAAGCCACAAGCGCTGACAGACGCTCGTCGCTCTCGAGCGCCATGAGGGTGCTGCCGCGCCCGCCGCTGCGTAAGACCTTCACATCGGTCACCGGATACGTCAGCAGACGGCCACCCGTTGATAGGCAGGCCACCCGCATGGACGACATTCCCGAAGAAGCCGAGCCCACCAATACAGGCCGCAGCAGATGATCGCCGGGCTCAATCGACATAAACGACTTCCCGCTGCGGTTACGCCCGACCCAATCGGATCCCTGGCAGGATAGACCGATGCCGCCATCTGTCGCCAACAAAATTCCGCCATCAGCAGCTGCCGCAAACACCCAGGCCACCTTGGTACCAGCGGCCAGATCGATCAGGCTGGTGACGGGCTGACCGTCGCCCCGGCCACCGGGCAACGTACTGACGGGAACTGAAAAGACCCTGCCGTCCGAGCCAATCACGAGAAGAAAATCGGTGCTGCGAACTTCGTACGCCCCATCAAAACCATCCCCAGATTTGAAACTGGACTGGGTCGCATCATGCCCATGGCCCTGGCGGGTCCGTACCCACCCCTTTTCCGACACGATCACCGTCACCGCTTCATCCACAATCCTGACTTCGACGACTGCACGGCTGGCCGCCTCGATCCGGGTTCGTCGATCATCGCCATATTGTTTGGCATCCTGCTCGATCTCGCGGATCACTTGCCGTCGCATCGCTTTGGGATCATTCAGGAGCCCCTCCAGACCGGCTTTCTCGGTCCGCAATTCACTGAGCTCCTGCTCGATTTTGATCGCTTCAAGCCGGGCCAGCTGGCGCAGGCGGATCTCCAGAATGTCTTCAGCCTGGCGCTCGCTGAGCCCAAAGCGCTCGATCAACGCTGGTTTCGGTTCGTCGGCTGCGCGGATCGTTGCAATCACTTCGTCGATCGACAACAGCACCAGTTGCCGGCCTTCGAGGATGTGAATCCGATCGTCGACCTTGTTCAGCCGATGGCGGGTTCTGCGCGTGACGGTGGTGATGCGAAAGCCACACCACTCACGCAGAATTTCGATCAATGCCTTCTGGCGTGGCCGGCCATCGACCCCGATCATCACCAAATTGCACGGAACCGAAGACTCCAGACTGGTGTGGGCGAGCAAGACGTTGATAAAGTCGTCCTGCGACAGTCGTGACGATCGGGGCTCAAAAACAAGCCGTACCGCCGCTTCGCGCCCCGATTCATCTCGGACGCGCTCCAGCACGCCCAGCACCGTCTGTTTGAGCTGCAACTGCTCGGGGCTGACCGCTTTCTTGCCAAGTCGAGGGCGCGGGTTGGTGAGCTCTTCGATCTCTTCGAGCACTTTCTGCGCCGAGGTGCCATGTGGCAATTCCGTGACCACCAATTGCCACTGGCCACGGGCGAGATCCTCAATTTTCCAGCTGGCTCGCACCTTGATTGAACCACGCCCGCCCGCGTACAGATCACGCAGTTCGGAGCCCGATGAGATGATTTGCCCCCCTCCCGGGAAATCGGGTCCAGGCAGGCGTTCAAGCACCGCCTCGAGCGCATCCCGAGCGGCGGCTGCGTTGCGAATGACCGCAGCCTCGCCTGCGCCAAAATCCGAAAACCAGCGATCGCCATCGCGCATCATCAATACGGCTGCGGCGGCCACTTCGCGCAGGTTATGCGGTGGGATCTCGGTGGCGAGACCGACTGCAATGCCGGATGCCCCATTAAGCAGCACCACGGGCAAACGGGCAGGCAGACAGCGGGGTTCTTCGGTCGAACCATCATAGTTCGGAACGAAATCCACGGTGCCCGCATCAATCTCATCGAGCAACAGGCGCGCATAGGGCGTCAACCGCGCTTCGGTATAGCGCATCGCCGCCGCGCCGTCACCGTCACGCGAGCCAAAGTTGCCCTGCCCGTCAATCAGCGGGTATCGCAACGTAAACGTTTGCGCCAGACGAACAAGCGCGTCGTACGCGGACTGGTCGCCGTGGGGATGAAAGCGTCCGAGAACGTCACCCACGACCCGGGCGCTCTTGACCGGCCTGGCGGTCGGGCCGAGTCCCATGGCATCCATGGAATACAGAATTCGACGCTGAACCGGTTTGAGACCGTCGCAAACATCGGGGAGCGCACGCCCCTTGACCACAGAAACGGCGTAGTCCAGGTAGGCCCGCTCGGCGTAACGCGCCAGGGTAATCGCCTGATCGTCTTCTGGGGGGGCAACAGGTTCGGGTGTTGTCAGCAGGTCTACCATGGGCTCTCGGGGACGCGGATCAGCGGGGGCAGTATAGAGGCTGTACCATTGAAATCATGCGTGTGCGGATTCTGCAGCACATGCTCCCCAAGCACCCAGCATCCAACGTTTACCGAGTCCCATGGCCCAGTACGTCTTTACGATGAATCGCGTCGGCAAAATCGTGCCGCCCAAGCGTCAGATCCTGAAGGATATTTCGCTCTCCTTCTTTCCAGGCGCCAAGATCGGCGTGCTGGGCCTCAATGGTTCCGGCAAATCGTCGCTGCTCAAGATCATGGCGGGCGTTGACAAGGACTTTGAAGGCGAAGCCCGGCCCATGCCGAACTTGAATGTCGGTTACCTGCCGCAGGAACCCGACATCGATCCAACGCAGACGGTCCGCGAAGCGGTCGAGGTCGGACTGGGTTCCATCGCAGCCGCCAAGAAGCGACTGGACGAGGTGTATGCCGCGTATGGCGAGCCAGACGCCGATTTCGACAAACTCGCCGCCGAGCAGGCTGACCTCGAGGCGCTGCTGGCGACGGCCGACGGCGGCGACGTCGAACACCAGCTGGAAGTCGCGGCCGACGCCCTGCGCTTGCCACCGTGGGAGGCAATCGTCGGAAACCTGTCTGGCGGTGAGAAGCGCCGGGTCGCGCTCTGCCGTTTGCTGCTGTCCAAGCCCGACATGCTGCTGCTGGACGAGCCCACCAACCACCTCGACGCCGAGAGCGTCGATTGGCTCGAGCAGTTTTTGCACAAATTCCCGGGCACGGTCGTGGCGATTACCCACGATCGTTATTTCCTGGATAACGCAGCCGAATGGATTCTCGAACTGGACCGCGGCCACGGGATTCCTTGGAAAGGCAATTACTCGAGTTGGCTGGAACAGAAGCAGGATCGTCTGCGCCAGGAGGAGTCGGGCGAGAGCGCACGTCAGAAGGCACTGAAGAAGGAACTGGAATGGGTGCGGCAGAACCCGAAGGGGCGACAGGCCAAGAGCAAGGCCCGACTGGCCCGCTTCGAAGAACTCTCCAGCCATGAATATCAGAAGCGCAATGAAACGCAGGAGATTTTCATTCCGGTCGCTGAACGTCTGGGCGATACCGTTATCGAATTCAAGAATGTTCGCAAAGCGTATGGCGATCGTCTGCTGATCGACGACCTGAGCTTCGCCGTCCCACCCGGGGCCATCGTTGGCATCATCGGCCCCAACGGTGCCGGCAAATCCACCCTGTTCCGGATGATCACCGGTCGCGAAACCCCCGATAGCGGATCGATCGTGATCGGACCGACGGTCAAAATCGCCCATGTCGACCAGTCGCGCGATGCGCTCGAAGGGGACAAAACCGTTTGGGAGTCCGTCTCCGACGGTTCAGATCTGATGACGATCGGTCGCTTCGAAGTCTCGTCGCGCGCGTACGTCGGTCGTTTCAACTTCAAGGGTAGTGACCAGAACAAGAAAGTCAGTTTGCTCTCAGGCGGCGAGCGTGGCCGTCTGCATCTGGCCCGGACGCTGATCGCCGGGGGTAATGTCCTGCTGCTCGACGAGCCGTCCAACGATCTTGATGTCGAGACCTTGCGTGCACTCGAAGACGCATTGCTGGAATTTGCCGGTTGCGTCATGGTCATTAGCCATGACCGCTGGTTCCTCGACCGGATCGCGACCCACATCCTGGCCTTTGAGGGCGACTCTCAGGTCACCTTCTTCAACGGCAACTATCAGGAATACGAAGCAGACCGCAGGAAGCGACTCGGTGAAGAAGCCGCGCGACCCAAGCGGATCCGGTTCAAACCCTTGAAATAAACGATCAGCGCACCGGAATCGGCGTGCTCGCCGGAACGGGCACGGCCGTGACTGAATTCTGCGGACTGCCTTCAATCAGCCGATCGGCATAGGTCAGGTACACCAGCGCGTTGCGCGCAGGATCGACGATCCGCACGATATGGAGCTTCTTGAAGAGCAATGAGAGGCGTTCGTCGAAGACGGTCTCCTGCTTGGGTAGCGGGCTCTTGAAAGCGATAGGGCCGACCTGCCGGCAGGCGATCGAGGCTTCGGATTTGTCTTCGGCCAGACCGAGCGCACCGCTGACCCCACCGGTTTTTGCACGAGACACATAGCAGGCGACCCCGGTCACTTTGGGATCGTCATAGGCTTCGATGACGATTTTATGGTCAGGACCGATCAGTTTGAAAACGGTACTCACCTCGCCCAGAATCTCAGCGCAAGCCAGATTGCTCGCAAGCAGTAGTACCCCGCCGATGATGGCTGGCGGCTTCTTCATAGCGCGATCCTTCATACGTCGACCTCGACCTCGTTGCCATGTTCCTCCAGCCAGGCGCGTCGGGCTGAGGCTTCGCCCTTGCCCATCAGCATGGTGAATCGTGCCCGCGTCGACGCTTCATCGACATCGCCAAGCGTCACCGGGAGCAGCCGACGCGTATCCGGGTTCATCGTGGTTTCCCACAACTGCTCCGCCGTCATCTCGCCCAAGCCCTTGAATCGACTGATCGACCAGACGGTGTCGGTCAGGCCTTCCTTACGGAGGCGATCACAGGTGTGGGCAAGCTCGCCATCATCGAGACAGTAGATCTTGCGCAGTGGACGCTTGCCCCGAGCAGGCACGTCGACCCGATACAGCGGTGGGCGGGCCACGTAGACATGCCCCTGCTCCACCAAGGCCGGAAAATGGCGCCAAAAAAGCGTCAGTAGCAGGACCTGGATATGCGCGCCGTCCACATCAGCGTCGGAGAGAATGCAGACTCGCCCATAGCGCAAGCCGCTCAGCGTGATAGCAGCATCGGGCGCAATCGGCACGGACGATCCGCCGCCCGCTGGCGCCGCCAAGCCATGGGGGTCCACACCCAATGCGACTGAAATATCGTGAATTTCGTTGTTGGCGAACAAACGGTCCCGGTCCGCTTCCCAGGTGTTGAGTACCTTGCCGCGCAAGGGCAGGATGGCTTGAAATTCCTTGTCCCGCCCCATCTTGGCGCTACCGCCCGCGCTATCGCCTTCGACCAGAAAAATCTCGTTCCGGGTCAGATCATCGCTTTCACAATCCGTGAGTTTTCCTGGCAGGACAGCGACCCCTGAACCCTTTTTCTTCTCCACTTTCTGAGCGCTACGCTGGCGCGCCTGAGCCTGACGGATCACGAGTTCAGCAAGCCGGCGCCCGTAGTCGACATGTTCGCTCAGCCACAACTCAAGTTGTGGGCGTGCGTAGCCACCGACCAGGCGCACCGCATCGCGAGAGTTCAGTCGCTCCTTGATCTGCCCCTGAAACTGGGGATCCAGCACTTTGGCGCTGAGCACAAAGCTCGCCCGCGCAAACACATCCTCGGGCATCAGCTTGACGCCCTTGGGCAGAAGCGAATGCAATTCGACGAATGATTTCACGGCCTGGAAGAGTCCTTCGCGCAACCCGCTTTCATGCGTACCACCGGCGGGTGTCGGGATCAGGTTGACGTACGACTCCCGAATCGTCGGCCCCTCTTCGGTCCAAGCGACACACCAGGCCGCGCCCTCACCTTCCGCAAACGAGTCATGGCCGGTTGGCGCATATTGTTCACTCTCGAATAACGGAACCAGAGTCTGGGCCGACGATGACGACGCCAGCGCCTCGGTCAGGTATCCCCGCAAGCCTTCGGCATAGCGCCAGGATTGCTGACGCTCTGTGCGCGCCTCGATCAAGACCGTCTGCAGTCCGGGCAGGAGAACCGCCTTGGCGCGCAGCTGACGCTCCAGCTCCGACTGGGCAATCACCGGCGAATCAAAATATTTCGGATCCGGCCAGACCCGCACACGGGTCCCACTGCGTCGGCTCCCGCGCGGCGCCGGTTGCGAACTGAGGGCTTGGAGCACCTCACCACCGGCAAACACCAGGTGATGTTGCCCACCATCGCGCCACACCGTCACTTCGAGGCGGGTCGACAAGGCATTGGTGACACTCACGCCCACGCCATGCAAACCGCCGGAAAAACTGTAGGCGCCACCCGAGGCCTTGTCGAATTTGCCGCCGGCATGCAGGCGGGTAAAGACGATCTCGACCACGGGCGCCCCTTCTTCCGGGTGCATACCGACGGGTATACCCCGCCCGTCATCGTCCACCGTCACGCTGCCATCGGTTTCCAGGGTCACCGTGATTTCGCGACAGAAACCCGCAAGCGCCTCGTCAGCCGCGTTATCGATGACCTCCTGCACGATGTGCAGGGGATTTTCGGTACGGGTATACATCCCTGGCCGCTGGCGGACAGGTTCCAGACCTTTCAGGACCCGGATCGATCCCTCAGAGTATTCCGATTTTCGTGCGGTCATGGATTCGGCTAAATGGCGATCTGAGTACCCATCTCCACCACACGATTGGGTGGTAGACGGAAATAATCTGCAACTGAGGGGCTGTTCTGGAGCATCCAGCCAAACATGGAGCGGCGCCAACCAAAGAAACCGCGCCGGGACACCGAGACCAGGGTGGGTTTACTGGTAAAGAAAGACGTCTGCCCGAGATCGACATCAAGGCCTCTGCGTCGCGCCAGCCGGAAAATAGTCGAGACATCGGGATCTTCGCGAAAACCAAAATGGGCCGTCAGATAGATAACGCCGTGGGAGGCGCGGCGCAACTCGAGTCGTTCGTCGTTCAGAATGCGCGGCCTGTCATCGAACGCAATCGTCAGGAAAATCAGGCGTTCATGCGCGATCTTGTTGTGTTTCATGTTGTGCAGAAATGCGCTGGGGAATCCGCCCCGCGAAGAACTGAAGAACACAGCTGTGCCCGGCACCCGGGTCGCCCGTTCGAGCTCGAACGCAACCGCATCATCGCGGGCCTCGGGACGGGACACTTTTCGGGCACGCAGCAACATGGTGCCGCGGTGCCAGGTCGTCAACATCGTGAAGACACTGACCGCAATCGTGAGTGGAAACCATCCCCCGTCAAAAAACTTCGACAGATTGGCCGCAAGAAATGCCAGCTCCAGGCAAAACCACGCCACCAGCGGGATCACGAGCCAGCGCATCCGTTGGGATTCCTGATGGAGCAGCACCACGGCCAGCAGCACGCTTGAAATAATCAAATCACCGGAAACAGCGAGGCCATACGCTGCGGCCAGGGCGCTGGACGATTTGAAGGCGAGGACCAGCAAGACCACCGAGACCAGTAGCACCCAGTTGACGACCGGGATGTAGATCTGACCCTGCGAATGCTCCGAGGTGTGCAAGACTCGCAGGCGAGGCAGGTAGTTCAGCCTGGAAGCCTGTTGTGTGACCGAAAATGCCCCGGAGATGGTCGCCTGAGAGGCAATCACGGTGGCGAGGGTCGCGAGGATCACCAACGGGAGTTGCAGGGATTCGGGCGCCAGCAAAAAAAACGGATTCTCCCGGGCATCGGGTTCGGTCAGCACCAGAGCCCCTTGACCCAGGTAGTTGATCATCAGCGCCGGGAACACCAAAAAGAACCAGCAGACGCGGATGGGCGGCAAGCCAAAATGCCCCATGTCCGCATAAAGCGCTTCGGCGCCAGTCAAACACAGAAACACCGAGCCCAAGGCCACGAACGCGAGCCCCGGGCGATCCAGGGCAAACCGAATGGCGTGACTGGGATCAATGGCGCCCAGAATTTCAGGCATTTCAATGATATGAAGCAGTCCGAGTCCGGTCAGCGTCGCAAACCAGACAATCATGACTGGGCCGAAAAATCGCCCGACATCCGCAGTTCCGTGGCGCTGTAAGCTGAATAACCCGATCAGGATCACAATCGAAATCGGTACGACATAAGATTCCAGCCCGGGCGCAGCGACACTGAGCCCTTCCACCGCCGCCAGCACCGAAATCGCTGGCGTGATGATGGCGTCGCCGTAAAACAGCGATGCAGCAAACACCCCAAAGGCTCCGACCAGCCAGGCCAGTTCGGGCCGGTGGGCGATCATGCGCTGCGCAACGGACAGCAGCGCGAGCACCCCGCCCTCTCCCCGGTGATCGAAACGAAGAACGATTGACACGTACTTAATCGAGACGATGATCGTCACCGCCCAGAACATCATCGACAGCACGCCAAACACATTCTCGGGTGTTGCCGCGAGGGCGTGGCTGCCAAAAAAAGCCTCTTTGAAGGCATACAGCGGCGAGGTTCCAATATCGCCAAACACCACCCCCAACGCGGCCAACATCATGACCCGAAAGGGCTGACTCTGAGTTTGAGCGCTCATGCGGAATGGACTCCGGGAAAATACGGATCAATCTTCATCGGCCGCTAGGATCGCACAAAGGCGGCCCGATGCCTGGTGCGCATGAGAAAGCCTCGCAGACCCCGGGCCTTAATCCGCAAGGAGCGCAAGCGTGGGCTCCTCCATCGCAGCCACCTGCTCGCGCAGTGCGAGGATCCGATCCTGCCAGTCGCGTACCGTGCCGAACCAGGGGAAGGCGACGGGAAATGCGGGATCCGCCCAGCGGCGCGCAATCCAAGCGGTGTAATGAATGTAGCGCAGGGTTCGGAGCGCTTCGATCAGATGGAGTTCCCGGGTATCGAGGCGCCCGAAGGTCTGGTATCCCTTCAAGACCTGGGCAAGTTGCTTGGATTGGGCGTGTGCGTCGCCCGACAGCAGCATCCACAAATCCTGAATGGCAGGTCCATTGCGGGCATCATCAAAATCGACAAAATGCGGTCCCTGATCCGTCCAAAGCACATTGCCTGCGTGGCAATCTCCATGCAGGCGGATCAGGCGCACCCCCTGCGCACGCTCAAACGCTCTGCGCACCCCCGCAACCGCCAGTTGGGTCACAGCCTCCCAGGCTGGTTTCAGTTCCGGTGGAACGAGGCCAGCTTGCTCCAGCCACACCAGCGGCCCTTCGCCGAAGGTCGAAATATCGACTGTTTCCCGATGAATAAACGCCCGCCCCGCTCCGACTCGGTGCAAACGGCCCATGAAGCGCCCGATACGCTCGAGTACAAGGGGATCATCGAGTTCTGGCGCCCGCCCCCCGCGGCGCTCGAACAGAGCAAACCGCTGGCCGGCATGATGATGCAGCGTCGCTCCGCCCAGCGCCATGGGTGGGACCGCGGGCACCTCGGCCGCCGCGAGTTCCGCCATGAAGTCATGCTCCTCCTGAATCGCCGCATCGGTCCAGCGCCCAGGCCGATAAAACTTTGCGATTAGAAATCGGTCGTCAGCACCGTCGCCGTCAACCCCAAGCTGATAGACCCGGTTTTCGAAGCTGTTGAGCGCCATCAAACGCCCATCGCACCGCGGCCCAACGGACTCAATCGCGTCCATGACCGCATCTGGCGTCAAATTGACAAAAGGCGCTTCAGCAGATTCGCTTTTTGTCACACTTTTCCCCTTATGATTCATCAGGTCGCTCTATTTGGGAATTCCGTCGGGACATTTCTGACTCGTCAGCAATTAAGTCTCCCACCCTTTTCCGAATTTCCGGCGAATTAATCATCTCGAAAAAAATGGAAGGAACCACGATGCAACTTGGAATGATTGGTCTGGGCCGGATGGGCGGCAACATTGTTCGGCGTCTGATGCGCGATCACCACCAGTGTGTGGTGTTTGATGCCAGTGCCGCAGCCGTCGCGCAACTCGCTGGCGAGGGGGCGACGCCGAGCAAGGATCTCGCAGACCTCGTTTCAAAACTGGCCCACCCGCGCGCGGTTTGGGTCATGTTGCCCGCTGGTGAGATCACCGAAGCGACCGTCGACGCGCTTAGTCACATTCTGGAATCGGGCGACGTCATCATCGACGGCGGCAATTCGAACTACCAGGATGACGTGCGCCGCGCGCATGCGCTGGAATCGAAAGGCATCCGCTATATCGACGTCGGCACCAGCGGGGGCGTCTGGGGTCTGGAGCGCGGTTACTGCATGATGATCGGTGGGGATCAGGCTGCGGTACAGCACCTCGATCCCATTTTCAAGACCCTGGCGCCTGGCATTGGCACGATCGACAAGACCCCGGGGCGGGAAGGATTGCATTCCACCGCCGAACACGGCTATCTGTACACCGGACCGGCCGGTTCGGGTCATTTCGTCAAAATGGTCCACAACGGGATCGAGTACGGCCTGATGCAGGCTTACGCGGAAGGGCTCGATATTCTCAAAGGGGTCGGCCAGGAGAGCATTCCCGCTGAGCGGCGCTATAACCTCAATCTGGCCGATATCGCCGAACTCTGGCGTCGCGGCAGTGTGGTGTCGTCCTGGTTGCTTGACCTCAGCGCGATCGCCCTAGCCGAAGATCCGGAGCTGCGTGGGTACTCCGGGTTTGTGCAGGACTCTGGCGAAGGCCGCTGGACCATCATGGCAGCCATCGAGGAGGCCGTGCCTGCCGACGTTCTCTCTGCGGCGCTCTACGCCCGATTCCGCTCGCGCCAGGACCATACCTTCGCCGAAAAACTCCTGTCGGCCATGCGCAAGCAGTTCGGTGGCCATAAGGAACCGCATTGATTCAGATCGTTATCCACTGAATCGTATCAACGATCTATTCCGGTAGCGCTTCCTCTGAATTCTCCAGCGAGTCCGTTCATGCATACAGACCACGACCACGAAACGATCCGTCACGGTGACCGGGCACCTGCCTGCAACATGGTGATTTTTGGTGGGGGCGGTGACCTCACCAAGCGCCTGCTGATGCCTGCGCTCTACAACCTGTCTCGTACCGGCCTCTTGCCGGAGCGTTTTTCGCTGATCGGGGTCGACCGTCTGGAAATGACCAATGAGGCGTTTCGCAAGCAGATCGAAGAGGCCTTGCGCGCGTTTGGCAATGACAAGCATTACGCGCAGAAGCTCGATGAACATCATCTGAGCCTTCTGCTGTCCCGGATCACCTACCTGCAAGGCGACTTCGCAGATCCAGGTTGCTATGCCCGCCTCAATGAGCGCCTGGAAGCGAATGCGGCCACCGAAGGCACGGGTGAACATGTCGTGTTCTACCTCGCCGTGGCCGCCCGCTTCTTTGCGGGGATCGTTGACCAGCTCGGGGCAGCCGGTCTGGTCAAGGAAGGTCCAGGTCGTTGGCGGCGGGTCGTGGTGGAAAAGCCCTTTGGCCACAATGTCGAATCCGCCAAAGCCCTGAACAGCCAGCTTCGCAAGAGTGTGGCCGAGCGCCAGATCTATCGGATGGATCATTTCCTGGGCAAGGAAACGGTTCAGAACATCATGCTGATGCGCTTTGCCAACGGCATTTTCGAACCGCTCTGGAATCGGGAACACATCGATCACATCCAGATCACGGTGGCGGAGACGGTTGGCGTGGAGCGGCGCGCTGGATTTTACGAAACCACCGGCGCCTTGCGCGACATGGTTCCGAACCATATCTTCCAGCTCCTTGCGCTGGTCGGCATGGAGCCACCCGCGTCGTTCACGGCCGATGCGATCCGCACCGAGAAGACCAAGGTTCTGACTGCGGTACACCCCGTTGTTGCCGCAACGGATTCGGTCCGGGGCCAGTACGCCGCGGGGTCCCGGGATGATCATGCGCTGCGGGGCTATCGCGAAGAAGAAGGGGTCGCGCCCGCCAGCATGACCGAGACCTATACCGCGATGAAGCTCACCATCGACAACTGGCGTTGGGCAGGGGTTCCGTTCTATTTACGGACCGGCAAGGCCCTGAGCAAGCGCAACAGCGAGATCTACATCCAGTTCAAACGTCCGCCGCTGTCGCTCTTCAAGGACACGGCCACGGAAGCCCTCACGCCCAATGCGCTCATTCTGAGACTCCAGCCCGATGAAGGCGCGCAGCTGAGCTTTGGCGCCAAGATTCCAGGGCCCAAGATCTCGATTGGCCAGGTGCATATGGATTTTCACTATGGTGATTACTTCCAGAACGCCCCCAGCACGGGCTATGAGACGTTGATCTACGATTGCATGATCGGCGACGCAACGCTCTTCCAGCGCTCCGACAGCGTGATCGCCGGATGGGAGATTGTTGAGCCGCTGCTCAATTACTGGACCGGCGACGCAGCCGCCCCCCTGGCCCTCTATGCCGCTGGCTCCGACGGTCCGGCCGAAGCTGAAGCCCTGTTGCAACAGTCGGGTAGGACCTGGCGGCCCGTCAGCGTCTGAAAGCATCCCACCGAGGGCGGCGACGGCGAACCCGGGGGGTCTGATCAAGATCCCCCCGGCACCGCTTGAGGCGCTAGCCCCGGATGGCTGCCGCCGAGATGTTCTGCGCGCCCTCGATCATCCCCGCCTTCGAGAGCGTACCGGCAAGCTCCAGAATCCGACGATCCAGGCGCCGCACGATGCGCCAAGCCCGGGCTGCGCTGCGGATCAATGCGCAGCCGCGCCGCGATGCTGACCACTCCGGACGATGTTCGCTGAGGACCCATAACGCTTGGGCACCATCGTTGGAATGGATATCACCAAAGACCGCGAATTCAGCCATTGAACCGGCCTGGAGAATCGCCAGTTTCCGCTCAAATTCGACCGCCTGACTCATCGGCTCCGAAGTCTCAGCGTGAAGCTGGCAAAACCCACCCCGATTGTCTTCATTGACTTCAATACGAATCGGCACAAAGCCCAGGTGAAGGGCAACCACCGCATGGGCCGCCTCATGGATCGAAATCCGCTGCCGAACCGAACATTCGCCAGACAGCCAGGTCGGCGATACGTGCAAACCGATGGCTCGAGCCGGAGGCAGCTGGCGTTCGTGGATGGGAAGCGTGGCCGGGACTGGGCAAACCGAGAAATTCAGGTCCAGAAAAAGGCTTCGGTCCTGCGAAAGCATCAGGAAGACGTCCAGAGCATTGGGTAATGAAGCCAGCATGGCCTTCAGTGGCACGACCATCTCGCCAGAAAACTGAGCAAGATAGTCCTGCGGCCCACGACTATATCCATGTGACTTCAACTGAAACCTCAAGAAGCAGGATCAGGGCTGGGACGCCCCGATGACCAACACCAAAGTCCGAAGTCTTTATTAAAAAGAAAATGTTTACAATCCTCCAAATGGAGGAATAGACGTCACTTCTTCCGAATCAACCCTGGCTGCCGCGATGGGCCCAACCGGTGGTTCGACGTTCGATCCAGGAAAAGAGTTCGTACATGGCCATGGCCATGGCACCGATCAGGACCAGGCCGGCGAAAGCCAGTGGCAGGCGCTGCTGTGACCCTGCAGTCTGCATCAGGTATCCAATACCCGAATCGCCTGCCGTCATCTCAGCGAGAACGGTTCCAACAAATGCCAGAGTAATGGCGACCTTCAGCGAAGCATAGAAGTACGGCATCGAGCGCGGTAGACCAATCTTGATCAGCACGTCCCAGCGCCGGGCGCCGAGCACGCGCAACACATCTTCGAGTTCTGGCTCCATGGTCGCGAGCCCAGTCGCAATGTTGACCGTAATCGGAAAGAATGAAATCAGGAAAGCTGTCAGAACGCCTGGGCCGAGTCCAATCCCGAACCAGACGACCAGAATCGGCACCACCGCTGCCTTGGGAACGGCGTTGAATGCCACCATCAATGGGTAGAGCGCGGTGTAGGCGAGTCGTGCACTACCGATCAAAAAGCCCAGCGCGACGCCGATTACGATCGAAAGACCAAACCCGAGCATCGTGACCCAGAACGTTTTCCATGCCGCGTCTAGCAGGGCGCCTTTGAACTCACTGAACTGAAGCGCAATTTCGATCGGGCCGGGGAAGAGGTAATCCGGAATTCGGAAGATCGAGACCGCGCCTTGCCAGACGAGGAGAATGACGCTCAGCACGATCAGGGGCGAGAGGCGCTCCAGTGTTTTGCCCGGCTTCATGAATTCACCCCCTGCATATGATTCACCGGTGATGGGCCCGGGGGTAGCGATGGGTTGGTCGAACTGCCGGCTGACTGGCGGATCGAACCGATGTGGCTGCGAAGCTCATGAACGATCTCGGTGAACTGGGCCGTGTAGGTGACTTCGAGGTCCCGGGGTCGCGGCAGTTCGATGTTGCGTTGAACCACGAAGCGACCCGGACTCTTGCTCATCACGTAAACGGTGTCCGCTAGAAATACGCTCTCGCGCAGGTCATGCGTCACCAGGATCACATTGAAGCGTTGCAGCGCGTGGAGGTCACGCAAGACACACCAGAGCTCCTCCCGGGTAAAGGCATCCAGCGCCCCGAACGGCTCATCGAGCAGCAGCATTTTGGGCTCATGGATCAGTGCCCGACAAATGCTCGCACGCTGCTGCATCCCCCCGGACAACTGCCAGGGGAATTTATCCTCGTACCCAGCCAGTCCCACCGTCTTCAGCAGGGCCCTGGCCTTGTCTTCATATTCCCGGCGCCTGGTTCGAAAATTTGAACGAAATGGCTCAACGATTTCGAGCGGTAGCAACACGTTCTGGACCGTGGTGCGCCAGGGCAACAGACTGGGTGCCTGGAACGCCATGCCACTGATCTTCAGAGGCCCGGTCACGGGCTGACCACCGATCTGTATGGATCCCCGGCTGGGCATCTTCAGACCGGTGGTCAGTTTCATGAAGGTGGACTTGCCGCAACCCGATGGCCCTACGATCGCGATGAACTCCCCCTCGGTGACCCGAAGCGAGATGTCCTCGACGGCGAAATGTCCCTGGGCGAGCAGATCGTCGTTGTAGGCAAGCCAGACGTTCTGAAAATCAACAAAAGGCGCCTCGCTGTGGCGGGGCTCTGAGACACGGGTGGCAGCGTTCATCCGGGCATTACTTCTTGGGCGGCGCTGGCAGAATATTCAGCTCGGCCTTGGAGGGCAGAAATGCGTCGGTCCAGACCTCTGTGGGATTGACCCGGCTCTTGGTCGCAAACACTTCAGAGACCTGGACGGCCATCTGGGTCAGGCGGGCCGGAACGATCACACCAAAGCCTTCGGCTCTGGCATCCGGGCTGGCGATCACCGCATCGATGGCCATGCGCAGCCGGCGCTTCTCAAGGTCGACGTTGATGATGCCATCGCGCGCCTTGACGCTCTCGATGGAGGCATCCGGATCGGCCATGACGTCCTTGGCACCCTTCAAAAAAGCGCTCAGGAAGGCCTTGATGGCCTGTGGATTTTCTTTAATCAGTTTCGGGCTGGCGATAATCACGTTACCGTAGAGTTTGACCCCGTATTGGGAGAACGGCATCACCACGATGTCTTCGGTCTTGACCCCTCTGGCTTCAAGATTCAGGAGCGACGTGAACGAAAAACCGGTGATCGCATCGACATCACCTCGTGCCAGCATGGTCTCGCGAAGCGGTGGATCCATCGTGACCCATTGAACGGCCCCGACGGAATTGGCGCTGGCAAAGATCGGGAAGCCACGCCTGCCTGCGTCAAAAACCGGAGCGCCGAGTTTCTTGCCGGCAAGATCACCAGGTTTGGAAATTCCGTTTTTCTTCAAGGTCAATACGGCTGCGGGGGTATTGTTGTAGACCATCATGACGGCCACAGGCTTGTTGGGCGCGTCCGCATTGTTGGCGTGAAACTCCATGAGCGCCGCCATGTCTGCGAACCCCATGTCATAGGCGCCCGAAGCGACCCGCGTGACCGTCCCACCGGAACCGTTACCGGCATCCACCGCCACATCCAACCCCGCCGCCTTGAAATACCCCTTGGCAACTGGCGTCAGAAACAAGGCTGCGGGACCCTCAAACCGCCAGTCAAGCTGAAACTTGATCGGTGTCTGCGCGCTGGCCGACACTGAAACAACAGCCGCCGAGATCCCGATCGCGACTGACCGCAACGCTTTAAAAATACGCTTCATCTGATATGTTCCAAAAAAGCCGAACTCGGCCCAACGATTGCGAAAGTCGAGCACAAGCAATTTGCATGCGAGAAAAATCTGGATGGATTTGAATCGCGACAGCTTGCCCCGTCGCCCGTTTGCACCACGATGAAGCACGCGGAGATTCTCGCGACGGCATTCCAGATCGACATCAATCTGAGTGTTCGGCTGCGAGCGTATTCAAAAAGCAGTCAAAGGCAAGCACACAAAGTTCTGCATCATGCTGCGTAATGGATTCGAGCGGGTTATGGCTGATACCACCGTTCTGACCGCGGACGAACAACATCGCCTGCGGCATGATTTCATGCAATTTCATTGCATCATGACCGGCACCGCTTGGCATTCGATACACCGGCAGTCCGAGGGCCGAGATCGCCGTTTCCCAGCGCTGCTGAACGCCAGAATCGCTTGGCGCTGCTGCTACCCGCAAGGTTTCCTCCAGTGAATAGTCCAGTCCGCGGCGCGCGCAAATGGATTCGACCCGCGCCAGCACATCGTCCACGCAGGCATCCCGCTGCGCATCGGTCGTCGCGCGGATATCCAGACTGAAGCGGCATTTCCCCGGCACGACGTTGATCGAACCGTTCGGCACTTCGAGCATCCCCATGGTGCCCACCACATCGGGAACCGCCGATGCACGTTGCTCCAGATAGAGGGCGAGTTCTGCCACCGCGCTCGCAGCATCACGGCGTCGGTTCATCGGCGTCGTGCCCGCGTGACTCGCCATCCCCCGGACCTCACCCAGCAGGCGAACACTGCCATTGATCGAAGTCACAACACCCAAGGGGAGATCAAGCTCATTGAGCACAGGACCTTGTTCGATATGCACTTCAACGAAACCGAGATAGCGCGATGGATCTCGTCGCAAGGCCTCGATCTGGTCAAGCGCTAAACCAGCCTCGAT
>JBBAOE010000005.1:115666-148834 GCA_040401595.1 Burkholderiaceae bacterium
GCGATGGATCTCGTCGCAAGGCCTCGATCTGGTCAAGCGCTAAACCAGCCTCGATCATCGCCTCTCGCATCGTCACGCCACCTGCGTCACGCTGATCCAGCCAGGCTGGATTGAACTGTCCGGTCAATGCGCCGGAACCCAGAAAGGTTGCTTTGTAGCGCTGCCCTTCTTCTTCGGAAAACGCGACCACTTCGAGATCGAATGGCAGGCGTCGCTTTTGACGAGAAAGCGACTGCACGCAGAGCATGGGCACCAGAATCCCGAGCCGCCCATCGTATTTTCCGCCGTTACGAACGGTGTCGTAATGGCTCCCCGTCATCAGTCGCCGAGTCCCAGTCGACGACGCTGCAGCGAAGTAGATCCCGACCACGTTACCGACCGCATCGATCTCGACCGAATCGAAGCCGCAGTCGTCCCGCATCCAGTCCACGAGCTGGCGAGCGCACGCGCGGTGCGCCTGCGTCAGGTAGGTCACGGTCAGTTCGCCGCGCTCGGCGTAGCCAGGGTCCCGATACTGGGCCAGGGTTTCGGCCCATTCCCAGACCTGGTTCCCCAGGGCCGGTTGGACACCAAGTTTTTCATCAAGCCGGATTTCAGCGATGCGGTGGATATTGCGCAGACACTCTGCAAACTCGTAATCCGCGGGATGCGCCAAGCGCCGGGCGAAGGTGTCGATAATCGCCTGCCGGCCAAGACCCAGGCCCCGGGGGCCTCGAACCGCAAGAATGAAGGGCCAGCCGAATCGGGCGTTGTACCGCGTGTTGAGCGACTGGATCTGTTCGAACTCCTGCGGGCTGCAATCGGTCAAGCCCGCGGTGCGCTGCTCATGGCTCGACTCTGCCGTCAGCGTCTCGGCCACCATCGCTTTACCGGCGAGTTCAGGATGTGCGCGCACCAGTTCCAGTTGCTGCGACGGATCGGCCTGCCGTACGGCCTGCACCAGCGCCTGCTTTAGTTGGGCCAGGCTCGAGAAGGGACGATGCGCCCAGGCGCGCTCGGCGACCCAGGGGGAATGCTCATAGGTACCGTCCAGCAGGCGCATGAAATCATCCTGCGTGCTGGCATTGAGTTGATCCAGGGTGATCATGTCCGCTCCCAGATGAACGCGGTTGACGGATCAAAGGGATGCGTTGCCTTCCAATGCCTCGCGATATCAATCCGTCGGGTCACCCAGACGCGATCATGCGCCTCCAGATGATCGAGAAATCGCTGCAATGCCCGCATCCGGCCTGGACGGCCCAACAGCCGGCAATGCATGCCGATGCTCATCATCGCCGGGCGCTCGGCACCCTCCGCATAGAGCACATCAAAGCTATCGCGCAGGTACTGGAAAAACTCGTCCCCATGCGAGTACCCCTGCGGCATCGCAAACCGCATGTCATTGGCATCCAGGGTGTACGGCACGACCAGATGCGGTGCCAGGCTGTGGTCGCTCTTGCGCACCTGAAGCCAGAACGGCAACTCATCGCCATAGTAATCGCTGTCGTATTCGAAGCCGCCGTGATCAGCGACCAGACGGCGCGTGTTCGGACTGTCGCGTCCGGTGTACCAGCCCAGCCCGTGGATCGGGTGATCCGCTCCGACCAGGCGCGAGAATGCGGCGATCGCCTGCGTCATATGTTCGCGCTCAGCCGCTTCGTCCATCGACTGATAATGAATCCAACGCCAGCCGTGACTCGCGATTTCATGGCCCAGTTCGACAAATGCCGCTGTGACCTCGGGACAGCGTTCAAGCGCCATGGTCACGCCAAACACGGTCAACGGCAACGAGCGGCGTTCGAATTCGCGCAGGATTCGCCAGACGCCCACCCGTGAGCCAAATTCATAGATGCTGTCCATACTCAGATGGCGCGCCGCAAAGGCGGGGGGATTGAAGAGTTCCGAGAGAAACTGTTCGCTACCCGGATCCCCGTGGAGAACTGAGTTCTCGCCGCCCTCCTCGTAATTCAACACGAACTGAACCGCTACGCGCGCCCCGCCTGGCCACTGTGCATCCGGGACCTGGCGGCCATAGCCCTTGAGATCTCGGGGATATTTCAGGTTCATCATGACTACTGTAACAAGTTGACCTTGCGACCAAACGGGCCAAAGAGGGTTTTAGTTGGCATCGACGCGTCCTGCGTCATTCGTGAGTAATAATCAACTCACCGAATCAACTCACCGTATCCTAATCTAGCCAACCCATGGGCCATCTCAGCACCCACGTTCTCGATACCGCCCATGGCTGCCCAGCCGCCGGGATGAACGTGCGTCTCGAGCGCATTTCCGGATCAAACGCACCGGTCAGCAGCGCCGCAATCGTCAGCGCAGGCGCAGACGCACCACCGAGCGGCGGTCCGATGGGCAGTGCCGGTGGCCATGCACTCGGGCCACTCAAGTCCTTAACTTTGAACAAGGACGGGCGGAATGACGGAGGTCCCTTGCTGAGTGCCGGTGAAATGGCGGTGGGCCGCTATCGGCTCGTCTTTGCGGTCGGAGACTATTTTCGGACCCTGGGGATGACGCTGCCCGATCCAGCCTTCATCGACGAAGTGTCCATCGACTTTGGCATTGCCGACGCAGCGGGGCATTACCACGTCCCGCTACTGGTGAGCCCCTGGAGCTACAGCACCTACCGCGGTTCCTAGGAGGCACAGCGCATGGACGCCTATCTGCTCGATTGGGTCAACCTGCTGCTGCGCTGGGCGCATGTCATCACGGCCGTGGCCTGGATTGGCGCCTCGTTCTATTTCGTCATGCTCGACAACAGTCTGAGCAAGCCCACCAGCCAGGATCTCAAGAACAAAGGGGTTGATGGCGAACTCTGGGCGGTCCATGGTGGCGGCTTTTATCACTCGAACAAATACATGATGGCCCCGCGATGGTTGCCGCTGCCCGAGAACATGCACTGGTCGTACTGGGAAAGTTATTCGACCTGGTTAACTGGTTTCAGTCTGTTCGTGGTGCTGTATCTGTTCAATGCGGGTACTTTTCTAATCGACAAAACCATCCATGACTGGTCAGCTGGCGCAGCCATTACCACCGCTCTGGGGTTTCTGGTGGCGTTCTGGTTGGTCTACGACCTGATCTGTCGTAGTTTGGGTTCGCGCAAGCACGGCGATCTCTGGGTTGGACTGCTCGTTTTTCTGACCGTCACGGTTGCATCCTGGGCAGCGTGCCAACTCTTTGCAGGACGCGCCGCCTTTTTGCTTGTGGGTGCCATGATCGCCACCGCGATGAGCGCCAACGTCTTTTTCTGGATCATCCCAGGACAAAGAACGGTCATCCAGCAGCTTCGCGCTGGCGAGGCAGTTGACCCGATCCATGGTCAGCGCGGCAAGCAGCGTAGCGTTCACAACACCTACTTCACCCTGCCAGTTCTGGTCGCGATGCTGTCCAACCATTACGGCTGGCTCTATCAGGGGAGGCAGAACTGGCTCGTGCTGGTTCTTCTGATGGTCGCAGGCGCACTCATCCGACACAGCTTCGTTGCTCGTCACAAAGCCCATGTACTTGGCCATCGAACGCCCTGGGAGCAGGCGCTGGCCGGCGTCGTCATCCTAATTGGCATGGCGGTCTGGCTGGCACCGCCGCCTGCGCCGCAGGCGTCTTCCCCCTCGGGGGGCCAAGCCCAGGCCTCGGCAGCTCCGATCTCTTTTGTTCAAGTCAACGCCATCCTCGAACAACGCTGTGTGACCTGCCATAACGCGCAGGTTCAGAACAAGAATGTCGCGCTGCACACGCCGGAATTGATTCGTCAGCACGCCCAGAATATCTATCAGCAGGCGGTCGTTCTGAAAGTCATGCCGATGAACAATGCCACCCAGATCACGGACGCCGAGCGTGGAGAGATCCGGCGATGGTTTGAGCAGGGGGCGCCGACACAATGATCAACGACCTCCCGATCCCAGCAAGCGAGCGAACATTTTTCTGGCCTTTGGGGCGCTCTCCGGATGATCATCCCTCATTGCGCGATTTGAATCTTCTTGAACCCTGACCGGATGGCTTTCATCCGGACCGAACTTCGTTGCAGGAGATACCCATGAGCTGGCTTCCGGAATCCATCATGCACAGGCGCGGGATCGCCCGCGGGCAGGTAGGCCGTACCCACGAACTGACTGAAGAGCTTCAAGGGACGTTTCACTACACGATCGGTCCCTACTCGCAGCCCGTGCTGCAGATCGCGCCGGGTGACCGAGTCATCGTTGATACCCGCGATGCCTTTGACGGCCACATTGTGACCGAGCAGGACCTGCCGAGCGCCAAGCTGCGCGTGCCGTTCCTCAACCCGCAAAACGGCCCGATCATGATTGAAGGCGCCGAAAAGGGCGATGTCGTCGCGGTCCACATTGAATCGATGCTGCCGCGTGGCAGTAATCCGCGCGGCACCTGTTGCCTGATTCCGCGGTTTGGTGCGCTTACGGGCACCGATATGACGGCACTCTTGAACGAGCCCTTACCCGAAATCACCCGCAAGATCGATCTCGATGAACAGGGCGTTTACTGGAGCGCCCGCGTCAAGCTGCCGTACCGGCCCCATATCGGTACGCTTAGCCTCTCGCCCGAGATCGATTCAATCAACTCGCTCACGCCAGACAATCATGGCGGAAACATGGACGTACCCGACATGGGGCCGGGTAGCGTCACCTACCTGCCGGTTCGCTCACCGGGCGCACGCTTGTTCATTGGCGACGCCCATGCCTGTCAGGGCGACGGCGAAGTCTGTGGGACGGCGGTCGAGTACGCAAGCCGAACCACCATTCATGTCGATCTCATCAAGAGCTGGCAGATCGACTGGCCACGGTTGGAAACCGAATCGCAGATCATGTGTATCGGTAGTGCCCGGCCGCTGGAAGATGCGACCCGGATCGCTTACCACGAACTCGTCAACTGGATGGCCCGGGAGTATGGCTACGACAAGTGGGACGCTTATATGATGCTCAGTCAATGCGGCAAGGTCCGGCTGGGGAACTTCGTTGACCCCAAATATTCCGTCGCCGCCGGCGTTGAAAAAAAGTATCTGGCGATGCCTTGAGCAAGGTTCGCGTCTTCACCACTATTCAAAACTCTCTACACATCACCCAACCGGCTGAGGAGTCATCATGGATCTCGGATTGAAAGGATTGAACGCCGTTGTGACCGGCGGCACCAAGGGCATCGGACGTGCCATTGTGGAAACTCTGGCGGCCGAAGGCGTCAATGTGGCGTTTTGCGCCCGCAAGGCTGATGAGGTCCAAAGTGCCTGCACCGATCTGGCCAAATACGGCGTCAAGATTGTCGGAAGCGTTGCCGACGTGGGCGATGGGGAGGCTCTGAAGGCCTGGACCACCAGCGCAGCGAAAGCCTTGGGCGGCATCGATATCGTCGTGGCCAACGTCAGCGCACTTGCGGTCGCGCCGGATGAGGCTGCCTGGAAAAAGGGATTCGACGTCGACCTGATGGGAAGCGTGCGTCTGGTCGATGCCGCGATGCCCAGTCTCGAACAGAGTAAGCATCCTTCGATCGTCACCATCTCCAGTGTTTCGGGCCGAGAGATCGACTTTGCCTCCGGACCCTACGGGGCCTTCAAAGCCGCACTCATTCACTACACCCAGGGCCTCGCTTTCCACTTGGCTGGCAAGGGGATCCGCGCCAACACCGTATCGCCAGGAAATACCTACTTCGCAGGCGGCATCTGGGAACAGATCGAGCACGGCAACCCTGCGCTCTTCGCCGAAGCCATGCGCCTCAATCCGACAGGACGCATGGGCACACCCCAGGAAATGGCCAACGCGGTCGTGTTTCTGGCGAGCCCGGCTGCCAGCTTTATCACCGGAACGAATCTGGTGGTAGACGGTGCCCTGACCCGCGGCGTTCAGTTATAAGCCAGACAATAACCCCCGTTTTCGCAGCATCGGGTCGACCGCGGGGGGCCGGCCGCGGAACGCCATGTAGGCCTGCATCGGATCCTGGCGGTTTCCGGCCGAAAAGATATGTTCCAGCAGGGACTGCCCCAGTCCCTGATCGAAAATATTGCCCGCTTCGGTAAAGGCATCGAATCCATCCGCCTCCAGGACCTCGGCCCAGAGGTAGACGTAATAGGCGGATGCATAGCCGTTGGACGAAAACAGATGTGAAAAGTGTGGCAGCCGGTGGCGCATTCCGATGCCACCGGGCATCTGTAATGCGCTGAGCGTTTGCTGCTCGAATTCGAGCAAGTCGATGGACTCGGGTGCGGTGTGCGCGTGCAGTTCCAGATCCACCAGGGCCGAGGCCAGATACTCGACGGTTGCAAATCCCTGATTGAATGTCTGTGCCTTCAAAATCTGTTCAATCAAGGCATCCGGCATGACTTCGCCAGTCTCGCAATGCGTTGCGTAGACCTTCAGAACTTCGGGTTGCAGGAGCCAGTTCTCAAGAAGCTGCGATGGGAATTCAACAAAATCGCGCAGTACACTCGTTCCCGACAGCCTGGGGAAGCGACATTTCGACAGCAAACCATGCAGTCCATGTCCAAACTCATGGAACAGGGTCCGGGCGTCGTCGAGGCTTAACAGGGTCGGTTTTCCCGCTGGCGCCTGCGCGAAATTATTGTTGTTGACGACAATCGGTCTGACCTCTTGCTGCAGGTGCGACTGATCGCGATACGTGCTCATCCATGCGCCCGAGCGCTTCGTGCTGCGGGCGAAATTGTCGCTCAGGAACAAACCGACATGGGTATCACCTGCGTCGGTAACTTCCCAGCAACTGACACTTGGGTGGTAAGCCTGAAGATCAGAGCGCGCCTGAAATTTCAGACCAAACAATCGGTTGGCAACCTCAAACAATGCCTGAATCAAACGATCCAGTTGCAGGTAGGGTTTGATTTCAGTCTCGTTGAGATTGAATTTCGCCTGTCGAACTTTCTCAGTCCAGTAATGCCAATCCCAAGCCTGGATATCGTCCAGCGCATGCAGGACACCCGTGTGCTGGGTCGCCAGCGCGGCCAGATCGTTGCGCTCTTCGATGGCGCGCAGGCGGGCCGGTTCCCAAGCGCGCATCAGCAAATCACGCACTGCCTCTGGCCTAGCCGCCATCGTATCGGCCAAGGCGAACTCGCCAAAGGTCCCATACCCGAGCAGGCGTGCCTGATTGAGTCGCAGCGAGAGGATTTCGTGGATGATCGGACGATTATCCTGCGCGCCCTCCAGTTCACCGCGGCTGCACCAGGCGCGCCACAGGGTCTCGCGCAAATCGCGTCGCTCGGAAAAGGTCATGAACGGGGTCAGCGACGATCGCGACAAGGTGATCACATGCGCATCGTCGCCCGCAATACCCCGCTCGCGTGCAGCCGCTCGGGCAGCCTCCAACACAAACGCCGGCAAACCCGCAAGCTCTTCGGGACTGCGCAACACCATGCTAAAGCCCGCTTCATCGGCGAGGAGGTTTTGCGAGAACTGGGTGAAACACACGGCAAGCCGCTGGGCGTTGGCCGCGAATTGCACTCGGGCCTGCGCCGGCAATTGGGCTCCGGCCCGAACAAAATCGAGATGGTAGCGCTCAAGCAAGCGCAGGCTTTCCGGATCCAGGTGCTGAGCCTGCTCTGAATCGCGCACCGAAGCGATGCGCCCATATAAGGTTTCGTTGAGAAAAATCGCAGCGTGATGCGCGGCGAGGCGCGGTGCTAGCTCTCGTTGAATCGCCCGAAGCTCGGGAGAGGAATGCGAGGACACGAGATTTGAAAACAGCGACGACGTCCGGTCCAGCAATTGCCCAGCCGACTCGAGTGCGATCAGCGTATTCGTAAAATCTGGCGGCTCGTCGCTGTTCGCAATGGCCTCGATTTCCGCACTGTGCTCGGTGATTGCCTGCTCAAACGCACCAACAAAGTGCAAAGACTGAATGTCTTGAAATGGCGGGATCTCGAAGGGTGTACCCCAGGCTTCCAGCAATGGATTGGTTTGGGTCGTCAATGGATTAGTTTCGGTCGTCATATCGCCTTTTAAATTATTGACGAATACTCCACCATTCAGTCAGTCAACGACATCGACTTGAATGGGGCACGGCAGGCCATGAAGCACCCGAAACCGTCACCGCATTGAGCGCCTGCAAAATCGCCTCTGGCGTCGCAGGTGCTCGAAGCGGTGGCTGTTGTTTGTGTCCGCCCACCGCGGAAATCGCATCCCGGATCGCAAGAAAGACCGAGAAAGCCAGCAGTAACGGAGGCTCACCGACCGCTTTGCTGCGGTGAATACTGTCCTCGACATTGCGGTTCTCGAATAGCGCCACCCGTACGTCCGCCAGTGCATCGTTGGCCGTCGGTATCTTGTAGGTACTGGGTGCGTGGGTGAGCAAGGCTCCGGTCTGGGCGTTCCAGACCAGTTCCTCGCTGGTGAGCCAGCCCATGCCCTGGATGAAGGCGCCTTCCACCTGCCCCAGGTCAATCGCGGGGTTCAGGGACTGTCCTACGTCGTGCAACAGGTCCGCACGCAGGAGCTTCCACTCCCCCGTGATCGTATCGATCACGACCTCGCTGACTGAGGCGCCATACGAAAAGTAAGAGAACGGCCGCCCGGTCATTGTGGTCCGGTCCCAGTGCAGTCCCGGCGTTGCGTAGAAGCCGTCGCTCCAGAGCTGAACCCGCTTCGTATAGGCAAGAGCGGCCAGCACCTCAAACCGCATTTCCTGACCGCCGCCGCGCACCATGCCTTCGGCAAAAACAACCGCCTCAGACGCACACGCATGATGTTGTGCAAAACAGTCTGACAATCGATCCCGAATTTTCCGCGCTGCCGCCTGCGCCGCCTTGCAGTTCAGGTCACTGCCGGTCGACGCCGCGGTCGCTGAGGTATTCGCAACCTTGCTCGTATCGGTGGCCGTGCTGCGCACCCGATCCATCCCCAAACCCAATTCTTGGGCGACCACCTGGGCGACCTTGGTATTGAGCCCCTGTCCCATCTCGGTGCCACCATGATTCACAAGAACAGAACCATCGGTGTAGACATGAACCAAGGCCCCGGCCTGGTTGAGATGCGCCAGATTGAACGAAATTCCAAACTTGACCGGGGTGAGTGCCAAGCCTTTGCGCAGCACGCCCCCCTGGTCATTGAACCGCTGCACTTCGATCCGGCGGGCCTGATAGTCGCTCGTGCACAGGATCTCCTCGATCAACTTCGCCTCGACGTTATCGGTGATCCGTTGTCCGTACGGCGTGATGTTGCGGTCCTCCGTGCCATACAGGTTGACCAGACGGACCTCGAGCGGATCCAGGCCCAATGCACGGGCGATCTCGTCAAGGATCACTTCGATGGCAAGCGCCCCCTGTGGGCCGCCAAACCCACGGAACGCGGTATTGCTCTGCAGGTTGGTTCGGGCGAGGTAGCCGTGGATCGCCACCTCGGGCAGCCAGTAGGCGTTATCGAAATGGCAGATCGCGCGGGTCATGACCGGAGGGGACAGATCCGTCGAAAATCCCGCGTTGCCGATCAAGGTGACTTCAACACCCAACACCCTTCCGGCGTTGTCGTAGCCAACCTCATAATCCATCTCAAAAGGATGACGACGCCCCGTGATCAGAAAATCATCATCCCGGTCGACGCGTAGTTTGACGGGACGCCGCAGTTTGGCAGCGGCCACGGATGCAAGAACCGAGAAGAGCGCTGACTGGGACTCCTTGCCGCCAAAGCCACCGCCCATCCGCCGGACCTCGACCAGCACCTGGTTGGCTGAGAGACCGAGTGCGTGAGCGATGATGGCCTGCATCTCGCTCGGGTGCTGGGTCGAGCAGTGGACACGAATCCCGGCATCCTCAACCGGCATCGCGTAGGCGATGTGCCCTTCGAGATAGAAGTGTTCCTGACCGCCCAGGGAAAATTGACCCGTCAGTGTATGGGGCGCGCAATCGATGGCCACGCGCAGCGCACCGCTGCGGGACTCACGATGCAAGTGCATCGGCGGGCAGATGGTGCGCCCTTGTACTTGCGCTTCCCGTGGACAAAAAACGGCGGGTAGCGACTCGATCTGCAACACATCCGGAGCGCATGCGGCAGCCCGGCGTGCCTGGTCGCGGGACCTGGCGATCACCAGAAAGACGGGTTGCCCGACATAGTGAACAAACTCTGCTGCCAATGCGGGATCGTCTTGCGCAAGCGGGCCAACATTGTTGATACCGGGAATATCCGCAGCGACGAAAACCGCCACGACCCCGGGCATCCGTTGAAGTGTCAGGAGGTCGATGCTCAGCAAACGCCCGTGAGCAACCGGTGAAAGTCCGACTGCCGCATGCAGAGTTCCCGCCAACTCGGGCAGATCATCCAGATAGGTCGCGCCACCCGTGACATGCAGATGGGCTGATTCATGCGGCAGAGAGCGCCCGACCGGCCCGGGATACTGAGCCTTTGCAAGCATCACCGGCGGCACCGCAGGCTCGCCCTGTGCAAGCGTCACCATCGGCGCAGCGTCGCGAGCGGCATTGATCGGATCCATGGTCGTTGGCTCAGGGTTCTGAGGAAATCGCCCAGACCGTCGACGCTTGCGGGCTTAAAGGTGCATCGACCTTGGTCTGCAGCCAGAGTCGTTGAACCAGACCGCGCGCGACCTGCATGCGATACGCCTGCGACGCGCGCAAGTCCGAAATGGGCTCGAAATCCTCACCGAGCACCGCCGCGGCCGCGTCGGCCACGTCCCTGGTCCACGGCTGCCCCAGTACAGCCCGTTCGGCCTGAGTGGCGCGTTTGACAATCGCGGCCATGCCACCAAAGGCAAAGCGTGCATGGACCACTCGGTCAGCCTCCAGTCGCAGCACAAACGCAGCGCACAGGGCGGAGATATCGCAGTCATAGCGCTTGCTGATTTTCCAGGCCCGCACCACCGTCCCGGGTATCCGGCGCGGTATCTCGATGGCTTGGACAAACTCACCAGCCTCCAGGCGGTTCGTTCGGTAGCCCAGATAAAAGGACTCCAGAGGCAAGGTCCGGATCCGCTCGCCCTTTCGGAGCATCAAGCGCGCGTCGAGTGCCATCAGCACCGGCGCACCATCGCCAATGGGCGATCCATTGGCGATATTGCCGCCCAGCGTCCCGGCATGCCGAATGGGAGGCCCCGCAAAGCGCAGCCAGACCTCCCGCAGTTCGGGCCATTCTTCCACCAGCGCGGCCCAGGCGGCCTCAAGACTGGCCCCGGCACCGATTGTCAGCAGCGCATCATCGCGCTCAACAGACCGGAGTTCGACGACCTCCATCAAGGAAAGAATGTCCCCCAGATTGCGAAACTGCTTGGTGACCCAGAGGCCGATGTCGGTGGACCCGGCCAGCACGGTTGCCTGCGGCATCTGCTCGCGTAGCGCGGCGAATTCGGTGAGCGTTTTTGGTGCAAAGAACCGCTGGAATGGCTGGCCGGCCGTTCGACTCGCAGCCTCGTACCGAAGCGCTGGATCTTGAGCGAGTGCCTGGAGTGCGGACGCGATCGCTGAAGTGTCCAGCCGTTCAACCGGCGCGTCGAAGCTCTGCAGAGCGGCATCCAGAATGGGCCGGTATCCCGTACATCGACAAAGATTACCTGCCAGGCCATCAGCCACTTGGCGTCGGCTCGGTCGGGTTCCAGCCTCGAGATGCTGTTCGTAGATGGCCGTCAGTGACATGACAAAACCAGGGGTACAGAAGCCACACTGTGCACCATGACAGGACACCATCGCCGCCTGCACGGGGTGCAGCGTGGGAACCGTTGCACTATGCAACGCAGCGCCCGGTGCAAGGTCTTCGACGGTGATGAGCGCCTTGCCATCGAGGCTCGGCAACAACTGTAGACAGGCATTGACCGTCTCCAGACGCAACCCGTCGGACCGTCTCAGGTGCGAGCCCGGACCGGATTCCAACGCTGAATCGAGTTGCGCGATGATGACCGTGCAGGCCCCGCAGTCGCCTTCATTACAGCCTTCTTTGGTGCCTCGACAGGCCGCATCCTCACGCAACCAGTCCAGCACGGAACGGTCCGGTGCGATACCGCTGAGCGAAACCATCTCACCGCGGTGGACGAATCGAATAGGGCGCAGGTTCATTGGAATTGCTCACTGTCGCGAATTGACACGGAAGTTGAACAATCGGACTCTCAGCACTTGAAAGTTGGTATAAATGTTGCTGGATTGTTGCAAATCGTGCGCCAACCCCACTGGCGCACGATTGTGGTGCGAAACGCTTCAAATCGGTACGACCGGGGTCTGGCTGGGCTCTGGCAACCGGCGAGAAGGACTGCGCCGCTGCCAGGCTTCGTTCCTTGTCCCGTCATAACCGTAGGATTTATCATGCTGTCCAAGTCTAAACTCATTCCGTTGGCCGCCGCAGTTGCTGCCGCAACGCTGACGCCAGTTGCCCAGTCGGCCATCTGGAGCGATTCCTTCATCGGTCTGACCCAAGGCTCCAAGTTCAAAGAACCCGGCAGCCCTGTCGAAGTGGAGAAGACGGTCGCGACGCTGCAGTACGTGGGTGGCTACAAGTACGGTGTGAACTTCTTTTCGGTCGACATGCTCCAGTCCGACCATCAGAACCCGGCCAAAGGGCCAACGATCGCTGCCCCCAGCCAGCGCGGCGCCCAGGAGGTTTACGCGACCTACAACAACACCCTGAGTTTCGGCAAACTCGGGATGAATACCAAGTTTGGTCCGATTCGTGACATCGGTTTTCAGGGCGGCTTCGATTTCAACTCCAAGAACGACACATTCGGCGCCGGTCTGGTCAAGTTCATTGCTGGTCCGAAGGTCGAGTTTGACGTCAACGGCCTGCTGACCCTTGGTCTGCTGTACTACAAGGAGAACAACAATAACGGTTTCTCCGGCCAGGACGTGAATTTCGATGGCACGGGTCGTCTCGCGACCGTCTGGAATTTTAATTACGACTGGGCTGTACCCGCCACCTTCAAGGGATGGGCGACCTACACGCAGAACAAGGGTCTGGGCACCGCACCAGAGACCTGGCTAGAGAGCGCTCTCCTCTTTGATCTGGCCCAGATCACCGGCCAACCCAAGACCTTCTACGCCGGTGTTGGATACCAGTACATCAAGAACAAGTTTGGAAACCAGCCGTCCTTCCCCGGCACCAAAGTCAACGCCCCGTCGTTGAAAATGGAAATGCATTTCTAAACCCGACTGACGATGTTTCGCCTTGAACTCGCGGGAATCAGCAAGCAGTACCCTGCGGTCAAGGCGAACGATTCGGTGTCCTTGCAGGTCAGACCGGGCGCCATCCATGCGGTGCTCGGCGAAAACGGGGCAGGCAAAAGCACCCTGTTGAAGATCGTTTACGGAGCGGTCAAACCGGACTCGGGTTCGATCCGATGGAACGGCGAACCGGTCACCATTTCCAGCCCAGCGACCGCCCGTGCGCTGGGAATCCGAATGGTGTACCAACACTTCAGCCTGTTCGACCGTCTCAGCGTTGCCCAGAATGTCTGGCTCGGTCAGGATCAGAAGGTTTCTCTGGACGCGATCATCGCGAAGATCGAACAGGTGGCTCACGCCTACGGCTTGCCCATCGACCCGCTGCGACCGATCCATGCCCTTTCGGTGGGCGAACGCCAGCGCGTCGAAATCATCCGTGCGCTCATCACTGATCCGCAGCTGCTCATTCTCGACGAGCCGACCTCGGTATTGACCCCGCAGGCCATCGAGACCCTCTTCGACACGCTGCGCGAACTAGCCCGCCGGGGCTGTTCCATTCTCTACGTAAGCCACAAACTCGACGAAATCCGGACTCTCTGCGACCAATGCACGGTCTTGCGCGGCGGGCGCGTGACGGGCGAAGTCGATCCGCGGCGCGAGACCGATGCCAGTCTCTCCCGATTGATGATCGGCGCAGAACCACCGCGAGCCTCGCCTCGCGTCACTGCGCCCGGACCTGAAACACTGACCGTTCGCGGTCTGTCCCTTGCGCCCCGGGAAATCCACGGGATCGCGCTCAGTCAGATCGGATTCAGCGTTCGCACCGGCGAAATTCTTGGGGTTGCCGGCGTTTCGGGCAATGGACAGCAGGCACTGGTCGCAGCGCTTTCGGGCGAAGACCCTCGGGTACCGGCGCAGACCATCCTGTTTGAAGGTCAGGATCTCGCCAATCAGTCCCCTGCAGCTCGTCGTCAGGCAGGGATTCATAGCGTCCCTGAGCAGCGCCTGGGACATGGTGCAGTCCCGACGCTGAGTCTGGCCCAGAACACCTTGCTGACCCGCAGAGAAAGCGTCTCCAGCGCAGGCTGGATCTCCTACCGCAAGGTTCAAGCGCTCGCGCAACAGATCCTGGATCGCTTTCAGGTCAAGGCAGCCGGTCCAGCCGCTGCAGCCCAGAGCCTCTCTGGTGGCAATCTGCAGAAATTCATTGTCGGTCGTGAAATCAGCGCGAATCCCCGGGCCCTGATCATCTCCCAACCGACCTGGGGCGTTGACGTCGGAGCCGCCGCCCTGATCCGGGCCGAGTTGATGCGTTTGCGCGACGCCGGTTGTGCGATCCTGGTTGTCAGCGAAGATCTCGAGGAACTGTTTGAGATCAGCGACCGGATGGTGGTCATGGCGCAGGGCCGACTCTCCCCGCCAGTGCGGACCTCTGAGCTATCGGTCGAACAGATTGGCCAATGGATGTCAGGTCTTTGGGAGGGGGCCGACCGTGCTGCGGCTTGAAATTCGCCCCCAACCCTCGCAAACCATGTCGATCCTGTCGCCGATGCTGGCCCTTGGCCTGACCATCGGAATCGGATACTTCTTTTTTCTGGTTCTGGGTAAGGATCCTCTGCGTGGACTGCAGCTCTTCCTCATCGAGCCGATCAAGAACCTGTCCGCACTGGGCGAACTCTCCATCAAAGCCACGCCGCTCCTGTTGATCGCGCTCGGACTCGCAGTCTGCTATCGGGCCAACGTCTGGAATATCGGAGCCGAGGGACAATTTGTCCTGGGTGCGCTCAGCGGCGGTTGGGTGGCCCTGCAGGCGGGGGAAGACCTTGCCTGGATGGGCCGCGGGATTGTTGTTGCCATCCTCCTTGGCGGCATTCTTGGCGGCATGTTCTGGGCCGGTATTGTTGCGCTCTTGCGGGATCGGTTCAGTGCCAACGAAATCCTCGTCAGCCTGATGCTGGTCTACGTCGCCGAACTTCTGCTGAGCTATCTCGTGTTCGGCCCCTGGAAAGATCCCAAAGGTTATAACTTTCCCCAAACGATCAATTTTCTCGCCGTCACCAAGATCCCTCGCCTGGTCGACGGGATCCGCGCCAATATCGGGCTGCTGATTGCCGGGTTGGCCGTGATTGCCTGCTGGATCTTTCAATTCCGGACGTTTCGAGGCTTCCAGTTGCTGGTGGGCGGTCTGGCGCCAGCTGCCGCAGGCTACGCGGGATTCTCCTCACGGTCTGCCCTCTGGACCGCCCTCCTGTTGTCCGGTGGTCTCGCGGGCCTTGCTGGCGCTCTTGAAGCAGCGGGACCGGTCGGGCAACTGACGCCGCACATTCCGGTGGGCTATGGGTTCGCGGCCATCATCGTCGCCTACGTGGGCCGCCTGCATCCAGTGGGCATCGTCTTCGCCGCCATCCTGATGAGCATGTTCTACATCGGCGGCGAACTCGCCCAATCGCGTCTGGGGCTGCCCAAATCCCTGACTGGCGTGTTTCAGGGGATCCTGCTCTTTGCATTGCTGGCCTGTGACACGCTGATTCATTATCGAATCCGGCGGACAACCCGAACGCTAGGTGGGACTGCGGGGTCCGGGGGTACCGCTGGTTCCAGTCGCGCGGCCAATTTCGCGGTCGCCCAGCCGTAACCGCGACGACGATCCATGGAAAGCCTAGCGCTCCTGTTGGCCGCTACCCTGAACGCGGGAACCGTTCTGAGCTTTGCGGGTCTTGGCTTATTGATCAATGAACGGGCGGGGATCGTTAACCTCGGGGCGGAAGGCATCATGCTCGTTGCGGCAATCGCCGGGTTTGCGACCACCGTTCACTCGGGAAACGACTGGCTAGGTTTAGGTGCCGGAATGACCGCAGGTTGTTTCCTGGCAGCGCTCTTTGGCATCCTGGTCATCTGGCTCAATACCAACCAGTTTGCGACCGGTCTCGCCCTCAGCCTGTTTGGGGCTGGGGTTTCAGCCTTTCTCGGCATCCATTATGTGCAGGAAAAACTGGCTGAACGAACCCTGTGGAGCATCCCTGGGCTCTCGGATCTGCCCTGGTTCGGACCAGCGCTGTTTCGCCAGCACCCCCTCGTATACGGGGCAATCATTCTTGCGTTCGCAATGAGCTGGTGGCTAGACCGCTCCCGCGCGGGGCTCATCTTGCGCGCGGTTGGCGAATCCCCGGAGAGTGCCCATGCGCTGGGCTTTCCAGTGCGATGGATCCGACTGGGCGCCGTCATGATGGGGGGGGCGCTCTGCGGGCTGGCGGGCGCTTATCTGTCGATTATCTATACCCCGCTTTGGGTCGAAGGCATGGTCGCCGGGAAGGGCTGGATCGCACTGGCGCTAACCACTTTTGCCACCTGGCGACCTGGCCGAATTCTTCTGGGCGCTTATGTGTTCGGAGGCGTCACCATGCTGCAATTCCATCTCCAGGGAGAAGGCATCGAGATTCCGATTCAATTTCTGAGCATGCTGCCCTATCTCGCGACCATCGCCGTGCTGGTTCTCATTTCACGCAATGCCGCCTGGATTCGCGCCAATATGCCAGCGTCTCTGGGTAAGCCATTTGTCCCCGGCGCCTAGCATCGATGATCGTCCTGAAGCTTACAATCGTGTCACCCTCATTCGACGCCTCAGGCTGCGAATCGAATGCAACACCGATTTTCCATCACCTCTTTTCTACCACCACTTGAGAGCAAAACCATGATCTCCCCTTCCAAACGTTCCCTTGTCCGACTCGTGGGCGTCTCAGCGCTCGCTGCCACCGCTGCGCTCGCCGGTTGCAGCAAAAAAGAAGAGCCAAAACCGGCTGCCGCCCCAGCACCCGTGGTGGCTGAAGCGCCCAAACCCGAACCGCTGAAAATCGCTTTCGCCTACATCGGCCCGGTCGGCGATGGCGGATGGACCTTCGCGCATGACAACGGTCGTAAAGCGGTCGAGAAAGAGTTCGGCGACAAGGTCGTCACCAGCTTTGTCGAGAAAGTGCCAGAGTCGGCTGACGCAGAACGCGTCATGCGTGATCTTGCCAGCCAGGGTAACAAACTGATCTTTGGTACGACCTTTGGCTACATGGAGCCCATGCTCAAGGTTGCGGCCGACCTCAAGGACGTCAAGTTTGAACACGCCACCGGATACAAACAGGCGGAGAACCTGCGGACCTACGACAGCCGCACCTATGAAGGCGCCTACATGGCTGGAGTGATCGCCGGCAAGATGACCAAGTCCAATACGATCGGTGTCGTGGGCTCGATCCCAATTCCGGAGGTCATTCGCAACATCAACTCGTTCACCATGGGCGCGCAGAGCGTCAATCCGAAGGTCAAAACCAAAGTCGTCTGGGTGTTCGAGTGGTTTAACCCGCCCAAGGAAACCGAGGCTGCTCAGAGCCTGATCAACGGTGGCGCCGATGTGTTGATGCAGAACACCGACTCACCCGCCGTCCTGCAAACGGCCGGCAAGAACAAGAAGTACGCCTTCGGCTGGGACAGCGATATGACCGCCTATTCGCCCGAAGCCCACCTCGCCTCCGCTGTCATCAACTGGGGCCCTTACTACATCAAGGCAACCCGCGATGCGCTGGAAGGCAAATGGACGGGTAACACGGGCGCCTGGTGGGGTGTAAAAGAGGACACCATCGATATCGTCAACATCAGCGATAAGGTGCCTGCCGAGACCAAGGAAGCCGTTGCGAAAATCAAGGCTGGCCTGAAAGACGGGACCTTCTCCGTCTGGAAAGGACCGATCCTGGGTCAGGATGGCAAAGAGATCCTGAAGAAGGACGAAGTTGCCGACGACAAGTTCATGAGCGGTATCAACTTCTATGTGAAAGGCGTCGAAGGAAAGATCCCCACTGGGAAATAAATCCAAGCCACCAGGATCGATCCTGGGCACAGGAGGAGGCGACCGGCTGATGTCCAGCCCCCCGCCTCCTCCTCGTGGATGGGCCACGCTGGTTCCGGCGCTGGCCCGATTTTCCCGCTCCCTTCTGACCGTTAACCATGCACGAGCATCACTGGTGGTGGCCCGTTGCCCTGCCGGGCGAAGCGGCCGATCGGCCTGTACCGCTCACGCTGCTGGGCCAGCGCATGGTGCTCTGGCAAGGCGCTGATGGCACATTGAGCCTGCTGGCGGACCAGTGCCCGCATCGTGGCGCCCGACTGTCCATGGGCAGTATCCAGGTCTTCAGACAGAACCCCGTACTGCAATGTCCTTATCATGGCTGGCAGTTCGACGCGCAGGGTCATTGCGTCGCGATCCCTGCCCTGCCCGGCTTTTGTCCACCACCCAGTAGCGCCGTTCGTCGATTCCCGATTCGGGAAGCCCATGGACTCCTCTGGGCATTGTGCGGTGATCCGGCAACCTCGGATCTCCCGCTTGACGACGGCACCCGAGGCCCACCCAGCCTGGATGGACTGGCGCGCCGCCGACTGATCTACGGACCCTTTGACGTTGCCACGAGTGCGCCGCGGGCGATCGAGAACTTTCTCGACACCTCCCATTTCGCATTTGTCCACGCCGGGTTTCTTGGCGATAGCGCTCATCCGGAAGTGCCGACCCATGAGGTGAGCCTCACCGCCGACGGGCGTCCGGTCGTTGAGCAATATCTGGCCTGGCAGCCCAAAGCGCATGCCGGGGCGACCGGGGGTGCTTGGGTCACATATCGGTATGAAGTCCTGAGCCCTTTTGCGGCGCTGCTGACCAAACGAACTGGACCTGGGCCGCAAGACGGAGATGCGGATCGATCTGCCCTTGATAACCATGATGTCCATGCTCTCCATGACGTTCATGATGTCCATCAGCACCCCGGAATCGATCCTGCTGCGGTCGAGGATAGTTATGTCATCTGGGCCAATCCCACCGAGCCCGAATCCTGTCGACTCTGGTTTGCCCAATACACGTCCGACAACGTCACGCCCGAAGAAAACCTTCGTGACTTCCAGATCGCCATTTTCGCGCAGGACCAACCCATTCTGGAGTCCCAGGTGCCGCGTCGCCTCCCCCTCTCCGAGGGCGAGGCCATGAGCGCAGCCGACCGGCTGAGCGCCGCTTATCGACGCTATCTCAAGGCCTGCGCAATTACCTTTGGAGTCTGCTGAACCAATGAATTCATCCGCACCAACATCCGAAAGATTCAGGCAGTTCGAACAGATCCCGCGCGACAAGCTGGAGCGTTTGCTGTGCACCATGCCCAAAGCGGAGTTGCACATCCATATCGAAGGTTCGCTCGAGCCCGAGTTAATTTTTCAACTCGCGCAGCGCAACAACGTCGCGCTGCCCTATCCAGATGTCGAATCGCTGCGCGCTGCCTATGCGTTTACCAACCTGCAGAGCTTTCTCGATATCTATTACGCAGGCGCCAGCGTGCTCATTGAGGAGCAGGATTTTTTCGATATGGCCTGGGCCTATTTCGAACGAGCGGCACATGACCAGATCGTCCATGCCGAACTCTTCTTCGACCCTCAGACCCATACCGACCGCGGGATTCCGATCGATCGGGTGATCCTCGGACTGCATCGCGCCTGCCTGCAGGCGCAAAGCGAATTCGGCATCAGCGCGTCCCTGATTCTCTGCTTCCTGCGCCATCTGAGCGAAGAGCAGGCCTTCGAGACCATCCACGCAGCCTTACCCTGGAAAGACAAGATTCTTGGCGTCGGGCTCGACAGCAGTGAGTTTGGCCACCCACCGAAAAAATTTGAACGGGTGTTCACCTACTGCCGGTCGCTGGACTTGCACATCGTCGCTCACGCAGGCGAGGAAGGCCCGCCCGACTATATCCGACAGGCCCTCGATCTCCTGAAGGTCGAGCGGATTGACCATGGCGTACGTTGCACGGAGGATGCCGCATTGGTGGCGCGCCTCGCCCGCGAGCGAGTGCCCTTGACGGTTTGCCCGCTCTCCAACGTCAAGCTCTGCGTATTCGAGACGCTCGCGCATCACAATCTGCCCGCGCTGCTTGACGCTGGACTCTGCGTCACGCTCAACAGCGACGACCCCGCCTATTTTGGCGGCTACCTGAATACCAACTTCGTTCAGACCTTCGCTGCCTTGCCCCAGCTCAGCGCCGCACATGCCTGGCAGCTGGCGCTGAACAGTTTTGAAGCGAGTTTTGTATCCGCCCCGAAAAAGGCGCAGTGGGCCGCTCAGTTGGAATCCTGCTTTGAGGCAATCGCGAACGGACCCGTTTGAAGTCGCGCCGCTGCTGTGCGGGAAACCGACCTGAAACCACCCCTTCAAGGCTAATTTTGACCGCTCAGCATGGGCAGAATCATGTGATAAATCCGGATACCCGCTGGGCCCAGTATCACCATACTGATCGCCGGAAAGATACAGATCACCAGCGGGAACAACATCTTGGTGGGAATCTTGGCCGCCAGCTCTTCCGCACGGATCTGGCGTTTGTGTCGTAAGTCGTCTGCGAACACCCGTAATGATTCCCCGAGGCTGGTACCGAATTTATCGGTCTGCGACAACATTGTTGCGAACGCATTCACCTCTTCGATCCCGGTCCGCAGGCTGAGATTACGCAGCGCCTGTTCGCGGGTGCTTCCAGCGCGGGTTTCCAAATTGACCAAATGAATCTCTTCCATCATGGCGATGCTTTTGATTTTCATCTCTTCAGCCACTCGGACGAGTGCGGCATCCAATCCCAACCCGGCTTCAACACAAACCAGCAGCAAATCGGCCGTATCCGGGAAATTTTCGAAAATCTCGCGCTTGCGTGTATTCACAGCAAAATTAAGCACAAAGTTGGGCAAAAAGCAGCCCATCGTTGCGCTCAGCAGCAGCACCAGCATTTGGGGATTGGACTCGAGATTTTGACTCGATACCTCAAGCATCAAATAACCGGCTGCCGCAAAGAGTAACGGCAAGGCGGTTTTCGCCGCGTAGTAAAAAATCGGCGCCTTCGGACTGCGGATACCGGCATTCAGGAATTTGAGGCGCAGCGCAGAATCTTCCCAATTGCCATCGGGAATCGAAAGATTCGCCAGAGGCCCCGCAAAATTGACCACCGTTGTAACCCAGTCCATCTTCCGAGCAGGCCGAACCAGTTCATCCATTCGCCGCTGCGACGCATTGGGAAGCGCCCAATTCAATAGTGCGATGCTCACCAGCGTGACGAGGAGGAAGACGAGCAATCCATAGATCAACATGTCGAACGTCCTTGGAGTGAATATTGAAGGCTGTTGAGCAACACACTCAGACCCTGATCTGGACGAGCCGGTAAGACCAGAGCGCGCCAATGGCCATCATTCCAACCACCTTGTAGGTCATCTCAATGCCGATGGGATCGGTCCATAGGATGCTGATGAAGTCATGATTGACCAACTCGAGAAGACCAGCCAAGGCAAATGGGAGCAGACATAAGACCCAGGCCGACATGCGACCCTCGGTACTGAGCACCCTCACCTTGCCGTAGAACTTGAGTCGATCCCGGATCAATTTGCTCAAGTTATCCAGAATCTCGGACAAGTTCCCCCCAGCCTCCCGCTGTACCAGGACGGCCACCACGAAATAGCCAACATCGGTGATCGGTACCCTGGCCCCGAGGTTCGCCAGAGCCTGCTGGATGGAGACGCCGAAATTGATTTCGTCATGGGTGATTCGAAATTCCCGGGCAATCGGGTCGACCATTTCATGACCGGCCATTTGCAAGGCAGAAGGCAGCGCATGACCCGCACGCAATGCCCGTCCAATAAAGTCCAGGGTGTCCGGTAATTGCTGCACCAACTTGGACAATCGTCGCCTGCGCTTCGCCATCACAAAGGCGCTTGGAAGTCCTGCCGCAAGGAGCGTCGCGGTCCAGGTCACAGTTGGCCATGGGTCAAGCAAACTCAATGCAACATGGACGGTTGCCGCACACCCCAGCGAGAATAGAAGCAGTTTGCTGACGGTCCAGTCGAGTCCGGACTGAACCAGCAAGCGGTCCAAGCTGTGCATTCGCGGGATCTGCAGTAACAATCGCTCGAGTGCAGGCACTTTACTGAGCATGCGATTCTTCAGGACGGCAGCGCGCTCCGATTGATCAGACACTGCGGACAGTGCGCGCAATCGCCGCTCGACCTGTTTCGCCTCTGGCCCTTTGTACGTATTCCAGATGAGATAACAACTCTCAACAAACAGGACAATCGCAACGAAGGCCAGAACCACAAACGTCGGGGAAAATCCGTTCACGAGCAGGTTACCCATGGCGATCTCCCTTCCTTATTCGTAGCGCTTGGTGGGATCAAACAGCGAATCCGCCAGAGTCACGCCAGCATTGCGTAACTTATCCGCGAATTTCGGACGGATCCCGGTCGCCTGAAAGTGTCCGATCACCTTCCCATGGGCATCGACACCGGTCTGCCGATACGCAAAGATTTCCTGCATCGTCACGATTTCACCCTCCATGCCGGTGATTTCCTGAATGCTGGTGATCTTTCGCTGACCATCGGTCAGACGGTTGCCCTGCACGATCACGGTGATAGCCGATGCGATCTGCTGGCGCGCAGCCTTATGCGGCAAGTTGAGGCCCGCCATACCCACCATATTTTCAAGTCGCGAGAGCGCGTCACGGGGGTTATTGGCATGAATGGTGGTCATCGAACCCTCATGGCCAGTATTCATCGCCTGCAACATATCCACCGCTTCGGCGCCTCGGACCTCGCCGATCACGATTCGATCGGGGCGCATGCGCAGTGCATTGCGCACGAGTGCCCTCTGGTTTACTTCGCCCTTACCCTCAATGTTCGGCGGCCGCGTTTCCAGGCGGATGACATGCGGCTGTTGCAGTTGCAGTTCGGCCGCGTCTTCAATCGTGACAACCCGTTCGGTCTCCGAGATATATCCAGAGAGGATATTGAGCAGCGTCGTTTTACCGGCACCCGTACCGCCAGAGATCACCATATTGATTTTCGACTTCGCCAGGGCTTCAAGCAACAGCCCCATGTCTGGCGTCAGCGACTTATGACCATTGATCAGATCGGCCATCTTCAAAGGGATCGCTGAAAAGCGCCGGATCGAGACCATCGGGCCGTCGAGTGCGATCGGCGGGATGATCGCGTTGACACGAGAGCCATCGGGCAAACGGGCATCAACCATCGGACTCGACTCGTCGATCCGCCGGCCAACTCGGGATACAATTTTGTCGATGATTCGAAGCAGGTGTTTATCGTCCGTAAAACGGACCTTCGTGAGTTCCAGTCGGCCGCGTCGCTCAACGTAGATCTGTCGATAACTGTTAACCAGGATATCGGAGATCGATGAGTCGGCCATGAGGAGTTCCAGGGGACCCAGACCCAGCATTTCATTCTGGATATCGCGCACCAGCGTCCTGCGCTCCCCATCGTTGATCTGGGCAGGACTTTCGGTCAACAGCCAGTCGACCTGATTGGCAATTTCCTGGCGCAACTGGAGTTCGGTCATGGACTCCAGAGAGGCGAGATCAACCCGTTCAAGAATCTGTAAATGCAGCCGGTTCTTGAGCTTCACATAGGCCTCGAGCTCCGGGGAAAGCACTGAGGCAGTTTCCTTGGAGGCGGAAGTTCCAGGCTCCGGAGTTGCTCCCAGTGGAGACCGACCATCGGCTTCGGGCTCCGGATTCGGGGGGACCGCCTTGGATCGTTCGCGCTTGCCCGTCAACAATTCCCGCAGATCTTGCATACCCATAGCAGTCGATCCTTTCGATGATGATGACGACCTAGAACTTCAGAAACCGGCTCAATAAGCCACCGGACACCAGATCAGGTTTTGGTAACAAGGACTGCGCCCACTCGCTGATGGCCTTGGAGACCACGCTCGATGGTGCGAGGATCGACAGCGCCTGACCCTGATTAATCGCGTTGGAAACATCCCTGAACCCATTGGGCACCGTGCGGATTCGGGTCAGTCCCAGGCTTGCGCGCAGGTCCTCAAGACTCACATCAGCACCACGCCCAAACCGGTTGACCAGGAGTTCAACCTTGTCGAGCGAATACCCCAGGGATCGAAAGACGGTCAGCACGCGCTTCGCATTGCGGATGTAGGGGAGCATGGTCTGTACGACCAAACAAATATGGTGAGACCGATCTAGGGCCTTGATCATCAGATCGTCGAGGGTTCTGTTGAGATCCAGAACCGTAAAATCGTAATGATCGGCCGCGATACTCAGGATGGCATCTAGGTGCTCTGGCTGCACCCGAAGCGACTGCGAAGGATCTTCGGGCGCAGCCAGGATTGAAAAGTTCGGCGTGACCTTGACTGTGGAAGCACCGAGGAGCGACGCATCCAGGCGGGTAATATTGGCCGCGACCTCGGCAATGTCACTGGCTTCCGGGCGGTCATGGACCGTGAGAATCGCCTCACCGAATTGCAGATTGAGATCGATGAGCAAGACCTTCTTACCACCAGCGCCCAATTGATGGGCGAGGTTGGTCGACAGAAACGTTGAACCGCTACCACCCTTGGTCGATACAAAGGCGATGATTTGTCCCCCGCGTTGCTTGCCCCGCGGGCCGAACTTCGCCTCAACCCGCGCGACTGCCGCCTCAAGCACCTCGAGACCCGGCGAGAGCGGCAGCACCTCACGGACGCCCGCCTGCATTGCCTGGATCAGAAACTCTGGGGTCTGCTGGGCGCAGAGAACGATGACCGCCAGTTGCGGATACTCATTCGTCACCAACGCCACCGCGCTCAGTGCTTCGGTCTCTTGCGGCGGACATTCGAGGATGACCGTCTCGGGTTGTTCCCGGTCGGCAACCGATCGTAGTTCACGGCTTCCACCGGTTTGGCGCACGATCGAACGAGACGGATTTGCGCGTGCCAGTTGCTCACATACTGCCTGCAGCGCCTGGGAGCCTGAGGAAATAAGCGCAATTTTCATGATGAATTCCTGATCGTAGGCTGAGGCTCACTGCGGGCAAACTGCGGGCAAACTGCGGGCTAACTGCAGGCAAACGGGGCGGCTACGGCATCCTGCTTCATGATTTCGCGGGGCAGGTAGGTGGAGAACGTCGGCATCGGAATCGCAGCGAGGGGTCCCTGGCCCGCCAGCGGTGAGATCCACTGATAGTTGAGCTTGGTAATGGTGACGGTGACGCCCTCGCAATTGGTCGAATTGCAGCCTGTCGGACTCCAGGCCAGGTTGATGTCCTTGATCTGCGGAAGGATGGTTTGCATCCTCGCCAGCACCTTGGCTTTGTTCGCCGTGTCGTCGCAAATGGCTGCATATCGGGCACCGTTGCGCGACGCCTCATTGGCAGCACCCCAGGTAAATAGCATCCGGGTGAAGTCGAGAATGCCAAACAGAAACATCAGAAAAATGATCAGGACGAGGGCGAATTCGACCGCAGTCCCGCCGGTTTGTCGGGTCCTCACAATGAACTCCGCATGGAGGCACTGATATCGCCGAAGGTGATGTTCCCAAAGGACACGCCGAACACCGACGCAAACAGGGATTTGAAGGTATAGCCTTTCACCGTGATGGTCACCAGGTTCGTCAACGGGTAGGAGCCGGTCAGCTGCCAAGTCGGCGTTGCCACGAGAGCAACCGTCAACCCTCGCGCCAGGACGGTTCCACTACCAGTCGTGTTGCCATAGACCACCAGATTCTTCGCCTCCGTGGTCTTGGTGTTTGGCGTCTGGACAGACAGATAGCGCGTGGCGTTGCGCACCGACTTGACGACCGTGTTGTACTCAAAAATCGCGCGACCAAATTCGGTCGTGATCATGGTCAGTACAATCAGCAACGGAAGAATGAGTGCAAATTCGAGTGCTGCGGTTCCCTTCTGTCGAATCTTCATTGGATCCTCGCTTTACTGAACCAGCACCGGAACCTTGGGTCCCGCCAGACCACCCGCCAAGCCATTGCTTGTGCAAGGACTGCTGGCGGCTCCCGCATTGCCAAGAAACTCCATCTGCACATCGACCGTAGGGCTTGTCATTGGTTGCAGAAGTAGCACGCATGCGAAATCGACGACCTTGCCTGCTGAACTAATAACAGGAACCGTTACGATTCGACGGTTATAACCATTTGCCTTGTGTTGCCCTCCGGTACCAGGGGTGGCTAGCGTTTTGTAACCCCCCTTCAACTTCAGGCCGGTGATACCGTCTCCGGTGTTGATGTCGCTCGAAGTGTCAGCATAGGAGGCGAAGGAAAGCCGCTTGGTTTTGTAATTGGCCGCACTGGAATCGGACCCCTTCGCTGGCGTACCCGCATAGGCATTCTGGGGAACAGCATTTTTCCAGTTCGTCGAGGTATAGGTGTAACCGGTGTAATCCGGATGGTTCACGGTCGGGCCCGGATCGCCGTTTTTATAGATCCCGAAACGGGCATTCCAGACATCCGACACACTTTGTTTAGCGCCCGGCGTACCGAGTGTGTCTCCGACCTTAACCCCACAACGGCCTGGTTCGCCAAGTTCGAGTGCTGTTTCGCTCGCACTATTGCTGCCATCCAGGTTATACCAGCCGACTTCCCCGCCGCCGCTACTCCCGCTGTCGTCGTCGTCGTCGTCGTCGTCGTTGCCCTTCCCCTTGCCTTTGCCGCCGCTTGAACCGGACCCTGTCCCGCTCAAGACAGTGACCCACTCGCCGACCTGAAATCCATAATTTGGCGCCGTGCGGCCTGTTTTAGCTTTCACCGCGACCGGGATCGGGCAGCTTGACTGCGCACTGGCTCGGGTTGCAACGGCGAGCGCTCCGACACTGTTGGTCGCGGCATACGCCTGATTGGTGCTGCCAACCGAGGCGCCCATGGCCTGGATGAGCCACATCTTGATGCCACCCTGGCTGTGTTGACATTGGACATAGCGGGCACTCGCTGCGACACTGGTCGTGCCGTAGGCAGCGTCTTTGAAGGTCACATCCGACGCAACCAGTTTTCCCTGGCCACTCCAGGTGGACGACTGGAAATCAACCTTATTCGAGTTACCGGCAGCGAGTCCGGCATTGGTTGCCCGTGTGATGGCATCGGTCGAGCCATCGAGTTCCTGGGCAGCCGCCAGTGCGCACGCATCGACTGAGGTTTGCAACTCATCCTTCGCCACAAACAGATGGCCGAAGTCCAGCGCGATACCCATGAACCCCAAGAGGAACAACAGCGAAAGCGCCACAACGATGGCAACCGCGCCCTTTTGCCGGACTGCACTGCGCATGACAAGCTCCCATGGATGCCACTGACCTGAGCAGAACTCATGACGGTCCCAGCGATCGGTCCTCTATCGCCCGAGGGTTGCCCCGAGATTGATCACATTGACCGCCGGCGGTGGCGTCTTGAAGCTGTTCTGATACTGAATCAGGGCCTCACGCGATGCCTTGCCGTCCATGCCGGCCACGGGATCCTGAGACGATCCGGCATTGGGCGAGATCGTCATGGCGAGTTTTGAATCCCGCACCGCAGCACCAAATTTGGCATCGTAGTTGGGGGTGACTGGGGCACAAGCCGCGGTGAGACATAGCGCAGATGTCATCAGGAGATCAATCAACAGCCGTCTAGGTTTGCGCATGATGGATCCTCTCACTTTCGTTCGGATGGTTGAGTGGCCGGTGCGGGTGCCGCGCCCTCCAGACTGCCGTTCAGGTACACCTCACTGCGTGTCGGCTCGACATGGTTGTCGGTCGGCAGTCGTGGTGCCTCAGCCAGCGGTTTCACCAGGCGCGGGGTGATGACGAAAATCAGCTCGGTCTGGTCCTTCTGAAACTCAGTACTTCTAAACAAGGCCCCGAGTACCGGGATTTCACCAAGGCCGGGAAAACGAGAAACCGCTTCAGTGACATTGTTCTTGATCAGACCGGCCACCACAAAGCTCTGCCCGTCGCCCAGTTGAACCGTTGTATCGGCTCTGCGCACCAGGAACGAAGGCAACACGGACACCACGCCGTTCACCGTCGAGAAGGGTGAACCCGTCTGCGATAGCTCGGACACCTCCGAGATCACCTTCAGATTTACCCGGGCACCCTCCAGCACGGTCGGGGTGAATTTCACCCCGATCCCGAACTCCTTTTCCGCCAGGGTGACGGTCGGGAAACCATTCGTATTGGTCTGAGAGACCGGAATGAAGATCTTTCCGCCGGACAGAAAGCTCGCCTGCTGACCACTGATCGCCATGATGTTGGGTTCGGCAAGAACGCGTACCAGACCATCGCGCTTCTGCGCATCGATCCCGAGGAGCGATGCCCCGTTACCGGCCACCCCGAGCCTCGCTGACGCAGCCGCTGAACCCCCGGTGATCGAACTCGACGCCCCACCCGCCAGGCTCCCCGCAGCGAACGTCCCGTTCAGGTTCGGGCCAAACCGTCCGAGTACAGCTGGGCCACCACCGATGATCCCCGAGACGATGCCCGACGAAAGACCGTTTGCGGCGGTATAGATCCGGGTGTAGTCGATGCCAAATTTATCGAGCAGCTTCTTGCTGACTTCGGCGATTTTCACTTCCAGCATGACCTGCTGCTGGTTGGCGACCCGCAACATGTTGACCACTTTCTTGCCATCGCCGTACGAGGTCGCGAGCGACATCACCTGGTCGAGCTGAATCGCGTTGCTGACCTGCCCGGACAGAACCAGCGCGTTTTCAGCGCCCCGCACCCGAATGCCGGTTTCTCCCGGCATGAGGGCGGCGAGTGTCGTCTGCAGGGGGAGAGTGTCAACGTTCACTACGAGATCCTTGACCGTGCATCGTCCCTCAGCCCCCTGGAGCACCAGATTCATCGATCCGGCGCGCTTGCCCAGGAGAAAGACTTCGGTTGGGCTCAACAAGATGACGTCGACATCTGCAACACCGTCATATCGGGGCATCATCTGGGGCAACATCTGGGGCATCGCATTGGGTACACCCATTTGCTCCTCGGCCATTTCAATCGGGCGTCCGGAGCGCCCTGACGGCAGGCCGCCAATGACCATCCGGGCGACTGGCGCGTTCAGGGTCAGGACAGTCGATTTCCCCAGTAAGATCTCGGTCGGCGGGTCAACCGTGACAGCCGTGCAGGGTTTCAGTGATCCTGTGGGTCCGGGCATAGCGCTGTTAGGCGCCCGCTCGGCCGCAAGTGCTGCGTGCGCGGCAACAAACAGCGCCATCGCGGTCGGTAGGATAGGAGGACGTTTATTCACCACAACTCCTGTGTCCGGACAATCGGAAACCGTGAATGCTCAGAAGCAATTCATCACGCGGGTATTGGCCTGCACCACTTCAACGCAAGTCCTGGCTTCGGGCACCAGGCGAGGCGGAGCGACATCTTCTACAGCCGCGATGGGTGCTGGGCTGGCAATTCGCACAAGATTTGGAATTGGTTTTGCGATGACCGTAGCCTTCTTTGCAGGCTCCAGCCGCTCTCCCAGTAATTGTTTTTTGGTAATACCCGAGGTGGAGACCGGCTGCTTGTCAATCTGATTGCGCAACACCAAGGAGAGCGTGCCAACATTGCGCGCCAGATCGAGCTTTTCAGCATCGTCGATCGAGAGTTCGAGCGTCACCGCGTTTACCACCTTGGGTTTGGTTTCATCCCGCGACGACTCTTGGGCGACCGCCAGTACGAGCACATGTTCGAGCACGGTTTTGCTGATTTGTCGTGCTTCGTCGGCCCGCCCCTCCCGATCCTGCTGCGCATTCACCATGACATCGACATAGTTGCCGGGTAGCGCAAACCCAGCCACACCCACCACATCGTTGACCCTGACGGTCATCGCCCGTTTACCCTCGGCGATCACGGCCGAGAGCCCACCCTGCGTACCGACCGGAGCCAGTTTCGAGGTCAGCAGCGCTTCGCCCCGCTGGACCGAGATCTTGACCACCCGGTCCTGCAAGTCATTGAGTTCGGCGAAGGCGCCCTGCGGTACCGAGCCACTGGGCCAATCCACGGTGGTCAGCATCTGGGGGTTCAGCCGGCTGCCGAGCTCGATGTCGCTGGCGGCCACCACCACTTTGTTCGAGGCGATCGCGCCCTTTTGAGAAACCCATTCGACGGCATAGGCGGTGACCGCCAGCCCCAGGATGACGGACACGACCAGCATGCCAACCGCTTTTAAGTTTTTCATGGGAGCACCTTCTCTCGTTAAATGAAACCCAATTGCTGGAACACCAGATAACCAATCGTGCCCACTGCGATGGCAACGCCGTACGGCAGCTTTCCAGCCGATTCGGTCGGACTGACCCGAAGGCTCGGCGCGTGGCCCCCCAGCACATCCAGGAAGCCGACCTGAAAAAGCGCGTTCAGGTTTTGGACCATCCGGAGCGCGGTTCCTTTAATCAGCACAAACGCGATGGCCATCACGCCGCCGACCACCAGGGTGGCGAGCGCGACACGGAAGGTGTCAGCCGGCCCAAGAAATGCGCCCACCATGGCGAGCAACTTGACATCACCCGCACCCATCGCGCGCAGCAGATACAGCGGGAGAAAAAGCGACAAGCCGACGACCAAACCTGCCAGCGCAAACAGAGGCCCTTCAAGCGGGAGCCAGCGCACACACTGGTCAATCAGGGCAAAGCCGATACCGAACAGAACGATCCAGTTCGGAATACGATGCGAGCGGCAATCCGATATGGCAGCAAGGAGTAGCAAGCCCGCGAGCGCTCCGATTCGCCAATCGGCGAAGAGCATCAACAGCAAGTCGAGAATTGCATTCAGTTCCCCGAGTTGCATGGTCGGTCCCCTGTTCGTGATCAGAACGAGAAAAGGCGGGCCGACAGCCCGCCCTCCCCAGCTTCAGTCCCAACCGAAAGCCGGCCCCTCACACACAGGTAGAGCCGGCTGTCAAACAGGTCTTGATTCGACCAATGAATCCCGTGAACGAGGCGTCAGTGGCAATCGCCTGCAGCGCAGCGACCAGTGCGATCGAGACCACCGCGATGATGAGCGCGTACTCAACCACCTGTGCGCCCTCCTCATCCCGAACAAACTGAGTGGCTCCATCCCTAACGAATTGGATGATGTTGTGCATAGAAAGACCCTGCTATCCGGAGTTAGGGGGGTCATTGAGTCAGTGACTCAACGACTCACAAGAGGCCTGGGCAGACGACCGAGGTGCTGAACCGCCCGCCCAAGCTCATCAAACTGACCGACCAGGTCAGGGGGCCGCGATCAGGTGCAGGTCACACCCGTCAGACAGGTCTTGACCCGTGTAATGAATCCCGTAAAGGACGTATCTTTGACCAGCGCCCCCAAGGCTGACACGAGAGCGATCGAAACCACCGCGATGATCAGCGCGTACTCGACAACCTGCGCTCCTTCTTCGTCACGGGCGAACTCAACGGCACCATTGCGAAACGACTGGATGAGCTTGTTCATGGTTGAAATCCTTTAGGTGGAGGAACGAATCGAACGATCTAGCCTGCTGAGGACTTGCCCTACTTCAGCCGCCCCGCCATCAACGCTTGTTGATTCAACGCCGGCGACATGTAGCTAGATTAAGGATTCACCGTTCCCCCCGCATCGGAGGAGGCTACCGATCTGGGTAGTCCAGCCGTACCCGGATTTCGGGACAATTGTCATCCTGCGATCAGATGCGCGTGGCTGCTTGCAGTGAGGTAGAGCTCCATGCGCCCATTCACTTCGAGCTTGCTGTAGATGGTCGTCAGACGGTTGCGCAGGGTGTGCTCGCTCATATGTAATTTTTCTGCGATCACTTTATTTCTAGCCCCCTTCTCCGCGATCACAGCAGCCACAATCTGGCGCTCCTTAGCGGTGAGACTCGCGAACTTACGGGCCTGCGGATCCGTTCCGCGTCCATTCGACAAGGCGGTCATCACCCGGCCCAGACTGACGCGATCCAGCCAGATCTCGCCCGCCCTCACCTTCTCGATCGCGGTCAGGATGACCTGGGCGGGCTCGAGCTTGCGCACAACTCCGCGCGCACCGCGCATGACGGCCTGCTGGTGGATATCCGTGTCGGTGGAGCCTGTGAGCACCAGAACCATCGCCTGGCTGAGGGGCATCAGGTCTTCGATACAGTCCATGCCACACTCGCCATCCAGGTCAAGGTCGAGGAGGATCAGATCGGGATTCGCGCTTGCCAGTCCAGCCAGGAGCTGCGCCCGGGAACTGGCCTGACCGACGACCATCATTCGGGGAGCAGCACTCTGGATGAGCTGCGCTAGTCCCCACAAGACGGTCTTGTGATCATCCACCAGCATGACTCGGATCGGCGCAGCCACTCCGGGACAAGTCTCGGAGGCGGTCGTGCCTGGAGGCACTCTGAGGGCGTTCATCGTGCCTGTGGTCAGTCCATTCACAGTGCGCCCGCCCTCGGTAACTCGACCACGACCCGGGTCTCCCACCCGAGTCCGATCTGAACCCGGCAACCTCCCCCCAGCGCCTGTGCTCGCTCGGAAATCGATCGCGGCATGAACGCCTTCGGGCGAGTGCCGGGTTCCACGGGATTGGCAATTTGCAGTCGGAACCGATCTGCGTGCCAAGACAACTGAATCTGTGCGCTGGAGGCGCAGGTGTGTCGGCGGATATTGCTGACGCCCTCGTTGACCAGATGCAAGACGGCGCTCGCGATAGGCTCGTTCACGCGGACCTCGCCCGCCACCGTCACCGTCACCGGGATGCCGTAGAGATCACTGCAGCGGGACGCCTGAGCCCGAACGGCGCGGGCCAAGTCAATTTTCTGCTGAGAGTCCTCTGCCCGAAGTTGGGACACATACCGGCGCATCGACAGAATTTCATCATCGACCCGCAAGATCAGCCGCTCAAGATCCTCGGTAATAGTGCTGCCCCCAGCGGCTTTGCGCCGAAGCGCTTCGAGCGCATATTTGAGGCCGAGGTAGGGCTGAAGCGTACTGTCGTGCAAGTCTCGGGAAATCTTGCGCCGCTCCCGCAACACCGATCCCTCAGCGATCGTGGCCTGGGGGGTGCACAGCCCCCCGCCCATCGAATGGGCTGGCCAACCGATCATCCGTCGTACCGGTACATCGACCGATCCGAACGCCTTGGCGCTTTCCGATAGCTTGGTCATTGGCATCCTGGCTGACTCCGCACGCGTCGCTGACGCCTCGAAACGGCATCGGACAATCAGACCCCGTCGAACCCCGCGAGGTCTTGTCCCCTCCGAGACCGCGATCAGTCTAATGATCGGAAAACCTTTGGAACGTGCAGAAGACCACAGACACAACCGCACCATGGAGGTGCCAAAAAGGCGAAA
>JBBAOE010000006.1:0-6684 GCA_040401595.1 Burkholderiaceae bacterium
AGAGCGAACGCTTGCCGAAGAACCCATCTACGAACTGCTCACGGTCAAGGTGATTCACTTCCCGATTCAGGATACTCTCGAGTCCTGATCGACCGTTCGGAGGAATTTTATCGTGCAAATCACGACTGGCCGCCCTGTCACCATGGGGCCTCATGGCATGGTCACGTGCCCGCATTCGCTCGCCTCCCAAGCGGGCGTGGACGTCCTGCGCGCTGGCGGCTCTGCGGTGGATGCGGCAATTGCCACCAGCGCTGCTCTCTCGGTCCTGTACCCGCACATGACCGGGATCGGTGGTGACGCGTTCTGGTTGATCCACGATGCCAAGACCGGCCAGGTGCGCTATCTGGACGGCGGTGGCCGGGCGGCTGCGAGTGCCAGCATCGACTGGTTCAAGCAGCATGGCCACAGCGAAATTCCCTTTCGCGGGATCCTGTCGGCCACCTTGACCACGCCCGGTTCGGTGGCGAGCTGGGGCGAGGCCCATGCAGCCTATGGGCGGCTGCCATTGGCGCGCTGCCTGCAAAGTGCGATTGGCTATGCCCGCGACGGGTTCCCGGTGACAGAGCGCCTCGCGGGCTGGATTGACTATGTCAAGGCGGATCTGGCACCGCACGCAGAGTCTTGCGCGATCTTCATGCCCGAGGACCGGGTGCCGGTGGCGGGCAGCAAGCTGACCAATCCGAACCTGGCAAGAACCCTCGAGGCGGTGGCCGTTCACGGCCCGGCTGGCTTCTATGGGGGCGCGGTCGCTGCGGAATTGGCCCGTTTTACGGCGCAGCACGGTGGGTTTTTCACCGAGTCCGATCTGGCCGCACAAACCGCACGCTGGGGTGATCCGATTCAGGGCACGTATCGGGATGTCACCATTTTCGAGACGCCCGCGCCGACCCAGGGCTTCACGGTCCTGCAGATGCTCAACCTGCTCGAACCGCTCGCGCTGCACGACAAGCCTTACCTGAGCGCGGATCCGGCGCACCTGATGGTGCAGGCCAAGCAGATTGCTTATCACGACCGCGATCATTATCTGGCCGACCCTTTGTTTGCCGATGTACCGATGGACCGGCTCATCTCCAAGGCCCATGCCGATGGCCGCCGTGCGCTAATGGATCCGGCCCAGGCCCTGCCTTGGGACAAGGTGCCGTCCTATGGCAGCCTCAAGGGCGACACGGTCTACATTGCCGTGGTTGACGCCGAGGGCAACGCGGTGTCGCTGATCCACAGCCTCTACGGCGTCTTTGGCTCGGCGGTGGTTGCGGGCCAGACCGGCGTGGTGCTGCAAAACCGTAGCGCGTATTTCTCCCTCGACCCCACCCATCCGAATCGTCTGGAGCCGGGCAAAACGCCGCTGCACACGCTGATCGCCTCGATGGGTTTTCGCGACGGCCGCTTGTGGAGCGTCGTCGGCTGCATGGGTGCCGATGGGCAGCCGCAGATTCATTTGCAGACGTATATCAACCTGATCGACTACGGGAAAAACATTCAGCAGGCGCTCGAAGCGCCACGCTGGCTATCCGGGCGCTTCGCCTTGGGGGAGGCGCGCGATACGCTGCATATCGAAGCGCGTTTTCCCCGCGAGACGATTGATGAGCTTGAACGTCGCGGTCATCGCGTCAACCGTTGGGGCGATTGGAACGAACTCGCTGGCCATGCGCATGGCATCGTGATCGATCCGGTGAGCGGCATGCGCTATGGGGGATCGGATCCGCGCAGTGACGGCGCCGCAGCAGGCTACTGACGCCCACAGAGGCGGGGGGCGATGAGCGCCCCCCAGAGTGATTTGGGCCTAACTGGGATGGGCCAAGCGACGAGGGGCCCGTCTGCGTGACAAGGCTCAGCCGTGTGCTTGCCGGGCTCAGGCCGCCGCGAGTGCGGCCTCGATATCGCCCGCGAGCGACTCCGGTTTGTCGGTGGATCCATAGCGCTTGATGACCTGGCCATCGCGCCCGACCAGAAACTTGGTGAAGTTCCATTTGATCGATTCGGTTCCGAACACGCCGGGTTTTTCGCCCTTGAGGAACTGATACAGCGGATGCGCATGGCTGCCGTTGACTTCGATCTTGGCCATCATCGGAAAGCTCACCGAATAGCGGGTTTCGCAGAACTGCGCGATTTCCGGATTGCTGCCGGGATCCTGAGCGCCGAACTCATTGCTCGGGAATCCCAGTACGACCAGCCCCTTGGGGCCATAGGTTTGCCACAGCGATTGCAGCCCGCCAAACTGGGGCGTGAATCCACAGGCGCTCGCGGTATTGACAATCAGCAGGACCTTGCCCTGGTAGGTCGATAAGGATACGGCGTCACCCGTAATGTTCTGGGCTTCAAAGTCAAAGGCAGTTGTCATGGCGTTTCTCGTGGTTAGGGTTGAGTAACGGGCGCCGGGTCAGGAGTTGCGCGGCGCCAGAACGCCCGCATCGAGGCGTTCTTCGGTGCCCGGGATACGCTCGAGCGAGGGATAGCGCAGCCCGCTCCGATAGTCGATGGACAGGGTCCGGTAAAAATCGCCATCCTTGACCAGCAACCCGATGGGCTGGGTGCCGGTCTTGTTGGCCGTGATCGCCGCGCTCAGGCGCTCGGGCTTATAGGCCTGTCCGTTGACCGCGATCACCTGAAGCGATCGACTCATGCCGGCCCGAAACGCTGGGCTCTCCCACAGCACGTCCTGTACCGCGCCGTCTTTGCGCAAGCTCAGGCCCAGTGAAAATGCAAAGCTGTCGGCACGGCGCATCGGGTCCTCTTCATCGTCCGGCAGGAACGGGCTCGGCGTTTCGCTCCATTTCAAGCGCCAGCCCGCGCGGGCCAGTCCATCGAGCGGAGCCCCCTTCTGATGGGTGTCCAGACGGGTCCGCAGGAAGCTTGCCCAGTCATGGGCAAGGATCCCGTTGAGTGCGCGCACGATGTCGTCAAAGCGATAGAGCAGGGGCTTGACCCGGCCATCTTCGACGCCGAAAAACGCCTTGGCAAAATCGTCGAGCGAGCGGGTCCCACCGGTTTTCTCCCGAATCAGGGTGTCGGCATCGAGCCAGATCAGGGTCGCTTCGCCGTAGTAGTCCGCACTGCGTTGCCAGTCGGGCCAATCGGTCACATCACCGCGCATGCCCATGGTGGCTTGCAGGGTCGTGTCCTGCAAGTTACGCCAGAGCCGCCCGCTGCGGTATTCGAAGATGGCCGCGACCCGTGCCAAGGTGTCACGCGATTGCTCAGCACTCACCAGGGCGCTGCGGGCTGCCAGGACTCGGCCCCAGTAATCGGTCTGCCCTTCATAGAGCCAAAGCAGGCTGTTCTGCATGGGCAGGTTGAAATGCGGCGTCCAGAGGTCTTCGGGACGGCGGAACTTGCCATTCCAGGAGTGAACGTATTCATGGGGCAAGAGCTCGCGGCGTCCTGGCGACTTCGACCAGTTCTTGAAGTAACGCGTCGAGACTGCGTTCTCCGAACTTTCATGATGCTCGAGACCGATCCCGCTCATTTGGTCCGACAGCGCCAGCAGAAAATCGTATTTCTGAAAATGGCGTGCACCAAACAAGCGGTCCGCCTGCTCGACCAGGCGCCGGTGAGCGCCCAGATGCTCCTCACTGATCGCGAGCAACTCGGGCTCATCGGCAACGATATTGAGCGACACCGGTCGGGCGGATCCGACCGGATCGAGCGCGACCCGCAGCATGTTGGCGCCGGCGAAGATCGGTGAGTCGACCAGCGTCTCCAGATTGGTCGGACCGAATTCGACCCATCGATCCTGTTGGCGCTCGACCTTGAGCGCGCTCGCCTGGGTCCAGCCTGCTGGCAGACGCACGCGCGCTTGCAGGGGAATGGCCGACGCGTAATACCCGGCCGGATAGAGAACGACCGACTCCCATTGCAGGTTCAGCATCGCCCGGGTCATGACGGTTCGGCCACCGTTGCGCTGCACGGGCGAGAGGGACTGAAATGCCAGTTCGAGCTCGGTCACATCCCCCGGTACCGTGAGGTGAAATGCGTGGGTGTCGACCGTATCGCGGGTCCACGGGATTTCCCGCTGACCCGCCCGAATCTGCAGCCCCGCCAGCCGCTGCACCGCCCCGTTCGGCCCATGCTGACCCGGCAGGAAGCGGGGGAATAACAAGGTGAGTTTGCCGGCCTGCACCGGGATCACTTCCCGCACCTTGAAAATGCGCCGTTCGAGGTCAGTTGCGTCGACTTCGAGGGTCAGGGGTTTGAAATAGGGTCGATCCTGTGGCTGATCGACAAAGCCCTGCGCCTGCGCGGAAAAGCAGAGCAGGCTCAAGAGACTCAGGAACGCGGTTTTTCGCAGGGCGGATTTCAAGTCGGCGGTGAACACGGGGTACAAGATGGCACTCGAATCGATGGACGGGCAATGGGTGGAAATCAGAGATCGATCTGAACCGGCCTCGTCGACGCTGTCGCTTTGGTCAGTTTGGTCAGTTTGGTCGGTTTGATCGGTTTGATCGGTTTGATCGGTTTGATCGGTTTGATCGGCCTAATCAGCGTAGCCGGGCAACTCGCGATCAACCACCCGCATCATCGCTTCAAAAAACAGGCGCTCGCGCATTTCCCGCGGGTGCCGGTCGAAGGGCGATGGCGTGTTGACCCGCGCGATCGCGTCCGCGCCGAGTTCGTGGATGGGCTGCCCGGTCGACATGGCCATCACCTGAGCGCGGCAAACCCGCTCGAGCTTGTACATCCGCAGGTAGGCCTGTGCGATCGTGTTGCCGGTGACCAGTACCCCGTGGTTTTTCATGAACAGGATCGGCTTGCCATCGAGGCAAGCCGCCAGTCGCTCCCCTTCATCCCCGGTTCTGGCCAGGCCCTGGTAATCGTCGTCATACGCAATACGATTATGAAAAAAAGCGGCTGTCTGGCTGGCCGACAGCAGGCGGTTGTCGACCAGCATATTGAGGGCAAGCGCCCAATTCTGGTGGGTGTGCAGGACCACATTGGCACCCGTGATGCGGTGGATGGGCGCATGGATGCACTGGGCCGACAACTCGACCACCCCGTTTCCCTCGAGCGTCTCGCCCGCTTCGTTAAAGAGGATCATGTCGCTGGCGCGCGCCTCGGACCAATGGCGTCCGAACGGCAGGATGAGAAACTGATCCGCCCGACCTGGCACCGCCATCGTGAAATGATTGTCGATCCCTTCGTCGAGCTCATGCAGGACCGCCATGCGTAAGCAGGCCGCGAGTTCTACCTTCGCCTGATGCAGGGGATCGTGGACAACTTTGCTCGAGATGGCATGGATGGACATGGCGAACGCTCCAAGGGAATGGGTTGGATGGCTGATTGGGCCCAAGAATGCGGGATCACGCGATCGGGATCAAGAGGATTGGATCGCAAGAGATGCGCGGCCCGCCATCAGGCCATCGTCTCCAGTCCCCGTATGATCCAGCGGCGTGTCTGCGCGGGGTCAATCACGGCATCGATCTCGAGCATGGCGGCCATATTGAGCGCTTGACCGTGCGCGTAGAGTTCAGCCACCCGGCGATCAAATTCAGCCTGCTGGGACACGGGATCGATGATGGCAGCCAACTCCTTGCGATAGGCCAGGCGTACGGCGCCTTCGATCCCCATCCCGCCGAATTCGCCGCTGGGCCAGGCGATCGTGAAAACGGTATCGCCAAAGTCACCGCCCGCCATGGCCATGGCGCCCAGCCCGTAGCCCTTACGCAGAACAACGACCAGCGGCGGGCGTTTGAGCGCCGCACATTCGATGAACAACTGGGCCATTCGCCGCACCTGGGCGGTCCTCTCCGCCTCGGGCCCGACCATGAATCCTGGGGTGTCGCAAAGCGAGACGAGCGCGAGGCCGTGGGCTGCACACATCCGAACGAAGCGCGCCGCCTTGTCGGCTGCCTCCGCATCGATCGCTCCGCCCAGATGCATCGGGTTGTTGGCGATCATCCCCACAGCACGACCTTCGATGCGGACCAGGGCGGTGATGATCCCGGCGCCGAACCCGCGGCGCAACTCCAGAACCGAACCGGTATCAGCGAGTGTTTCGAGGACGCGGCGCACCTCATAGGCCCGCAGGCGGTTCTCGGGTACCGCCTCGCGCAGGGTGCGCTGATCGGCACAGGCCCAGCCACTGGTGCGCCCTTGAAAGTAGCTCAGCGCCTGCTTGGCGGTCGCGACCGCCTCGCGTTCATCATCGACCAGACAATCGATGACGCCATTGGGCCACTGCACAGCAACCGGGCCGACATCTTCAGGACGGAAAACCCCAAGTCCGCCCCCTTCGATCATCGCGGGTCCGCCCATCCCGATGTTGCTCGCGCGCGTTGCGATGATCACGTCGCAGCAACCGAGCAGGGCCGCATTACCCGCAAAGCAGCGACCGTGCACAACGCCGATTAGCGGGACCTGACCGGATAGGCGGGCGAAGGCCTTGAAGGTCGGCAGATTGAGTCCGGCGACGCTGACCAGCGCCTGATCCGTATCGCCGGGTCTGCCACCGCCACCTTCGGCGAAGAGCACGACGGGCAGGCGCAGTTCGGCAGCCAACTTCAAGAGGCGATCTTTCTTCTGATGATTGAATGCCCCCTGTGTACCTGCCAGAACGGTGTAGTCGTAGGCCATCACGACCGTTCGGGTGATCTCGGCGCTGCGCCCATCGTCCGCGGGGTCAGCCTCCCGGGCCGCGTGTCGGGGCGCGTGTTGTGATGCGTGTTGTGACGCGTGTTGTGACGCGTG
>JBBAOE010000006.1:6784-21599 GCA_040401595.1 Burkholderiaceae bacterium
CCGCGTGTCGGGGCGCGTGTTGTGATGCGTGTTGTGACGCGTGTTGTGACGCGTGGTGGGCCGCGAATTGGAGCCGATTCACGGTGGCGATGCCTGCGACCAGTCCGTCCGCAGGGGTTGTTCGTTGCAGCTGCTCTACCGCGTGGCGACTGCGCTGGGCAGCAATCGCCAGCGCGCCGTACTCGATGAAACTGTCGGGATCCACCAGATCCTCGATGTTCTCCCGCGCAGAACGACCCAGGCTCGCATGCCGCCTGGCGATCGCATCGGGTCGCGCATGATCGAGCGTCAGCGCATGGCGCGCCAGTGCGGCTGCAAGGTCGGGACGAATCCGATCCGGGTCAATCGGGGCGGGCGTCTCCCGCACGGTGGCGTCGGCCGCGTCGGGCTCGAGTAGCAGAATCGGTTGATCCTGGCTCAGCATCTGCCCAGACGCTGCATCGAGTCGGCGAACCACGCCCGAGGCCGGTGAACTCACCACATGTTGCATTTTCATGGCCTCGATCACGGCAAGCGTCTGACCCGCATGGACACGCTCGCCGGGTTCAAGGTCGAGTGCAATCAAGGTCCCTGCGGTCGGACTGCGCAGCGCGATGGTCCCGGCCAGGATCGGGTATTCGGCAGGTTGTGTCGGGGTCTCGGACTGCGCATCCATGCCAATAAGACCCTGCGCCTGGGTGAGCAACGCAACCGCGTTCTGATCGATCCAGCGCGTGGAAATATCGTTCGCGATCACCCGGGGGTGGCGAAGAATAGCCCGCAACACCGGTAGGTTGGTCGTGATTCCGGCGATCACGGTTTGATCCAGCGCCCGGCTTGCGCTGCGCATGGCCTGCTCGAAGTGGGCCGATGCGCACTGGGCCGATACATCGTGGGCCGATGGACAGTGCACGATGATCTTGGCCAGCAGGGCATCGAAGGCCAGGCTGGTCGTGTAGCCGACGGTGCCGAACCCATCGACCCGAACGCCGGGCCCGGACGGCATGTCGTAGGCTGTAATCGTCCCCTGCGAGGCTCTGACTTGGCCGTCCGCTTGCAGGGATTCGAGGTTGACGCGCATCTGGATCGCAACCCCGCGCGGCGCTCCGATCGCCGCTTGCGTCAATCCCAGATCCCCCAGCGATTGCCCCAGCGCAACCCGGATCTGCGCCTGGACCAGATCGACCCCATAGACCGCCTCGGTCACCGGATGTTCGACCTGCAGTCGCGCATTGGCTTCGATAAAAACAAAGCGCTGCGGATCCTCGCGATCGAGCAGGAATTCAAAGGTGGCAAGACCCTTGAGTTTGGCACGGCTTGCCATCCGCACCGCTCCCTCGATCATCTGCTGGCGCACGTCAGCTGGGAGGCTGGGACTGGGTGCGATCTCGATCAGCTTTTGCTGCCGGCGTTGCAGGCTGCACTCGCGTTCGCCAAATTGGCTCACAGCGCCGGTCCCATCGCCCAGGATCTGGATCTCGATGTGACGGGCATCGTCGAGGAGCTCCTCGGCATAGAGGTCGCCCCGACCGAAGGCGGCCAAGGCCTCGGCCTCGCACAGCGCGTAGGCCTCGTCGATCTGATCAGCGCGCGACACGATCCGCATACCCCGCCCTCCGCCCCCGGCAACGGCTTTGATCATCAGGGCGCGGGTTTGGAGCGGCGCGGGCCCACGATCGTGCACGCTCGTTGAACGCAGTTGCTCAAGCAAGCCATGGATCGCCTGGCGTGTTGCGGTGCCAGCGGTCCCGGCCAGGACCGGGACGCCGTCAAGGGTTGCGGCTGCGCGGGCTTGGACCTTGTCGCCAAAGAGCGCGAGGACAGCTGGCGACGGGCCGATGAAGATCAGGCCAGCGTGGGCGCAGGCGCTGGCAAACGCGGCACTTTCACTGAGAAAGCCGTAGCCCGGATGGACCGCCTGGCATCCGCTCTCGAGGGCGGCCTGGATCAGTGCCTGCGCGTCCAGATACGCGGGCGCACCGCGCCCGGGCAGGGGGTACGCCCGATCGCCTCGGCGAACATGCTGAGATTGCGCATCGTCTTGCGAATACACAACGGTGCAGCGCAGCCCGAGCGCTGCGCAGGCGTGCGCGATGCGGATCGCGATCTCGCCACGATTGGCGATCAGGACCGCAGTCGCAGGCACGTCGGACGTACCGCGAGACCGGCTCAAGACCGGCTCAACGCGGTCGTCCGGACGGGACGACCAGGGCTGGCCCAGTCCCGTCAGCCTTTGGCAGGGCGCCCGGCCTCATTCCTCCACGTAGGGCGAAATCACTTTCCATTTGCCGTCCTGGATTTGTGAAACGCGTGAAGCGTTACTCCCCAGGCGCTTGGTGGCCGTGAAACTCGAGCGCGGGCTGCCAAACATGTCGGGCTCGAAGGTGATCTTGTCCATCACCTTGATGAAGCTCTCCGTGTTCAGGTTCTTGCCAGCCTTGGCAGCCGCATTGGCGAACGAATTGATGATGATGTAACCGTAGGCCGAAAACACGGTCGGATCTTCGTTGAACTTGGTCTTGTATTTGTTTGCCCAGAAGCCCAGTTGCTGGGACTGCTCATCGGTATAGGGGTTTTGCACCGTCATGGCGGCGTAGAGACCATCCATGGCCTTGCCGCCCAGTTTGTGAATCAGGTCCGAATAGGCTGCGCTGGAGCCAAAGAAGACCGGACTGAATCCCATCTTGCGGGCGGTCCCGATCGTGCCGATGGTTTCGCGAATGATCGTACCCAGAATGACCATTTCGCAGCCGCTGGCCTGCATCTTGGCAACTTGCGTCGAAAAATCGGTTGTCCCGCGTTTGAAGTTGGTTTTCTCGGTGAACTCCAGGCCCAGCGTCTTCAGGGCCGCCTCGCCGCCGCGCAGCACTTCGAGGCCAAAGTCATCATCCTGATAGATCGTGCAGATTTTTTTAACGCCTTTTTCCTTGATCAGCTTCGGCGCATTCATACGGATCTGGTCGAAGTAGGTGGCGGCGAAGGAGTACTTCAGGCGATGAAAGGGCTCATACATTTCGCGGGCTGCGGTGATCGGGAAAAAATTGATCACATTCTTTTCGAATTGCACCGGCATGGCCGCGAGGTTCTGGGCTGTTCCGATGTGGCCCACCATCATGAAGATCTTGTCCTGATTGACCAGCTTCTGAGCGGCAAGGACCGATTTCTTGGGGTCATACCCATCGTCCTCGACGAGCAGTTTGAGCTTGCGCCCAGCGATCCCCCCTTGCTCGTTGATCTCGTCCACAGCCAGTTGCATCCCGGCACGCGACTGCTTGCCATAGCCGGCGAGCGGACCGGAGAGATCCTGGATGCTGCCCAGCAGAATCTCGTCTTTCGACACGCCCTGGGCCGGTGTGGGGCTGCCCTGGGCATGGGCCAGGCTGGACAGGACCAGGGTGGTGGCCAGTGCACTGGCCAGGGTGGATAGGATGGTGTGGCGCTTCATGGGAGTCTCCTCAGGTGGTTGAGCGATACATCGCTTCGATGGGGCTGGCGTACTTGGTTTCCACTAGCTTGCGTTTGAGTTTCATGGTGGGGGTGAGTTCCTCGTCTTCGGCGGTCAGCTGAGTGTCGAGGAGGAAGAACTTCTTGATCTGTTCGACCCGGGCGACGCTGCGATTGACGCGGTCGACTTCGTCCTGAATCAGTTGTTGCACCTCAGTCGATCGGGTCAGGCTGGCGTAATTGCTGAACGGGACCTCCCGATCTTGCGCAAATTTTTCAACATTATCCTGGTCGATCATGATAATCGCGGTTAGAAACGGTCGGCGATCCCCGATCACGACGGCATCCGTGATGTAGGGGGAGAATTTCAGATCGTTCTCCAATTCACTGGGAGTGATATTTTTGCCCCCGGCCGTGATGATGATGTCCTTCATCCGATCCGTAATCCGGTAAAACCCGTCGGCATCCACGGTGCCGACGTCGCCCGTGTGCAACCAGCCTTGCGCATCAATTGCCTCCGCCGTCTTGTCGGGCAGGTTCAGGTAGCCGGCAAATACATTGGGCCCGCGCACGAGGATTTCGCTGGTCACGGGGTCGATGCGCACTTCGTTATAGGGCGCTGCCTGGCCAATCGAACCAGGCCGGATCTGACCCGGCGGCGTGCTGGTGGCGGCTCCGCAGGTTTCCGTCATGCCCCAGGCCTCGAACATCGGTACGCCCAGCGCCAGATACCACCGGATCAGGTCGGGCGAGATCGGGGCGGCGCCGGTAATGAGCACGCGGGCGCGGTGGATCCCGAGAATTTTGCGAACGTTGTTGAGAACGAGTAGCCGGGCCAGGATGAACTGGAGTTTGAGCCAGGCGCTGACCGGCGCACCGGCCAAAACCAGTTGAACGATGCGCCCACCAACGGCCATGCCCCAGGCGAAGCTGGCCTGTTGCAGCCAGCCGGAATCCTTGAGCGCAATCATGACGCCCGAGTAGAGCTTCTCCCAGACCCGGGGTACCGCGGCAAACACCGTGGGTGCGATTTCCCGGACGTTTTCAGGAATCGTTTGCGGGTTCTCAACGAAGTTCAGACGGGCACCGGTATAGATCGAATGATAGGCACCGCCTACGCGTTCAACAATATGGCAGAGCGGCAGAAAAGCCATGCGCTCGTCCTGGGCATCTTGCGGCAGGACGGTGCTCAAGCCCCGCACCGAATAGACCAGGCCGCGATGACGATGCATGGCGCCTTTGGGTTTTCCAGTCGTCCCGGAGGTGTAAACGAGGATCGCCAGATCGTCGGGCTGACACGCGTCGCAGCGCGCCTGAAGCGCGCCGGGCTGAGCTTGCGACCACTGCCGCCCGCGCTCGCGCAGGGCGTCCAGGCTCATCACCATCGGGTCTTGCATGGTCCGTAGACCGTCCATATCGAAGACAACGATCTGGCGCAATCTTGGTAGTTGGTCCCGGACTTCAAGCACCTTGTCGAGTTGTTCATCGTCCTCAACGAAGATCACGACGCTATCGGAGTCTTCACACAGGTAATGCACCTGCGGGGCAGCGTCGGTCGGATAAATCCCGCTTGAAACGCCACCGCAGGACAGAACGGCCAGGTCGGTGAGCACCCATTCAACCACCGTGTTGGACAGAATCGATGCGCGTTCGCCGGCGGCAAAACCCAGACTCAGCAGGCCGTTACCGATCTCTTCGACCTGTTGGGCCGCCTGTGTCCAGCTCCAGCTGCGCCAAAGCCCGAGTTTTTTCTGTCGCATCCAGACCTGATCCGTGCGCAACCGGGCGCCCGCCCGAAACAGGGCGGGTATGGTTTCGCCCGGCAGATCGACGCTCGAGCGCTCGCGCAGCGTGTTGAGGTTCCAGAGATTGCTCATGTCCGGTCCTTAGCGCCACATTTTCTTTTTCTTCCAGCGCCGCTCACCGCGTACGCCGTCGTTCTTCAGGCCGAGATAAAACTCCTTGATGTCTTCTTTCTCACGCAGGCGTTCGCAGCTATCTTCCATGACGATCCGGCCATTCTCAAGAACATAACCATAATCGGCCGCGTTGAGCGCCATGTTGGCGTTCTGTTCCACCAGCAGGATGGTCGTACCCTGCTCGCGATTGATTCGAACGACGATCTCGAAGATCTCCCGGGTCAGTTTCGGGGACAGGCCAAGGCTGGGTTCGTCGAGCAGGATCAGGTCGGGGCGTGCCATCAGGGCGCGTGAAATCGCCAGCATCTGCTGCTGACCACCCGAAAGCAGTCCGGCTTCCTGGTCCCTGCGTTCACGCAGGATCGGAAAATAGCCAAAGACCGTTTCCAGGTCGCGTGCGACGCCGTCGCGGTCCTTGCGCGTGTAGGCGCCCATCAACAGATTGTCCATGACGCTCAGGAGCGCGAAGACCTCGCGCCCCTCGGGGACATGGCTGAGCCCGTGCTTGACGATCTTCGCTGGATCTTGCGCCGTGATATCCACACCCTTGAACGCAATCGAGCCTTTGCGAGGATCGATGATTCCGGAGATGGTTTTGAGGATGGTAGTTTTACCGGCACCGTTGGAGCCGAGGACGGTCGAGATTTCACCCTGGCGAACCGTCAGACTGACGCCACGGATCGCCTTGATCGGGCCGTAGGCACTCTCGACATTGAGCAGGCGCAGCATCGCCCGATCGTCATCGGCTGCCCCGGGTACGAATGGCGTGGGCGCACTGGAGACCGGCGTCCGCCGGTTCGTTGACCCCGTATTGGCCAGGTGCTCGCCGGATGCTTGCGTCATGGGTTCGACCCTGATCGGACAACGGGGCGGCGCAAGGACGAGACATCACTGACCGAGCCCAGATACGCTTCGATCACCCCGGGGTCACTCTGAACTTCGCGCGAGGTACCGAGCGCCAGGATTTCGCCCTGATTCATCGCCAGAACCCGATCCGAGACCTTGGAGACGAGCGACATATCGTGTTCCACCATGAGGATGGTGACGCCGAGTTCCTGGCAGATGTCCTGGATCCAGAACGCCATGTCGTCGGTCTCTTCGACATTGAGTCCCGACGAGGGTTCATCGAGCAGAATCAGCCGTGGCTGAGCGCACAGGGCGCGCGCCATTTCGACGACCTTGCGAACGCCATAGGGCAGACCGGCAACGAGGGTGTCACGATAATGCTGGAGTTCCAGAAACTCGATCACCTCTTCGGCTTTTTGCCGCGCTTCCAGTTCGACTGCGCGAACGCTAGGGGTAAAAAACAGGTCCTGCCAGAGCTTGCTGCGGCGTTGCGTATGACGCCCGATCAGCAGGTTCTGCAACACAGTTGCAAACTCGAATAATTCGATATTCTGAAATGTTCTCGCAATCCCCAGCGCCGCCACGGCATGCGGGGGTTGATCCGTCAGTCGGAGCATCCCCTGCGGACCGGCGTAATCGATCGTTCCGGAGGTCGGGTTGTAGATCCGACTAATCAGGTTAAAGACTGTCGTCTTGCCCGCACCGTTCGGTCCGATCAAGGTGAATACTTCGCCAGCCCGAACCTCGAAGCTGACTTCCTTGACCGCGAGCACGCCACCAAAACGTACGCTCAACTGGTTGGCCGATAAGAGGACTGTACTCATCGGAGCCGATCGGATTTTTGGAATGATTTTTGTCGCTTGAACATGCCCTTGCGATAGAAGGGGAAGGTCTCAAGATAGGTCCGTACCTTGAGCCAGCGACCGTAGAGCCCCATGGGCTCGAAGAGTACAAAAGCGACCAGCACCGATCCGTATACGACGCTCTGCAGCCCCGGCGCCTGGCCGATGGTTTCGGGCAGGTAATCCTTGAAGATCGAGATCGTTTGTGGCATCGCGATCAGGAAAATTGCACCCAAAAATGCGCCATGCACCGAACCAAGCCCGCCGATGACGATCATCAGGAGCAGATCGATCGATTGTAAAATATTGAATTGATCGGGTGAAATGAACTGAAGCTTGTGAGCGTAGAGGGCGCCGGCTATCCCGGCAAGGGCCGCTGAGAGCGCAAATGACAGGGTCTTGTAGCGTGCCAGGTGGATGCCCATGCTTTGCGCAGAGATTTCCGAATCCCGAATCGCCACAAACGCCCGTCCGGTGGGTGAACGCAAAATATTGAGAATGGCGAGCGTTGCCAGAATCGTGATGAGCAGACACAGAAAGTAGAACTGGGTCCCCGAACTGAGCGTCCAGCCGAAAATTTCCGGGGCCTTGATCTGAATGCCGGAGTTGCCACCGGTGACCGAGTCCCAGCGGGCCAGACCCTCTTCGACAATGAATCCGAAGGCGAGTGTGGCCATCCCCAGATAAATCCCGCGCACCCGCAGAGCGGGCAGGCCGACCACCAGTCCCACCGCAGCCGACAGCCCTGCGGCGCAGCTCAATGCCAGGGGAAAGGGCAGGCCAGCATTGGTCAGGACGGCTTGCGTGTAAGCGCCGACACCGAGAAAGGCCGCGTGGCCGAGCGAAAACAGGCCCGTGAATCCCGCCAGAAGCATGAGCCCAAGGCCAGCAATCGAATAAATCAGTACGAAGGTCAACTGCGCCAGCCAGTATTCCGGGATCACCCAGGGTGCCAGTAACAGCGCCACCATCAGGGCGCTGTACCAAAACTGATGGCCGCCATGTTTGGCAAGCCGGATGTCTTGTTCGTAGTCGGTCTTGAAGCGGAATCGCATCGGTGCTTTGCTTTGCGCTTTGGGTCAGACTTTCTTGCGCAGCTTTTCGCCAAACAAGCCGTTGGGCTTGACGACCAGCATGAGCAGGACCACGACGTATGCCGCAATATCCTTGAATCCGTCGGGCAGGTAAAAACCCGACAGCGACTCGATGATGCCGATGATGAGCCCGCCAACGATCGCGCCAGGCAGGCTGCCAAAGCCTCCGACGACAGCTGCTGGAAAGGCTTTGAGGCCGATCAGACCCATGTTGGCATGCACAAACGTGATGGGCGCGAGTAACAGACCCGCGATGGCAGCGACGGCTGCCGCCAGCCCCCAGGCGACGCCGTTGAGCGCGCGCACCGGAATCCCCATGTAGTAGGCCGCGAGCTGATTCTGCGAGGCGGCCTGCATGGCGATCCCCAGCTTGCTGTAGCGAAACAGTGCAAACAACAGGGCGCACAGCAGGGCGGTGGCACCAATCACGACCACTTGTTCGACATTGATGACGAGTCCTGCAGCTTTCCAGATTTCGTCCTTGTAGGGGACGGGCAGGACATGGGTCTCGGTGCCGATGTTGGGCAGCATGGTGATCAGTCCGCGTGCTACATATCCAATGCCGATCGTCAGCATGACCACGGAGAAGGCCGGCTGGCCCAGGATCGGTCGGATCACGACGCGCTCGAGAATGACGCCAAACAGGGTCATGGCGGTAATCGCGCTGAGAACCGCGAGCCAGTAAGGCAGGCCGAGCCAGGTCATCGCCGCCAGGCCGCCAAAGGCACCCATCATCATGAGTTCGCCCTGGGCGAAGCTCACCGTTTCAGTCGCTTTGTAAATCAGAACAAAGCCGAGCGCGATCAGCCCATAGATGCATCCCTGAGAAATACCGCTCAGGGTCATTTGGAAGAATTGAATCATCGGTCGGGCTGGAACAAACTGTCGCGTTGGGTATCGAGCTGCACCGACCGGGGTCAGTGTGCGCCAGGAGATTAAAGACAAGTTGACTCGAGCGGGGCGACAGTACCCGATTCGGTGGCTTTGATGTGTCGTGCGGCCCGATGGCTAGGGTTTGTACTAGGATGAAGGATTGGACTTAGAGGCTTCGGACGCTACCCCCTTGGCTGAGGCAAAATAACAGCCTGAGTCTGCTGAGTCTGCTGAAACTCCTGAAACTCCTGAAACTCCTGAATCGTCCACGGTGAACTTCATGCAACGCCCCTTTCACCTCGCCTTCCCCGTCCACGATCTGGGCGCCGCCCGCGCTTTTTATGGCGAACTTCTGGGCTGCCCCGAGGGCCGAAGCTCGCCCGAATGGATCGATTTTGATCTCTTTGGCCACCAGATCGTTGCGCATCTGGCGCCCGAGCAATGCGGGCTCGATGCAACCAATGCCGTCGACGGCGATCAGGTCCCGATTCGACATTTCGGCGTGGTGTTGCCGATGCAGGAGTGGCAGGCGCTCGCCGATAAGCTGACCGCAGTGGGTACAACATTCATCATCGAGCCCCATGTGCGATTCAAGGGCTTGGCGGGCGAGCAGGCGACCTTCTTTTTTCTTGATCCGTCGGGCAATGCGCTGGAGTTCAAGGCGTTCGCCGATCTTGGCCAGCTGTTCGCCAAGCAATAGGCCGGTCGTCAGAGGCATGGCCGGAGGACGCGGGGGTCAATCCACTTGGCCCCTCTGCGTCGTGGTGCGGGATGGCCCTGGGCGGCGCTCGATGGCGCTGGGCCGGGTCAGTCAGCGGTGATTGATCCAGAGCGCGATCCGGTCCAGGGCCTGACGTGCTTCCGGTAACAGACGGGCCATGACCGGAAACGCATGGGGGACCTTGGGCCACGCCACCAAGGTACTCGTGCCACGGTGGGCAAGGATGTTCTGGTGCAGCAGTACCGAGTCGTCCTGGAGGGTTTCGGCCTCGCTCACGATGATGAGACAAGGCGGCAAACCTTCGACGCTGGCCAGAATCGGTGAAAGTCTCGGGTCCGTGACCGGGATGCCGGGCGCATATTGCTCACGATACTCATCCAGGAGTTGCTGATTGAGCATGACATCGGTCTTCTCATTCCCCTGGACCGATGGGTTCCGATTCGACAGGTCCAGCCAGGGTGACAGCAGAAAAAAGGCTCTGGGCAGCGCCAGGCGTTCGGGTAGCGCGGTGGAATCCGAAGCTTGACCGATGGTGGCCTGGGCCCGATCACGAATCGTTTGCAAGGTCGCCAGCGTGATGTTGCCTCCAGCGCTGTCACCGGCCATCAGCAAACGCTCGGGGGCATGGCTCTGGAGAAGCGCCTGATACACCGCCAGCGCGTCGTCGAGTGCGGCCGGAAACGGATGTTCGGGCGCTAGACGATAGTCCACCATCAACAGTTTGATCTGGGCTTTTTCAGCCAGATAGGCCGCCATGTCGCGGTGACTGTTCGGGCCGCCCATGACGAACCCACCGCCGTGAAAATACAGGCACACCGTCGCGTCCGAACGCGAACGCAAGGCCTGTGGGATCACCCACTCGACCGCAACGTCGGCGATTCGATCGGATTCAAGGGTGATCGATGGGTCGGTTTTGCTGCGCACCGCCGCCAAGAGCTTCCGGTTACGGCGAAACCGGTGTTCAGCGCTCAGTTTCATGCCGGATTTTTTCTGCCACTTCAGGACAGCACTGAGGAGAACATTTTGGATGCTCATCGGGTCAGAAACTCCTTAAGCCGGAACCGTGCGAGGCGGGAGCGCAGATGGAACGTGGTCCATGGCCAGTTCGTGCTGTTGCGGCCATGGTGATCGAGGAAATAACTCGAACAGCCACTGTTCCAAACCGTGCGTTGCAGGGACTGCTGGACGGCTCGATTGTAGGTCTGGTTGATGACCGGGCTGACAGCGATCGTTTTCAGTTGCTTGCGCCGGGCGGTCGAGATCGCCGAGACGATGAATTTCACCTGAGCCTCGATCATCGTGAATGCCGATGCAAAGCTATAGAGGTTTGGCCCGAGGGTCAGGAAGAGGTTTGGGCAGTCTTCCATCATCGTCCCCAGATAGGCCTGTGGCGACCCGTCCCATCGGGCATGCAGTGATGTGCCAGACTGACCGATGATCCGATGAGCGATCGGGGGTACGGCTACTTCGAATCCTGTCGCGAAAATTAGCACATCGATTTCGCAGCAACGTCCATCGTCGGAAATCAGTTGCTGGCCCTGAATTTCACGAATTCCGCCAACCACCTCGACGTTGGGCTTTGCCAGCGCCCGATACCAGGTGTTGGATTGCAGGATGCGTTTGCAGCCGAGCGAAAAATTGGGCGTCAGGCGCGTCCGCAGACCCGGGTCCTGGATGGCGCGGTGAATGTTGCGAATCCCCATGGCCTGCAGACGGGTCACCAGGGCCGGGTAGCGCAGGCTCGCGTTGAGTGCTTCAAATTGCAGGTAGAGCATCTTTCGTAAGAACCGCTGCGCGAGCGGATAGTTCTGAAAGACGCGCTGCCAGGATTTGGGGATCACGAGATCGGTTTTTGGCAAGACCCAAGGGGCTGTGCGCTGGAAGAGCGTGAGTCTCTGGACGTTGGGCTGAATGGGCGGGACAAACTGGATGGCGGAGGCGCCGCTTCCAATCACGGCAACCCGTTTTCCGTTCAGATCGACAGAATGATCCCAACGAGAAGAATGAAACTGAACGCCCGGGAAACTCTCGAGTCCGGGGATGCGTGGTGTCACCGGTACATGCATGGGGCCGCACGCCATGATGAGAAAATTCGCCCGGTAGTCGGTGTCGGGGGTTGTCACGACCCAGCAGCTCTCAGCGGCGTCCCAACGGGCGGTCAGCAGTTCCTGCCCGAACCGAATCCGCTCGACGATCCCAAATGCCCGGGCGGTATCCTCACAGTACTGTTTGATTTCAGGCTGCTTGGCAAACAGGTGGCTCCAGTTCGGGTTGGGTGCGAAGGAGTAGGAGTAGAGCGCGGACGGAATGTCGCAGGCACAGTCGGGGTAGCTGTTGTCGCGCCAGACACCGCCGATCGCCGCCGTTTTTTCCAGGATTAGATAATCGATGCCGGCGGCTTTCAGCTGGATCGCCGCGCCAACGCCGGAAAATCCAGCACCGATGATCAGTACGTCCAGTGGGGGCTGCAAATCGTTCATCCGAACCATGGTGACGGGCGGTATCCATCAGGCGGGAGACGCATTGGCAACATCATCGGCGGAACCATCGGCGAAACCATCGACGAAATGATTGCCGGATGCGAGGTGTAAAGGATTTTCATCGGTCACGCATCCTACCCAAGATTGGCGTGCACCAGCGGTGATAGCCTTGCGCCACCATCCCGTATCCGGCACCCAGAGGAGGCCCAGGTGAAAGTCATCGGCTTGATCGCCTTGAAGAACCCCGTCGCGTTTGATCGCTATCGAAGTCAGGTCGGTCAGACCATTGCGCAGTATGGCGGGACCGTCGTGTTTCGGGGGGCCAGAACAGATTGGTTCTGGAACGACTTGGACTGTGCAGCGTTTGATGCCTGTGTCGAGATTGATTTTCCGACGCGCGAAGATGCCCAGAACTGGGCGAAGAGTCCGGAATACGCAGCGCTGCTCGCCGTCAGAAGCGAGGCGATGACACTGACGCTGTTTGGCGTGCAGTAGAAAGGGTCACTGCGCTGGCAGAATCAGGACGGCTCGAAAGTCATTGACGTTGGTTCGCGTTGGCCCGGTCACGATGCTGTCACCGATCGTTTGGAAGAAGCGGTGCGCATCGTGATGGTCTAGGCTGATCGTTGGGCGCAGTCCTCTTTCCTGGGCGCGGGCGAGGGAATCGGGCCCCCAATGCGCGCCCGCGATTTCCTCAATCCCGTCCACCCCATCGGTGTCGCCAGCGAGTGCATAGACCTGGGGTTGCGCGCCCAAGGCAATTCCGAATGACAGTAGGAATTCCACGTTGCGCCCGCCTCGCCCAGGCGGCTCCGCCGAGCTCGCATCGAAGCGATTCTGCAGTGTGACGGTCGTCTCGCCACCCGAGAGCAATACGCACGGTGGTCTGAACGGTTGTCCGCGCGAAGCGACCTGGAGGGCGATACTCGCCACGACCTTGCCGACATCACGGGCCTCGCCCTCGATCGCATCGCCCAGAATATGCGCCTCATAGCCCGAGCTGCGCGCGAGCTGCGCCGCCGCCTCCAGACTCTGTTGGGGCGCAGCAATGATCCGGGTCTGCACCAGTGCCATACACGGGTCGCCGGGTTTGACTGATTCACTCGCGGCGTCGCCCAGCCACTGGCGGGCGCCCTCGGGCAGCGTGATGCGGTAGCGCGCCAGGATCGCCAGCGCGTCGGCACGGGTACTGGGGTCGGCTACGGTCGGACCCGAGGCGATATCGATGGGTCGATCGCCAGGGACGTCCGACATCAGGAGGTTGAGCACCCGGGCTGGATAACAGGCGGCTGCCAGGCGACCGCCCTTAATGGCCGACAGGTGGCGCCGCACACAGTTCATCTCACCAATCGTTGCGCCGGATTTAAGCAGATCCCGATTGATGGTCTGCTTGTCCGCCAGCGTCAGTCCGGGCGCAGGCAGCGGCAGCAATGCCGAACCACCCCCCGAAATCAGGCAGATGACCAGATCGCGTTCGCGCAGACCCTGCACCAGTTCGAGCATGCGCTGCGCCCCCGCGAGTCCTGCCGCATCGGGGACGGGGTGCGCCGCCTCGAGGATTTCGATGTTCGAGCAGGCGACACCATACCCGTAGCGGGTGATGATCAACCCTTCGATCCGCTTCAGAATCTCAGGATCATGCCGTGAATAGTGATCTTCCAGCGCCCTTGCCATCGCCGCCGAGGCTTTGCCTGCGCCGATCACGATCAGTCGCCCTGAGCCAATCTCGGCGCGGGTCGGCAGATGCGGGGGAACACACCGATCGGGTTGGGCTGCGGCGATGGCGGCATCGAACAGGCCTCGCAGCATTGCATGCGCGTCCCTATCTGCTTGATAGGCTGCTGTTGCTGCGTCCAATGCGTCAGTTGAGTTGATCGGTGGCACGATCGTCGTCCTTGAGTTCGACCCCGGTGGCACCGAGTCGCTTCGCGCCTTCGAGCAATGCCGCCAGTTTGATCGCCGCCTGCTCATAGGACAAGCCCGCCGGCCGAATGTTGGAAATGCAATTGCGCTCGGCATCACTGCGCCCGACCTGAGGTCGCCAAGTCAGGTAGATACCCAGGCTGTCGGGGGAGCTCAAGCCCGGACGTTCGCCGATCAGAATGGCCACACAGCCGGCGTGTAGGCACTCACCCACCTCATCGCCCAAGGCGACGCGGGCTTGTTCGGCGATCACAATCGGGCCGATGCGCCAGCCTGCCAGTCGCCTGCGAACCGCCGAGATCACGGGTACCGCATGGCGTGATGTGGCCAATGCAGAAAGTCCGTCGGCAATGACAAAGACCAGGTCAGGCGCCTGGTTGGCTCGCCATGCGCTGGCTTGTTCCACCAGTCGCTCACGACTCGCCGGATCGAGACGCCGTCCCAGATCGGGTCGGCGCAGGTACTGGGCCCGATCGGTCGCGCGGCTATGCACAGGGATCCAGCGGGATGCAGGGCTCGGTTGAGCGGAGGGCGTGTCAGTCACCCGCGCAGCATGCGGATCGCTGGACTGGGGACCGGCGCTGGAATTGACATCGCAATCGACATTGCAATCGACATCAAAATCGATATCAAAATCACAATCATCATCGGACTGGGAATGAGCCAATTGCGTGGCCAGTCCAGCCAGATCCAG
>JBBAOE010000006.1:21699-87482 GCA_040401595.1 Burkholderiaceae bacterium
GTAGTCGTAGTCGTAGTCGGGCTCGACGTCTGCGCCGGGGTGAGCGCAGGCTGCGCTGCGGGTGGGTCGACTGGCGTCAAGCGCTGGCCACCGATTCTGCGATCGCGAGTAGCGGATGATCTGGCCGCGTCTGATCGAGCAGGCGCCCGTCGGCGCCAGTCAGATCCATCCGCTCGAGCCACGCTTCGAATTCCGGTGCCCGCTTCAGGCCAAGGGCATCACGCAGGTAGAGGGCATCATGAAAGGAGGTGCTTTGATAATTCAGCATGACATCGTCGGCCCCCGGTACCCCCATGATGAAGTTAATCCCGGCTACGCCCAGCATCGTCAGGAGGGTGTCCATATCGTCCTGATCCGCTTCGGCATGGTTGGTGTAACAGACATCGCAGCCCATCGGAACGCCAAGCAGCTTGCCGCAGAAATGGTCTTCCAAACCAGCGCGGGTGATCTGTTTACCATCGTATAAATATTCAGGGCCGATGAAGCCAACCACCGTGTTGGTCAGGAGCGGCGCATAGCGTCGCGCGACTGCGTAGGCTCGGGCTTCACAGGTTTGCTGGTCGACCCCATGATGGGCATTGGCTGATAGCGCACTGCCCTGACCGGTCTCAAAGTACATGGCGTTTTGACCGACAGTGCCGCGGTGCAGGGATGCCACAGCGGCGGCCGCCTCGTCGAGCAGTGCGAGGGAGATCCCAAAGCTTTCGTTGGCCCTCTGGGTTCCGGCGATCGATTGAAACACCAGGTCAACCGGTGCGCCGAGTTCAATCGCTTTGAGGGTTTGCGTCACATGGGTGAGCACACAGCTCTGGGTCGGAATCTCAAACCGCTCGCGCAAGTCATTGAGGACGTTCAGGATGGCGACGATCCCGGACAGGTTGTCGCCCACAGGGTTGATGCCGATGACGGCATCGCCGCATCCATACATCAGGCCATCGAGCACCGAGGCGACGATCCCGCGCAGGTCATCCGTGGGGTGATTGGGTTGCAGTCGAACGGCGAGCCGACCAGCCAAGCCGATGGTCGTTCTGAAACCCGTGACCACTTGGCATTTGCGCGCGGCGAGCACGAGATCCTGATTGCGCATGAGCTTGCTCACCGCAGCAGCCATTTCGGGCGTGATACCCCAGGCGATCGCGCGCACTGCGGCGGGGTCGACCCGGTCAGAGAGCAACCAGTTCCGAAACTCGCCAACCGTGAAATGCGCGATCACGGCAAAGGCGTGCGGGTCGTGTTGCGCGACGATCAGGCGGCTGACTTCGTCGGATTCCGCGGCGATCACGGGCTCGCTCAGGAAGGCCCGCAATGGCAAATCCGCCAGCACGAGGCGTGCAGCAATCCGTTGCGCTTCGGATTCCGCAGCAACCCCGGCCAGCACATCGCCCGAGCGCAACGGGCTCGCCTTGGCGAGCAGGGTCTTCAGATCCGCGAAAGCGTAACTGTGGGTGCCGATGGCGTAGCGGTAGGCCACGGGAAGATCCGGTTAGGGCGCAGTGGGGACAAGCGAATCCGTACCTGATTCTAGCGTTATCAGGATCAGCCAGGGGGACCCAGCGGTGCCTGAATGCGGGGGTACCTCCAAGACCGAAATCAGCTCAACCTGCAAGCTTGGGTAAACGGTCCGGTCGATCCTGGCACCCTCGTGTGCTTGCAGGATCACGGTCTGGACCGGTCCTGATTTTTCGGATAACTGGATTCGATAGCGCCCTGCTCCGACGAAGGCTACGGTCGTCAGGGGCGCTGCGTTGTAGGCGGGATGGCGCTGCACCGAAACTTGCGGCTCGGGCATGGCGGTGGGTTGCTCACCGACCACGTGCACCGTGCTGCGCACGGACCCGCGTCGGGTCATGAGATTCAAGGCTTGGGCCGGCGCTGGGGTGATTGTTGCCTGAATACATTCTTCCCCCCGAAACGACACCTGTGCACCCGGTCGATCCAGGACGGTTGCGCCGTTCGGTCGGTTCAGAATCAATGCGCCGCCGCTCAAGAGAATCAGCGTTCGATCGACGTCTTCGAACACGGAAAATGGGCCGTTCTCTTGGAGCTCGGCCACGCTGAGGCGCCAGCGCCAGCTTGGCAATTCGTCTGGGGCATCGCCGCTGGCGCTGGTATCGGTGAGGAGCGTTCGGGTCACGCCGCGCCCGTTTTTCCAAGGCTCTGGCCTTGACTCGGCCAGAGCGAAGCGCTGCACGTGAGCGGGAATCTCAGGGGGCCGGGGCGCGGACTTCATGGTGCGCTGGCGGGTTGATCTTCGTCCCGGTAGCGGTACCAGCCACGTTGGCGCAATTCGCAGGCCGGGCAGGCGCCGCAGCCATAGCCCCAAGGGTGCAATCGCGAGCGCTCGCCAAGGTAGCAGGTATGCGTTTGCACCCGGACCAGCTCGACCAGATCGGCCCCGCCCAATTGTTCAGCCAATGCCCAGGTGGCCGCCTTGTCGCGCCACATCAAGGGCGTCTCGATGACGATCCGAGTGTTCAGACCCAAAGAGAGCGCAACCTGCTGTGCCTTGATGGTGTCATCGCGGCAATCGGGGTAGCCGGAGTAATCGGTTTCGCACATCCCGCCAACCAGGACGCTCAAACCGCGCCGGTAAGCCAGCGCGCTGGACAGGGTGAGAAAGAGCAGGTTGCGCCCGGGGACAAAGGTATTGGGCAGTCCGTTGGCGTCGTACTCGATCGCTCGTTGCGTCGTCAATGCACTGGCGCTGAGTTCGCCCAGCACCGCAAGATCGAGCACACGATCATCGCCCAGCTTGACGGCCCAGGACGGAAAGCGTTCGCGCAGACCGCGTAGAACCTCAGTTCGACATTGCAGTTCGACGCGGTGACGTTGACCGTAGTCGAATCCGATGGTCTCGACGTGTTCGTACCGATCCAGTGCCCAGGCGAGGCAGGTGGCCGAGTCCTGACCGCCAGAAAAAAGTACCAAAGCGCCCAAGTGTTGACTCACGGTGGGACTGTCTTTTTAGGACACCGCGCCCACGCCGTACTTGCCGGTCAGCAGGCTGCCGGTGCGAAAGCGCTCGAGGGCATAAGGCGTCAAGGGGACGTCGGTTGCAAGTCCGAGCGCTTCCTGGGCGAGGATGCGCCCGATTCCGGGCGAGAGCTTGAAACCGTGGCCTGAGAACCCGTATCCCACGACCAGGCCGGACATGCCGTTGACGCGCCCGAGTACCGGGTTCCAGTCCGGGGTCACGTCATAGACGCCGGTCCAGGATGAAGCCACTCCGGCTGCTTCATACGAGGGGAAGCGCTCGGCCACCTGGGTCGCGACCTCGACAATCGTGTCCATCGGAATGTCACCCTGCTCGTTGCTGGGCGACGCGAGCGTCTCGCCCGCAATCCCCTCGCTCACCAGCATCTGGGTGCCGCCATAGCTGCGGCAATAGAGCATGCCCGGCGAGCCCAGATCCTTGTAGACCGGCATCTGATAGGTATAGGGCTCTGGCCCTTCGAGTGCAAAGACGGTATGGCGTTCCGCATTGACCGGGGAGGCGATGCCGGTCCAGCGTTCAATGTCGCGGGCCCAGATGTTTTGCGTGCTGATGATGATGGGCGCATTGAAACGCCCGCGAGAGGTGTCAACGCCCACGACTTTGCCCTGCTCATGCAGGAGTTCGTGCACTTCAACGCCCTCCAGGATTTTCACGCCCTGTCGCCGCGCCGAGCGCGCGAAGCTGGTTGCAACCAGATAGGCGTCGGCGAAACCGGCTTCGGGCTCGTAGCCGATCAGTGCGGCATCGTCAAAGCGGGCGATCGGCAACAGATCGCTGGCCTGCCGGGCATCGAGCTCCTGCACCGTAATGCCTTTGGCACGCTGGCCTTCCAGGGCTGAGCGCAGCGGTTCGAGCTTGCCCCCTTCGGGTGAGGCGATGAGATAGCCGCAGGCGACCAGCCCCGCGGAGGCTTCGGGGTCACCGAGGTATTGGGCAAAATCCTTGAACACCTGCCAGGAGGCTTTGGCGAGTTCAACGTTTTCAATCACCGAGTAGTGCGTGCGCAAAATGCCCGAGGATTGCGAGGTGGTGCCTGCGCCGATCTGGGTGCGGTCGAGCACCAAGACGCGGCCCGCGCCAAATTTGGCCAGATGATAGGCAACCGAACTGCCAATGACACCGGCACCGATGACAATCACGTCATAATTTTCCATACGATCCTCGAAATGAATAAACGCTGAGCACGTGCTTTAAGTGTGCGAGGGTCAGGCGGGTATTTGCTGCGGGTACAGGATGAGCGATAGAAACTTGATCGGACAGGCAACGAGTCGCTCAGGCCCATGCGGCAATGTGCCCTGAAAGGTGAGCGAGTCGCCGGGCTCGAGCAGATAGGTCTGCTGGCCGCAGCGATATTCCAGCTGGCCCTCGAGCATGTAGAGAAATTCGGTGCCTGGATGCTGGAAGATCGGATAGCGCTGCGAATCGTCATCCATCGTGATCAGAAATGGTTCGAACAGCTTCACCGGCCCCTGGTCATACGCCAGCAGATGGTAGGTGTGTCCGCTCCGGGTTCCGCGGCGAACCACCTCCATGCCCTGGCCGTGTTTGACATGCTGGGCGGTCGCCCCGGTCGCGTCGTACTTGTTGAAGAGCAGCGCCATCGGCACCCCGAGCGCGCGCGCGATCCGCGATAGCGTGTCAAGCCCGGCTGAGGTCTGCCCCGTCTCGATTTTGGAGAGCATGCCGCGACTCAAATTCGCCAGTTCGGCGACCTGAGCGAGGGTCAACGCATGGCGCAGGCGCAACTCGCGAATCGCCGCTCCCACCGAATCTTCGAGCGAGGGAGGTTGTGGAGCGGTGTCGGTGTTCAGGCGATCCATGGGGCGTGCTGAGGTTTCCCTCGGTGCATACAAATTGCTCTGGATGAAACTCAACGCTATGATACGTGGACTTTGCTGACCCACAAGCCCTGCGCCATCGCGTTGTCAATTTCCGGAGCTGTCGATGACTGCTGATCCTTCGCCCAGTGCTGCGGCGCACGTTGCCGCGACACTCCCGTCACCCTTGAAGTTCGAGACGGTCGCTGCGGCTCAAGCCTATTTGACGGGGCATGACGTGGGCCATGTGCTGGCGCAGTTCGTCGATATCCATGGCGTGGCCAAGGCCAAGGCAGTACCCGTCGCCCACCTGAATTCCATCCTCACCGACGGGGCTGGGTTTGCGGGGTTCGCGATCTGGGGCGTCGGGATCGAGCCACATGGCCCGGATTTCATGGCCGTGGGCGATTTGGGAACGATCTCGCTCATGCCCTGGCAACCCGGATTCGCCCGCATCGTGTGCGAGGGCCATGTGCATGGTTCGCCCTGGCCCTTTGATAGCCGCGTGTTGCTGCGCCGCCAGATCGATCGACTCAAGAGCCACGGCTGGACGCTTTACACGGGCCTTGAGCCCGAGTTTTCGCTGCTGCGTCGCAATGCGCAGGGTCAGATCGAACCCTGTGATCCGAGCGATACACTGGCCAAGCCCTGCTACGACTACAAGGGCTTGTCGAGGACTCGCGTGTTTCTCGAGCGGCTTTCGATTGCACTACGATCGACCGGTATCGATGTGTATCAGATCGATCATGAAGATGCGAATGGTCAGTTCGAGATCAATTACACCTATACGGATTGTCTGACTTCTTGTGACCATTTTGTGTTTTTCAAAATGGCAGCGAGCGAGATCGCCCACGAGATGGGGTTGATCTGTTCCTTCATGCCCAAGCCGTTTGCCAACCGGCCCGGCAATGGCATGCATATGCACATGTCGATCGGGGATGGGGAGCGCAATCTGTTTCAGGATCGCAGTGACCCCCATGGGCTCGAGCTATCCGCGCTTGGATATCACTTCCTGGGCGGATTGCTGGCACACGCACCGGCATTGGCGGCGCTGTGTGCACCGACGGTGAATTCCTACAAGCGCTTGGTGGTCGGGCGCTCGCTGACCGGGGCGACCTGGGCACCGGCCTACATCAGTTATGGGGACAATAACCGGTCGACCATGGTCAGAATCCCCAAAGGGCGCCTTGAGCTGCGCCTGCCCGATGGGTCCTGCAACCCCTATCTGGCCACGGCAGCGGTGATTGCGGCCGGCCTCGACGGGGTCGCGCGCAGGCTCGATCCGGGCGCACCACGCAACGTCAATCTGTACGACTGGAGCGAAGCGCAGCTGGCCGAGGCCAAAATCGGCAAGCTGCCGCAAAACCTCGACGCAGCCATCGATGCGCTGGCCGCGGATTCCGTGATTTGTGAAGCGCTGGCACCACTAAGCGATGAATTCATCCGACTGAAGCGGATGGAGTGGATCGAGTACATGCGCCATGTCTCCGAGTGGGAAGTGAAGAGTTACCTGGAATTTTTCTAATTTTTAGGCATTTCTAATGTGTGGAATTGTGGGTCTGCTGGTCAAGAAACCAGCTTTTCAGGATCGTTTGGGTGAGTTGATGGTGCCGATGCTGATCGGCATGAGCGACCGCGGTCCAGACTCGGCCGGAATGGCCGTATTCTCGACCGCCTTGCCCGAGACGCAACGCCAAGTCAGCCTGTATTCCGGGCTGACTGATGCGGGCGCTTCCTATGACTGGGACGGGTTGGCGACCGCGCTCAACGCGGCCTTGGACGTGCAGGCCAGCGCCCGAAGTCGCGGCAATCAAGCGGTGATGATGTTTCATGGCCCGGTTGCGCCGGTTCGGCATTGGATCAAGGCGCATGCGCCGGCCCTGCATGTGATGTCGGCCGGGCGCAGTATTGATTTGTTTAAGGATGTCGGTACGCCCACCCAGGTTGCCGAGCGTTACGGCTTCGAGTCGCTACGGGGCACGCATCTGGTGGGACACACCCGGATGGCCACGGAATCCGCAGTCACCCCGGATCGGGCGCATCCGTTCACCGCGGGTGAAGATTTCTGTCTGGTCCACAACGGATCGTTGTCGAACCCGAATGGCGTGCGGCGTATGCTCGAGCCGCGCGGCATTCATTTTGATACAGATAACGATACCGAGGCCGCCTGCCGCTTTCTGGAGTGGCGCCTGCGCGAGGGTGATGACCTGCCGGGCGCATTGCAGAAAGGGTTCGAAGCGCTCGATGGTTTCTATACCTTTTTGATGGGCACCGCCACCGAGTTGGCGCTGATCCGAGACCCCTTTGCCTGCAAACCTGCGGTCGTTGCCGAAACGGATGACTACGTGGCGATCGCCTCCGAGTTCCGCTCGCTGGCGCACCTGCCCGGGGTCAAACATGCAACGGTTTTTGAGCCTGCTCCAGAGGAAATGTACGTGTGGAAACTCTAAGCTTCGACCTTGCGCAGGAGAGCCTGCGCAGCGTCAATCAGCGCCTTCATGGTCCGGTTGAATCGCTCGCGGGGCGCCAGGTTGAGATTCACAACCCGGATGGCGCCCACAATATTGCGGTCGGTCTGAACGCCCCAGTGCAGGTGACGATTCACGGACACGCGGGCTATTACGCGGCCGGCATGAACCAGCTCGCCGATGTCCGCATCGAGGGCAGCGCCAGCACGGGTGTAGCTGAAAACATGATGAGCGGGCGCGTCCATGTTCAGGGGTTTGCCTCGAATGGGGCAGGTGCTTCCGCGCACGGCGGCTTACTCGTGATCGCGGGTGATGCAGGTCTGCGCTGCGGCATCTCACTCAAAGGCGGCGATATCGTCGTCGGCGGTTCCGTCGGCAGCTTTTCGGGTTTCATGGCGCAGGCGGGGCGCATGGTGATTTGCGGCAACGCCGGTCAGGCCCTGGGGGATTCCCTGTACGAGGCGGTGATTTATGTGCGCGGCACGATCGCATCGCTCGGTGCGGACGCTCAGATCGAGCCGATGACCGACAGCGACCTGCAGACCGTGCGCGAACTGTTGATTCAGGCGGGCCTCGACCATGATCCGCGTGACTTCAAGCGGGTGGCCTCCGCTCGCTCGCTCTACCACTGGAATGCGAATGCGAACCAGGAATACTGAGCAGAAGATGCGCACCTGACGGAGTGGTGACCGCACAAGTCCCCTCCGCACCTTGGCGCGCATTGGCCCGCATTGACACGAATTGGCACCCATCCAACGGAACATCCGACGGCGAACATGACCACGACACCGACTCCTACTTCGCCCATGAATCACGGCGAAGAATCTGCGTCTTTCGACCGCAGCATCATCGACTACATCCATCGGGCCTCGAGCACCGGGCTCTATGAAATCCGGGGCCTGGGCGCCAAGCGCCGCGTCCCGCATTTCGATGATCTGCTGTTGTTGGCAGCCTCGCTCTCGCGCTATCCGCTCGAAGGGTATCGGGAGCGTTGCACGACGAAAACCGTCCTCGGCACCCGCTATGCGACTAAGCCGATTGAACTCGATATTCCGATCACGATCGCTGGGATGAGCTTTGGATCGCTCTCGGCCAACGTCAAACAGGCGATCGGTCAGGCGGCCTCCGAGATGGGGACCTCGACCACGACCGGGGACGGCGGGATGACCAACGAGGAGCGCAACGCTTCTAAAACCCTGGTGTATCAGTGCCTGCCTTCACGCTATGGCTTCAACCCGGATGATCTGCGCCGGGCGGATGCGATCGAAATCGTCATTGGACAGGGGGCCAAACCCGGTGGTGGCGGCATGTTGCTGGGCCAGAAGGTTAATCCGCGTGTGGCCGCGATGCGCACGCTCCCCGAAGGCGTGGACCAGCGCTCGGCCTCGCGCCACCCGGACTGGACCGGGCCCGATGATTTGGCGATCAAGATTCGCGAATACCGGGAGATGACCGACTGGGAAAAACCGATCTACGTCAAGGTCGGTGCGACCCGGGTGTTCAACGACGTCAAACTCGCGGTCCATGCCGGCGCCGATGTCGTCGTGGTCGACGGGATGCAGGGCGGTACCGCTGCGACCCAGACCTGTTTTATCGAACATGTCGGGATCCCGACCCTGGCGGCGGTGCGTCAGGCGGTGGCCGCGCTCGAAGACCTCGACATGATCGGTAAGGTGCAACTCATCGTCTCGGGCGGAATCCGTACCGGTGCCGATGTGGCGAAAGCGATCGCCATGGGTGCCGATGCGGTGTCGATCGGGCAAGGCACCTTGATGGCGCTCGGGTGCAATCGCGATGTCTGGTTTCAGGATGGCCGCCCAGTCGATGCGCGCGCCGACTATGCAGCGCTCGGCGCGACGCCGGGTACCTGTCATCATTGCCATACTGGCCGTTGCCCGGTGGGCATCACGACACAGGATGCGGTGCTCGAGCAACGCCTGCAACCCGCCTGGGGCGCTCAGCATCTGCGCAATTACCTCAAGACCCTGACCATGGAACTGACCACACTGGCGCGTGCCTGTGGCAAGCAGGATGTTCATCACCTGGAGCGCGAGGATCTGGTCGCACTCACCGTGGAGGCCGCCGCGATGGCCCAGGTGCCACTGGCTGGGACCAACTGGATCCCAGGTCGCTGACGGCGCCCTGATGTTGGGTCGCGCACTGTTCGCTCATCCACTCGATCGGTCGAACCGTCGCGGATGACCCAGGCGTCTCGGGTCAGGGAAGCTCGGTATCGGATTGCGGCGGATGGTTCGATCTGAACCGTTGCATGGCGGATTCCGAGCGGCGCCCGATCGGCTCGAGGCGCCCGGCTTTGCCTAGCCCGAACGGCGGCATGTTGTTATAAATATTTTCATAGGAATCGGGCTTTATAACATACGTCTCGTGCCAGATACCGACCGATCCATCCGAACCGACTGCGCGATTGAAGGCTCGCCACGCCGGCAGATGCTCGGCATCCTTGCTTTTGGCGTAGGCGATCAATTGATCTTTCGAGCGCCAGTACTGCACCAGGATGATGGTTCGGGACAGCCACATTTCGTGGTGTAGCAGTCCCATCTGGGGCTGGCTGTAAAGCTCGCGCAACATGCGTCCCATCGCCAGAACCACGGGCACCCAGCGGTGTACTTTCCAGAGGGCGTTGATGCGCATGCCGATCAGGAAAACGACAAAATCGCCGTCGACCGAGGCGGTCATCCGAGCGTGGTGGATCATCCTTGCAAGGCCTGCAGTTCGCCCAGGGTGTTGGCGTTGACAAAGGCGCTGGCGTCATCGAACACGATGGAGGCGCAGCGATGCTGAGCGGTCCAGCGATCGATCTTGCGCTCGCCACGGTGCAGGTAGCTGACCAGACTTTCGAGGAGGTCCGTCTGGATCAGGCAGAACACGGGCTGAACCTGAACCGATCCGTCTGCCTCCCGGGTGGCCGCCATTGCGATTTCAGCGTCCTGCGCGATCAGGCCTTCGGCCAGCCGCGACACCAGATCGGCCGGAAACTGGGGCGAATCGCAGGGTACGGTCGCAAGATACGGCGTTTCACAATGCTCCATCCCGACCAGGATTCCCGCCAGGGGCCCCGGATAGTCACTCATGGCATCGGGCCAGACCGGAACCCCCATCGATTCGTAAGCCGCGAGGTTGCGGTTCGCATTGATCAGCACCTGACCGACCTGCGGTGAGAGTCGCAACAGCGCGTGCAGGGCCAGGGGCATCCCGTGATGGTTCTGCAGTCCTTTGTCGACACCGCCCATACGACGGCCTTGTCCGCCGGCCAGAACCAATCCGGTGATCTCATCGGGAGAAATGGTCGCACGCATCAAATGGGGCCCTGAATAGAGATTGGGTTCTGAATCGCAGGACGGTTCAATTTTCCAGCAGGTCGAAGGCTTGCGTCTCGACCTGCATGAAGGCGGCGGTTAGCGCAGCGACGGCTTTCCAGGCCTGCGCCCGCGGATGGGCCGAAACCGTATCACAGAGTTTCTCGACCCAGGTCTGCAAGTGCGTGCGGAAAAAACGGCGCTGCTGCTCGAGATTGCAGACCGCCATGTCATCGCCAGCAATCAGGTAGCGCATGACTTCAAAGCCATAGGCCACGTGGTCTTCGGTTTCTGCGCGTTGCCGATCGCGTGACAGGCCCAGCGCCATCAGGTCGGTGCGCAGTGCCGCGAGCGGCTTTTCATTGAGAAATCCGCTCAAATAAAATGACCCGTAGAGAAAGATTTCCGGTTTGCCCACGCCCTGGAACAAGGCGTCATGCTCCTGGGCCAGGGTGACCGGGGTCGCTGCTCGCATCCCCTCCAGCAGGGTGTGCCAGGGCTCGTCCAGGTAGCCGCCAGCGGGTTCTGGGTCGGAGTCCTTGGCTTGGAACTGCGCCAGAAGAGTCGCGTCGGGCGCGCTCAGCCAGAGTTGCGCGAGCAGGCCATACAGCTCGGCGCGCGCGAGCTCTTCCCCATCATTTGGGCTCTCAAAGGCGACGGTCGCAGTGCTGCCAGTGGCCTTGGGTGTTGCAGCATTCATGGTCGGAGCCCCTTAGAGATCGGTAATGCGGACTTCATTGGGATTGCTGTACAGGTCGACGACCCGACAGTCGTTGCACATTTTGATTCGATCAGCCGCGGCACCCTGGAATGCGGCATGGCCGCTGAGTTTTTCCACAATCGACTGAATCGCTTGCAAGGTTCCAAACGGCTTGCTACAACGGATACAGCGCCAAGGCTCTGCGCGGTTGAGCACCCGCGGGGCCTTGCGGGCGCGGCCCTCATCAGCCAGCAGGAGTCTTGGCTGGAGCGTGATCGCCTGCTCTGGACAGGTGGTTTTGCACAGACCGCATTGCACACAATTTTTTTCAATGAAGCGCAGTTCCGGATGCTCTGGGTTGTCCAGCAACGCACCTTCGGGACAGGCTCCAACGCAGCTCAGGCACATCGTGCAGCGACTCGCGTTGACGTTGATGCTGCCAAACGGGGAACCCGCCTCGGGCAGTGCGATTTCGTCCGGTAGCGTGCCGGACGGGGGGTTGCGCGAATCCCGGTTGGCGGGTTTCAAGGGCGAAAGATCCGTCAGGTGATCGAGCGCCATCTCGAGCGTGGTGCGCTTGTCGGGCTGGACCGCAAAACTGGCCGCACGGTCGACGGTGCTGGCTGGGGCTTGGCGCAGTGCGGCATCGAGGCTCCCGGGATCGTTACTCGCGCCGGCATCGATCAGTTGAATCGGATCACCGCGATAACCGAGGCCTTGCAGGATGGCCTGAGCGACTTCGATCTGAAGGCCGAGCGCCTGACGGTAGGACGGCGCCTCCTCGTCGGTGATCAGGATCCAGACCTGACTCGCGCCCAGCGCGATGGCGGCGAGCCAGAGATCGATGCCGACGCTCGCGGTATGCCAGACCGGAAGAGGAAGAACCCGGGCCGGGATACCCTGAATGTGGCGATCACTGCGCGCGGCGCGCCCCAAGGCTTCGATCCGCTCGTTGCCCTGGCCCCCGCTATGAAGTAAGAGGGCCGCATCCCGGCCACCCGCGTTGGCATAGGTCTGGAGCAGGGTGCGGATGCGCCGCCCCAGATCGCCCGGCCCTGGGTAAGCAAAGGACATGGCGCCGCTTGGGCAGACGGTGCTGCAGGCGCCACAGCCGACGCAGAGGTAGGGTTCGACGATGACGCCGCCTGCGCCTTGGGCTTCGATTCGCGTCTTCCCCTTACGTGAGGCATCACTGCGGATTGCCTGGGCTGAGCACACATCGATGCAGGCGGTGCAGCCGACTTGTTCATTTCGGCTATGGGCGCAAAGTTTTTGCTGGTAGCTGAAGAATTTCGGCTTTTCAAATTCGCCGGTCTGTTCCCGCAGGGCAAGGACCGCGTCCATCAGACTTGCGTCGTCAGATCCTGGGCGGTAATACCCTTGTGGTGGCTGATGGAGCGCAAGAGCCGGCGTCTGTCCCAGATCGAGCACCAGATCGAACGATTCTTCGGTGGTTTGGGGCTCGCGAGCGAAATCGATCGCGCCCGCCGCATCACAGACCCGAACGCAAGCACGGTGGTTCTGGCAGGCCGCCAGATTGACCCGGTAATCGAAGCCAATGGCCCCCTCGGGGCAAGCCTCGATGCAGGCATTGCAGCGAGTGCAAAGCTCCAGATCGATCGGGTTGTCGGCGACCCAGCTTGCGGTGAAGTTGCCCAGCCAACCCGTCAGGCTCGTTATCCGCCCATGGCGAATCACCTGATCATGGTCAGGCGCCAGAGCGCCACCGGGGCGATCGATCAGGATGCTGATATCGAGCTTGTCGGCCAGCATCTTGGCGGCACGACGGGTGGCCTGCGCACTCCCAATGATCAGGCAGCGACCACCCGAGCGGTAGGTCACCGTGGGCACGGCTGGCGGGGCCGGCAATTGGGCCGCCGCGATCAGGGCGGCGATTTTCGGGGTCACGGCCAGTTCCGCTGGGCGTGCCATGAACCCGCCCAGTCCGCGGCCCTGCGGGGTAGCACGCGACCAGCCCGCGGTTTCGCGAATATTGACGAAGCGGATCGAGCGCTCGGTGACGCTGGCCGAGCCTTCGGTCTGCGCGTTCAGTTCCAGAAAAAGCGTCTGCTCCTGGGTGCAGGCCACGAGCAGTTCTTCGCCCTGGTGTCCGGTTTCTTTGGCCGCGCGCTGGAACGCGCCCGCTTCGCGCCGACAAAGCAAGGTGTGGACAGTTTCCAGCCCTTCAGGACTTGCCCCCGGGGTCTTTGACAACGCCTGGCGCAGCGCCGGTGCATCGATCGACATCGTCCGGTTGCAGTCGCAAATCAGCGTTTTCATCGAGTGGTCCCGTCGGTTCAGGGGGAGGTGTGGTGGGTTGAGCCGGCGGAACCTGTTCCGCATGGGCTGCGGGTGCTACCGGGCTCAATGGGGCTGGGGCGCTCACGCCGGGTTCGTCATCAAAGAGGCGCAGGAAATGGGACTGTGCCATCTGGCGCAACATGCCCGGTGGTAGCGGGTCCGGCTTGCCGTAGTCGTCGATATACGTATCAAGACCATCCATGAGGTTGAAGTGCGGGTCTGAAAACAGGGTTTTCAGCGCCGCGTTCTTGACCGCCGGGTCCACACCGGGACGCACGAAGCGGCCAAAGTCCGATTGCGGTGTCAGCCGGGAGACGTCTTCCAGCGTCGGTGCCGGTGGCTCGATCGACGGGCTGGCTTGAATCGATTGGTCGTCGGAATCGCTGGTTGCGCCGCAGCCGCGCTCGACGGGGGTCGGCGGGAGGCCGACTGGCGTGACAGCGCGCTGGGCCAGATCGGTGTCGAGATCGGTGTCGAGATTAGGGGCCGAATTCAGGGCCAAATGCGGGGCCGAAGTTGGGGCCGAACTCGGGGGCTGGACGCCTGCCCGAACGGGCACCCCCAGAGCCTGCGACTTGCGACGCGACCAGCGCGACAGAAACCCTCCCTGCGAGTCTTCCTGCGAACTCCGTGGCACGGCTCCCAGCACGGCCCCCGGCTCGGTCCCTGGTGCAGCCAAGCCCGATGCTGCTGGCGTACTTTGGCGCGCCCCAGTGAGCGCCGCTGCCCCGGACGCAGGGGCGGCATCGGTGGGTGTCTGGGTATTGGCCGGGCGCTGGGCGCTCATCGCTGATCGGGTGACCGAAAGGAGGCTGGGCGGCGTCGCTGCTTGGGTTCGGGACGGTAATGCTCGTCGGTGAACGCTTGCAGCCAGGCGACCAATGCTTCCGGGAGCGGCAGGTTATCGACGCGCTCTTGAGCGTCGAGCAGGCGCCCGGCCTCGTGATACGAGAGGGTGACCAGTTCGGGCCACGACCGTGCGGGGTCTTCCTCGTCGATACGCCACATCACAAACCAGACCGGCGCCCCCGAACTGAGGTTGAGGTAATAGCCCTCGGCTTCGTCGCGATGCAAGGTCACGGTCAGACCCGGATGCAGGAAACGCGCGGACTTACCATCGTCCCGAAGTAAGCGGGGCGCGTCGCCAAAGTGTCCTTCGTCCGGTGCGACTTCCACGATCCGGTGGCCCCAAGCCTCCCACTGGCTCGGTTGAACCATCCGGTCAATAAGGACAGCGACGCGCAACGCGGGTTTTTCAATCACGGGAGGGTTCGGGTCGGGCGGCCCAGGTCGGGATGCCGAGCATAATCCAAGGATGGAATCCTTGTTCGTGTCGGCCGGCGTGGTCGCGCTGGCTGAAATGGGCGACAAAACGCAGTTGCTCGCATTCTTGCTCGCCGCGCGATTCAAGAAACCGCTGCCCATCGTTGCCGGCATTTTGATCGCGACCTTAATCAATCACGGCTTAGCGGGTGCGCTGGGGGCCTGGATCACTGCGACGCTCAGTCCGGACATTCTGCGCTGGGTTCTCGGGATTTCCCTGATTGGGATGGCGGTGTGGACGCTGATTCCGGACAAGATTGAAGAAGAAGAGACCCAGATGGCCACGCGATTTGGCGTCTTCGGTGCTACGCTCGTGACGTTCTTTCTGGCCGAAATGGGCGACAAAACCCAGGTCGCGACGATTGCCCTCGCTGCACACTACGCCAACGCGCTTTATGTTGTGCTGGGCACGACGCTCGGCATGCTGATCGCGGATGTGCCGGCCGTTTTTTTCGGTACCCGGTTTGCGAGTCGGATTCCCATGCATTGGGTTCATCGGAGCGCTGCGGCGATTTTCCTCTTGCTGGGTCTGGCAACGCTGTTGGTCCAACGCTGAGGGCTCCAGCACCACTCATTCTTTGACCCGAAGTCAGCAATCTAGGTTTTAATACCGTCAATCTGAAATGTAGCAGGATGTTGTCGGCGTCATGTCGCGCCAGTGTGCACCCGCCTCACGCCGTTCTGTTCTGGAGACCTCCATGCCGCAATCTGAAGCAACTCCATCTGCGCAGTTGGCCGCTCGCCGTTCCCTGTTTGCCGGTGCTGCTGGCGTGGGCGCGCTCGCCGCAGCGGCGGTTGTCCTGCCGCAGACGCCCAAACCAGCTGCGGTCTCGGTTGCCAATGATCGGTCGCCGGATCCGGATGGCGGTTATCAACTGACGCCGCATGTACTGCGCTACTACCAGACAGCCAAAGTCTAATGGCTAAGGTCTGAGGTGCGGCGAAGGCCCCGCCCAAGACGCCTAGAAAACGCGTAGAAATCGTACCGACCCGGGAGCCCCCATGCTTCTCACCCGAAAATCCACGCCAAGCGGCGCAGCGCCTTCGGGCCTCGTCGCCAGCCTCTCGCGCAGTGTGACGCGCGCGATCCCCACCATGGACCGCAGGACGTTCCTGCGCCGCTCCGGCCTCGGTGTCGGTGCCGGTATGGCCGCCAGTCAGTTGACCCTGGTTCAGAAAGCGGATGCTGCCGACGCTCCCAAAGGCGGTGCCGCCGGTGCGAAGGTTGAAGTCAAACGCACGGTCTGCGGGCACTGTTCGGTGGGCTGCGCGGTCGATGCCGTGGTCGAGAACGGGGTCTGGGTGCGCCAGGAGCCGGTCTTCGACAGCCCGATCAACCTGGGCGCCCATTGCGCCAAGGGGGCTGCGCTTCGAGAGCATGGTCATGGCGAATATCGCCTGAAGTACCCGATGAAGCTGGTCGACGGCAAATACGTGCGCATGAGCTGGGACAAGGCGCTCGATGAGATCTCCAAGAAGATGCTCGAGCTGCGCCAGCAGAGCGGACCGGATTCGCTCTTTTTTGTAGGCTCTTCCAAGCACAATAACGAGCAGGCTTACCTGATGCGCAAGTGGGTGTCTTTCTGGGGCACCAATAACACCGACCATCAGGCGCGCATTTGCCACTCGACGACCGTTGCCGGGGTGGCGAACACCTGGGGCTACGGCGCCATGACCAATTCCTATAACGATATGCAGAACGCCCGCGCGGCCATGTATATCGGCAGCAACGCGGCCGAAGCGCATCCGGTTTCCATGCTGCACATGCTGCATGCCAAGGAAAATGGCTGCAAGATGATCGTGGTTGACCCACGCTTCACGCGCACGGCCGCCAAAGCGGACGACTATGTGCGGATTCGCTCAGGCACTGACATTCCGTTCTTGTTTGGGGTGATGTACCACATCTTCAAGAACGGCTGGGAAGACAAGAAGTACATCGAAGACCGGGTCTGGGGGATGGACAAGGTCAAGGCCGAAGTGATGGCCAAGTGGACGCCCGAGGCCGTGCTCGAAGCCTGTGGGGTCGATGAAGCGACGACCTACCGGGTGGCCAAGACCATGGCCGAGAATCGCCCCAGTACGATCGTCTGGTGCATGGGGCAGACCCAGCACACGACCGGCAACGCAGTGGTGCGGGCATCGTGCCTGTTGCAGCTCGCCCTGGGCAATGTGGGCAAGAGCGGCGGTGGTACCAACATTTTCCGTGGTCACGACAATGTGCAGGGCGCGACCGACGTCGGCCCCAACCCGGATTCGCTGCCCGGCTACTATGGTCTGGCGGAGGGTTCCTGGAAACACTTCGCCAAGACCTGGGGCGTTGAATTCGACTGGATCAAGTCTCAGTACGCGCCCGGTATGATGGGTAAGCCTGGCATGACCGTGTCGCGCTGGATCGATGGTGTGTTGGAAAAGAACGAACTCATCGATCAGGAGAGCAACCTGCGCGGTCTGTTCTTCTGGGGCCACGCGCCCAACTCGCAGACGCGCGGGCTGGAGATGAAGCGGGCGATGGACAAACTCGACCTGCTCGTGGTGATCGACCCCTTCCCGAGTGCGACCGCTGCGATGGCAGCGATGCCGGGCGCGGCCGAGGATCAGAACAAGAACCGTGCGGTGTACTTGTTGCCAGCAGCGACCCAGTTCGAAACCAGTGGTTCTTGTACCGCCTCGAACCGCTCCATTCAGTGGCGCGAAAAGGTCATCGATCCGCTCTGGGAAAGCCGCACCGACCATATGATCATGTACCAGCTGGCTGAAAAACTTGGCTTCGCCAAGGAGCTGGTCAAGAATTTCAAAATGGTCCAGGGTAAGGGCGGGATGGAGCCCGAAACCGAGTCGATCCTGCGCGAGATCAACAGCTCCGTCTGGACCATTGGCTACACCGGACAGAGCCCCGAGCGACTCAAAGCCCACATGCGCAACATGCAGGTGTTTGATGTCAAGACGCTCAAGGCCAAGGGCGGCGTCGACAAAGAAACCGGCCTGAATCTGGATGGAGAATATTTTGGTCTGCCCTGGCCGTGCTGGGGGACTGCGGAGATGAAACATCCGGGTTCCCCCAATCTGTACGACACCTCCAAACACGTGATGGAGGGGGGTGGTAATTTCCGCGCCAACTTCGGTGTCGAGCGCGATGGGACGTCGCTACTGGCGGCCGACGGCTCCCATTCGGTGGGGGCTGAGCTGACGACGGGTTATCCGGAATTTGATCATCTGCTGCTGAAAAAACTTGGCTGGTGGGGCGACCTGACCGAGGCCGAGCAGAAAGCGGCTGAAGGTAAGAACTGGAAGACCGATTCAAGCGGTGGAATTATTCGAGTCGCCATGAAGGTTCATGGTTGTCACCCCTTCGGGAATGCCCGGGCGCGCGCTGTGGTCTGGAATTTTCCCGATCCGATCCCCCAGCATCGCGAACCGCTCTACAGCAACCGCCCGGAGATGGTCGCCAAGTACCCCACCCATGACGACAAGAAAGCGTTTTGGCGCCTGCCCACCCTCTTCAAGAGCGTGCAGGAGAAGAACAAGGATATTGGCAAGACCTACCCGTTGATCATGACCAGCGGGCGTCTGGTGGAGTACGAAGGCGGCGGGGAGGAAACCCGCTCGAACCCCTGGCTGGCCGAATTGCAGCAGGAGATGTTTGTCGAAATCAACCCCAAGGCCGCCAATGACCGGGGTATCCGGAATGGCGATTTTGTCTGGGTCAAGACGCCTGCGACCGATAGCGTTTCAGGCTTCAAGGGGATCAAGGTCAAGGCCCAGGTCACCGAGCGCGTGGATGCCGAAACCGTGTTCCTGCCCTTCCATTTCTCGGGGCGCTGGGGCGGAATCGACATGGCGCAGTACTACCCTGAAGGCGCGATGCCGGTGATTCGCGGCGAAGCCATCAACACGGCGACGACCTACGGTTATGACAGCGTGACGATGATGCAAGAGACCAAGACCACCGTCTGCCAGATCGAAAAGGCGGCGGCCTGAGCCGGATCCTGATCCGTCCATGCTCAGCCTCAGAACGGTACCGAATTAGGAGTTTGTCCACATGGCCCGCATGAAATTCATTTGCGACTCGGAGCGCTGCATTGAGTGCAACGGTTGCGTCACCGCTTGTAAGGCCGAGCACGATGTGCCCTGGGGTGTGAACCGTCGCCGGGTGGTGACGCTCAATGACGGGGTGCCTGGTGAAAAAAGTATCTCGGTCGCTTGCATGCACTGCTCGGATGCGCCTTGCATGGCGGTCTGCCCGGTCGATTGTTTTTATCGCACCGACGAAGGGGTGGTGTTGCATGACAAGGACGTCTGCATCGGCTGTGGTTACTGCAGCTATGCCTGTCCGTTCGGGGCGCCTCAGTTCGCCAGCAACGGTACGTTCGGGCTGCGCGGCAAGATGGATAAATGCACCTTCTGCGCTGGGGGTCCCGAGGTCAACGGCAGTCAGGTCGAGAATGAGAAATACGGGCGTAACCGCCTTGCCGAGGGCAAATTGCCCGCCTGTGCCGAGATGTGTTCGACCAAGGCCTTGCTCGGTGGCGATGGGGATGTCGTAGCCGATATCTTCCGCACCCGCGTGATCAACCGGGGCAAGGGTAGCGAGGTTTGGGGTTGGGGCACGGCCTACGGCAAGCCGGTGGGCGAGGGCCAGTCCAAACCGGAGGCTGCGAAGTCATGATGCGCACAGCAGCCAAGCCCAACCGTTCGATCAGCACCGCAGCATCCGGAGTGGCGATGGTGTCCGCGAGGGGAGCTGTTCTGGTTTCTTTGCTCGGTGGCACGCTGCTGCTGGCTGGCTGCGAGAACGCGCAAATCAGTCAGCCGGCCACGAAAAAGCCGGATATTGCGGCGTATCAGGGTACCGATAACGCGTTTGCGCAGAAGGACTGGAAGCGCGGGGACCAGGCGTCGTGGGAACAGCAGATGCGCAACCGTTCGCAGGGGCAGAACGAATATTCACGCACCAGCCAGCCCTGAGCTGAACCGACCCGGTCAAGGAGTGAGCATGCAGATCTCAACGGCGTTGCGAATAGAGTCCACAGCAGCGGCACGGATGAATGCCCGACGCTGGGTGATGGGGGCCGTGCTTGTGACTGCCAGCATCGGCATGATCGCCTCCGGTCACGCGTTGACGGGTGCAGCAACGGTGCCCGCGGCGGCACAGGTCTTGGCACCCGCGATCGAGCCAGTCGCGCCTGCTTCGCCAGTCCCCCCGGCGACCTCGGCTGAGTCAGTGCCTGCCTTTGTGCCGGAGCGTGAGGTGTCGACCCGGGCCGTGATCCGGACTTCGCCCATTCCCAAACCCGCGATTGTCGTCCTGGCGCAGCCACTGCTGGGCGCAAGCGCTGCGCCAACCTCGACAGCTACGCCCGCCCCGGCGCCCCTGCAACTTGCTCAGGCCGCGCCAGCGGCCCCCGATGCAGCTGGCGCGGGCAATCAGCGTGGAGCCCCGGCCGGGTTCACGGCACCTGAGGAACCCAAGCCGGATGAAAACAATGCCCAGCGGGCCAAGACCCAGCCGCTCAATAACGCGCCATTTTGGCGCGGTGTTCAGCAGTCTGGGGAAAAAGCGGGTGTGACCAACCTCCCGGGTCCAGAACTTGGCGTCCTGGTCCAGCGTTTCGTGCAATACCCCGGTTCGAATTTCACCACCGCCGGTGAAGCCTGGCGGCAGGTGCGCAACCAGTGGATCCTGCCGTATGGGGGGGCATTGGTCGCGATCACCCTGCTCGCGCTGGCGATGTTCTATTGGAGCAAGGGCTCGATGGGCGGCCATGAGCCCGATACCGGGCGCAAGATCGAGCGCTTCACGCCATTGGAGCGGGCGGCCCACTGGACCAATGCGATTGCCTTCGTTGTACTGGGCGTCTCTGGCCTCGTGATGTCGTTTGGCAAGTTCATCCTGATGCCCGTGATTGGCCACACCTTGTTTGGTTGGTTGACCTACCTGCTCAAGAACGCGCACAACTTTGCCGGCCCGCTGTTTGCGGTCTCGCTCGTGATCGTTTTTATTACGTTTATCAAGGACAACTTTCCGTCCAAGGACGATCTGACCTGGATGTTGCGCGCGGGGGGCTTGTTCGGTGGCGCAGAGGTTCCGTCGCACCGCTTCAATGCGGGCGAGAAGATCGTGTTCTGGGGCGGCGTGTTCGGTCTGGGCGTGATTGTCGTGGCCTCCGGCCTCGTGCTCGACAAGCTTGTTCCAGGGTTGGAGTATCTGCGCGGGGATTTTCAGATCGCGCAGATGGTTCATGGCGTCGCAACCCTGCTGATGGTGGCCATGTTCCTTGGCCATATCTACATGGGCACGATTGGCATGAAGGGCGCCTACAGCGCCATGCGGTCCGGCTATGTCGATGAGGCCTGGGCCAAAGAGCACCATGCGCTCTGGTATGCCGATATCAAGGCGGGAAAGATCCCTGCGCATCGTTCGACGGCGGGGGTGCCCACGATCGGCCCGGCGGTTGGATCAGCTCGTTAAGCGCGGATCAGCATTGGAATAATCGGTGGAGAACATCATGATTTCTGGATCGAGTCCTTCTCACGCATTGTCGACACCGAAGCCGACATCGAAGCCGACACCGACCTGGCACCGCCCGGGCCTGAGCGCTTCGGCCTTGCGTGCGCTGTGTTTCGCCGTGCTGGGTCTCTTGACCAACGTCTTCGTGTTAAGCCCGGCGCATGCCAAGTTGCCTGCGGTATCGGATGAAGCCAAGGCCAAGGCGGCTGAGGCGGCGGCGCTCACTGCCCATAACGGCAAGATTGCGAACTTCCAGCTGTGCAAATCCATGGACCGCGTGGCGGATCGCTACAAGGCCGATGCCAAGAAGGCGGGCAAGCCCGTGACGCCTGCGCCGGATGGCACGGCTTGTGTGGATCCAGGCCCGTTTGTCTATGCCCCGCCGATCGCTCTACCCCAGCCCGGTGCGCCACTTGCCTCAGCCGCACCGGCGCCTGCCGTGCTAGTTCCGGCTGGTGCAGCGACACCTGCAACACCTGCAAGCCCTGCTGCGGGCGCTGCGGCGCCCGCGCCCGCAGTGGCGGGCACCCCAGCGCCCGCTGCTGCGGCGAAGAAGTAAGCCGCGCTCGTCGGCAAATGAACCCCAAGGCCGATGGAGTTGTGTTCGCTCTGAACGCCACGCCTGCGCCGCTGCTCGCCAGGGCCGGGGCTGATTTGGCTGCAGATCCGGTGTTCAATCGGGCCCCCAACGGTTGGGCGCGCATCGAAAACGCGCCGCGGCTGACCGAGGCCCGTTGCGAATTGCTGCGTGAGATCCAGATCGCTGACGAGACTGGCGAGCGACGCATGATCCATATCCCGGCCGAGCGCCCGCTGACGGTCTTCGTCGATAAACGCGAACTCGTCACGCTGATGACCTTGGGCGCGATGCCTGAACTGCTGGTCCTGGGATACCTGTGTAACCAGCGTCTGATCGCCCGTGCGGCCGAGATTGAATCGATCACGGTGGATTGGGAGGTCGGTGCTGCCGCCGTCAAGACTCGAGCTGGTCTGGCTGATCTTGAGGAAAAAACCGCGCACCGGGTGGTCACGACAGGCTGCGGTCAGGGCACCGTGTTTGGCGACCTGATGACGCAGGTGGATGCACTCACCCTGCCCTCTGCACGGATTGCCCGAATCCGGCAAAGCCTGCTCTATCGCATGCTGGAGACCATGCGGGGACAGCGCAGCATTCATCGCAAGGCTGGCTCGGTCCATGGTTGTGCGCTGTTCCAGGGCGATGTCGCCGTCGATGCGCGGATCGCCGACGGACGGAGCCCAGATCAGGGTCCAGATCAGGGTCCAGATCAGGGTCAGCATCAGGGTCAGCATCAGGTCCCTGATCCAGCGGGCGCGATGCTGATGTTTGTCGAAGATGTCGGTCGCCACAACGCGATCGACACCATCACGGGCTGGATGGCGTTGCACGGCATCCAGGGCGCGGACAAGGTGTTCTACACGACCGGGCGCCTGACCAGTGAAATGGTGATGAAGGCCGCCCAGATCGGTGTGCCGATCATTGTGTCGCGCAACGGTGTCACCGCCATGGGCCATGAGATGGCTCAAAAGCTTGGGATGACCCTGTTTGGTCGGGCCGCCAATCGGCATTTCCTGTGTTACACGGGATTTGAGCGCTTCGATGCCGAGCCTGAGCCGCAGCGCCCCCCGGTGCGAGTGGTGGTGGGGTAGTCTGGCCCAGTCGGGGCACAATGCGGGGTCCAGCCACCCTCCACCGATGAGTCCTGTTTGAGTACCGTCAGTGAAAGCCTGAGTCTTGCACTCGAACTGATTGGCCGCGCCGATCCTGAACTGACCCGCATCGCGGCGCTTTCGCTGCGCGTCAGCGGGAGCGCTTGCCTGATCGGCGCGGTGGTCGGGCTGGCGCTGGGTGCCTGGTTGGCGGTCGCCCGTTTCCCCGGCGACCGGATCGTGGTGTGGGGCCTGAACACCCTGCTGGCATTGCCCTCGGTCGTGGTGGGCTTACTGGTCTATCTGCTCTTATCGAGGGCAGGGCCCTTGGGCGCACTCGGGATTTTATTTACCCCTACCGCCATGATCGTTGCGCAAAGCATTCTGGTGGTCCCCCTGATCGCAGCGCTTTCGCGTCGCCTCGTGTTGACGGCCTTGCGCGAAGGGGGCGATCAGCTGCGCTCGATGGGTGCCGGATCCGCGATGAGTGCAGTCCTACTGTTGTTGCACGAGCGCGTCGGGGTGCTGACGGTACTGCTCACCGCGTTTGGGCGGGCGGTTGCGGAAGTCGGCGCGGTCATGGTCGTGGGCGGCAACATTAACGGGGTCACTCGCGTCATGACGACGGCAATCGCGCTCGAGACTAGCAAGGGTGACCTCGCGCTCGCCTTGGCCTTGGGCGTCGTCTTGCTCGGCGTGGTCGGGATCATCAATGGCGCGCTTGCCTGGATGCAACAGGGGGTAAGCCGCAGCGCCGAGGTTCTGGCATGAACCATCGCGAACCGGGCCCCGGTGCTGGCGAAGATCGGGTCTTACCCCTCACGTCGAAACCCTTGCTGAGCCTGCGTCAGGCCTCAGTCCAGTTCGGCGCGGTTCGGGCGCTCGAGAACATCGACTTGACCCTGCACGCCGGAGAGCGTCTGGCGCTGGTGGGGGCCAACGGCAGCGGCAAGACGACCTTGTTGCGCTTGCTGCATGGGCTCGTGCCCTTGAGCACCGGTGAGCGTTGCTGGGATCCGCGATCGCTCGCCGGATCGCATCCCGCCGGATCGCATCCAATAGCGGCTCGACCGAGCCCGCGACAGCCCACCATGGCCATGGTGTTTCAACGCCCGTTCCTGCTCAATCTGTCGGTGCGCAATAATCTGCGGATCGCGCTTTGGTTGCGCGGTGTAGGGCGCGCCGAGCGCGGGCTGCGCATCAGGCAGGCGCTGACCCGTGTGGGCTTGACGGCGCTGGCCGACCGGCCTGCTGGGGTGCTGTCGGGGGGGCAGCAACAACGCCTCGCGCTCGGCATTGCCTGGGCCGCGCAGCCCGAAGTATTGTTCCTGGATGAGCCCACGGCCAGTCTGGATCCCAGTGCAAAGCGCGAAGTGGAGGGGCTGATTGACGAATTGGCGCGGGATGGTCTGACCGTGGTGATGACGACCCACAACCTGGGTCAGGCCAAGCGCTTGGCGACGCGCGTGATCTATCTCGAGGCGGGCCGATTGGTGGTCGATAAACCGGTGGTCTCGTTTTTCAGTGAAGCCTTGCCGTTCGCGGCCGAGCAGTTTCTACAAGGAGAACTTTCGTGGAATTGAATCGAACGTCTGAGCCCATGGGCGTGCGCGCCCGGCGCGCGTCCTTGCTTGCCCTGATCGGGACGGTGATCTCGGCATGCGTGGCGCTCATGGCGCCCGCTGCACACGCCGAAGATCGCTTCATCGTGATGGCATCGACCACCTCGACCGAGCAATCGGGGCTCTTCAACCATCTCCTGCCGCTCTTTAAGCAGGCCAGCGGGATCGAGGTCCGGGTGGTCGCGGTCGGCACCGGCCAGGCCATCGATATGGCCCGACGCGGCGACGCCGACATCGCGTTTGTGCATGACATGGCGGCCGAAGAAAAATTCGTGGCGGAGGGTTTTGCCCTGAAGCGTCAGGATGTGATGTACAACGATTTTGTACTGATTGGCCCAGCCCGGGATCCGGCTGGTACGGCGGGGCGCGACGTGGTGGCGGCGCTGCGCAAACTGGCGGCGAACGGCGCGCCCTTCATTTCACGCGGCGACAAGAGCGGAACCCACGCGGCCGAGTTGCGGCTCTGGAAGCGCGCCGCCATCGATCCCGCAAGTTTCAAGGCGGGTAGCTATCGCGAGTGCGGCTGTGGCATGGGACCCGCGCTCAACATGGCCTCGGCCACCAACGCGTATGTTCTCGCTGACAGGGGGACCTGGCTCGCGTTCCGCAACCGCGGGGACCTCAAGATCCTGGTCGAAGGCGACCAGAGTCTCTTCAACCAGTACGGCGTCCTGGTGGTGAATCCGGCCCGGCATCCACATGTCAAACAGGCGCTGGCGCAGACATTTGCCGACTGGATCGTCTCGCCCGCCGGACAGGCCGCAATCGCGAGTTATCAGGTCGGGGGCGAGTCGCTTTTCTTCCCGAACGCCCGCAAGTAGGAGCCTGTCATGACGATGGATGCGGACCCCCAGGAAACGCAGGAATGGCTCGAGGCGCTGCGCGCCGTCGTTGCGACGGCGGGGCCGCAGCGCGGGCTCTATCTCATTGAGCAACTCGAGGAGCAGGCGCAGACGCTGGGCATTGTCCCGCACATGCAGCCGTTTTCGGCCTACCGCAATTCGATCGGCCTGGATCGCCAAGGTACCTACCCCGGGGACTTACGCATCGAAGAGCGCCTCACCGCCATCATGCGTTGGAATGCACTGGCCATGGTCGCGCGTGCCAACGAGGCCTACGGTGAGTTGGGCGGACACATTGCGAGCTATGCCTCTGCGGCGGAAATTTTTGAGATCGGCTTCAACCATTTCTTTCGGGCCAGCCCCGATGGTCAGCGCAGCGACCTCGTCTACTTTCAACCCCATTCGGCGCCCGGCGTCTACTCCAGAGCGTTTCTGGAAGGGCGGCTGAGCGAGCAGCAACTGGCGAACTATCGTCAGGAGGTTGGGGGCGAGGGGCTGTGTTCCTATCCCCACCCCTGGCTGATGCCCGCGTTCTGGCAGTTTCCCACCGGATCCATGGGTCTGGGACCGCTGACTGCGGTTTATCAGGCGCGTTTTCTGCGCTACCTGCAGGCGCGGGGGCTGCTCGAAAAGCGCTCCTCTGCGGGCTCGGATGAGCGCCATGTCTGGGGTGTCTTTGGCGACGGCGAAATGGACGAGCCCGAGTCCATTGCCGGGCTGACACTTGCCGCGCGCGAAAAGCTCGACAACCTAACCTTCATCATCAACTGCAATCTGCAGCGTCTCGATGGCCCAGTGCGTGGCAATGGGCAGATCATCCAGGAACTGGAATCACTTTTTAACGGCGCCGGATGGAAGGTGATCAAGGTCTTATGGGGCAGCGAGTGGGACGCGCTCTTTGCCCGCGATACGCAGCATGTGCTGTTGCGTGCGCTTAGCCGAACCGTCGATGGTCAGTACCAGACGCTGGGTGCGAATGATGGTGCTTATAACATTGAGCATTTCTTTCGCCAGGATCCGGAAGTTCAGAAACTCGTCGCGCACATGAGCGAGGCCGAGATCGATGGGCTCAAGCGCGGTGGTCATGATTTTCGTAAGCTCTATGCGGCGTTTGCCGAGTCTCGATCGCACCCGGGTCGACCGACCGTCATTCTGGCCAAAACCAAGAAGGGTTATGGTTTGGGGGGCGCCGGTGAAAGCCGGATGACCGCCCATCAGGCGAAGAAGCTCGACGTGACTGCGCTCCTCGCGTTTCGCGATCGATTCGCCTTGCCCCTGAGCGATGAGGATGTGGGCAGTCTGCGCTTCTACAAGCCTAGCGATGACAGTGCGGAGATCCGCTATTTGCATCGGCAGCGTGCGGCCTTGGGCGGATTCCTGCCTCTGCGCAATGCCGGCGCGCCGGTGATTCCGGTGCCCCCCTTGTCGGCCTGGGGTGATTTTGCGATCAAGGCTGACGGTCGCGAAATGAGCACAACGATGGCGGCGGTGCGGATGTTGGGCAATCTGCTCAAAGATCCGACCTTGGGCCCGCGCATCGTGCCGATTGTGGCGGATGAGGCGCGCACGTTTGGCATGGCCAGTCTGTTTCGGCAGGTCGGGATCTACACGCCCGAAGGTCAGCAGTACGAGCCCGAAGACCGTGACACGATGTTGTACTACCGGGAACTCGCTGACGGGCAGTTGCTGGAGGAAGGGATCAATGAAGCGGGTGCGCTGAGTTCCTGGATCGCAGCGGCCACGAGTTACAGCGTGCATGGGTTGCCGATGCTGCCGGTTTACATCTACTACTCGATGTTCGGATTTCAGCGCGTGGGCGATCTGATTTGGGCCGCAGCCGACCAGCGCTCGCGGGGTTTCCTCTTCGGTGCCACCGCTGGCCGCACCACGCTGGGCGGTGAAGGCCTTCAGCATCAGGATGGCTCGAGCCTTCTGGTTGCCAGCACGATCCCGAATTGCCGGGCCTGGGATCCGGCGCATGCGGGCGAGGTGGCGGTCATTCTGGAGCATGGCATGCAACGCATGCTGGTCGAACAGCAGGACGAGTTCCACTACGTCACGCTGATGAATGAAAACCATGCGATGCCCAGTCTGCCCGAGGACGTGCACGCGGATTTGTTGAAGGGCTTGTACCGGCTTGAAGTGGTCGAGCCGAGCGCACCGGATCCGGCGCGACGCATCCGGCTCCTGGGCTCGGGTGCGATCCTGCGTGAAGTGCGCGTGGCCGCTCGCCAGCTCGCGGATCTCCATGGCGTGACCTGCGAAGTCTTCAGTGTCACGAGCTACAGCGAGCTCGCCCGCGAGGCCCGCGACCTGCAGCAGCTGGACCTGAGCCAACCGCTCGATCAGCCGCGACCGAGCCATGTGGCGACGCTGCTGGGGGGCACCACCCCGATCGTGGCAGCGAGCGACTATGTGCGCGCCTGGCCGCAGTTGATCGCTGAATATCTCGATGCGCGTCTGGTCACGCTCGGCACCGACGGGTTTGGTCGCAGCGACACCCGCCAGCAGTTGCGCAAGTACTTCGCGGTCGATTCGGATTCGATCCGACGCACGGCCTTGCATGCGCTCGAGCGCAGCCTGCGCAGTCCTTCTTCCCGTTTACCGGAGCTTCATTGATGACCGCCCCCACCCGCTTGACCCCCTCACCCGTACCCGAGGCCGGGGCGACGCCGATCTGGCTGCGCTACACGGCACTCGATGCGCTTGCGGCAATCCAGCGCGGCGAACTCACAGCGCCAGAGGCAATGCGCCAGACGCTGGCTGCGATCGACGCTCTCGATGGGCAGATTCTGGCCTTCACCAGCCTGCGCGATGCGCCCTCGGCGCTCGCAGCGGCGCTTGCGGCGGGTCACCACAGCGGTGCGTCCCTCGGTGGGTTGCCGATCGGTCTGAAGGACATCATCGATACGCAGGATCTGCCAACCGCCTATGGTTCTGCCTTGCATGCGCTCGTGCCCGCGCGGGTCAATGCCGCGCTCGTCGGCGTGATTGATCGGGCTGGCGGCGTGGTCGTGGGCAAAATGGCGACCACGGAGTTTGCCTTTCTTCACCCGGCTGCGACCCGTAACCCAGCCGCCTGGGATCGCACCCCGGGGGGATCCTCGGCGGGCTCGGCCGCTGCCGTCGCTGCCGGTTTGCTGCCCTGGGCCGTGGGTTCCCAGACGGGGGGGTCGACGATTCGTCCGGCCTCGTACTGTGGCGTGGTTGGCTATAAGCCAACGTTCGGGCTCTTGCCAGTCGCCGGATTCAAACCGTTTTCCTGGACACTCGATACGGCCGGTCTCTTTGCCCGCACGGTCGCCGATGTGGCCTGGCTCGGGCAGGCGCTGAGCGGCCTTGCGCTCAGCACGGCCGTCCCCGAAGCGCCACTTGCCGCCGCGCACGTGCCGGGTCGAAGCAACTGGGTCGTTGGCGTGCCAGAGTCCTACCCTTGGGCAGACAGTACCCCGAGCGCGGTATTGGCAATGCAAACCGCGTGTCGCGCCTGGCAGCGCGCGGGGGCAACCATCAAGGCGCTTTCTTTGCCGCCTATGGTGGCCGAACTCTTCGATGCGCATGGGGTCATCCAGGGCTGGGAGGCTGCGCGGGCGCTGCGTTCGGAAATCGAACGTACGCCGCAGTTCCTGTCGCCGGTCCTGCGGGATTACCTGCAGGAGGCGGGTACGATTAGCGATCAGGCCTATGGGGCGGCGCGGGCGCAGACCCACCGGTGCCGACTGGAGATGAACGATTGGCTCCACGCACACTGCGATGTTCTCCTGACACCCAGTGCACCGGATGAGGCGCCACTCGGACTCGAGAGCACCGGACCTTCCCACTTCAACCGGGTTTGGACCCTGCTGGGCAGCCCTTGTGTCAGCGTTCCGGGTGCCGTGGGGGTGTCGGGGGCGCCGATGGGTGTGCAGGTGATCGGGTGTCCGGGTGCGGATCGGGCGGTGCTAGAGGCGGCGCTGGCGCTCGAGGCTGCCCTGGGAATCAGCGGGACTTGAGGGTGACGAATCGGGGTCTTGCAGGTGTTGATGCAGAAATGCCAGAACCCCCTGGACGGCTGGTGACAAGGTTTTATCGCGGCGGGTGTAGGCGCAAATCTGTCGTTCGATAACGGGATCCTGGAGCTTGACTTGAACCAGACCGAACCCCTGCATCAGTCGAACCGCCTTTGCCCCGAGGGCGGTAATGCCCAGGCCTGCGCTGACCATGCCCAGCGCCGTGATGATCTCGGAGACCTCGTAGGCTGTTTGAAGCGTGAGGCTTTTGGACACTGCATGCAGTTCCGCTTGCAGGGTTCCTGACTTCAGCAGGACGAAGGGATACTGGGTCGCATCTTTCCAGGTGGGGCGATCCAGCGCCGCAAGGGGGTGATTCGGGGGGCAGAGCGCGACGATGTGGTCGCGAAAGACCGTTTGCTGTGTCAGGCCGATGTGCGTTGGACGCTGAGATGCCAGGCCGAAGTCGGCCTCGCCACTGGCGATGCGATCCAGCACCTGGTCGTTGGCGCTATCGAGTAAGTGGATATCGATTTCAGGAAAGCGCCGGCGATAGGCTGCGATCAGATTGGGCATCAGGCGAGCGCTGTGGGCCATGGTGCAGGCGATGCGGACTCGTCCGCGCGTCTGGTTGCGCAGTTGGCGAACACTCGTCATCCCGTCCTCCAGTGCTCCCAGAACATCGTTGACTTTCGGTAACAAATGGGTGCCTGCCTCCGCGAGCTTCGTGCGCCCCTGGCCACGCTCAATCAGGCGTTGCCCCAGCGTGTCTTCGAGTTGCTTGATCAGCAGACTGAGCGCTGAGGGCGTGAGCTGCAAACGATCGGCAGCGGCCGTGAAAGATCCGAGTTCGGCAATCGCGGCGAACGCCCGCAATTGCTTGAGGGTCAGGTTCACGGTCTGGACCGAAGGATGAGGTTGTCGGGCAAATTCGAGCGGATGAAGTCGAGCAACCCGCTGGCGGTTGGTGAAAGACTGCGGCGGCTGGGGCTGAAGATCGAGACCTGTCGAAAGATGACGGGATCGTGGAGCTCGACGCGGACTAAGCCAAATCCGACGAGAAAGGGGTCTGCTTGCGCCACCAGCATCATGATCCCAAAGCCAGCGCGGACCAGACCCATTGCGGTGCTGAATTCGCTGACCTCGTAGTCGGGCTGTAAGGTCAGGTCGGGTGAGAAAGCATGCAAATCGGCCTGCAGATGCATCATTCCGTTCGGCCGGGTAGCGACAAACGGGTACTTCAGGGCATCGGCCCAGGTCGGTCGCTCGAGTCGCGTCAGCGGATGGTCCTGTGGGCAAACGATATCGAGTCGATCCTCAAAGAGTGGCTCCTGGACCAGTTGCACAGACGTTGTCCGCTGCGGTGCCACCGCAAAGTCGGCCTCTCCATCGATCACGCGAGCCTGAGCCCTTTCATTGGTTCCATCGAGGAGCTGCACCGTGACGCCTGGAAATTGTCTGCCGTATTGTGCGAGCAGCTGCGGCAGAAAATTTGCGCTGTAGGTCAAGGTGCTGGCCAGATTGACCCGCTGCGGGCGACTGCCCTGGAAGGCATGCGAGGTCGTGCGGACTGTATCGAGCGCTTCCAGTACCCGGGACGCGTGCGGCAGAAAATCCGCTCCGACAATCGAGAGAGTGGCGCGCCGGGTGCTGCGATCGATCAGCGTCACCTGGAGTTCTTTCTCCAATTGTTTGATCATTACGCTCAGGGCCGACTGGGTGGCGCTCAGTCGCTGGGCAGCGGCACTGAAAGATCCCAGCTCGGCGACTGCACAAAAGGCGCGGAGCTGCTTGAAGGAAAGCGCCATTGAGTTTTTATGATGAATTCATAAAATAGTTTCATTTTAATTATAAGGCTAAATTCGATAACGTTGTTGGGATGGAACCTTTTCTTCCCGTCCACGCTTTTCGCATCGGGTTTGCGGCGCTGCCGATGGGGGCAACACCTGCACCGCCCCAAGGGGTGCGTGGCGAAGTTGACGACTCAGAGCCGGACCTTTGGTCGTGTTTCGATGGCTGTCCTGATCGATTCAATATCGCCCACGAGTGCCTCGACCGTCACTATGGGCGGGGCGTGGCGATCTGCCTGCAGCATCCTGATGGCCGCAGCGAGAGCCTGCGTTTTGATGAATTGGCCGATGACAGCGCCCGCTTTGCCCACTGGTTGATCGGGCAGGGCCTGGTTCAGGGGGATCAGGTTGCCATCCTGGCGAGTCCGTCGAGAGCGTTTTATGTGGCCCTCTTTGGGGCGCTGAGGGCTGGCTTGACCGTGTGGCCGGTCTCCCCCGGAATCGGGTCCGAGCCTTTGAAGGCTTTGTGGGCGGCTACACCACCGCACCTTGTGCTGACCGAAGCGCGTGCCGAGGACGTTGCCATTGATGTCAACCCGACGACCGAGCCGTCTTCAGGATTGCGTGTGCGAGCGCTCGATGGGTCATTTTGGCGTGAGCTGCAGGCCCAACCCCGCGTGTTTGACATGGGGACATCGGCGAATTCGGTGGCATTCCGATCCCTATCCCCAAAGCCTGGGAGTCCCCTGTCGGATCTCAGGCTCGAGTCGCACGGGGCAATCGTGGGCCAAATAGCAGCCGGTATTTATGGCCTCGGCCTGGAACCCGGGGACCGTTTTTTCAGCGTGCTTGCGAGCACCCACCCGCGCGATCTACTGTTGCACACCCTGGTGCCGCTGGCCATGGGGGTTCGGGTTTGTCACTCCAGCGCAGTGCCTGACGCCCAAAGCCTCCTGGCCGCGCTAGAGGCGCTCCAGATCAATAACCTTTTCGCCAGTCCCGAGGTGTTTCGCAGCCTTCGGGCCAGTGGGCAAACGCATCGCTATGAGTTGGGTCTGCGAAAGCTGAGCTTTAGCGGCCCGGGGATGGATCTGGTGACCGCTGCCTGGATCGAACAGGTGTTCGGCGTGGCCCCGGCGTGCCTCTACGGTTCGCTCGACCATGGCATTGTCTTGGTTCAGTTTCCAGGATTTGAGGGCCATGAAATTCGCCCGATGGCGCTGGGCAAACCCTTGCCCGGGCGAGGCGTCGCGATTCTGAACCGGCGACTCAGCGGATTCACCCCGTTTGAGAGCGGTGAAATCGCTGTGTGGGTCGGTGGTGCCTGGGTTGCGCTCGGGGACCGCGGCTGGTGCGATGGCGATGGGTATTTCTATCGCGAGGCGCCGTCGGCCGATCGCTTGGTTCTACCCCCCCCCTAGGAAGGCGGGCCTTGGGCCTTGCTAGCGGGGCTTGAGACGGTCCCTGGCCCGACGTTGCAGGTAGGTATTCCAGACTCGGAAGACGAGGCCAGTGCCAATCACCGCGGCATAGAGAATCGGTCGTTCGAAGTCGTTCTTTCCCGCTTTGTGCCAGGTGAAATGCAGCAGCACGAGGATCGCCACCAAGTAGATCAGCCGGTGAATGCGTCGCCAGCGCAGCCCGCCTAGCCAACGAACGACGCGTTTGGGCGAGGTCGCTGCGAGGACGCTCAGGCCAAGGAGGGACGCCATACCGAGGGCGATGAAGGGGCGTTTGATGACGTCGGCTAGGATGGTCGAAAGCTCAAAGCCCTGATCCCATCCGGCATAGGCGCCGAAGTGCAGCAGGGCATAACAGAATGCGGTCAGACCAAATGTGCGCCGAAGCGGTGCGAGTTGGGCCAGCGCGGGCTGCTTCAGGAACCCGGCGAGGGACCGCAGTGGGGTGATCGAGAGGCTGGCGCTCAACCAGATCAGTGCCCAGGTGCCGGTTTCGCGGATCAGCTTTTCGATCGGATTGGCACCCAGATGATCGCTCAGCGCGAGCAGCATCAGCCAGACGAGAGGGGCGGCTGTCGAGAGGCGCGCCAGCGTGAGGCAGCGGGCCAGCGTGGCTGGTGTCAATGCGCGCGAAGCAGGGTTCATGTCTCCGACTGGGATGGTGGGCGCCGTGCGCCCAGGCGCGGAACCAGACGGATGCCCAGGGTCAGGGCGGTACCGGCCAGAATCACGCTGCCCCCGACCGCCATATCCCAGGTCACCCGTTCATCGAGCAGCAGGCTACCGAAGGTCACGGCAAAGAGTGGCACCAGGAAGGTCACGGTGGTCGCGCGAGCCGAACCGACCGTTTCCAGTAGCCAGAAGAAAATCGCATAGGCAAAGCCCGTACACAGCACGCCGAGCAGTACCACCGCCCACCAGGCCTTGGCCGATGGCAGGCTTGTGGGCAGGTTGAGCAGCGCCAGTGGCGCGAGGAGCGCGCTGGCGCTCAACTGGCTCAAGGTAGCGACGGCCAGCGAGTTGGTCCCGCTCAGAAAGCGCTTCATGTAACTGGCCGAAAATCCGTAATTCAGGGCGGCCGCCAGAGCGGCCAGGATCGCCCAGCCGCTGCCCCCGACCCCGAAGCTGGCGCGCTCCCAGGCGAGGATCACGACCCCACCGAAGCCGATCACGAGGCCGATGATACGGCGTTGGTCGAGGCGGTCGCCCAACCAGGCCCAGGCTACGAGCGCGGTCCAGAAGGGCGTAGTGGCGTTGAGGATGGCATTGAGTCCGGCCGGCACGAACTGCTGCGCCCAAGCGAACAGCACAAAGGGCACGGCGGAATTGGTGACGCCCACCAGGAGGGCGTGCCCGGTGCGATCGCGCAGGCTGCCAAGGCGCCCTGAGAGTGCGAGCATTGGTACGAGGACGGCAGCACCGATGAGGGCCCGAAGCGCCATCAGGGGCAAGGGTCCAAACTCCGGGACCGCAACACGGATAAACGGAAACGACCCGCCCCAGAGCAGGGCCAGCAGCAAGAGCGCGCCGGTGGCGCGTCGGTTCACGGGATTTGCCTTGTCAGAGACCGTGCGTCAGGAATCAAGAACAGGCCTCTTCGTCAGACGCTCGGCGTCGAGCGCCAGGATCGGTTCACGCAGGCGCAGGAGTACCCAGAGCGCCGGGAGCGCAGTCAACACGCTGATGAGAAAAAAAGCGGGCCAACCGGTCGTTTCAACCAGAACCCCCGCAGTCGGACCCACATAGACCCGTCCGACTGCGGCCAACGCCGACAGGAGTGCAAACTGCGCCGCCGAAAAGCGGGCGTCGGTCAGTGCCATCAGGAAGGCAACGAAGGCCGCAGTTCCCAGACCACCACACAGATTTTCAACGCCGATGGCAGTGGCCATCAGCGGCAGGCTTTTCGGGCTGACCGAGAGGACCCAGTAGCCCAGGTTGGAGACGGCCTGAAGCACGCCAAACACCATCAGCGCGGACCAGAGCGGCGCCCGGGCGAGCCAGGCTCCGCCGGCGAGCACGCCGACGATGGTGGCGGCGAGCCCGAGCGCCTTGTTGACGGCCCCGACTTCCGTGGCGCTAAACCCGATACCGCGAATCAGAAATGCGGTGGAGAGGCTGCCGGCAAATGCGTCGCCCAGTTTGTAGAGGACGATGAACGCGAGCAGACCGAGGGCGTAGGGTCGGCTGAAAAACGCATCCCAAGGGGCGACAAAGGAGGGGAATCCCACGCGCCGGGCGGCCCACAGTGCGCCACCCGCCGCGATCATGAGCGCGGCGGTGTCCCAGATCAGTGTCGGCCAGCGGCCCAGGGGCGTGAGGACGAACGTGTGTGCGGGCAACCAGCGAACGAGCACCCAGAGGGTCAGTCCGCTGGCGACCATGGCTGCGAAGCCGCGCAGTTCAATCCTGGCGGGGGCCCGGGCCGGCGCACGCAAGTCTTCGCTTGCTCCGACCGCCTGAGTCGGTTCGTGCGCTTGGGGATTCGGCACCCGAGGCGTTAGAAGGCTTGTCATGGCGAGCAAACCGAACAGGACGCCAACGGCGCGATACATATTGGCCCAGCCCAGAAACTGATCGGCCAGCACCAGCGCAAGGCCGCCCGAGACCAGCATCGCCAGGCGATAGCCGAGGACCGAGACCGCCGCGCCTGAACCACGTTCGGCGGGTGCCAGCAGGTCGGCCCGATAGGCGTCAAAGGCCACGTCTTGCGAGGCTGAACAAAAGGCCAGCAGGACCGCGCAAGCGCCCACGGCGGAAATCTGCGTCTTCGGGTCCAGCCCAGCCAGCACCCAGCACAGCACGGCCAGCGCGATCTGCGTCAGCGCGAGCCAGCCCCGACGCCGGCCCAACTGGCCGCGTGCGCCCGGCTCGAAACGGTCCAGCAACGGTGCCCAGACAAACTTGAACGTATACGGCAGCCCAGCGAGCGCGAAAAACCCGATGGTTTTCAGATCAATCCCTTCGACGGTCAGCCAGGCCTGCAGGGTGCCCGAGGACAGCGCGAGCGGCAGTCCGCTGGCAAAGCCCAGAAGCAGCATGGCACCGATGCGCCGATTGGCAAATGCCAGGGCGTATGTTTGCAGCAGGCCAGACGACCCAGTCAAGGCGTGATCGTTGTGGGCGGCGGATTGAGCATTGGGAGTCGACATCGCGCATCATTGTAGGGCTTGCAGTTTTTGCTCGCGGTTTTTGCTTGCGGATTCATTCCCGCACTTTGGCGTCGACCGGCCATTGCCCTGTTGTTTCGTTGACCTGACGTGTCCCCGTTCATGATCGCTCTGAATTCCCTTCATCATCGGCTGGCCTTTTTTCTGGCCGGAGCCTGCCTGTTTGGGCTCGCAGCGCTCGGTCCCGCGCATGCCCAGTCCTCGGCCGACGCTGGTGACCAGGCCCCGCCCAAGAGCAAGGCAATCAATCTGGTCTCGGCCGAAGAGATCGAGCGTTCCGCGCAAGGCCAGTATCAGAAGCTGTTGCAGCAGGCTGACGCGAAAAATGCGCTGGCCGCGCCCGATAACCCCCAGCTCAAGCGGCTGCACCGGATTGCCGAGCGCATCATTCCGCACGCGGCGAAGTTTAATGTCCGGGCCCCGCAGTGGCGCTGGGAGGTCAACTTGATTGGTTCAAGCCAGATCAATGCCTTCTGCATGCCCGGGGGGAAGATTGCGTTCTACAGCGGCATCCTGCAAAAGCTCAAGCTCAGCGATGACGAAGTCGCGATGGTGATGGGCCATGAGATTGCGCATGCATTACAGGAACATGGGCGCGAGCGCGTCGGCAAGGCGAGGGTGGCGCAGGCACTGACCCTCGGGGCCTCGGTACTCTCGCATGTGATGGGCTACGGGGATCTCGGTGGGCAACTGGTGTCGGGTGGATCTCAGCTCGCCTTGCTCAAGTTCTCGCGCGAGGATGAAACCGAGGCTGACCGGATCGGGATGGAAATCGCCGCCCGGGCCGGTTATGACCCCAGGGGTGCAGCAGTGCTCTGGCAGAAGATGTCGGCAACCGGGAAGGGCGAACCCCCCCAGTGGTTCTCGACGCACCCCTCGCATGACACCCGGATTCGTGAAATTGAAGCCTTGCTCCCGCAGATGCTGCCGCTCTACGCGCACGCACGGGGACTTTCCATGGAGTCGTTGCCCGGCTATGGTCGCTAGAGCACGAATCGATCGGACCACCGCGCCCGCTGGCCGCGGCCAATCTGGCAGCGCCCAGGATGGAATCCGACTGTCCAAACACCTCTCCGATCAGGGCCTGGCATCGCGGCGCGAAGCCGATGACTGGATTGCAGCGGGCTGGGTCTCGGTCGATGGCCAGCTTGCTGTCCTGGGCCAGCGGGTGCTGCCGCACCAGCGCGTCGACATCCATCCGGCCGCGCGCCAGCAGCAGGCCCAGCGCGTCACGATCCTGCTCAACAAACCGATTGGCTATGTGAGTGCTCAGGCAGAAGACGGCTACGAACCCGCGTCGGTGCTGATCACCGGGCAGAACCGCTGGGCTCAGGATCGGGGTGGATTTCAGTATCACCCGGGGCACTCGCGCCATCTGGCGCCGGCCGGGCGGCTCGATATCGATTCCACCGGGCTGCTGGTCCTGACCCAGGATGGCCGGATTGCGCGTTATCTGATTGGCGAGGACAGTCAGGTTGAAAAGGAGTATCTGGTGCGTGTCGAAGCGCTCGTCCCGGGGCGCCCGCCGCTGCCGGATGCCTTGAGGCGTCTCCAGTTCGGTCTCGTGCTGGATGGTGTGCAACTCAAACCGGCCAAGGTGAGCTGGCAAAACGAAGAACAGTTGCGCTTTGTGCTGCGGGAAGGCCGTAAGCGTCAGATCAGGCGGATGTGCGAGCTCGTGGGCTTTCGCGTCACTGCGCTCAAGCGCGTGCGGATTGGCAGCCTCGTACTGGGCGGTCTGCCTCTGGGGCAGTGGCGCTATTTGCGCAGTGATGAACGGATTTAGGAAGCGATTTCGTAATCGATGGTGAGGGGTGCGTGGTCGCTGAAGCGCGATGCCGTATGAATCGTGGTCGCCCGGGCGCAGGCTGCGATGCCGGGGGTGGCGATTTGATAGTCCAGCCGCCAGCCCACGTTCTTGGCCCAGGCCTGGCCACGATTGCTCCACCAGGTGTAGCGCTCGGGGCTGGGATCCAGTTGGCGAAACACGTCGACAAAACCGATCTCGTCGAACACCCGCGTCAGCCACGCCCGTTCTTCGGGCAAAAACCCGGAGTTTTTTTGATTACTTTTCCAGTTGCGCAGATCGATTGCCTGATGCGCAATATTCCAGTCGCCACACACAATCACTTCGCGCCCGCTCTGGCGCAGTTGTTGCAGATGGGGTAACAACCGGTCCATGAAGCGAAATTTTGCGTGCTGGCGCTCCTCGGAGCTCGAGCCCGAGGGCAGGTACAGTGAGACGACCGAGAAGGCACCGAAATCGGCTTCGAGGACACGCCCCTCGGCGTCGAATTCCGGGTCGCCCAGGCCGTGCCGTACGGTGAGCGGCGCGCGGCGCGCGTAGAGCCCGACACCGGAATAGCCTTTTTGCTGCGCACAATGAAATTGGCCCGCAAGCGATGCACCACCGAGCGCGCACGGGATGGCGCGCAGACTCTCGTCCAGATCGCTTTCTTGCGCTTTGAGTTCCTGGACCGCAATGACATCGGCGCCATGGGCTGAGGCCCAATCGATAAAGCCCTTGCGGGCGGCCGATCGGATCCCGTTCAGGTTGAGCGAAACGATTCGAAGTTGTTGGGCCATGATGGGATGATGACGCAAGATGCCTATTCTCTGAAGGACGACCGGACATGACCGCTGCAGCACCGCCACATTTACCCTCGACGCTGACCCCGGGTTCCGGCGACGCTTCGGCCCCAAACGCAGGTCCGGGGGCCGATCTGGGGGCGCCCGAGCGACTCGCGTTCATTCGGTTCGCGATTGAAACGGGCGTCCTGCGCTTTGGTGAATTTCGGACGAAGGCAGGCCGCTTGAGTCCGTACTTTTTCAATGCTGGATTGTTTAACGACGGCGCGCGCCTGGGCCAACTCGCTGGCTTCTACGCGAGAGCGCTGGCGCGGGCCGAGAGCGAAGGGCGCTTGCGCTTCGACATGTTGTTTGGCCCCGCTTACAAGGGGATTGCGCTGGCAGCGACGACCGCCGTGGTGCTGGCGAGCTTCGGTCGCTGCGTCCCGTTTGCGTTCAATCGCAAGGAAGCCAAGGATCATGGCGAGGGGGGCAGTCTGATTGGTGCGCCGCTTGCGGGCGAGGTCATCATCATTGATGACGTCATCAGCGCTGGCACGTCGGTGCGCGAATCGGTCGAGATCATTCGCGCCGAGGGCGCCCGCGTTGGGGGCGTCCTGATCGCCCTCGACCGTCAGGAACGGGGGGGCACGGCCGAGGCACCCAGTGCAGCCAGCGCGGTCCAGGACGTACAGGCGCAGTTCGGTGTGCCGGTGGTCTCGATTGCAACGTTGACCGATCTGCTCGCCTTTCTGGAGAGCGGGCATGCACCGGAGCTGGCGCAATTCAGGGAGCCGATTGCGCGCTATCGGGCGCAGTACGGCTCGGACTGATTCAGGCGCCCAGTTTGCGGCGGAGCATCTCAGTCACCTGCGCCGGGTTCGCCTGCCCTTTGGTGGCTTTCATGATCTGGCCGACGAGGGCGTTCAGCGCTTTTTCCTTGCCGGCACGGAACTCGTCGACCGACTTTGCGTTCGCTGCGATCACGGTATCGACTGCGGCCTCGAGCGCACCGGTGTCGCTGAGCTGCTTGAACCCCCGAGCCTCAATCAAGTGATCGACGCTGGCGAGCGCCGCTGCTGGGCCCTGGGTGGACTGCGGGTTGGACCACAGGTCCGCGAACAGCACCTTGGCCATCTTCTGATGAACCGTTCCATCGGCAATGCGCAGGACAATGGCGGCCAGCTGCTCTGGCGTGACCGGCGACGCGCCAATCAGACGGTCGTCGCGGTTGAGCGCCGCAGCCAGATCGCCCAGCATCCAATTCGCCAGCAGCTTCGCGAGGCGGTGCTCGATCGGGCTCACGGTGGTTGTCGTTCCGCCCGCCAGGGCAGCGAGCGATGACAGTGCCTGCCCAAACCAGATGGCCGTGGCGCGGTCGGCCGTCAGCGTGCGGGCGTCGTAGGCCGACAGCCCCAGGCTGTGTTCGAAACGCGCTGCGAGTTCCCCCGGCAACTCGGGCATCTGCGCCCGTACCCGCTCGATCCAGGGCGCATCGACCATGAGCGGTGGGAGATCCGGGTCGGGGAAATAGCGGTAGTCATGCGCGTCCTCTTTGGAGCGCATTTCGCGGGTCTCGTTGCGGTCCGGGTCGTAGAGGCGCGTCGCCTGTACCACGCGTCCACCGTCTTCGATCAGTTCAATCTGCCGGGCCGCTTCGATCTCGATCGCTGCCTGCAGGAACCGGAATGAATTGAGGTTCTTGATTTCGCAGCGGGTCCCAAATTCGGCCTGCCCGCGCGGTCGCACGGACACGTTGGCGTCGACCCGGAAACTGCCCTGCTGCATGTTGCCATCGCAGATGCCCAGCCAGACCACCAGCGCGTGCAGGGTCCGCGCATAGGCCACGGCCTCGCGGGCCGAGCGCATGACGGGTTCGGTGACGATTTCCAGCAACGGCGTCCCGGCGCGGTTCAGGTCGATCCCGGAGAGGCCCGCGGTGAGCAGCGGATCACCAAAGCCTTCATGCAGGCTTTTGCCCGCGTCTTCTTCCAGATGGGCCCGGGTCAGTTCAACTCGATGCTCGACCGACTCGCCAGCTCCGCGCTCGGATTCGAGCAGGATCGTGAGCGAGCCTCCGATCACGACCGGAAGTTCGTACTGGCTGATCTGATAGCCCTTGGGCAGGTCGGGATAAAAATAATTCTTGCGCGCGAAGACGGAGCGCGGGGCAATCTGGGCGCCAACCGCCAGGCCAAAGCGGATCGCACATTCCACTGCTGCGCGATTCGGAACCGGCAGGGTTCCGGGTAGCGCCAGATCCAGTGGGCAGGCCTGGGTGTTGGGGGCGGCGCCAAACTCGGTCGAGGCGCCGGAGAACATTTTTGAACGCGTCTCGAGTTGGACGTGGGTCTCGAGCCCGATCACGATTTCCCAGTCGATCGCCATGGGCTTCAGTTCCCTTGTCCTGCGCCGGCGGACCCGATGGTCGGGACCTCGGTGCTTGCGCCGGGGCTGTCGGGCGGCGTGCGCAGATGCCAATCGGTCACCTGCTGGAATTGATGCGCCACCCGAAGCAAGCGCGCCTCCTGCAAGCGCGGGCCGATGAGCTGTAGCCCCACGGGCCGGGCACCAGCGCCAAAGCCGACTGGCATGGATAAGCCCGGCAGCCCAGCGAGCGAGGCCGGAAGCGTAAAGATATCCGCGAGGTAATCCGCCACGGGATCGCTCTGATGTGCGCCCAGATCCCAGGCGACCGTCGGTGCCACAGGTCCCGCGATCAAGTCGCACTGGCTGAAGGCACGATCGAAATCGTCGGCAACGATGCGGCGAACCTGTTGCGCGCGCAGGTAGTAGGCGTCGTAATACCCATGGCTGAGCACATAGGTCCCGACCAGGATGCGGCGCTTGACCTCGTCACCAAAGCCCTCCGAGCGCGAACGGCGGTAGAGGTCGCGCAGGTCGCGAGGATCGGCCGCGCGATGTCCATAGCGTACGCCGTCAAAGCGGCTCAGATTGCTCGAGGCCTCGGCGGGGGCAATCACGTAGTAGGCGGGAATGGCTAGCTCGGTGCGTGGCAGCCGCACGCTCACGCAGCGGGCACCGAGCGCCTCAAGCTGGTCGAGCGCCGCGCGCACGGCGTGGGTGACGTCGTTCGAAACGCCAGCACCAAAGAACTCCTCGGGCAGTCCGATTCGCAGGCCAGAGAGCGGGCGGGCGGGGACGGTGTCGTCAAAGGGCTGGTCGAGCGCCTGGGCGAAATTTTCTGGCGCCAGCGCAAGACTGGTCGCATCCATGGGATCAAATCCACACATGGCCGAGAGCAGCAGGGCGCAGTCCTGTGCCGAGCGCGCCATCGGCCCAGCCTGATCGAGGCTCGAGGCGTAGGCGATGAGGCCATAACGCGATGTGCGGCCGTAGGTGGGTTTGATGCCGGTGATGCCACAAAATGCGGCGGGCTGGCGGATGGATCCGCCGGTATCCGTGCCGGTTGCCGCTGGGGTCAACCCGGCCGCAACGGCGGCGGCTGATCCACCCGATGAGCCGCCCGGGACAGCGCGCAGATCCCAGGGATTATGTACGGGTCCAAAGGCGGAATTCTCATTGGTCGAACCCATGGCGAACTCATCGCAATTGAGCTTGCCCAGACCCACCATCCCGGCTTGGGCGAGGCGATCGACCACCGTGGCATCGAACGGGCTTCGGTAGTCGGCGAGAATGCGGCTGCCCGCCGTCGAGACCCAGTCACGCGTGACCAGAACGTCCTTGTGCGCGATCGGCACACCCTCAAGGGGGCGGGCCTCATGCTTGGCGATGCGGGCGTCCGCAGCGCGGGCCTGGGCGATGGTGACATCGGGGCGCAGGTCCAGAAATGCATTGAGCGGGCTGACCCGAATGCGTTCGAGGAAGTCGCGCGCCAGTTCTTCAGCGCTGAACTCGCCCGCGCGCAGGCCGGCGGCCAAGGCGGCGAGGCCGCGGGGCGCGTTCACTCGACCACCCGGGGTACCAGGTAGAGGCCAGCGGCGACCTTGGGGGCGCTCGCCTGATTGGCCTCTCGATCAACGACCTCGGTGATCTGGTCATCGCGCAGCCGAGTCCCCCGGGCCGGATCCGCGCCAGGGTGCACCAGCGGCTCGATTCCGCTGACATCAGCGGCCTGGAGTTGTCCGATCAGTTCGAACGCCGCATTGAGGCTCGCCAGGGTCCGATCGGCCTCGTCATGATCGATCGCGAGCCGGGCAAGCTCTGCGAGTCGGAGGACATCGTCGCGAGTGAGCATAGGTGAGACGGCATGGGGGGAGGCGAAGTATACGGTATGATCCGCGGATTCACCGTGTGCGAGCCAGTCTGAATGCGGGTTGCAAGACCGAACCCGTTGTCGTCACTCGCCTGATCGAGACCCCGGACCCGCAATGCTCGGCATCATTCGCAAGTATTTCTCGAACGATCTCGCGATCGACCTTGGTACGGCCAACACGCTCATTTACATGCGTGGGAAAGGGATCGTCCTGGATGAACCGTCGGTTGTCGCCATTCGCCACGAGGGCGGGCCCAACGGCAAAATGACCATTGCGGCGGTCGGCAAGGAAGCCAAGATGATGTTGGGTAAAGTGCCCGGCAACATCGAAGCGATCCGGCCGATGAAGGATGGCGTGATCGCGGACTTTACGGTCACCGAGCAGATGCTCAAGCAATTCATCCGCATGGTGCATCCGAAAAGCACGTTCGCGCCGAGCCCTCGGATCATCATCTGCGTGCCCTGCGGTTCCACCCAGGTCGAGCGCCGCGCAATTCGCGAATCCGCTTTGGGCGCGGGCGCGGCCGACGTGTTTTTGATCGAAGAACCGATGGCTGCGGCGATCGGTGCTGGTCTGCCCGTGTCCGAGGCTTCTGGTTCGATGGTGGTCGATATTGGCGGTGGAACGACCGAGGTGGGGGTCATTTCTCTCGGTGGGATGGTCTACAAAGGCTCGATTCGGGTCGGCGGCGACAAATTCGACGAAGCGATCATCAATTACATCCGCCGCAACTACGGCATGCTGATTGGCGAGCCGACGGCGGAATCGATCAAGAAAGCGATCGGCAGCGCATTTCCTGGCAGCGAAGTGCGCGAAATGGAAGTCAAGGGTCGCAATCTCTCCGAAGGCATTCCGCGCAGCTTCACCGTCTCCTCCAATGAAATCCTCGAGGCGCTGACCGATCCGCTCAACCAGATCGTTTCAAGTGTGAAAATCGCGCTCGAACAGACCCCACCCGAACTCGGTGCCGATATTGCCGATCGCGGTATGGTGTTGACCGGTGGGGGCGCCCTGTTGCGCGACCTCGACCGATTGCTGATGGAAGAGACCGGCCTCCCGGTGTTGGTTGCCGAGGATCCGTTGACTTGTGTGGTTCGTGGGTGCGGAACCGCGATTGAGCGGATGGACCGGCTCGGGCTTATTTTCACCAACGACTGACGGCCGCGCGCGCGCCCCGCCCGGCGCGCTGACGCAGTCGCCAATTTCGGGCGCATGCGTTGGAACGGATCCCTCCGCCGTTTTTTAAACAAGGCTTGCCGGCCAAGGTCCGGCTGCTGATCTTTGCAGGACTTTCGCTGGTCCTGCTGGTTCTGGATGCTCGATCGACTGTGTTCGCAACCCTGCGCCAGGGTGTGGCGACCGTCCTGTATCCGGTCCAGAGAACCCTGCTTGTGCCGCGCGATGTCTTCCATTCGGTATCCGAATCGACCACGGAGGCCTTCCACGATGTGGGTCAGTTACGCAGCGAAAATGCCGAGCTACGTCGGATCGAAACGGCCAATGCCAAAACCTTGTTGCTGGCCGAGCATCTGGCGGCCGAAAATGCTGAGCTGCGCCACCTGCTGGGTGCGCGTGAACAGGTGGCCATCCCGTCCGTTGTAGCCGAAGTCCTCTACCAGACCCGTGACACCTTTGCCCGTCGGTTCGTGCTCGACAAAGGGATCCAGCATGGGCTGGCCGCTGGCCAACCGGTCGTCGATGCAGGTGGGGTGATTGGCCAGATCACCCGGACGTTTCCACTCTCCAGCGAACTCACCTTGGTGACTGATCGCAATCTTTCGGTGCCGGTCCAGATCGATCGGACCGGGCTGCGGGCGATTGCTTACGGGGACTCCGAGCCGGGCCGGCTCGAACTCCGGTACGTGGCTGCCAACGCCGACGTGCGCGAGGGCGACCGGATTTCGACCTCGGGCCTGGACGGGCTCTATCCGCCGGGTTTGCCGGTGGGGCGAGTGGTCCGGGTGGACCGCGCCGGAGGATCGACCTTTGCTCGTATCATCCTCGAACCCGCAGGAGGGGTCGATCGAAGCCGGATCGTTCTCGTGTTGCAACCTGATACCGCGCGACTCCCGCCGCCGCTCATGGCGCCCCCGGACCCGCCCGTGCGCCGTCGCGCCGCCCGCCCATGAGCCGTCCCCGCCGCCCCCCCCTGGATCCGCGCGTCCTCGAGCGCAAGGCCGTGTCCAACGGTCTTGCGCCGCGTGCGGCGCGTGCCGGTCTGTCCCGTGAGCACCTGCTGCTACCGGCTGACAACGCCTTTATCTCCCTGACCATCGCGCTTGCCTTTTTGCTCAATGTGTTGCCGTGGGGGACCGCTCGCTGGGTTCCCGATTTTCTCGCCCTGGTCCTGGTGTTCTGGAACATCCGCCAGCCCAGAAAGGTCGGCATGGGCGTGGCCTTTCTGTTTGGGCTGGTCATGGACGTCCATCAGTCAACCCTGCTGGGCGAGCATGCGCTGGGATACTCACTGCTGTCCTATGGCGCCCACGCACTTCAGCGTCGCCTGCCGTGGTTCGATGTGGGCGGCCAACTCCTCCATGTCTTGCCGCTGTTCATCGCGACGCAGATGGCCACAGTCCTGGTTCGAATGGCCTTGGGGGGCGGTTTCCCGGGCTGGTCGATTCTCGTGGCACCCGCGATCTCGGGCCTCTTGTGGCCGGTCGCCGATTTGCTGCTCCTGGCGCCGCAGCGCCGGGCGGTCAATCGGGATCAGACCCGACCCCTCTGACATGATCGCTGTGCGCAACACGGAGCACGAGCTGCATCGCTTCCGGATCAGGGTCGCGGTTGCGATCGGACTGGTTCTCCTCTGCTTTGCGATCCTGGCGGCCCGGTTGACATGGCTCCAGGTCATGCGCCATGACCAGCTGCGCCTGCAGGCTGAGGAGAACCGGATCCAACTGGTTCCGATCGCGCCGACCCGCGGCTTGATTGTCGATCGCAATGGTGTCGTCATTGCTGAAAATGTTTCGGCTTACACGCTTGAATTGCAACCCGGGCGGATTGAAGACCTGGAGCAAACGATCAACGAAATTGCCCGCTTGGTCGATATCAGCATCAAGGACAGGCGCCGCTTTCGGCGCTTGTTCGATGACACCAAATCGGCTGAATCGATCCCTCTGAAGAGCCGGCTGAGCGACGAAGAGGTGGCCATTCTGGCTGCCCACCGCTTTCACCTGCCCGGGGTGGAAGTGCGCGCGCGCTTGTTTCGCAGTTACCCGCTTGGAGAAACCGCTTCACACCTGATTGGCCATATTGGAAGAATCTCGCCCGCAGACAAGATCCGGCTGGAAGAGTCGGAACAGGCTAGCCAGTACGTCGGGTCGACCCAGATCGGTAAGGTCGGGGTCGAGCTGAGCTACGAAAAAGTGCTGCATGGACAGGCTGGATATGAAGAAATCGAGGTCTCGGCGGGAGGCCGTCCGGTGCGAACGCTGTCTCGACGCGCCCCGCTACCGGGGACTACGGTGGTGTTGTCGATCGATCTGGGCCTGCAGAAACTCGTCGAAGACATGTTTGGCGATCGCCGTGGTGCCTTGGTCGCAATCGATCCAAGAAATGGTGAGATTCTGGCATTCGTCAGCAAACCCACCTTTGATCCAAATCTTTTTACGGATGGCGTCGATCCCCAGGTCTGGCAGGGCTACACCGAGTCTCCCGACAAGCCGCTGCTGAACCGGCCATTGCGCGGGACCTACCCGCCTGGATCCACTTACAAGCCCTTCATGGCGCTGGCTGCGCTCGACAGCGGCAAGCGCACGGCGGGTTCGACTATCTACGATCCTGGCTATTTCCAGTTTGGCGGGCATAAATTTCGCGATTCGAACCCCCGCGGTAACGGCTCGGTCGACCTTCACCGCTCGATTGTGGTGTCGTCCGATACCTACTACTACATGGTGGCCAATGATCTGGGGGTCGATGTCATTCATGATTTCATGAAGCCTTGGGGCTTTGGCCAGCTCACCGGGATCGACCTTGAGGGCGAGGTCACGGGGGTGCTGCCGTCCAGTGCCTGGAAACTGCGCCGCTATAAACAGAAGTGGTTGGCCGGTGAAACGATTTCGATCGGCATCGGTCAGGGCTATAACTCGTTCACGATCCTGCAACTCGCGCATGCCACCGCCACCCTAGCAGCCGACGGGGTCGTGCGACCGCCACATGTCGTGCGGGCACTGGAAGACCCCAGCACCCGGGGCCTGACCCCGGTCGGTGTGCCTGAGCGCGAGCGCATTCCGCTCAAACCCGAGTGGCTCAAACTGGTCAAATCGGCCATGGTCGACGTCAATCGGTTTGGAACGGGGCGGCATGCCTTTGCCGGAGCGCCTTATGCGGCGGCTGGCAAGACCGGCACCGCGCAGGTGATTGGGATCAAGCAGAATGAGCGCTACGACGCGCGCAAAATTTCAGAGCGTTACCGCGATCATTCTCTATTCATGGTCTTTGCACCGGCCGACAACCCGCAGATTGCGTTGGCGGTGATTGTCGAAAATGCCGGGTTTGGCGCGGCTGCAGCCGCGCCAATCGCGCGACGTGCGATCGATTATGTTCTGCTCGGTCAGCGCCCCGAGGGTGATCCGGCGAAGGCGGCGACGATTGGGATGGCTTCGGAAGACCCCGCCTTGCGAGATGTGCCGGAGGGGCCTCAGCCCGAGCCTGATCCAGTCGCGCCGTCAAATTCGGCGCCGCAATCGGGCAACTCGCCTCCCAACGGACCCGCTCCGCCGTCGGATGGACCTGCGCCAGCCATTGCCCCAGCCCGAGCAACCCCCCAGACAGCTCGACCCGTTGGGCAGGAACGGCCATGACTGCTGACGATCTCAAGCGCACGGCACGCCGGGTCATCCTGGTCTTTGACCCGATCCTGTCGGTCATTCTGATTCTGATCCTGATTCTTAGCGTGATGACCGTCTACTCGGCTGGGGTTAATTTTCCCGGCCGTATCGAGGCGCATTTACGCAATATTCTGGTTGCAACTCTGGTCTGCTGGGTAGCGGCTAACTGGCCACCGAACTGGATGCGCAACACGGCGGTCCCCCTGTATGTTCTGGGGATTCTTCTCCTGATTGCCGTGGCGCTTTTTGGGGATGTATCCAAGGGGGCGCGGCGGTGGTTGAACCTGGGCGTGACCCGGATTCAGCCTTCCGAGTTGCTCAAGATTGCGACTCCCCTAATGCTTGCGTGGTGGTTTCATCGTCGGGAGGGTGCGTTAAAGGCCACGGACTTCGTCGTTTCTGCCGTGTTGCTCCTGATCCCGACCTTGCTGATTGCCCGTCAGCCCGACCTGGGGACCGCAATCCTCGTGCTGGCCGCAGGCGCCTATGTCATTTTCTTTGCCGGGTTCCCCTGGAAGATGCTCGCTGCCCTGGCGGTAGGGATTGCCGCTGCCACCCCGCTGCTCTGGATGGTGATGCACGATTATCAGCGCCAGCGCGTGCTCACGCTGATCGATCCCACGAGCGATCCGCTGGGTAAGGGCTTCCATATCATTCAGTCGACCATCGCCGTGGGCTCAGGCGGACTGTGGGGGAAGGGCTGGCTGCAAGGGACGCAGGCGCATTTGGAGTTCATTCCGGAAAGCACCACGGATTTCGTGTTTGCCGTCTTTGCCGAGGAGTTCGGCCTGGCCGGAAGCCTGATCCTGCTGATTCTCTATCTGGCCCTGATTTCGCGCGGGCTGATGATCGCGGCCTCGGGGGCTACGCTGTTTATGCGACTCCTGGGAGGTTCGATTACGATGATCTTTTTTACCTACGTGTTCGTTAACATGGGCATGGTCAGCGGGATTTTGCCGGTTGTCGGTGTGCCGTTGCCATGGATGTCCTATGGCGGGACCGCAATGGTCACGCTGGGACTGGGGGCGGGCCTGTTGATGAGTATCCATCGGCACCGCAAGCTGGTGCAGACTTGACTTCGAGTACCCAGGCTGGCTGGAATTCCGGATTCTCGAATGTCAGCGCGGGCGAGGCTTCCGATGGCTCCGATCCGAGCCCTCGACCGTAGCCACGCGGATTGCAAACCACCCGGGTGCCAGCGACGCGGTAGTCAAATGAACTGTGGGTGTGGCCATGGATCCAGAGTTGAACACGGTCCGCACCCATCAGGCCATCAAGTTCGGAAACGAAACCCGCATTAGACAGACTGTCGGCGTAGCGCGGTGCAATCGAGCGCAGCGACGGCAGGTGGTGGGTGATGACCACGGTGGGTCCCGCGTAGACCCGCGCAAGTTCCGCTTCCAGCCATGCCCGATCCTGTCGATGCTGGCCGATGGTTTCCTCAATGGTCAGTCGTTCCTGGTCGCTGGCCCCGGGGCGGTCGGTGCCAATCAGCCGATAGTCGACCATGGTCCGCAGCAGGGCGGTGCGGGCCTGCGCTTCGCGTTCGCCCATCACGGCGGGATCGCTCCAGAGCGTGGCGGCCACAAATCGGACGCCATCCATCACGACCGTTTCGCGCTGTAACACGCGGACTCGGGTTCCTTCGGCCGCAGCCCGCATGGCAGCGAGCGACGTCTCGATCGTCGACTCATAGGCTTCGTGGTTGCCCGGTACGATTAACACCGGGACCGGCCAATCGACAAAGGCCTCGACTGCGGCGGCGCCCTGATGGATGTCGCCAGCGAGGATCAGCAGGTCAGCGTGCGCAGCCGGCTCGACCACCTGCCACCCGCGCAGCCTGGGATCGCGCCAGAGCATCTCGAGGTGCAGATCGCTGGCGATTTGCAGATTCATGGGGCGGTGTGAAATCAGCCTAGCGTGGGTCTGCGGACTCGGGACCGGATACCTCAAGCAGGATCTTGCCGATATGTTGCGAACTCTCCATGCGCCGATGGGCGTCGCCTGCCTGAGTAAGCGGGTAGGTCGAGTCGATCCGCGGCAACATCTTGCCGCCGGCCAGCAAGGGCCACACCTCGGTTTCGAGCGCGCGCGCCATGGCAGCTTTGTCTGCCAACGAACGCGGGCGCAGAGTCGATCCAGTGAAGGTGAGCCGGCGGGTCATCAAGGTGATCCAGTCCATCTCGACGCGCGAGGGTTGCTGGAACGCGATCTGGACCAGACGTCCATCGAGCGCCAATGAGCGCAGGTTTCTGGCGACATAATCGCCCCCGACCATGTCCAGAATCAGATCGATGCCGCGTCCACCCGTGAGGCGCGCAATTTCCTCGACGAAGTCCTGGTGCCGATACAAGATCGCAGCGTCGGCACCCGCCTCGATACAGGCGGCTGCCTTGCGTTCATCGGCCACGGTGCAGTACACGGTCGCGCCGCGCGATTTGGCCAATCCGATTGCATTCAGCCCGATCCCGGACGATCCGCCATGGACCAGGAAGGTTTCCCCCGCGGCCAGGTGCCCGCGTTCGACCACGTTATGCCAGACCGTAAAGAGGTTCTCGGGCAGGGCGGCTGCCTGCGCCAGACTCAGGCCGGCCGGGACCGGCAGCACCTGTCCGGCGGGGACCACCACATATTGCGCGTAACCCCCGCCGTTACAGAGCGCGCACACCGCGGCGCCCAGGGTGGGCGCGATGCTGGCAGGGTTGGGGTGGCTGTCGCCTAGGGCGACGATATGACCCGAGACTTCGAGCCCGATCAGCGGCGATGCGTCGGGGGGCGGCGGGTAGCGGCCGCTGCGTTGCAGGATGTCTGGCCGGTTGACGCCCGCGTAGGCGACCCGGATCAGTACTTCGCCCGGGCCAGGCGACGGGGTTGGCGTCTCAATGGGCACCAACACCTCGGCGCCACCGCCGCTGCCGTGTCCGATGGCCTGCATGGTGGTGGGCAGACTGGGAGTGGTACCCGAGGGGATCGGGTGGAGTGAGGGGGCAGGCGTTGGGGGCATGGGATTCGGGCTCAAAAAGGGGCGGTCGGGGTCCTTGAGCCGTTATCCTACCGCCTGTCTGCGCTTCTCGGGTACGCTCGGTCCGATGGATTCAACAGCAACCAGCGACGCGCTCCTGGCGGCGGCCCGCGCGCTCAATGCCCAGTTGGCGCCGATGCGCTTTTCGCCGCCTGTGGCCGTCGTGCTAAACCCCCTCGACTATGCCTGGGCCGGCTACGAGGCCTATGTCCGCCGCTTTGCGACCGGGCCTCGTCGGGTCGTTTTCCTGGGAATGAATCCGGGCCCCTTCGGCATGATGCAGACCGGTGTTCCATTCGGCGAAGTCGCTGCGGTCCGGGATTGGATGGGAATTTCCGCGAGCGTGCGGGCGCCCGACCAGCAGCATCCGAAACGCCCGGTGCAAGGATTCGCCTGTTCCCGATCCGAGGTCAGCGGACGCCGTTTGTGGGGTTGGATCGGCCAACGCTGGGGTTCACCGGAGGCTTTCTTTGCCCAAGGATTTGTCCTGAACTGGTGCCCGCTGGCTTTTCTCGAAAGCGGCGGGCGCAACTTCACGCCGGACAAGCTGCCGGCGAGTGAGCTGCGGGCGCTCGAGCAGGCCTGTGATGCGCATCTGCTTCAGGCGGTTGGGGCCCTTGGTGCCCACTGGGCGATTGGTATTGGCGGTTTTGCTGAGCGCCGGTTGCAACGGGCGCTGCAAACGCTACCCGCGGTGCGGATTGGCTCGATCCTGCACCCAAGTCCGGCAAGCCCGGCCGCAAATCGCGGTTGGGCTGCCCAGGTCGAAGCGCAGCTCGACGCACTGGGCGTTTGGCCTGCGGCCTGGGCGCCGAAATAGCCCCGTCGGGACAGGCGCTGCAGCGCCTGTATCGGCCCAATGCAACCCCAGATGCTGCCCTGTGACAGGTCAGGCTCTAGTCAGGGCGCGGCTGAGGGCGAGACAATCCGGCGCTCAGAAGTACAACCTGAACGTTGGGCTGCATCCGACTGAATTGTTGCGACGCAGCAAAGTCCCAACCGGGGGTTTTCGAATTGAATGAGTTACTCCTGATAATTGGTAGTATGACGAAATATGTTACTTTTTTGATGTAGCTTTCGGTCATCCCAGCACGAATGATGATGACAAAAGGAGATACCGAATGAGAATCAGTTCCACTCGCCATGTTGCCCAGCAGTTTGCCCGCGCGCTCAATCGTGGCCTGTTTCGTTACTACGGCCGTAACCCCTCTGCAGCGATGGTGGCACGGGACTTCAATTTGCGATCGCGCAGCGAATCACCCATCTCGCAGGAGGCGGCGCGCAAGTGGATGCGGGGACTGACCGTACCGGAACTGGCGAAAATGCAGGTCCTGGCCGAGTGGCTCAACCTGGATCTGCGGGCTCTCGACAGCAACGAGGAACCGGCAACCGATAGCAACGCCGCCTTGCATCGCAGTGGTTCGCCCTCGCTCGATGCGGTGTCGGACGTCAACTTGCGCGAGCGTCTGGTGGGCATGGTGGCCGAACTCGACCGTCCCCAATGCGAGGTGGTTCTCAACGTGATGCTGGGATTGGCTCGCCTGTCGGCTGCGCCTGCCCGTCCCCGGGTCGCGCTCAAGCCTGCGGTGGAAGGCGCTGCGGCGATGGTGCGCGAGACCCTGGCAGCGCAGGAAGGGGCTTCGGCTGCGCATCAACAGCCAGTCGCTCGCCCGATGGCGGTCTGACTGCCCGCCACAGCGACCTGCGCGCCGCGTCAGGTTCGACGCGAGCGCTCAGGCTAGTGCGCTGAAAACCGGATCACGCCGTCGTCATCGAGATGACGGTGGACCTGGTTCCGAAAGTAGAGAGCATGCAGGTGGGCGATGGCCTCACCGATCGCAAAGCCGGACTGGTGAAGATCCAGCGGTCTGCGAAACAGCACGGGTAGCAGATCGATCGCGCTGAAGGGCCGCTCGCGACACGCTTGCAAGGTCTCGAGCAGACGGGCCTCGTGGTGTTCCCGCAGTTGCCTGAGGCGGGTATGCAGACCGCGAAACGGCCGGCCATGTGACGGTAGCACGAGGGTGTCTGGGGCGCAGGCTTCAAAGCGTTGCAGCGAATTCAGGTAGTCATTGACGGGGTCTGCTTCTGGCTCGATTGGGTGGACGCTGACATTGGTCGAGATCCGGGGCAGGACCATATCGCCCGAAATCAGAATCTTCCGTGTCTCGTCGTAGAGAGCCGCATGCTCGGGCGAATGACCGTGGCCAATGATGATGCGCCACTGGCCCTGACCGATCGCGATGAATTCGCCGCCATGGATTCGCCGGTACGCCAGGGGCACCAACGGAACCAGCCGATTGAAGTGGTTATCGCCGCGCACCCGCAGTTGCTCGAGCTTGTCCGAATCCGTCATGCCGTGGCGCCGATAGTGTTCGATCGAGGCGCTACCGCCGGTCCCCGGCAGGGTGGCCGACAGGATTCGGCCCATGCTGTATTCGCCCAGCGTCATCCAGAGCGCGACCCCATGGCGTTCGCACAGTTCGGCCGCCAGCCCAAGATGGTCCGGATGCATGTGGGTGCACAGAACCCGAACAATCGGTAAGCCCTCGAGCGCCTGGGCTTCGATCTGCCGCCAGAGCGCGCGGACTTCGTCCGAGGCGATTCCGCAGTCGATCAGGGTCCAGCCCTCCCGGCCCTCGAAGCAGTCGCGAATCAGCCAGAGATGGATGTGATCGAGCGCAAAGGGCAGGGGCATGCGCAGCCAGCGTACGCCGGGCGCAACCTCTAGGAGTTCGGCGGGGCCTGGCAGCCGTTCACCCAGTGGATATTCAAGTTCCAGTTCGTGGGGGTGCATCGCGGATTGTTCTCAGTGACCGGGATTGGGGCGCCACGGTAACATGCGTCGAGCGATAATCCAGATTCCGAAAAAAAACGCGCTCGAACAAATCCGGGAACGATCGAGGAGACGCCCATGACCGACCTACCGGGATTGCAGTTTGACCTTGGCGAAGATATCGACATGTTGCGCGCAGCGGTGCAGGCGTTTGCAGCCAGCGAAATTGCGCCGCGCGCAGCCGAGATCGATCGCAGCGATCAGTTTCCCATGGACTTGTGGCCCAAGCTCGGCAAGCTCGGCCTGCATGGCATCACGGTCGGTGAGGCCTATGGCGGCTCCGATCTGGGCTACCTCGCGCACATCGTTGCGCTCGAGGAAGTTTCGCGCGCCAGCGCATCGGTCGGCCTGAGTTACGGCGCCCACTCGAATTTGTGTATCAATCAGATTCATCGGAATGGGACGGCAGCGCAAAAAGCGCGCTATCTGCCTGGTCTGGTTGCGGGGACTCTGATCGGCGCCCTCGCGATGAGCGAGCCTGGCGCGGGAAGCGATGTGATGTCGATGCGACTGCGTGCAGAGCGTCGTGGCAGCGGCGCCAGTGCCCGCTGGGTTCTGAATGGCAGCAAGATGTGGATCACCAACGGACCCGATGCCGATGTTCTGGTGGTCTATGCCCGCACCGATACTGAGCCCGACCGTCGGTCGCTCACAGCGTTTCTGGTGGAGAAGGGCTTTAGCGGATTCCGGACTGCGCAAAAGCTCGACAAGCTCGGGATGCGCGGCAGCCACACGGGTGAGCTCGTCTTCGAAGCGTGCGAAGTCCCGCTCGACAATGTCCTGGGCGCAACCAGCGACGATCCGGCGAGCGCGATTGGGCGGGGGGCAGCCGTGCTCATGAGCGGCCTCGATTTTGAGCGGGCGGTATTGTGCGGCGGGCCGCTGGGCATCATGAGTGCCTGTCTTGATGTCGTCTTGCCCTACGTACACGAGCGCGAGCAGTTCGGTCAGCCGATCGGGACCTTTCAGTTGATGCAGGGCAAGCTCGCCGATCTCTACACGACCATGATGGCCTGCCGTGCCTATGTCTACGAGGTCGGCCGTCAGTGCGACCGTTCCCGAACCGGTCAGGTCGACCCGCGCAGTCTGCGCAAGGATGCGGCTGGCGCGATCCTGTATGCAGCCGAAAAAGCAACCTGGATGGCGGGTGAGGCGATTCAGTGCCTGGGCGGCAATGGCTATGTCAACGACAGCGCCTGCGGTCGCTTGTGGCGTGACGCGAAGCTCTACGAAATCGGCGCCGGGACCAGCGAGATCCGTCGCATGTTGATCGGTCGCGAACTGTTCGCCGACACCTGCTGAACCTCGAGAGTGGACCCCGCCATGGTTGTTCCCACCCCGCTGGCCATGCCCCAGTCTGAGCGTGCAATGAGCACCCTGGATATTGCATCGGCCATCCTGGCCGGATTCGATCGCCACTATGGTCTGTTCCGCCAGGCCGCCTGGCGCGCCAAGCAATGCTTCGAATCGGGAGATTTTCATCGCATCCGACAATTGCAGCGCGATCGGATCGATTTTTATGGGCTTCGAGTTCAGGAAGCGCTGAGCCGGTTGGAAAACGAGTTTCGGGCTGGCGCGCTCAGTGATGCTGTCTGGCAGCGTATCAAGCGGGACTATGTCGGATTGCTGGATGGCCACCGTCAGCCAGAATTGGCCGAAACGTTTTTTAATTCAGTTGTATGCAGAATTTTGCATAGAGACTATTTTAATAACGATTTCATCTTCTTGCGTCCGGCCGTTGCGACCGAATATCTGGACAGTGATCCGCCGTGCTACCGGGTTTACTACCCGCTGATTCCAGGTCCTGAGGCGGGCGTCGCCAAGGTCGCCCAGGCCCTCGCGGATCTGGTGTGCAGGGCATTGGTTGATTTTGGTCTGGCCTGCCCCTGGGAGGATGTGGAGCGCGACGTCGAGCGCCTGATTGATGCGGTGCGCTCGCACTGGCGGGACTCTCGGCAGGCAGCGTTCGATCCCCATCCGGACTGCCAGATCCATGTGCTGCGCAGCCTTTTTTTCCGCAATAAGGGGGCTTACATCATTGGTCGTCTGGTCAACGATGGGGATATCTTTCCGTTCGCCTTGCCGATCTTGCAGAACCGCCGTGGTCAGATATTTGTCGATACGGCCTTGTTTGAACCCGATCAGATCGAACTGTTGTTTAGCTTCGCGCGCGCCTACTTCATCGTCGATATGGAAGTGCCGAGTGCCTGGGTGCAATTCTTGCGCACGCTCATTCCGAATAAGCCCAAGAGCGAGCTCTATACGATGCTGGGTCTGCAGAAGCAGGGCAAAACCCTGTTCTATCGGGACTACCTTCATCATCTGCGCCATTCGACCGATGCCTTTGTTCAGGCGCCGGGTATCGAAGGCCTGGTGATGGCGGTCTTTACTCTGCCGTCGTTTCCTTACGTGTTCAAAGTCATCAAGGACAAGCGCGGCAAGGACACGTCGGCCGAGCACATCCGCGATCGCTACCAGCTCGTCAAGACCCATGATCGCGTCGGGCGCATGGCGGACACCTGGGAGTACTCCGACGTACCGTTTCCCCGGGACCGGGTGGCGCCTGCGCTGATGGCGCAGTTGCGCGCTGTGGCGCCAAGCGCGCTGGTGGAGCGCGAGGACGTCCTGATCGTTCGCCATCTCTATATCGAACGCCGGATGGAGCCCCTGAATCTTTACCTGCAGAAAGCGAAGGCGCACGGTGCTCAGGCCCAGCTTGATCATGCTGTTCATGAATACGGTAACGCCATCAAGGATCTTGTCTCGGCCAATATTTTCCCGGGCGACATGCTGTACAAGAACTTCGGTGTGACGCGCCAGGGTCGTGTCGTATTTTATGACTATGATGAAATTGTGTATATGACGGACTGCCATTTCCGTCGTATTCCCGAAGCGCAGACTCCAGAGCAGGAAATGGCCTCCGAACCCTGGTATCCGGTGGGTCCGAATGATGTGTTCCCGGAGGAGTTCGGACGTTTTCTGCTCGGCGATCCGGGGCTGCGAAGCCGGTTCATGCGCGAGCATGCCGAGCTGCTCGACGTGGCGTTCTGGCAGAGCAAGCAGGCCCGGATTCGGGCTGGCGTGCTCGAAGACATCTTTCCCTACCCGGAATCCGTGCGTTTCCCGCGCGGTCCGGGCGCCACCCCACCCGTCCAGCCCGTCCTGCCGGTGTCCGCAGGGGCGCCGCCAGGCGTCCCTGCTGTCCCTGCTGTCCTTGCTGTCCCTGCCGCGCAGGTTTGTATGGGGCCCGAGGTATCTTCCCGCGTGAAGTGAGCCAAACGCGCATGGCTTGTCGTTAACGTTAATAAAACTCATCCCGACTGGAGAACGATCATGACTGACCCGATTGTCATTTTGTCTGCGACCCGCACCCCGATTGGGGGCTTTCTGGGCGAACTCGCCCCAGCCAGCGCAATCGATCTGGGCGGCACGGCTATCCGGGCTGCGGTCGAGCGCGCGGGGCTCAAACCTGAGCAGGTCGAGGAAGTCCTGTTTGGTAACTGTCTGATGGCCGGACTGCGTCAGGCCCCGGCGCGTCAGGCCGCGCACGCGGGTGGACTGCCTCGATCGGCTGGGGCCACCACCCTCACCAAGATGTGTGGCTCGGGCATGAAGGCCGCCATGCTCGCGCACGATCTGCTCGTGGCCGGGTCTGCGCAGATCATTGTGGCGGGCGGGATGGAGAGCATGTCCAACGCGCCCTATCTCCTGCCCAAAGGTCGCACGGGCCTGCGCATGGGGCATGGACAGGTTCTCGATCACATGATGACGGACGGCTTGGAGGACGCTTACGAAGGCAAGGCCATGGGCGTTTTTGCGGAAGACTGTGCTGCCAAGTACACATTTACGCGCGAACAACAGGATGACTTCGCCATCCGTTCGACGCAGCGTAGCAAACAGGCCAACGAAGACGGTAGCTTTGACTGGGAGCTGACCCCGGTCACGATCCAGACCCGCAAGGGCCCGATCAGCATCACCCGTGACGAGCAGCCCTTCAAGGCGCAACTCGACAAGATTGGCGGCCTCAAGCCCGCGTTTCGCAAAGACGGAACGATCACCGCTGCCAACGCATCGTCCATCTCCGATGGTGCAGCCGCGCTGGTGCTGGCTCGATTGAGCACAGCGCAGCGCCTCGGCCTGACGCCTGTGGCCCGCCTGGTCGCCCATGCCACCCATGCCCATGCCCCCGAGTGGTTTACCACCGCACCGGTCGGTGCGATCGAGAAGTTGTATGCCAAGACGGGTTGGTCGACGCGCGATGTCGATCTGTTCGAGATCAACGAAGCGTTCGCCGTGGTGACGATGGCCGCGATGCACGAGCACGGCCTCTCGGCCGAGGTCACCAACATTCACGGCGGGGCCTGTGCGCTGGGGCATCCGATCGGCGCATCAGGCGCGCGCATCATGGCAACCTTGATTGGCGCGTTGCGCAAGACCGGCGGTAAGCGGGGCGTGGCCGGGCTTTGCATTGGCGGCGGCGAAGCGGTCGCGTGTGCGATTGAACTGTATTAGACCGCACGCCTCGACTGCACACTGCCCGCCATCGGGTCCTGCCAACGATTGGGAATGGCCGAAACCATGTCGACTGTATTGATCCTGGGCGCTTCGCGTGGCATCGGCCTTGAATTCACCCGTCAGTATGTCGCGGCGGGTTGGACCGTTTTTGCGACCTGCCGAACCGAAGCCGACCGCATCCGCTTGCGCGATCTGGGTGCCCAGACCCTGCGTCTGGACGTCCAGCGCCTCGAAGACCTCGCGGGACTGGCCTGGCAACTCGACGGCGAACGACTCGACCTGGCCATTATCAATGCGGGGGTGTTCGGACCCCGTGACAGCACCCTGGCCAAGGCACCTTGTGGTGATGAATTTGATCTGGTCATGCGCACCAACGTCCTCGCTGCCATGCGCCTCGTACCGGTGCTCGCCCCCTTGTTGACGCCCCATGGCGGAACGCTCGCGTTTGTCAGCAGCCGGATGGGGTCGATCGCCGAGGCGTCGGGCAGCTATGGCATGCTCTATCGCGTCTCGAAAGCAGCGGTCAATATGGTCGCCAAACTGGCCCATGCGGACTATGGCCGGGCGGGGCTGCGGGCGATTGCCTTGCATCCGGGTTGGGTCCGCACCGATATGGGGGGGCCCAACGCCGAGGTTTCCGTGGACGAAAGCATTCGTGGAATGCGCGTCGTTCTTGGGGACGCGAAGGCTCACCCCGGAGGGGGTTTTTATGACTATCGGGGCCAGGCCCTAGCCTGGTAAGCGTACACAACCTGATTGACCCGCGGGTGCGGGTCCTTTCTTTGGAATTCATCCGATGACCGATCCGATTGCTCACCGCCTTCAGCATGAAACGCAGATCTTGACCGCCATCGACGGCGCACAGGTCAGTGCCCATATTGCGCGGCCGCAGGCGACGCCGCACGGGTGTGTGGTGGTCGTGCAGGAGATTTTTGGTGTCAATGCCTACGTGCGCGAGGTATGCGAGCGCTGGGCAGCGGCGGGATGGCTCGCGGTGGCGCCGGCGTTTTTTGACCGGATCGAGCCTGGCGTCGAGATGGGGTATGACGCCACGACCATGGCCCGTGGCATTGCTCTGGTGGATCAACTGGGCTTTGACGCGGCGCTGCGAGATATCGATGCGGCCCGTCAGCAGGTGGGCCAGGGCTTGCGCTGCGGCGTCGTCGGTTTTTGTTGGGGCGGCACTGTGGCGGCATTGGCTGCGACCCGGATGGGCTTGCCAGCGGTTTCTTATTATGGCGGTCGCACGCAGGCGCAATTGCATGAGCGACCCCAGGCACCACTTCTGATGCATTTTGGCGAGCTCGACCCGATGATCCCAGCGGGCACCGTCGAACAGATCAGCGAGGTGTTCGGACGCTGCGCTGCGCAGACGGGGCACGAATTCTCGGTTCATCGTTATCCGGCCGGTCATGGATTTAATCGCTATGGGCACCCGGACCACCATCCCGCGAGTGCAGTCCTGGCGCAGGAGCGCTCGGAGGCTTTCTTGATCCGGCATTTGGGCTGAGCGTCGGCGATGAACCCGATGACGGTGCGCTGATGCCTGTTCTTCAAACCCGGGTGGACCTGCGAACGGCGGAGTTCGCCACCAATCGCCTGGCCATGGAGGCGATGGTCGCTGATTTGCGCGCCCAGCTCGCAATCGTCGCCGCTGGTGGGGGTGAGTCTGCTCGGGCCCGGCATCTGGCGCGGGGGAAACTCCTCCCCCGCGACCGGATCGATTACTTGCTCGATCCAGGCAGTCCGTTTCTCGAGTGTTCACCGCTGGCGGCCCATGGCATGTACCAGGGGGACGCGCCCGCGGCTGGCCTGATCACCGGGATCGGTCGTATTGCCGGACGTGACTGTGTTGTTGTCTGTAACGATGCGACCGTCAAGGGCGGGACCTACTATCCGATCACAGTCAAAAAACACCTGCGAGCACAGGAGATCGCGCGCGAAAACCGTTTGCCCTGTGTCTATCTCGTGGATTCGGGCGGCGCGAATCTACCCAATCAGGATGAAGTCTTTCCGGACCGGGATCATTTTGGTCGCATCTTCTATCACCAGGCGACCATGTCGGCGGCTGGTATTGCGCAGATTGCGGTCGTGATGGGATCTTGTACTGCTGGCGGGGCTTATGTTCCAGCTATGGCGGACGAGTCCATTATCGTTCGAAATCAAGGGACGATATTCCTGGGCGGTCCGCCATTGGTGAAGGCTGCCATTGGCGAGGTCGTCAGTGCCGAGGATTTGGGAGGCGGCGACGTCCACACCCGACTTTCCGGCGTCGCTGACCATCTGGCTGAGAACGATCGTCACGCGCTGTCGATTGCACGGCGCATTGTCGGCAACCTCAATGCGGCAGCGGGGTCGGGCACGCTGGCCGAGCGGGCGGCCCGGGCGGGGGTGGCAATGACCGCGCCGCGCGCACCGCTCTACCCGGCCGACAGCCTGCTGGGCCTGATCCCGGCCGATCCCCGCAAGCCTTACGACATCCGCGAGGTGATTGCGCGGCTCGTCGATGGCAGTGAGTTCGACGAGTGGAAAGCCCGGTTTGGCACCACGTTGGTGACGGGATTCGCTCATCTGAACGGGATCCCGGTAGGGATCATCGCCAACAACGGCATCCTTTTTTCGGAGAGCGCGCAGAAAGGCGCGCACTTCATTGAGTTGTGCTGCCAGCGCAAGACGCCGCTGATTTTCCTACAGAACATCACGGGCTTTATGGTCGGGCGCAAAACCGAGAACGAGGGGATCGCCCGCCATGGGGCCAAGATGGTGACCGCGGTGGCTTGTGCCCAGGTGCCAAAGTTCACGGTGATCGTGGGGGGTAGTTTTGGCGCGGGTAATTACGGCATGTGCGGCCGGGCCTTCAGTCCAAGATTTCTTTGGATGTGGCCCAATGCGCGGATCTCGGTCATGGGGGGCGAGCAGGCGGCCAGCGTGCTGGCCACGGTGCGCCGCGATAGCATCGAGGCGCGCGGCGGGACCTGGAGCGCAGATGACGAAGCGACGTTTCGGGCGCCGATTCGGGCGCAGTATGAAACGCAGGGCCACCCCTACTACGCGACCGCCCGCCTCTGGGACGATGGCGTGATCGATCCGGTCGACACCCGTCGTGTGCTGGCACTCGGGCTCGCGGCCTCGCTCAATGCGCCGATTCCGGAGACGCAGTTTGGCGTCTTTCGGATGTAAACCCCCATGATTCGTAAGCTCCTGATTGCCAATCGCGGCGAGATCGCCTGCCGCATTGCAGCGACCGCGCGGCGCCTGGGCATTGCGACGGTGGCCGTCTATTCGGAAGCCGATGCCCAGTCCGCCCATGTGGACGCCTGTGACGAAGCTTGGCCAATCGGACCCGCCCCGGCGCGCGAGTCCTATCTGGATATCGAACGGATCCTCGCCGTGGCACAGGCCAGCGGGGCGCAAGCCGTCCATCCGGGCTATGGATTTCTGGCCGAGAACGCCGAGTTTGCCCGTGCCTGCGCCGCGGCCGGTCTGATCTTCGTTGGCCCCCCACCCGCCGCGATCGAGACGATGGGGAGCAAAGCGGCCGCCAAACGCTTGATGGCGCAGGCCGGGGTCGCGCTGGTGCCGGGCTATCACGGGGACCAACAAGATCCGGCCTATCTGGCCGAGCAGGCGGCGCACATCGGTTGGCCGGTGCTGATCAAGGCGAGTGCAGGCGGGGGGGGCAAAGGGATCCGCGTCGTCCATGAAGCCGGCGACTTCGGCACCCTGCTGCTCGCCTGTCAGCGCGAGGCCTTATCCAGTTTTGGCGATGATCGGGTGTTGCTCGAGCGCTATCTGGCCCGTGCCCGCCATGTCGAGGTGCAGATCTTTTGCGATCAGCACGGTGGGGCGCTTTGGTTGTCCGAGCGGGACTGTTCGGTCCAGCGCCGCCACCAGAAAATTCTTGAGGAGGCGCCAGCGCCAGACCTGCCGGCCTGGTTGCGCGAGGCACTCGGGCAGGCGGCAGTTGCGGCGGCGCGCGCGGTTGATTACGTCGGCGCCGGAACTGTCGAGTTTCTCGTCGCCTGCGCTCAGGACGGGCGTGCCGAACATTTCTATTTTATGGAAATGAATACCCGACTCCAGGTCGAGCATCCTGTGACCGAACTGATCACCGGACTGGATCTGGTGGAGTGGCAGCTGCGGATCGCCGCAGGGGAGCCTTTACCCCTTTCGCAGGAGGCGGTGCGGATTCAGGGCCATGCCATCGAGGCCAGGCTTTGCGCTGAGAACCCGTCACGGGGTTTTCTTCCGGCGATCGGTCGCCTTCTCCGTCTGGATTGGCCCGATGGTGTGCGGATCGACTCCGGTGTGCGCCCGGGGGATCAGATCACCCCGTATTACGATTCGATGATTGCGAAGCTGATCGTTCACGGCGCCGACCGCTCCGATGCACTGGCCCGGCTTGCGCGGGCGCTCGATGCGGTGCGGGTCGCCGGTCCCGCGACGAATCTGGAACTGTTGCGTCGTCTGGTCCGGGACACGGCATTCGTGGAGGCTGACCTCGATACCCATCTGATCGAGCGTCGCCAAAGTGACCTGCTAGCGCATTCGGGCGCGGACATTGCACCTGACCGTCTGGCACTGGCTGCGATTGCCGTGCTTGGACTTGATACTTCGGTTCAGAACGACCCATGGGCGCTGCGCGATGGTTGGCGCCTGGGCGCGTCACTGCGGCGATCGATTGAATTCGCGCCGTTGGCCGGATCTGGCGGACCCCGATCGGTCTGCGTGATCTACCAGCGCGGCGCCGGCCCGCTGATCGAAATTGGTGACCAATGCTGGGCCGTAAGGGGTCTGGATTTTGAGGTCGCGCCGCAACGCCCGCGGGGCGTCGCCGCCGATCTGACCGCGCTCTCGCTGCGGGGCTGGTTGGGCACTCAGGCGTTCACTCTGGATGCCGTGTTTGACCAGGGCACCGTGCACCTGTCCTGCGCCGACTGGGATCTGCAACTGGGCTGGAGCGGGCTTGCGGATGATCAGGTTGCGGCGGTTGCTGAGCCTGGCAGCCTGAGTGCGCCGATGCCCGGCAAAGTAGTCGCCATTTCAGTGACACTCGGGCAGCGTGTGGCGCTGGGGGACCCCCTGCTCGTTCTCGAAGCGATGAAGATGGAGCATTTGATCTGCGCACCGCAGGCCGGTGTGGTCGATGCATTGCCCTTCGCGATTGGCGATGCAGTCGCCCAAGGCGCGGCCTTGCTGCACATTGCTGCGCTCGACCCAGGGATTAATTCGAAGGAAGAAGGATGATTCAGCACCGTGCCACGCTCCCGGATCGGGTTCGTATTGTAGAGGTTGGCCCGCGCGACGGTTTGCAAAATGAGGCGCAACCGGTGCCGACCGCGATCAAGGTCGAGTTGATTGATCGACTCGCAGCGGCGGGATTCGCTGAAATCGAGGCAACCTCGTTTGTCAGCCCGCGCTGGGTCCCGCAGATGGCGGATGGCGCTGCGGTGATGGCCGCAATCCAGCGCAGGCCAACCGTCCGCTATTCGGTTCTAGTGCCCAACATGCGGGGGCTCGATGGGGCGATCTCGGCTGCGGCCGACGAAGTCGTTATTTTTGGCGCGGCGTCAGAGTCGTTCTCCCAGCGCAACATCAACTGTTCGATTGCCGAATCGATTGAACGATTTCGCCCGGTTGCGCTGGCGGTGAAACACGCCGGAATGAGCCTGCGGGGTAGCGTCTCCTGCGCGCTCGGCTGCCCATTCGAGGGAGCCGTGGCACCGCAGGCCGTTGCCGACGTGGTCGCCCGCATGGCGGACCTTGGGTGTGATTTCATCGATATCGCCGACACGATCGGGGTGGCCACACCGCGTCAGGTGGTCGCCGGGTTTGAGGCGGCTGAACGCCAGTTTCCGATCGAACGCCTGTCCGGCCATTTCCACGACACCTATGGTCAGGCGATTGCCAATGTGATGGCGGCGTTGCACTGTGGTGTCACCTTGTTCCATTCCTCGATTGCCGGCCTGGGCGGGTGTCCGTATGCACCCGGTGCGACGGGTAATGTGGCCACCGAGGACTTGCTTTATCTCTTTGAGGGACTGGGGATTGCAACCGGGATCGACCTCGCCGCAGCCGTCGAGATCGGTCAATGGATTTCGGCTAGCCTCGGGCGCCGACCCACCACCCGTGCGGGGAACGCGCTGGCTTCCCGGACGGCGCACTAGATGGCGTCAATCCCGCCCCTCAAGACGGCGCCCGAGGCTGCCGTGCCCTCGCCCTGTAATGCGGTGTGCAAAATCGATCCCGATTCTCAGCGCTGTGCGGGTTGCCGTCGGACGCTGGATCAGATTGCCCGCTGGAGTGTCATGAGCGATGACGAAAAGCGGACGGTGTTGGCGACGCTGCGCCATTGAGGCACCGAGGCTGATCGATGGCAGCGGATCCTGACACTATGGTGTTGCCGCCCGGCCTGCACCTGTTCGAGCGTGATTGGCTCTCGTCCAACGGCGTTCTGTTTGTGGATCGGGATAGCGCAACGCTCGTCGATTCGGGCTATGTGAAGCATGCCGCGATGACCGAAGCCTTGGTGGCGAGTGTGCTGGGGCCTCGTGTGCTCGACCGGGTCATCAACACGCACCTGCATTCCGACCATTGCGGCGGAAATGCGCGACTCAGAAGCGTCTGGGGCTGCCAGATTGTGGTGCCACAAGCGAGCGTCGCAGCGGTCAATACGTGGGATCCGCTCAAGCTCAGCTTTGTGGCAACGGGCCAGCGTTGCGAGCCGTTTGTTGCGGATGCAGCCTTGGTGCCCGGATCAACCCTCGGGCTCGGTGGCATGGGATGGGAGGTTATTGCGGCGCCCGGGCATGACCCGGACTCGGTCATCTTGTGGTGCGAGGAGCATCGCATCCTGATTTCGGCCGATGCGTTGTGGCAGAAAGGGTTTGGCGTGATCTTTCCGGAACTGTCCGGGCAGACCGGGTTTGCCGAGCAGCGGGCCATTCTGGACCGGATTGCCGGGCTGGATGTCCGGTTGGTGATTCCTGGGCACGGACCTGCATTCCATGGTTTTGCGCAGGCGCTTGACTCGGCATACTCCTTGATCGATGCGCTCGCAGCAGCGCCCGAACGCAATGCGGGGCATGCGGTCAAGGTGTTGCTGAAGTTTTTGCTGTTGGACCGGGAGCAGGTTGAGCTTCGGGGGTTAGCCGATTGGTTTGGATCGATTGGACTGGTCGCGCAAGCGAACCAGCATTTCCTGGGGTTTAAGGATGCGTCCAGCCTCACCGCCTGGGCTGTACAGGCGCTGGTGGCGAGTGGTGCGGCCCGGATTGGGGCGGGCTGCCTTTACAATGCGTGAGGCAACAGCTGGGGTTGAGTGATGGAGTCGGAGGTCCGATCGTTCAAAGATTCCAGCGCACTCGCCGGCGAAGAATTGCGTCGCGCGCGCGAAGTGCGCAATCTGAGCATTGTCGATGTGGCCCGTCAGATCCATCTATCGACCTCGCAAATTCGCGATCTGGAGCAGGGCCGAGCCGAGAGCTTTCACAACGCGCAGGTGCGGCGGCGGTTGGGGGGGCGCTACTGCGATTTTCTAGAGTTACCTCGCAGTCTGGTGGCAGATTCCCCCCGACCCGATTTTCCCCTGCACCTGCCCGGTACCCCGGTGCGCGCACGCCCGGCGGGATCCCGTCAGGGGTACGGCCCTTGGTTGCTGGTGGGGGGCTTACTGGCTGTCGTGGGTGTCCTGGCAGTTCAGGCCGGCTGGCAATGGTGGGGATCCAATGCCCGGGATCTCGCTTCCGCGTCCCCGTCAGCCAGTTCGGCGTCAGTCCCGCAGTCAGTCCCGCAGTCAGTTGCGC
>JBBAOE010000006.1:87582-92984 GCA_040401595.1 Burkholderiaceae bacterium
CGGGATCGGGATCGATCATTCGAACCTAACGCGGCGCCGCCTTTCCCTGTCCCGCCACGGCAGCGATCGCCGCCGCGATTTCGTCTGGGTCGCCAAGATAGTAGTGGCGAACCGGTTTGAGCATGTCGTCGAGTTCGTAGACCAGCGGGCGCGCGGTCGGGATATTGAGTTTGACGATCTCGTCGTCGGGCGTTCCCTCAAGATGTTTGATCAGGGCGCGCAGGGAGTTGCCGTGGGCGGCGATGATGACTCGTCGACCACGCATGAGCGCCGGCGCGATGGAATCATTCCAGAAGGGGACGACCCGGGCGACCGTGTCCTGCAGGCACTCGGTGCGCGGAATCTGGGACGCGGGCACATGGGCATAACGCGGGTCATTCTGAATTAGACGGGGATCTCCATCGGCGAGCGGTTCGGGCGCGATGGCATAGGCGCGGCGCCAGATCAGCACCTGCTCCTCGCCAAAGCGCGCCGCGGTCTCGGCCTTGTTGAGCCCTTGCAGGTTGCCGTAATGGCGTTCATTGAGCCGCCAGGAATGGACGGTGGGCAGCCACATGCGGTCCATCTCCTCAAGCACGGCCCAGAGCGAGCGGATCGCCCGGCGCAGAACCGAGGTGTAGGCGATGTCGAAGTCAAAGCCCTCGGCTTTGAGGAGGGCCCCGGCATGGTGAGCTTCGGCCAGTCCTTCAGCGGTCAGGTCGACATCGGCCCAACCGGTAAAGCGGTTTTCGCGGTTCCATTGGCTCTCGCCATGACGAAGCAACACAAGTTTGGGCACGATGGTCCTTGCGGAAATGAATGACGTTGCGCGACTCAATGCGCTGCGCATCATTCTATAATCCCGTCGATGCAATTCATGATCGACAATTGGCAGCTCGTTGCTGCGGCCCTCGCCTCCGGTGGACTCCTCATCTGGCCCGCAATCGCCAGTAGCCTGTCCGGACCCGCGCTATCCCAACACGAAGCGACACGCTTGATCAATGATCGCGATGCGACCATTGTCGATGTGCGCGATCCCAAGCTCTTTGCGGCGGGGCATCTGCCCAATGCACGGTCGATTGAACTGGCGGAGTTGCCCAAGCGCCTCGCCGATCTGCCAGCCAAACGCCCGGTGATGGTCGTCTGCGAAGACGGGCGTGCGGCGCCCCGGGCGGCCAAGACGATCCGGCAGTCCGGTCGCGAGGATGTCCATGTTCTGGAAGGCGGCATGGCGGCCTGGCGCGCCGCCGGCTTACCCGTGGCGCGCTGACGATGACCGCATTCGCCGATTGCTTCTGTCGTGCCGCTCTGTTCGGGAGTTCATAATGTCGCCGGTCCGCATGTACACAACCGCCGTTTGTCCTTATTGCCAGCGCGCCGAGCAGCTTTTGAATGCGCGTGGCGTGCAGACCATCGAGAAGATTCGCATCGACTTAGATCCGCAGCGACGAGCCGAGATGATGGCGGCCTCGGGGCGCCGCACGGTCCCCCAGATCTGGATTGGCGAGCGCCATGTCGGGGGCTTTGACGACCTGGCGGCGCTGGACCGGGCCGGGGAACTCATGCCATTGCTGGCTGCGAACTGAATTTTTACCCCTGTTTTCTATTTTCAAGGTGAGTCATGAGCGACCAACAAGCGGTCTTCAGTATCCAACGTCTGTATCTCAAGGAACTGTCGCTGGAGAGTCCCCATGCGCCACAGATTTTTCTCGAGCAGGCACAACCATCGGTTGAAGTGCAACTCGATGTTCAGGCGTCGCCCGTCGTTGAAAGCATTTACGAAACCACGGTGACCGTGACCGTGACGACCCGGGTCGGCGAAAAGGTGGCGTTTCTGGTCGAGGCTCAGGAGGCGGGCATCTTCGAGATTTCCGGCGTCCCCGAAGAGCAGCTGCCCTATGTCCAGCAGGTCGTCTGCGCCAATATTGTCTACCCGTACTTGCGGGCCAACGTCGCTGATCTGGTGCAGCGCGCCGGCTTCCCGCCGATTCACCTGGCTGAAATCAATTTTGAAGCGCTGTTTCAGCAACGCCTGGCCTCGCAGTCGCCTGAGCCGAACGGGGCTGGCTTGATTCTGCCCAATTGAGATCCCAAGGGGCTGCACTCGCTGATCGCTTGGGCTGGCGGCGCTTTCCCCGGTCGCAGCGGTCGAGCGCGGATACGCAGCGTCTGCGCTGATCGGAGCAATGCATGCGGGTGGCGGTATTGGGGGCTGGGGCGTGGGGGACGGCCGTCGCGATGCACGTCGCGCGCGCCCAGGAGTGCCTGCTCTGGGCCCGCGACGCTGGGCTGGTTGCCAATCTTCGGGAGTGTCGCGAAAACCGGCGCTATCTGCCCGGACATGACTTGGCCGACCGTCTGAGGTTCACCGCAGACCTTGACCAGGCGAACCATTTCGCGGGCCCGGACGGTCTGATTTTGCTGGCGTCGCCGATGGCCGCGCTTCGACCCCTCTTGATCGAGCTTGCGCGGGTCCGCAAGGCGGGGCAGTCTGGTTCGGGCGAAGAGCCGACGCTTCATGCCCCGGTTTTCTGGTTGTGCAAGGGCGTTGAGCGTGAGACGGGGCTGCTGGCGCATCAGGTTGCGGCTCAGGTTTTCAGACATGAGACGGTCGGGGTCATTTCGGGACCGAGCTTTGCCCAGGAGGTCGCGACTGGATTGCCGTTCGCTCTGGTCGCGGCCAGCGCCGATCGGAATGGCCAGGCCCGTGCCGTTTCGGCGCTCCATCATGGCGCTTGCCGGGTCTACACCAGCGACGATGTCGTCGGGGTCGAACTGGCCGGTGCGGTCAAGAATGTGATTGCGATTGCGGCCGGTGCCTGTGATGGGCTGTCGCTGGGTTTGAACGCCCGCGCTGCCCTAATTACCCGGGGTTTGGCTGAAATTACCCGTCTCGGTATTGCGCTTGGAGCTAAATCGGCGACGTTCGTGGGACTGGCCGGTATCGGTGATCTCATGTTGACCTGTACCGGTGATCTTTCGCGCAATCGCCGGGTCGGTCTCGGTCTGGCGCAGGGGAATTCGCTCGAAACAACGCTCGCGACGCTGGGGCATGTCGCAGAAGGGGTGTCGACCACGATCGCTGTGCGGCAACTGGCGCGCCGCCACGGGATTGACATGCCGATCGTCGAGGCAGTGCACGAGGTGCTATTTGAGCAGATGGCCGTCCGCACGGTGGTCGATGCCCTGCTTTCCCGCGAACCACGCCCCGAAACTCGGTAATTTAGGAAACGATGATGGATGATCGACTGTCGCCCCGAGCCCCCGCGATCTGTGTCTTCTGCGGGGCCCGGCCCGGCAATGACCCGGCGTTTTCAGCCCTGGCGCGCGCCATGGGCCAGGGGCTCGCGCAGCGCGGATGGACCTTGGTTTTTGGGGGGGGGCATGTCGGCATGATGGGCGAAGTCGCGGACGGGGTGCTGGACGCCGGTGGACGGGCGATCGGCGTCATCCCGCGGCGTCTCATGGAGCGCGAGGTGGCGCACAAACGACTCGATCGGCTCGAGGTCGTCGAAGATATGCCGGTTCGTAAAACCCGCCTGATCGAACTCGCCGATGCCTTCATTGCCTTACCGGGGGGGTTTGGCACGCTGGATGAACTCTTTGAGGTGATGACGCTCGGGCAGCTGCATTACATTGCCAAACCCATGGCGCTCACTGGCGTGAAGGGCTTCTGGTCCGGTCTGGACACGTTTTCGCGCACCCTGCTCGGCTATGGCTATATCGGTGCCGAGGACTGGTCTCGGGTGGGGCAGTTCGATGGCGAACATGCCGTCGGGCAAACCCTCGACTGGCTGGCTCAGCGACTCGGTCGGTCGAATGGAATGTCTTCGGACCAGCCGAGTTGACGCCAGGCCTCGTAGGTCGTGATCGCTACCGCATTGGACAGGTTGAGGCTGCGGTTGCCGGGACGCATCGGTAGCCGAAGGCGTTGCGCCGGATCGATCGGGTCGAGGACAGCGGGCGGCAGGCCCGCCGTCTCACATCCGAACACCAGGACGTCGTTGGGCTGATACGAAACCGTATCGTGGCGACGGGTGCCGCGGGTGGTCAATGCAAATAGCCGTTGCGGGTCGGGGCGGCGGGATTCCAGAAACGATGCCCAACCCGAATGCACCTGAACGGACGCATATTCGTGGTAATCCAGGCCTGCGCGCCGCAACTGCGCGTCGTCGAGCCGGAACCCGAGTGGTTCGATCAAATGCAGCCGCGCCCCTGCGTTGGCGCAGAGTCGAATGATGTTGCCGGTGTTGGGAGGGATTTCTGGATGAACCAGAACGATATCAAGCACCCCGACAGTTTAATGCGGACGCGCGATGACCAGTCCCGTGACCGCGCCGGCCCCCCGGGCACGCAAGGCACGGGCGGCTTCGTCCAGTGTTGCGCGAGTTGTCATCACGTCATCGACCAGGAGCACGGAGCGCCGGGCGACGCGGGCGCAGGCTTCGAAGGCGCCCTGAAGATTGGTCCCGCGGGCGTGTCGGTCCAGACCCGCCTGTTCGGGCGTGTGGCGGGTCCGGCGCAGCAACCCCGGCTGTAAGCGGCGACCAAGCGCGCGTGCGACCGGTGCTGCAATGTGCGCCGTATGATCGAATCCGCGTTCGACCAGCCGCCGGGATGCGGGTGGCACCGCGATGATCAGTTCAGTGTGCGAGGCCAGCGCCAGCGCCTGCGGGATCAGGAGCGCGCCCAGGGGAGCGGCCAGGGACGGCTCGCCACCGTACTTCATCGCGGTGATCCAGCGGTCCAGGGGCGGTGCGTAATCACAGGCGGCATGCACCGAATCCAACGCCCGGGGAATCGACCCGCTGGCGTTGCAGCTCTCACAGGTCGTTGGCGCCGGGTCAATCTGAGGCGGCAGGCGCTGGGCGCAATGCAGGCAGCGCCGGACCTGGCGACCCGGCAGTGCTTGCAGGCACGGCGGACACAGTCCCAGGCCGGCCGGATCCGACCGGGGCTGGCTGCGCAGTCGGCACTCGCACAGCGCGCAATGCCTAGGCAACCAATCATCGAGTAAACGGGTCAGGGGAGTCAGGAACTGGGTCAGCATGGGTTTGAGCGTACGCGGTCATCGCGGGCCTTGTCGTCGATATACTGAGCAAATGACTTCCATTGCTGGTCTGAGCTTGAATGCCGTGCGGCGTCAATTTGACCGGCGCGCGCTGCGGGCGGTCGATGCCGATTTTCTGCATCGTGAGATCGAACGGCGCATGTTCGAGCGGCTCGATCTCGTGCGCCTCAGTCCGTCTCGAATTCTGGATGCGGGCTGTGGCTACGGGGCTGGCCTGCGGACGCTCGGCGAGCGTTATCCGCAGGCCCTGGTGGTCGGTGCTGATCTGTCGCCAGCGACAGCTGTCGTGGCCAGTCGCTTGGCGCATTCCCCGGCCCATCCGACGGCCCATCTGACGGCCCATCTGACGGCC
>JBBAOE010000006.1:93084-137546 GCA_040401595.1 Burkholderiaceae bacterium
CTTGGCGCATTCCCCGGCCCATCCGACGGCCCATCTGACGGCCCATCTGACGGCCCATCTGACGGCCGACCGCGTGACCAGGGCGCACTTGCAGAATTCGGACGGTTTGGTGCGCGGCTGGTTGGGCCGGATGGGGGCTGCCTTCGGCGTGGGGTCCTCCCAGGCGCCGACGGCCTTGTCAGCCATGAGCGGCAGCGCGGCCGAGCCTCGCGCCTACGTCATCAGTGCCGATACCCAAGCCCTGCCCCTGGCAAACAGCCGATTGGATCTGGTCTGGTCCAATCTCGCCCTGCACTGGTGCCCCGATCCAGGATTGGCGCTCGCCGAATGGAGCCGGGTCCTTCGCGCCGACGGCCTGTTGATGTTCAGCGCCTACGGTGTCGATACGCTGCGGGAGTTACGCGCGCTGGGCTGGACGACCCAGCGCTTTCCGGACTTGCACGATTTGGGCGACGCATTGATCCGAACCGGATTTTCTGCCCCGGTGATGGATATGGAGCCGATCCGATTAACCTGGATGGATCCAAGGAAGGCTTGGTCGGATTTACGGGCATTGGGGGGCAATGCACTTGAAGCCCGGGGGCGGGGGTTGCGGGGCCGTCGCTGCCAACAGCGGTGGCTCGATGCCCTGGAGCAGGCGCGCGACGCCAGCGGCGCGATTTCAGTGACTATTGAAGTCGTCTACGGTCACGCCTGGTGTGCGCCAGCGTCCAAATTGGAGCGCGGCACGGCCCGGATCGAGTTTGTCCGGCCTGCCCGGTAAACGTCTGCTGCAAGCCCTCAAAGCGCTGATGCCCCAGAATTGTGCGACGAAGGGTCACATAAAAACCCAAGGGTTTGTATTGACCCCGATCCCGCGCAGTAGTGTCATATGGTCTGGGTAGTTTCCTGTGTGAGTGAGACCGATTTGTCCCCCAAACGGCTGCGCCGGCAAACTCCGGATGGACTCGAGTGGTTTTTGCAGCGCAACTGTGCGCTCTCACCGCGCCAGCTGGGTTTCGCGTTCGGAGCCATCGGTCTGGTGTCGGGCGGGATTGCGACGGTCTTTGCGACGCAGGGAGCTTGGGTGATTGCGCCATTCGCGGGGATCGAAATGCTCGCGTTGGCGACGGCCTTTGTCGTTTATGCGCGACACACCGGAGATTTTGAGCGGATCGTTTTGCAACCCCACAGGTTGCTTGTTGAGGTGGTCGATGGTCGGCGCAGAGCCCGCTTCGAAGCCAATCCTGCATGGGTTCGGGTCGAGATGGGGCGGTCAGCCTACGCTGCGGTCCGGATCTCTGAGCGCGGCGGGGGGGTTGAAGTCGGGCGTTTGCTGGCTTTTGAGGAAAGAGTCGAATTCGCCCGAGACTTGGCGCAGAATTTAAGGGTTGTGCCCGTCGCAATGGCTGCGCGGGGCAACGATGCCGGAATGCAAGGCGAGGTGTGAAGATGGTTCGAGGGATTGGTCAATCGGTGGGTCGCGCCTTTTCACAAGGCTGCGCGGCTCTCTTTCTGTCGAGTCTGAGCGTCTGGGCGATGGCCCAGGGGGCCGCTCAGACCGTGGGCGACATGCCAGGTGGTCCCAAAGTGCACCAGCTCAATCTGACGGAGCCGGCCACAGCGATCGCTCGGGATCAGCACTGGATCCACAACTTCGTGATGGTCATCTGCGTGGTGATCTTTGTCGTGGTCTTTGGGGTGATGTTTTTTTCCATCCTCAAGCATCGCAAGAGCAAAGGCGCAAAGTCGGCCAGTTTTCATGAGAGCACTGCGGTCGAAATCGCATGGACCGTGGTGCCGCTGCTGATCGTGGTCGGGATGGCGCTGCCAGCCACCCGGATGGTGGTGGAGCAGAAAGACACGTCGGGTGCGGACATCACCGTCAAGGCGACGGGTCAGCAATGGAAATGGGGCTATGACTACCTGAAAGGTGAAGGGGAGGGTATCAGCATGTACTCAACCCTGACGACGCCGCAGGAGCAGATCGACAACCTTGCACCGAAGAGCCAGACCTACCTGACCGAGGTCGATGAGCCGCTGGTCGTTCCCGTGGACAAGAAAGTTCGGGTGGTACTGACCGCAAATGACGTGATCCACGCGTTCTATGTGCCAGCTCTCGGGATCAAGCAGGACGCCATTCCGGGGTTCGTTCGCGATACGTGGTTCCGCGCCGAAAAGCCTGGGACGTATCGGGGTTACTGCGCCGAACTGTGCGGCAAGAACCACGCCTTCATGCCGATTGTGGTCGAAGTCAAATCGGCCGAGGACTACAAGACCTGGGTCGACGAGCGTAAGAAGGCCATGGCCGCGCTGGCCGACGATCCCACCAAGGAATGGCAACTGGCCGAGCTGACTGCGCGCGGCGAGAAGGTTTATGCCGGGAATTGCGTCGCCTGCCACCAGGCCGGCGGCACTGGGGTTCCGGGGGCCTTCCCGGCGCTGAAAGATGACAAGGTGGTTCTGGGCCCGCAGGAAGGCCAGATCAAGGTGTTGCTCAACGGTCAGAATCAGGGCATGCCGGCCTGGAAGCAACTCTCGGACGTCGAGATCGCATCGGTCATCACCTATACCCGCAACGCCTGGGGTAACAAGGCCGAAGACAATATCGTGCAGCCCAGCGAAATCGCTGCGGCCCGCAAGTAAACAAAGTCAGTCAGGAGCGTCATCATGAGCGCAGTTCTCGATCACCATGGCCACGCCGATCACGCCCACGACCATCCGCACGGGCTGCGGCGCTGGCTGTTCGCAACCAACCACAAGGACATCGGCACCCTGTATCTGTGGTTCTCGTTTGCGATGTTGATCGTTGGCGGCCTCAATGCCTTGCTCCTGCGGGCTGAGCTCTTCCAGCCCGGGCTTCAGATCGTCAAGCCCGAGGTCTTCAATCAACTGACCACGATGCACGGCCTGATCATGGTGTTCGGCGCGATCATGCCGGCCTTCGTCGGATTCGCGAACTGGCAGATTCCGCTTATGGTCGGTGCGCCCGACATGGCGTTTGCGCGGATGAATAACTTCAGCTTCTGGCTGCTGATTCCTTCGGCGCTCTTGCTGGTTGGCAGTTACTTTGCCCCGGGCGGCGCTGCGGCGGGTGGCTGGACGATGTACGCGCCGCTCTCGATCCAGATGGGTCCCGGGATGGACATGGTGATCTTCGCCGTCCACTTGCTGGGCGCCAGTTCGATCATGGGGTCGATCAACATCATCACGACCATCCTCAACATGCGCGCGCCTGGCATGACGCTCATGAAGATGCCGATGTTTGTCTGGACCTGGCTGATCACGGCGTACCTGCTGATCGCTGTGATGCCGGTTCTGGCGGGTGCGATCACCATGACGCTCACGGATCGTCATTTTGGTACCAGCTTCTTTAACGCTGCCGGTGGCGGTGACCCCGTGATGTTCCAGCACATCTTCTGGTTCTTCGGTCATCCCGAGGTTTACATCATGATCCTGCCGGCCTTCGGGATCGTGTCAGAAATCATTCCGACCTTTGCCCGCAAGCGCCTGTTTGGCTACCCCTCGATGGTCTATGCGACCTCGTCGATCGCGATCCTGTCGTTCATCGTCTGGGCCCACCACATGTTCACGACGGGGATGCCGTCGACGGGACAACTGTTCTTCATGTACGCCACGATGTTGATTGCAGTGCCCACGGGCGTGAAGGTCTTCAACTGGGTCGCCACGATGTGGCGCGGCTCCATGACCTTCGAGACGCCGATGCTGTTTGCCATCGGCTTCATCTTCGTCTTCACGATGGGTGGTCTGACCGGCATCATTCTCTCGGTGGCGCCGCTCGATATCCAATTGCACGACACCTACTATGTGGTCGCCCATTTCCACTACGTTCTCGTGGCAGGCTCCTTGTTTGCGCTCTTTGCCGGCACCTACTTCTGGTTGCCCAAGTGGACCGGTCACATGTATGACGAAGGCCTTGGCAAGTTCCACTTCTGGGCTTCGCTGATCACCTTCAACCTGACCTTCTTCCCGATGCATTTCCTTGGTCTTGCCGGAATGCCACGCCGCTATGCCGATTACGCGATGCAGTTTGCTGACTTCAATGCCTTTGTTTCGGTGGCAGCATTTGGGTTTGGTTTTAGCCAGCTGATCTTCCTGTGGGCCGTGATCAAATGTATCCGCGGCGGAAAACCCGCGACGGCGCAAGTCTGGGAAGGCGCTCACGGCCTCGAGTGGACCGTGCCGAGTCCGGCACCGTTCCACACCTTCGAGACGCCTCCGACCGTCAAGTGATTTGAACGACATGAGCACCATGGCGAGCCCACCCAAGAGCAATCTGCGCACTGCGGGGATCCTATTGTCGGTGGTGTTCGTCTTTTTTGTCGGGGTCATCGCGAACCGCTGGCTCTTCGGCTGAGTGGTATGCATCGCTGCGCCCCCGGCCACTGATTGACGACGCCCGTGTTCCAACCCAGTCTCGTTGCGCTCAATGCCCGTATGCAGGGCAAGCTGGCACTCATTGCCTGCACGATGTTTTGCTTTGGTTTTGCAATGATTCCGATTTATCGAACCATTTGCGAAGTCACCGGAATCAACTCACTGACCCAAGTCGATCAGGACGCCAAGCGCTTCGCAGCAAACACCCAGGTCGATCTCACGCGGGTTGTCAGCGTGGAGTTCGACGCCAATGCACGGGGTGCATGGCAGTTGCGGCCGCGCACCGGCTCGGTCAATGCCCATCCGGGCGAGCTGGTGACGGTCGAGTACGAGCTGGTCAACACCCTGGCGCGTGAAATCCAGGGCCAGGCGATTCCGAGCTACGCGCCGCAGGCCGCATCGCAGTGGCTACGAAAGCTGGAATGTTTCTGTTTCAAGCAACAGACACTCGGCCCGAACGAGCGCAAGATTTTCCCGGTGGTTTTTGTTCTGGACCCCCAGATGCCGGCCGAACTGCGAACCATCACGCTGTCTTACACCTTCTTTGAGGTCGGACAGCCGGTGCCGGCCGCACCGGCGACGGCTAGCTGAGGCATGGTGCCCATCTCCTCAAAGCCCGAGCCCTTGCCGGTTCTTGGACCGGGGGCATCAAGCCAAGCGGTGCCGCTATCGCCAGAACCGCCAGTCGCTGATGCGCCGCTGTCCAAACGCCGAGCTTCGCTGCTTGAAACGGTTCGGGTGGTTGCCTGGTCGTTTATCGGGATCCGGCGCCGCGCCGATCATGACCGGGATGCCGTGCACTTGCATCCGCTCGGTGTGATCGCCGTCGGGATTGGCATGGCAGCGCTTTTTGTGCTCACATTGGTCGCCGTCGTTCGCGCGGTGGTGGCTTCGACATGAGAAATCGGCAATTCAACCGCATGAGACGTCGGTCCATCACGCGTTTTCCAGTCACCTTTTTCAGCATCCCGTCAGTCCTGGGGAGAACACCATGAGCGCAAGCGGACACGCCGCCGATTCACACCATTATTTTGTACCAGCCCCTTCGCACTGGCCGCTGGTCGGCGCCGTCGCGATGGTGTTGTTTGGGTATGGTGCTGCCGGTACGGTGAACGGAACATCTTATGGGCCCTACACCCTGAGTGCCGGCTTGGCCGTACTGATTTTCATGATGTATGGCTGGTTTCATCAGGTTTCACGCGAGTCTGAGACGGGACAGTATGGCCACAACGTCGACATCTCCTTTCGTTGGTCGATGGGCTGGTTCATCTTTTCCGAGGTGATGTTTTTTGCCGGGTTCTTTGGGGCACTCTTCTATGCCCGTTCGATCACGATGCCGTGGTTGAGCGACCTCGACCACCGAGCAGTCCTCTGGCCTGACTTTGCCGGTAATTGGCCTCACAGCGGCCCCGCGGGCACGATTGAAGCATTTCAGAAGATGGGGCCGTGGCCGATCCCGACGCTCAATACGGCGCTGTTGCTTACGTCGGGTGTCACGCTGACAATTGCCCACCATGCGCTGAAAGAAGGACATCGCGGCGCCGTCAAACTCTGGCTTGCCGCAACCGTCATTCTCGGGGCCATCTTCGTGGGCTTTCAGGGTTACGAATACGCGCATGCTTATTCCGAATTGAACCTCAAGCTGACCTCTGGCATTTACGGTTCGACCTTCTTTATGCTTACGGGCTTCCATGGCTTTCACGTCTGCTTGGGCGCGATCATGCTGGCGGTCGTGTGGTTCCGGTTGATGGCCGGTCACTTCACCCCAGAGCATCATTTCGCGTTCGAAGCGGCTGCCTGGTACTGGCACTTTGTCGACGTGGTCTGGTTGGGTCTTTACCTCATCGTTTACTGGTTTTAAGGAGCGCCCTGCAGGGCTGGGCCGCCTGGATGCACGCCTGAGTTCGGTCGCGAATCCAGGGACGATGCGTCTAACCAGTCGCTGAACCGGCGATCCCGAATCTGCCCTGAGGCCGCTCAGCGGTGTCTCCGACGGATCGGGGGCGAGCGCACCGAGGCGCGGTCGAGGGCTTCGTGAGGCGCCCTCTCAGGGGTTCGCTGTGCCGGGTTCAGCCCGTTCTATTGGACGGGGACGCCAGTGCTCTGGATCCATCCCATCCAGTGGGAAAAAAGAAGTGTCAAAAACAGGACGACGGATAGACCAATCCGTAGGGCGAGCGCGCGCACCACGTTACGGGTCTGTCCGCGGTCGCGGATCAGGAACACCATGGCCGATGCAAGGCTGCCGATGATTAACAGGAAAACAATGACTAGGACCCACTTCAAGGGACGCTCCGGCAATGATGGGGCCAGGCGAATGCGGGCCGACTCGAGGATTCTATCCGTGGTTGGGGCTGAGTGAGTCCACGCTCAAGGGGCCAACTGCGTCAATGGGTCGGTGCATCCGCAACCCTTGCCGTGGTGTTCGCCGGGATCGCGCTGGGGGACTGGCAACTTCGACGGGCCGGCGAAAAGCGACAGCTGCAGCAGCTGCGCGACGCTGCGAACGCGGCCGTGCCGATTGCTGTCCCAGTCGCGCCCATTCCTGCCGCTGATCTGGAGGGCAAGCGTGTCGCGGTCACCGGCCACATGCTCACCGATCGTTCCGTCTTCATCGATAATCGCTCGCACAAGGGCGTCGCTGGAATGCATGTGGTCACCCCTGTCGAACTGGCCCCCGGCGGGCCGTCGATTCTGGTGTTGCGGGGCTGGATCGCCAGCGATCCAGCGAATCGAACCCAACTCCCCAGACTGGCGGCTGTTCCTGACCCCGTTCAACTGGAGGGTCTGGCACAACGCGAGATTGGCCATGGCCTGGAGTTGCCGCTGCTCTTTTCGTCACCACCCAAGCCCGACGCAGCCCAACGGCTCTGGGTCAATGTGGATGTCGATCGCTATGCCCAGTGGTCGGGCTTGACCCTGCAGCCCGTGATGGTGCGGCAGACCTCGGCGCTTGACGATGGTCTGCTGCGGGACTGGCCCAGGCCTGGGGACGATGTGGTGAAACACGAGGGCTATGCCACACAGTGGTATGGCCTCTCGCTTGCAGCGGCGCTGCTCTGGCTCTGGGCGACCCTTAAGTCCCGTCGCACCCGCCACCCAGTAGAGAGACCACATTGATGAGTCTGGAACGTCCAAAATCCTACGCGATGATGTGGCTGGTGCTGGCCATCTGTGCTGCACCGGTGATTGCCTCGTATGCCCTGTATTTCTGGGTACGCCCTGATGGTCGAACCAACTATGGGGAGTTGTTGGATCCCCAGCGCGAATTGCCCGCGCTCGACCTGACGGCGCTCGATGGGCGCAAGGCCGGATGGTCACAATGGCGAGGGCGCTGGATCCTGTTGACCGTAGCGCCCGCGGACTGCCCAGGCGACTGCGCCGAGCGGCTCTACGTGATGCGTCAAGTGAGGCTGACGACGGGTAAGGACCAGGATCGTATCGAGCGGGTCTGGCTCTTGACCGATGATCGCGCGCCGGCGCCAGCGCTGATTGCGCAACACGACGGTTTGAACGTCGTGCGGCTAGCGTCGGCGTCCGGTCTGGCAGATTCATTTCCACCGGCTGCCGGGTCAGCGGACGCGCCTGCTCTGACGGAACCCGGTGCGCCGCCCCAGGGCCATATCTTTGTTGTCGATCCGCTGGGCCACGTGATGATGCGTTTTCCCCTGGGGGTTGACCCGAACCGGATGAAAAAAGACATTGCTCGCCTGTTGCGGGCCAGTCGGGTCGGCTAAGCAACGTGAAGCTGAGGTGAACAAGGGATGAAGACATGTATCGCAAGCTGATCCTGCTCGCCGTGATGGTGACGCTCTGCCTGATTCCATTTGGGGCCTGGGTCCGTCTGACGGATGCGGGATTGGGGTGTCCGGACTGGCCCGGCTGTTATGGCAAGCTCTCGCCAACCCATGCCATTGACGAGATCAGTCGTGCGGTCGGCGAGCAGGGGGGCGAACACGGTCCGGTGTCCCTTGGCAAGGCCTGGCGCGAGATGGCGCATCGCTATGTCGCCTCCGCCCTGGGATTGCTCCTGCTGATCATTGCGGCATGGGCGGTTGCGCGACGTCAGGCCTTGCGGCAGGGCCCTGGCCTTGCACTGGCCATCGTCGCGCTCGTGATCCTGCAGGGACTGTTTGGCAAATGGACCGTGACCCTGCTGCTCAAGCCCGCGATCGTCACCGGTCATCTGATCGGCGGCATGACCTTACTGGCGCTTCTGACCTGGCTAGCCATGCGCCAGATGACAGGCTGGTTGCGACCCGTCGATCCGGAGCCGCTCGCCCGATTGCTGCCCTATGCACGGGCGGGCTTGGCGCTGTTGGCAATTCAGATCGTGTTGGGCGGCTGGGTGAGCACCAATTATGCGGCGCTCGCCTGTCGCGATCTACCCACCTGTCAGGGCAGTTGGTGGCCGATCATGAATTTTGCCGACGCGTTTCATATCGGGCGCGAACTCGGTAAGACCGTGACGGGCGATGGCTTGTCGCTCGAGGCGCTGACCGCGATTCACTGGGTCCATCGGCTGGGCGCAGTCGTGATTACACTCTGGATTGCCGCGCTGGCGCTAGCGACCGCGCGCGCTGGTGCCCCCGGATTGGGTCTTGCGCTGGCGGGTGGATTGGCTGCCCAACTCGCGCTAGGGATCTCAAACGTGGTGTTTGGATTGCCCTTACCCGTTGCTGTCGCGCATAACGCCGGTGCAGCGGTGCTGCTGGTGGTCCTCGTGGTGCTAAACTTTCAGGCACATCTCGCTGTGCGGATCCAATGAATCAGGCAGTCTCGATGTCCCAGAGTTGGCGGCAAACCGCCGTCCAGTATCTTGAGCTCACCAAGCCTCGGGTGGTCTTGCTGGCGGCTTTTTGCGCAGTCATCGGTATGTTGCTGGCCACCGATACGGGGGTTCCCGTGCGGATTTTGCTGGCCGGCACGGCCGGTATTTCCCTCCTGGCGGGGGCCGGATTCACGTTCAATTGTCTGGTTGAGCGCAGTATTGACGCCAAGATGGCGCGCACCCGCGCGCGCCCCTTCCCCCGCGGTACGGTTGGCGTTACCCAGTCACTGATCTTCGCAGGCGTGCTCGGCGGGATGGGTGCGACGCTCCTACTGGTCTTTGTCAACGCCTTGACGATGTGGCTCACGCTGGCGACCTTTGTGGGCTACGCGGTGGTCTACACGGTCCTGCTCAAGCCGGCAACGCCGCAGAACATTGTGATCGGCGGTGCCTCTGGTGCGATGCCACCCGTACTGGGTTGGGCGGCTGTGGCCAATGATGTTCCCGCGCAGGCCTGGCTGCTTTGCCTGATTATTTTCGTTTGGACCCCACCGCATTTCTGGGCCCTGGCCTTGTATCGGGTTGAGGACTACCGGCATAGCGGCCTGCCCATGTTGCCGGTCACCCACGGCTCCCGATTTACGCGGCTTCAGATCCTGTTGTATTCGGTACTGTTGCTGGCAACGACGACCTTGCCCTATCTGATCCAGATGAGCGGCCTGTTCTATCTGCTTGCCCAACTGGTGCTGGGCGGTATTTTTATTTATTACGCTTGGCGGCTCTGGGTGGATTATTCCGATGCCTTAGCGCGGCGAACCTTCAAATATTCGATTCAATATCTGGGGTATTTGTTCGCGGCCCTGCTCGTCGATCATTGGATTGATCCATGGTTCTCGACGCAGTTGGTGGAGCGGTTCGGTCTGGTTGGCGGAGCGAGTTGATCACCGTGCGCTCTCGTGCGCTCTGGTTCGGTGGTTTATGTGCCCTCGCCTGGAGCCTGGCAGGTTGTGGGAAAACGACACCGGCCACGGGCGGTGCGTCCGCCAATGCCACGGCTGCGACGGCATCGTTTCGTCATGTGGATATCACAGGGGCCGCATACGCTCAGGATCTGACGGGTCTGGTGGATTCTCAGGGAACTGCGCGCAGCATGGCCGATTGGCGCGGCAAGGCCGTCTTGGTCTTTTTCGGCTACACCCGTTGCCCCGATGTCTGTCCGACGACGCTTCAGGAAGCGGCCGAAGCGTTACGCCTGCTCGGTGACCAGGCCGAGCGGTTTCAGGTGGTGTTTGTGACGCTGGATCCCGCCCGTGATACGCCCGAACTGCTTGAGCGCTATGTGAAGTCGTTCAACCCCGGGTTTCTCGCCCTGCACGGCGATGTGGCGGCGACCCGCCAGGTCGCGCAGCGCTTCAAAGTCTTCTTCGAGCAGGTCGACGGCAAGTCACCGGGTAATTACACCCTGGATCACACAGCAGCCAGTTTTGTCTTCGATCCGCAGGGCCGAGTGCGCCTGTACGTGCGCAATGGACAGGGCCCGGAAGCGCTGGTGCACGATCTCAAGCAACTGCTCTGAGGCGCCGCAGCGCGCCGGCTTGCTGCGCGGGAACTGAGCCGCTTGGCTCAGCCGCCACGTTCAGCCCGTGAGCTCTGCGCGCATGGTTTTCAGCGCTTTTGATTCGATCTGACGAATCCGCTCGGCCGACACGCCAAACTCGGCGGCCAGATCGTGCAGCGTACAGGCTCCGCCCTCGGTGTCGTCGACAAGCCAGCGGGATTCCACGATGCGGCGGCTTCGGGGATCGAGGCAGGCGAGTGCCCGTAACAAGCCTTCGCCTTGCAGCCGATCGCGGGCCCGTGATTCGAGGATCTGCGTCGGTTCAGTGCCATCGGCTTTCAGCCAGGCGATCGGGCTCGAGGATTCGCCGTCGTCGTCGCTGCTGCTTTCAATCGGAACATCGCGTCCTGCCAGTCGCGATTCCATCTCGACCACGTCCTCGCAACGCACATCCAGGGTTCGGGCGATGGCGTCGATCTCGCCTGGATCAAGCGTCGTCGAATCCCGTTTCATCGAACGCAGGTTGAAGAACAGTTTGCGTTGCGCTTTGGTCGTCGCGACCCGAACCAGGCGCCAGTTGCGCAGCACATATTCGTGAATTTCCGCCTTGATCCAGTGCAGCGCGAAGGACACCAGACGAACGCCCCGCTCGGGGTCGAATCGGCGAACGGCCTTCATCAGGCCGACGTTGCCTTCCTGGATCAGATCGGCGTGTGGGAGCCCGTAGCCGAGGAACTGGCGTGCAACGCCAACCACGACCCGCAGGTGGGACATGACCAGGCGTCTTGCGGCATCGAGGTCGCCCTCATCGCGCAGTCGGCGGGCAAATTCGGTTTCTTCCTCGAGGGTGAGCAGCGGGATCCGGTGAACGGCCGAGATGTAGGCGTCGAGGTTCCCCAGTGCGGGCAGCCCGAACCCGGCGCCAGCTAACGGTGCCAAGCTTGCGTGGTTCGAGGGCGAGCGGTCGGACAAGGGAAGCGCGGCAGTCTGAGTCATCGGACTGGAACTCCTTTCTGGCAATCAGATGGGCCCATTTTAGCACTCCAATCGATCGAGTGCTAAGCGGCGTGTCCCCGAGTGGCCTGAGATCGGTCCGTGTGCTTCAGGGACGTGTGCCGGCATCCAGCAGCGCGGTCACGAACTCCTGCGCCGAAAAGGCTTGCAGATCGTCGACGCCTTCACCCAGTCCGATGAAGTAGACCGGGATGGGCTGCGCCCGGCGCGTATGCGCCAGTGCAACGATGGCGCCCCCCTTGGCTGTGCCGTCCAATTTGGTGACGAGAAGTCCGGTCAAGGCGACAGCCGCATCAAACGCCGCGACCTGGGCCAGCATGTTCTGTCCGGTATTGCCATCGAGCACCAGGAGCGCCTCGTGGGGGGCTCCGGCAAGCGCTTTGCCAATGACTCGGCGGACCTTGCGCAGTTCCTCCATCAGGTGGGTCTGGGTGGGTAAGCGGCCTGCGGTATCCACCATGACGATATCGGTGCGCCGCGCGATACCGGCTGAAACCGCATCAAAGGCCACTGCACCCGGGTCTGCGCCGTCCTGGGCAATGACGGCAACGTCATTGCGGGCCCCCCATTCGGCCAACTGGGCTCGTGCGGCGGCCCGAAACGTGTCGCCTGCAGCCAACAGAACCGACTTGTGTTCGCGCCGCAACAGGTGGGCCAATTTGCCGATCGAGGTGGTTTTCCCCGCGCCGTTCACGCCGGTCACCATCCAGACCTGCGGGGTCGGCCGATCGAGGTCGATCGGCGCTTCCAGCGGCAGCAGTAATTCCGTGAGAATTGCCCGCAGCGCCTGGCGTACATCTTCGCCGGTCTCGAGGCGTTCGCGTTTGACGCGCTCGCGCAGGCGCGCGAGGAGCCAGGTGGTGGTTTCGATGCCGGTGTCCGCGGTCAGTAGCGCCGTTTCGAGATCTTCGAAGAGTGTTTCGTCGATCCGGGTCAGGCCGAAGAGACCGGCCAACTGCCCGCTGGTTCGGCTCAAGCCCTGACGAAGCCGACTGATCCATCCGGTTCGCGATGGCGCTTGCGGCGCGGGCATCGATTCGCCAGGTGCTTCGACGATGCGAGCGGGCGTCGCGTCGGTGCTGGCCCGGCCAGCGGGTCCGAGGACCGGTGCCGGTTCGGATCCCCGGGGGGGCAGGCCCGGGACCGGATCCGCTGCCGCAGGGGAGGGTCTGGGAGGCTCCGGGGTCGGAGGCACCGGTTTTTTGCGGCGCAGGAAGCCGAACATCGGGTGTCTCGTTCAAAGGGGGTGGGGTAACAATGCCACTAGCACGCTACACTCTAAACGATGGTATCAAATGTCCATTCGGCGCCATCGGCGAGGGTCCGCATCATTGGCGGTCAATGGCGTCGCACCTGGATTCCGGTTGCTTCGGTGCCCGGCTTGCGCCCCACCCCTGACCGAGTACGGGAGACGCTATTTAACTGGCTCGGACAGGATCTCGAGGGCTGGCGCGTTCTCGACCTCTTCGCCGGGACCGGCGTCCTTGGATTTGAGGCGGCTTCGCGCGGGGCGCTCAGCGTCTTGATGGTCGAGCGGGATCCCCGTGTTCTCGAGGCCTTGCGGGCCGTGCGCCACCGCCTCAATGCAACGCAGGTTGCTGTCGAGGCGGGCGACGCTTTCGTGATGGGCGGCCGACTGGCACTTGCCCACCCCCGAGGGTTCGATCTGGTTTTACTCGATCCCCCTTATGGGGCTGGCTGGCTCAAGCGGGTTCGCCCCCTGCTGGGACCCTTGTTGGCCGATGGCGGTTGGGTCTATCTTGAGGCGGAGGCGGCGCTCGCGACCCAAGCTGGCGAGGCTGAGGCCTGGGCTGGCGCAGGCTTCACTCTGGTTCGCAGCGGGAGTGCCGGTCGCGTCCATTATCATTTGTTGAGATTTCAGTCATCGAGTTGCCATGAAGATTGCGGTTTATCCGGGAACGTTTGATCCCCTGACGCGGGGCCATGAAGATCTAGTGCGACGCGGGTCGCGCCTTTTTGATCGTCTGATCGTTGGGGTTGCCGACAGTCAGAGCAAACACCCGATTTTCAGTCTGCAAGAGCGGGTCGAGATCGCCCGGGAAGTCTTGGGGCATTACCCCAGCGTGGAGGTCCGTGGCTTTCGCGGTCTGTTGAAGGACTTTGTGCGTGCGCAGGGCGCCAATATCATCGTCAGAGGTCTGCGGGCGGTGTCGGACTTTGAGTATGAATTTCAGATGGCCGGTATGAACCGATATCTGTTGCCCGAGGTCGAAACGATTTTCATGACCCCGACCGATCAGTATCAGTTCATCTCGGGCACCCTGGTGCGCGAAATCGCGCTGCTCGGTGGGGACGTCTCGAAGTTCGTCTTCCCTTCCGTCGAAGCCTGGCTGGTCAGCAAGCGGACCGAGCGTCCCGCAGCGCCCCATGAGCCCGGCCCCGACCCCGACCTCAAAGCCGATCCGGCAACGCCAGCGTCCCCGGCGCCTACCCCCTGATGCGCCACGATGCCCAGCAGTCGTCGGACGAAGACGGATCGCCATGGCGCTCCTGATCACAGATCAGTGCATCAATTGCGATGTGTGTGAGCCCGAGTGTCCGAATTCGGCCATTCGAATGGGCCCGGAGATTTATGAGATCGACCCGATGCGCTGCACCGAGTGCGTTGGCCATCATGAGGAGCCGCAGTGCCGGCAGGTGTGTCCGGTGGACTGCATTCCGCTCAACCCTGACTGGATCGAAGGCCGGGACCAGTTACTGCTGAAGTTTCACCGACTTCAGCAGGAGCTTGGATGAATCTGATTCTCTGGCGCCATGCCCACGCGCAGGACGGCCATCCCGATCTCGAACGGCCACTCACCGAATTAGGCCATCGTCAGGCGGCCCGCATGGCCGATTGGCTTCGCGAGCGTTTGCCCCCGGTGTTCCTCCTCGCGGTCAGCCCGGCTGAGCGGGCGCGGGCCACTGCGGCTGCATTGCAGGCTGTCACCGGTGCGGTCGCGATGCTGGAGCCGAGACTGGCGCCCGGATGCAAGGTTGCGGATTTGCTGGACGCCGTCCAGTGGCCGCAGGGGCCAGGCCATGGTGAGCGTACGGTCGTGGTGGTTGGTCATCAGCCCAGTCTGGGTATGACGGCAGCCCATTTGCTTGCCGGGCAAACCGCCCTTTGGCGCGTGCGCCGGGGCGGTTTGTGGTGGCTGTCGCAGCGCGAGCATCACGGCCTTGTCGAGGTCGTGGTGCAGGCGGTGATCGGTCCGGAACTCGCCTGAGCCCCTGCTGTTGATCTTCAGGTGGGTTTCAGGCGATCCGCCGCAGTTTCGTCGTCCCATCCTGATTCGGGATGGTTTCGACGGGCAAATAGCTGGCATGCTCGAAGAGTCCGGCGCGGGTCCATTCCGCGATCTCGGCCCCCAGACTGAAGTCCGTCAGGGGGTGCTTGGTCGTCCAGTTGCGCTCCACCCGTAGGATGACCCGGCGGCGCTCAATCTCGAGCGCCAGCGGGTACGTGAAGGCCTGCATGTCCCGGCGACGGTGCAAAATCACCGCGAGTCGCAAGGCCAGCAACATCCGCCATTCCCCGTCCAGTTCCACCAGGCTGGTCATTTTGGTCAGCTTGCCGGTGTGGCCAAGGACCAGGCGTGAGAGCAGCGCCTGATCCGGGCGCGAGAATCCCGGCAAGTCGGCGTGGGCGACGATGTAGGCCGAATGTTTGTGGTAAGCCGAATGCGAAATGCTCAACCCGATTTCGCTCAGCGACGCAGCCCATCCCAGCATTTCAGCGCCGCGTTCCACATCCTCTGCGGCGCCACGGGCGATCGACTGCCAGAGCCAGGCGGCCGTCTTTCCAACGCGCTCGGCATGGTCCCGGTCAACGCCGTATCGGATCATCGACTGTTCGACGGTGACGTCGCGCATATCGGTGTCATTGGTCCGGCCCAGAAGGTCGTAGAGCACGCCTTCGCGCAGCGCGCCCGCGGTGTAGCGCATGCTCGCGATACCGAATTCGTCAAATGCGGCCCGCAGGATCGCAAGCCCGCCCGGCAAGACCGCCCGACGGTCCGAGCGCAAGCCCTGGAGGCGCAAGCGCTCCACATGGCCGGCCTTGACCAGCGCGCCTTCGATGCGGACGAGCGATTCGCGCGTGATGGTGGGGTCGCCGAATTCGGCCTGACAGATGCCGGCGATCGTTTTGGCAGTGCCCGAGGTGCCGATCGCTTCGCCCCAGGTCTCGCGTCGAAAGCCTTTGACCAGGGGGGCAAACAGGTCGCGAGCGATCAGGATGGCTTCGTGCATCGCTTCACGGTGGATTTCACCATCCTCGGCGATCCGCCCGGTCAGTCCAACGCAGCCTACGGTCACGCTTTCCGTCAGCCGGGGCTCGTAGTCCAGCCCGATGATGCATTCGGTGGAGCCGCCACCGATGTCAATGACGAGGCGGCGCGAACCGTCAGCGGGCAGGGTATGGGCGGCGCCGATCCAGATCAGGCGGGCTTCTTCGCGTCCGGCGATAACTTCGATCGGGAATCCGAGCGCGGCCTCGAAGGTGGCAATGACATGGCGGGCATTTTTTGCCTGGCGCAGGGTACTGGTGGCGACGGCCCGAACCGAATCCGGGTGAAATGCCCGCAAGCGCTCGCCAAAGCGTTGCAGCGCTTCGACGGCACGTCGCTGCGCCAATGCCGTGAGATTGCGTTCCGGGTCCAGACCGGCGGCAAGCCGCACACTCTCCTTCAATACATCAACCGGCACGACCTGAACGCCGGCTGGCGACGAGTCAGCCCGCCCGATCAGCAGACGGAAGCTGTTGGATCCCAAGTCGACGGCAGCAAGGAGAAGAGGGTCTGGCATTCGGTTTAATTGTGGGTGCGAAATAATCTCTTAACACCGAAAGATGACGATGTCATTGCACACCGTCGTGCCCAAGGTCTATCGCAGGATTATCCGATGAAATCAGCCAAAACCGCCGTGGTCGGTAAACGTCAACCCGCGGTCACCCCCGCTGACCGATGGCATACGGAGCCCGATCGCATGCCAGCCCACCGAGGGGACGCCCTGCTGAATCGGGAGCAGGGCCTGCTGGCGTTCAATGAGCGCGTGCTGGCGCAGGCTGACAATGATCGGGTGCCATTGCTCGAGCGTTTGCGCTATCTGACGATCGTGTCGAGCAACCTCGACGAATTTTTTGAAATCCGGGTCTCCGGACTGCACGAACTGGCCCGGGTCGATGATGCATCGGCCACCGAGGCCCGGGCGTCGCTGGCTGCCATCAGTGCGCGAGTCAATCGCCTGGTCGCTCGCCAGTACGCCTTGCTCAACGAGGTCCTGATCCCCCAGCTGGCCCAAGAGGGCATCGTTTTTCATGCGTCAACGACCTGGACGGAACCGCATCGCGACTTCGCCCGCACCATTTTCGAATCCGAGATCGAACCGCTGTTGACGCCGATCGCGCTCGATCCCGCCCATCCCTTCCCGCGCATCCTCAACAAGAGTCTGAATTTCATTGTCGAACTCGACGGTCAGGATGCCTTTGGACGCCGTGCCGGGATTGCGGTTGTTCAGGCGCCGCGGGCCTTGCCCCGTCTGATCCAGGTCCCGCAGGACATCTCGGGTCATGCCAACGGTCTGATGCTGCTGACGTCGGTGGTCCAGGGATTCGTGGGCAATCTCTTCCCCGGAATGAACGTGCGCGCAGTGCATCAGTTCCGTGTCACTCGCAACAGCGACCTCTTTGTCGATGAGGAAGACATCACGGACCTGCGTCGGGCGCTGCAGGGCGAACTGCCCAGTCGCCACTATGGGGACGCGGTTCGGCTCGAAGTATCGGCTGGGATTGGCGAGGAGCCATTGAACCGTTTGTTGCAGGAGTTCGAGCTGCGCCCGCAAGACTGCTACCCCGTCAAGGGTCCGGTCAATCTGGTGCGCTTAGCCCAGGTTCTCGACCAGGTCGACCGGCCCGACCTAAAGTTTCCTTCGTTTGTGCCGGGCCTGCCGGGTTGGCTCAAACAGAAAGACCTCTTCAGCGCCATCCGCAAGGGCGACGTCATGGTGCACCAGCCCTACGAATCCTTCGCACCCGTGATGGATTTTCTCTCGAGCGCGGCGGTGGATCCGAAGGTCGTTGCGATCAAGCAAACCATCTATCGCACCGGTGTGGACAGCGCGCTGATGGAAGCACTGATTGCAGCGGCGCGGGCAGGCAAGGAAGTGACGGTCGTGCTCGAACTGATGGCGCGTTTCGATGAGGAGGCCAATCTCAACTGGGCTGGGCGTCTGGAGCAGGTGGGCGCCCATGTCGTCTATGGCGTGGTGGGCCATAAGACGCACGCTAAGATGGCGCTGATTACGCGCCGCGAAGCCGATGGCCTGCGGATGTACGCCCACCTCGGAACCGGTAATTACCATCCGCATACGGCCAGACTCTATGAAGACTTCGGCCTGTTCACCGCCAACCGTGAAATCTGCGCCGATGTGCATGAGGTGTTTCGTCGATTGACCGGACTGGGGGCGGCCGGTGCCTTGAACCATCTCTGGCAGGCGCCGTTTACGCTGCATCAGAAGGTGATTGACGGGATCGAACGCGAAACCGAGCATGCCCGTGCTGGCAAGCCGGCGCGGATCACCGCCAAAATGAATTCGCTCCTTGAACCGACGGTGATCGCTGCGCTCTATACCGCTAGTCAGGCCGGGGTTCGCATTGACCTGATTATTCGGGGCGTCTGTGCCCTTCGGCCGGGCGTTCCTGGTCAATCCGAGAACATCAACGTGCGCTCGATTATTGGGCGATTTCTTGAGCATTCCCGGGTCTTCCGGTTCTGGAATGACGGCCAGGACGAGGTCTGGTTGAGTTCTGCCGATTGGATGGATCGGAATTTTTTCCGCCGGGTTGAAATTGCTTTCCCTGTTCTTGACCCGAAGCTCAAAGCGCGGGTGATTGAAGAAGCGCTTGAGGAACATCTGGCCGATAACGCATCGGCCTGGCTGATGGGATCCGATGGGGCCTACCAGCGCCTGCAACCCGAGGGGGAACAACGGGTGTCGCAACTCCGATTGCTGGCGCGCATGGGCGCCGCAGAGGGGTGAGCTTGGACCATCGGCATTCGTTGTTGAAATTTATTAGGGTTTCCCACAACATAACTGTCACATTGGGTGAGTAGATTGCTAAAGTTGTAAAAAATCCCTCACCGAAAGACGATTGCCATGAATCAATCCCTCTGGAATGTTTTTGCTCGTACTGCGATCAGCGTGGCGGTTGCCGCTGTGGTCGCGCCCGCGATGGCCCAGAACACGACATCGATCATCGCGGGCCGGGTGGTGGGTGCCGATGGCAAGGCCGTTGCCAATGCCTCCGTGACGGTCCTGCATGTGGAGTCCGGGTCCGTCAATCGGGTGGTGAGCGATACCGATGGCCGCTACCGTGCCAGTGGTTTGCGGGTGGGAGGCCCCTTTACGGTCACCGTCAGCAAGGACGGTGCAACGTCGACCCGATCCGATGTGTTTACCATGCTGGCAGAAACGCTGGATCTCGACCTGACGGTGGGGACTGCTTCACTGGCGGCCGTGACCGTTTCGCAGTCGGCGCTCAATACGATTTTTGATAGCGCACGCACCGGCGCTGGGACGAGCATCAGCAATCAGGAACTCAATGCGTTGCCGTCGATCAAACGTAACCTGTACGACTACGCCCGACTCGACCCGCGGGTCTCGCAGACGGACAAGGGCAATGGGGAAATTTCGGCCGGCGGTCAGAACTCCAAGTACAATGTCGCCACCATTGACGGCGTGTCTATTTCCGACACCTTTGGTCTTGAGTCGAACAATTTTCCGACGCTCAAGCAGCCGATTCCGATCGACGCCATTCAGTCCGTCCAGGTTAACGTCGCCAACTACGATGTGACCCAGAAGGGCTACACCGGTGCCAACATCAATGCGGTCACCAAGAGCGGGACCAACGAAATCAAGGGCAGCACCTATTTCGTTTACCGCGATGACAACATGTCGGGCAAGCGTTACAACATCCTGACCGATGTCTACACGCAGGCTCCAAAGTTCAAGGAAACGACCAAGGGATTTACCCTGGGTGGGCCGATCATCAGTGACAAGCTCTTCTACTTCGTGGCCTATGAAGAGTTGAAGAGCACGCGCACGGCCCCGGACTTTGGCGTGGTCGGCAGTTCGGCGGCGGGCCAGGTGGGGATCACGTCCTCGGCTGTGGCGAGTGCCCAGTCGATCGCAAAGAACACGTACGGCATCAATATCGGGGGGCTCGATACGCCGTCGAAGCAACTGCAGGTCCGCGACACCCTGGCGAAGTTCGACTGGAACATCAACGACTCCCATCGTGCCAGCCTGCGCTTCTCCAGAACCGATCAGACCGAACCCATCTATCCGAACTTCTCGGCGACCGCGTTGTCGCTGGACTCCAACTGGTATTCCCAGGTGAAGACCATCGACAGTGTCGTGGGTCAGTGGATTGCGGATTGGACCAACAACTTCTCGACCGAAGCCAAAGTGTCGAGCCGCAAGTACAGCAGCCTCCCGGTCAACAATGCCAACCTGCCGCAGATGTCACTGGCGTTCTCCGGTGCGCTGCCGACCGGTGCGCCAGCGGGATTGTCGACCGGTAGCCGCTCGCTCTTTTTTGGTACCGAGCAGAGTCGTCACTTCAACGTACTCACGACTGACACGGTCGATGCTTACCTGGCTGGGACCTACAGCTACAAGAATCACGAACTGAAGTTTGGTGGCGATTACAGCCAAAATGAGGTCTACAACGCATTTTTGCAAAACACCAAGGGAAACTATTCCTTTGCCTGTATCAACAGCAGCGCGACCTTCACTTACACGAACCCCCTGCTTGCCAACGGCGTGACGTGTAGTTCGGCGACCCAGGCGCAGGTCGAAGCGGCCGTGCTTGAGAACTTTCAGCGCGGCCGTCCATTGACCTATCAGGTCCAGAACCCGCTGCCAGGTCGCACCCTCGCCGACGGCGTGGCGACTTGGACGCTGGGCAACACTGGGGTCTTCCTGCAAGACAATATCGCGATCAACAACCGCCTCAAGGTGGTCGTTGGTGCGCGTCTTGACCAGATCAGTACGCCCGACAAGCCTCTGTCCAACAGCGCAGCGTCTGCGCCACTGGTCGCCGGCAATGCCGCGACAAACACGCGCCAGACGGGAGGGTTCGGCCTGAACAACTCCTTCAACATGGACGGCAAGGAGCTGTTCCAGCCGCGTCTTGGGTTTAACTGGGACTTGTCGAGCGCTGAGCGGCGCTCGCAGTTGCGGGGTGGTGCCGGCCTCTTCCAGGGCGCTGCTGCCAACGTTTGGCTGTCCAACCCGTATTCCAATACTGGGGTCGCGACCTCGGTCATCGGATGCGGCATCTCGGGCTACAGCGCTTGCCCACCCACGGACGGTTTGCTCAAGGTGGATCCGAACGCGCAGATCACGAGCTTCACCGGAACCATTCCGGCGGCCAACGTCGACTTTCTCGACCCCAGCCTCAAGCAGCCCTCGGTCACCAAGTTCAACCTGGCCTTCGAGCAGGAACTTCCGATCAAGGGCGTGATCGCCTCGGCCGAGATCATTCAGACGCGCAGCAACAACGCCATCTATTACAAATACCTGAACCTCGGACCGACGACCAGGACCGGTGTGGATGGCCGCGAGCTTTACTACAACGCGGCGGGTTACGACACCAATTGCTGGACTGCAACGGGTGGGACCAACGCATCCGGGACCGCAGGCTGTTCGGGTAGCGTGACGTCGAAAGCGCTGCGCAATGCGGCGTTTAACAACGTCACGGTCGCGACCAATACCAATCAGGGCGGTGGTAACGCGGTGACTCTGGCCTTGAGCCAGCCTGCTAACCAGGGCCTGGGCTGGGCGCTGGCTTACACGAAGACAAGCGCTACGGAAGTGAGCCCGCTGACTTCGTCGGTGGCGAACTCGAACTGGTTGAACCGCTCGATCTTCAATCCGAACGAAGACGTGGCGTCGAACTCGAACTTCCTGGTCCGGGAGCGCATCAACGCGGGATTCACCTGGTCGCAGGCGTGGTTCGGAAATCGTAAAACCACGATGGGTCTCTTCTACGAAGGCCGTCAAGGCAAGCCGTATAGCTGGACCTTTGGCAATGACCTCAATGGCGACGGCGTCTCCGGCAACGATCTGATGTACATCCCGAAAGGTGTGGGCTCGGGCGAAGTCGTGTTCAAGGGCGGTGCGGTTGAAGAGGCGGCATTCTGGCAAATCGTCAATGACAATCCCGATCTGGCCAAGGCCAAGGGTGGGGTTGTTTCGCGCAACTCGAGCTTCTCGCCCTGGACCAACAGTTTCGACCTGCGTCTGAGTCAGGAACTCCCCGGGCTGACCGCCAAGACCCGCGGTTTCCTGATCGTCGACTTCCTCAACGTCGGTAACCTGATCAACCGCAATTGGGGCCGGATCAATGAGGGCCCGTTCCCGTTGACACGTAACTTTGCGTTTTTCAACGGGGTTGACGCGCAGGGCCGCTATGTCTACAGCCTGCGCTCGGCTGGGGTATCGTCACTGCAGACCCGTCAGACCGGCGGGGAATCGCAGTACGCGATTCAGGTCACCGCCCGCTACGAGTTCTGATCGATCGCCTGAGCTGACGGCGCGCCCCTGCACGCGGGGGGCGGCCGTTTCAGTGACCGTTCGCTTTGAGCCAGGCGGCTTTGCGTGCGGCGAGCTCCAGCGCAGCAGCGGGAGCCCCGCCAAAACAGGCTCGCACCTCGCCCCTGCCATCCGCATCGTAGCGGACCGGCTCGCCCACGTCGTTGTAGAGCTCCCCACCAGCACCGATGAGAAGGGCATGACCGGCCGCGATGTCCCAGGACTGCACGCCGTGCAGGGTAAGCGTTGCTACCGCGTCGCCAGCCGCAACCAGGGCGAGTCGGTAGGCAATGCTGGTCATCGTCACGAATCGAGCCGGGGCGACCAGCGCTGCGCTTGCTTCCGGTCGGTGTTCAGCAGAACGGCTCAACAGGACTCGATGCTGGCTGGTCAGTTGCTGGTTCGCCAGAGGTGCCTGATGCGAGACGATGGCCTGACCATTGCGTCTGACCGGACCCGCCCCTTCAGCCCACGCAATCAGATCAGGACCGCGCTCAGGTGCCATCGGCGCGTAGACGACACCCAGGACGGGACGCCCCCCATCGAGGAGCGCGACGGAGACGGCACTGCCTTCCAGGCCGCGCAGAAAATCCCGGGTGCCGTCCTGCGGGTCGACCACCCAGCAGGACCGTCGCTGTTCTTGGGAAGCATTTGCGGCGCAGGCCACTACGCCCAGTTCTTCGCCGACAAACCGTGCTGGCCAGGCCGCAAGGAGTTCTGCGCGCAGCTGGCGCTCGATCTCAACGTCGACCGGGGCTGTCTCTGCGCTGCCTCGAGGACCTCCGCTACGGGCGCGCTCGGCGACGAGGAGGGTGCCCGCATCGGTGGCTGCGGAAATCGCAATTTGCAATAAGGCCGAGAGATCTAGAATCGTCTTCATTATTTGTAGAAAACACCACTTCGGGTTGGAAGGTTTAATCTGTGGGCCTAGCGCAAAGAGGATGTTCGCCAGTCGATTTTCGGCGCTTGGACATGAAACCTGCCGATAATCTGTTTTGCCTTTCGCGGTTGACTACGCATGCTTATGCACACTATGACACTGGTTCGTTCTCGCGCTCAGGGCGTGGTGACCTTCCGCTAGAGCCCGGAGAGCCGGGAGCAGGAATATGCGGGTAGCGGTCATTGGCGCGGGGATTGTTGGACTCGCTTGTGCCGCGACCCTGACGCAGCGCGGGCATCAAGTTCGTTGGATTGACCCCCATCCCCCTGGTGAGGGATGTTCGGCGGGTAACGCCGGCCTCTTCAGTTTGTCCTCGTTTGTGCCGCTGGCGTTGCCCGGAGCCTGGCGCAAGGCGGCGGGTTGGCTGGCCGATCCGCTCGGGCCGCTGACGATTCGTCCGGCCTATCTGTCACGCGTTCTGCCCTGGTTATGGCAATTGCACCGATCGAGCCGGCTCGATCGGGTCGTCGCATCCGCGGACGCCATGCATGGCTTGCTGCGCCCGACCTGGGACGCGTGGCTGCCGCTCGCGCAGTGGGCCGGGGCATCGGCCCTGATTCGCCGCGATGGCTGGGCGGCCGCCTACCGGTCCGCGGCCGCGCTTGAGGCCGACGCGCAGGGCTGGCGTTTGCGTGCCGAGCGTGGCGTGCGGATCGAGACCTTGAGCGGCGCGAGCGTGCGCGAGTTTGATCCAACCCTGTCGCCCGAGATTACGCATCTGCTGCATTTGCCGGATCAGGGGCATTGCCTTGATCCCCTGGCCCTTTGCCAGGCTCTGGCGCAGGCCGTCCGGACACAAAGCGCGGGCGCCACCTGGGGCGATGGTGTCGCCTGCGAGCCCGTACTGGCCTATGCGCGCGGCTTTGGCGTTCGTGATGGGCGCGTGGCCCAGGTGCACACCGATCTGGGCGCCATTGCCGTGGACGCGGTCGTGGTGGCTGCTGGTGCCTATTCGGGGCCGCTTGCGGCACAACTCGGCGCACGCGTGCCGCTCGATACCGAGCGGGGCTATCACGTGACCCTCAATGCGGGCGCGGCGATGCCACGCGTTCCTCTGCTCGACGCGCAGGGTAAATGGTTCGCCACGCCGATGCGGGCCGGCCTGCGACTGGCTGGAACCGTCGAATTCGCCGGCCTCGATGCGCAGCCCAACTGGCAGCGCGCGGAGGCGCTGCTGCACCAGCTTCCGCGTCTACTGCCGGGTGTCCAGAACCCTGTCGAAGTGAGTCGCTGGATGGGGCGGCGTCCCTCGCTGCCCGATTCACGCCCCGTGATTGGCCGTTCACCGCAGTTTGCCAACGCCATCTTCGCGTTTGGACATGCCCATGTTGGACTGACCTCGGCCGCTATAACCGGGCGGCTGGTTGCGCAACTCCTGGCCGATGAACCGACGTCGATCAACCTGAGCCCATTCGCGCCCGGGCGGTTCGCCGTATCGGCCGACTAGGGGTTGCTTGACGGAAGGTGAGAGTGCGAACCCGGTGGATGTTCTCGACCCGGTACGCCAGAAGCTTCGCTTGCAGTCTGTTTGCCGAGGCGATCGGCCAAGCGATCGGCTAGACGTTCAAGCGTATCGCATAGCAGCTCGCGGTCCTCCGGCAGGCAGGCGTGCAGAGCCTCCTCGATCCGCACCCGATAGTCGCTGACGTTGACCGATGCACGGGTAATGAGCGTGGCGACCGGTACTTCCAGGATGTCGCATATTTCCAGAACCTTGGACATGGAGGGGTCGGTGACCCCGCGTTCGAAGCGCGAGACGGTTTCCCGTTCGACCTGCAATCGTTCTGCCAATTGATCCTGAGTCATGCCTCGATGACGACGCAATTCAGCGAAACGCTCGCCGATGCGCAACGCCGTCAATCGCTTGCCCACTTGCCGCTGCACTCAATCTGCTCCCATCGGGTGTACTCGAAGTCAGAGTGGGCTGTTTAAGACCGAAACACAACGTCGCTGCACGATGCAATGCGTCAAATAGATATGCACCACCCGAAGTTACAGTCGAGGTTTTGCAGAATTTTTAATACTTAAGCCCATTTTAGGTATTTTGCCAAGTCCGGACCAATTGTCAGCGAAACCCGGTGGATCCGAGCGCTGAAGCGCAGTGGATCGTCGTGTTTTGTCGTGGCTAGTGCACAGCTGCATGAAGCTTGCTAGGATCCCTGCACTGGCTTAAGACGCTCGGGGCCTGCAGGCCCGCAGGGACTCCAGAGATCATTGTTCGCCCACGACATCAACCTCGCTCGATCTATTCCTATGAACTACCTCTTTGCCGCTCCGCCCGCCGTCGCCGTTCCGGTGCACGGTGAATCTGCCCTGTTCCCGGTCCACCGCATTTATTGTGTTGGCCGTAACTATGAAGAACACGCGAAGGAGATGGGCTTTACCGGGCGCGAACCGCCCTTTTTCTTCCTGAAGCCCGCCGATGCGCTGGTCGTTGTTGCCGAGGGCGCAACGGGCGAGATCCCGTATCCGAGCCTGACGCAGAACCTCCACCATGAGATCGAGCTGGTGGTTGCGATCGGAACGGGTGGGCGCAATATTCCCGCCAGCCAAGCAATGTCGCATGTCTATGGCTATGCGGTCGGGCTGGATATGACGCGGCGCGACCTCCAGGGCGAAATGAAAAAACAGGGCCGCCCGTGGTGTATCGGCAAAGGTTTTGACCATAGCGCGCCGATGGGACCAATTACCCGAGCGGCCGATGCCGGCCCTGTTGAACACGCCGAGATCAGCCTCGACGTCAATGGTCAGAACCGCCAGAAGAGCTCGATCGAAAAGCTCATGTGGAACATCAGCGAGATCATCGAGCATCTGTCGGCTGCCTGGGAGCTCCAGCCGGGGGATCTGATTTTCACCGGGACGCCGGAAGGGGTTGGCGCGGTCAAATCGGGCGATTTGATGGTGGGCGGCGTTGGCGGAATCGGCCAACTCCGGGTGCAGATTCAGTAAGCGGATACGACCCGTTAGGCGGCGCTCGGCAGTCGCATGGCAGACCCTTGCGGTGGCGGGGTCTGCGACCCATTCATCATGATCGATAGCATCGTGTAGTACCCAACGATGCCCAGTAGATCGACCGCGCCCTGCTCGCCAAATGCGGCGACTGCACTGGACCAGGTCGAGTTGTCGACCGCCTGATGAGCGAGTATCTGCTGACTGAATGTCCAGACCAGCGCCTGGTTCGGGTCCTCGAACGCAGGACTTTGCCGGTGCGCAATCGCATCCACCACCGTCTCTGAAATCCCCGCCCGGATCGCAATCGGCGCGTGAATGGCCCACTCAACCTGCTGAGACCAGTGTCGCGCCGTGACGAGGATCGCCAGTTCGGAGAGTTGCAGGCCGATCACACTGCGATAGCGCAGGTATTCTCCCAGACGCTGGGCGTGCGTGCAGAGTTCTGGGCTGCGCAACATGGGAATAAAGGGTTCCACCACGGCTTTGCGGGGACCATCGATGATTTCCTGCGCGCAGCTGCGCTGTGCATCGGTCCACTGCGCGGGCGCAATCGGCGGTAGGCGGTCTGGTTTCATGGCTTCGTGTTCTCCAGACAGGGTGTCATGGCTAACCGTCATCGTCGATGCGGTGCTGCGTTGGTAGGGGCCTGCAGGATACGTGAGAACCCCATGCGACTGGCCCATCAGGGTTCCGCCGAGCCCGGCCCAGGCCGTCAAACCGCGCAATATCGATTCTGAATTTCAGTATCGGCAAGCAGGCTGGCTGCCAGACCTTCATGCACGATATGGCCCTGATCAACGATGTAGGCCCGGTCCGAGATCGACAACGCGCGCTCGACATTCTGTTCGACCAGAAGAATCGATGTACCCGCACGTTTCATGTCGAGGAAGAGTTCAAACATTTCGTCGACCAGAACCGGCATGATCCCTTCGGAAGGTTCATCGAGAAGAATCATTTTCGGTTGTGCCATCAGCGCACGGGCAATCGACAGCATCTGCTGCTCGCCGCCCGACATCGACGTGGCTTCCTGCTCGAGCCGCTCCTTGAGGCGGGGAAAGGTGTTGGCAATGACTTCGATGCGTGCGTCTGCGTCGCGGCGCGCGGCGCTGGCAATCATCCCCAGGAGAAGATTTTCGCGCACGGTGAGACCGGGCACGATGCGACGATCTTCAGGCACGTAGGCGAGCCCGCGGTGGTAGCGGATATGGGCTGGTTGACCGTGCAAGGGCTGACCATCAAAAACGACCGTGCCCGAGCTGCGGGCGAGAAGCCCCATCAGCGTGCGCAGTGTGGTGGTTTTACCGGCCCCATTGCGACCCATCAGGGTGACAATTTCGCCTTGCCCGACCGTGAACGAGATGTTCTGGACGACGTGGCTGCGGTCGTACCAGGCGTTGAGATCTTGTACCGAGAGCATCGCGTTCATGGAAAGACGGGCCCCTGCTAGGCGACGCTTGTTGAGGTCGGGGTCAGCTGTTGCACAAGCGTTCAGCCCTGTCCGAGGTAGACGCGACGGACCTCGGCGTTCGCACGAATGTCGTCCGGGCTGCCCTGTGCCAGTAACTGCCCATGGTGCAACACAATCAGGGTCTTACAGATCCCCATCACGAGTTTCATTTTATGTTCGACCAGGATCACGGTGCGCTCAGCCGCCAGCTGCGTGATCAGGTCCATCATCACCGTGGTTTCTTCAGGCGACATGCCGGCCGTGGGCTCATCCATCAGGAGCAGCTGAGGATCCGCGGCCAGCGCCATCGCAACCTCGAGGGCGCGCTGCTGGCCATGCGCAAGGTCTCCGGCCGTTTTGTGGCGAAGGCTGGCCAGACCGACCCGCTCTAGAAGTGCCTCGGCCTGCGCGGCAACGCCGGCCAATCGGGAGCGGGGATTGAAAAAGTCGAACCGGGCGTGGCGCATCTGCACCGCAACCCGGACGTTTTCGTGCGCGCTGAGTTGTTTGAAGACGTTGGTGATCTGAAAGCTCTTTGCGATACCGCGTCTGGCGTACTCATGCTGGGCGAGCCCGGTGACATCCTGGCCCCGAAACAGCACCGACCCCGCGCTGGGCGTAATCGAACCACTCAGGATATTGAAGAAGGTACTCTTGCCGGCGCCGTTGGGGCCGATGATCGCGCAGAGATGCCGGGTACGAAATTGCACCGAGATGTCGGTCAGGGCCTGAAAGGCGCCAAAGCGCTGGCTGATGTGGCGTGCCTCGATCAGGACTTCGGCCGGCGCGAGCCCGACTATCGGCCCGGTGGTTACCGGTGTTTCGATACTGCGTGGTGATGGTGGTGCATTCATGGTCGGACCGACTCCAGCGTTCTGCCCGATTCAGTCCCCGATTCAGTCACCGATCCTGGCCGGCGTTCCCAGCGGGCAATCAGGCTGCCCCAAATTCCGCGCGGGAAGAACAGGATGAACATCATGAAGATCGCCCCGACCACCGCCATCCAGTGTCGGGTCAAGGTCGTGACCACGTCTTCAAGATAGAGAAACACGGCGGCACCCACAAAGGGTCCGAAAAACGTCCCCATCCCGCCGAGCAGACACATCATCACGGCTTGACCGGATTGGAGATAGTGCAGCGAATCGATCGGAACCACAGAGAGATGGAGCGCGCGCAAGGAACCCGCAAGGCCGCAGATCGTTGCGGAAAGTACAAACACCAACAACTTGGATCGAGCAACGTCATAGCCGCACGCGGCCGCCCGCTTTTCATTTTCCCGAATCGCTTCGATTACGGCACCAAAGGGAGAAGCGAGGATGCGCGAGACCAGCCAGAGGGCGAGTGCAACAAATCCAAGGATCACGTAGTACTTGGTGATCGGATTGGTGAAGTCGATGTGCAGACCGACGACGTCAAAGGCCGGTACCGTCACCCCGCGCAAGCCATTTTCGCCACCCGTCCATCGTTCAGCCTTGTAGAAGGCGTAATAGACGATCTGACCGAGTGCCAGCGTCACCATGGAAAAGTAGATCCCGCGGGTTCGGATTGCCAGGTGCCCGATCAGCACGCCGACCAGAGCAGCGGATGCGACCCCGATCGAGATGGCGAGCAACCAGTGCAGGTGGGCGTGGACGATCGAAATGCCGGTGAGGTAGCTGCCCACACCCAGGAACGCCGCATGACCGAACGACAGCATGCCGGTGTAGCCGAAGAGCAGGTTGAACCCGACGGCATACAGACCAAAAATCAGAATGTTCACCGCAAGCGCCTCGTAGGGCATGAGCAGCGGGAAAATCAGCAGAAACAGAAGCACTGACAGGACCCGATGTCGTGCAACCAGTTGCCATAGTTGGTTCATCGATCGTTCAACCCATCAGTCCGGCTCTGCCAAACAGTCCCTGCGGGCGCACGAGCAAAACCAGCGCCATCAGGACGAAGATCGATAGTTCGGCGAATTCGGGGGCGAGCAGAGAGGTCAGGCTAAAGACGATGCCGACCAGCAGGCCGGCAACGACCGCCCCCATGAGCGATCCCATACCGCCGACGACGGTCACCACGAAGGACTCAGCCAGCACCGTGATCCCCATTTCCGGATTGACTGCGCGTGTGGGCGCAGCCAGCACACCCGAGAGCCCCGCGATGGCCGTCCCCAATCCGAAGACCAGCAACCAGACCTTGGCCACATCGATACCCAGAACCCGGACGATCTCCGGATCGCGAGAGCCCGCGCGGATGATGAGACCGAAGCGGGTTTTTTCAATGACCAGCCAAAGTCCGAGCACAACAATGGCGGTTGCACCGATCAGAACCAGACGATAGAGCGGGAATCGCCCGATCCCCAGATCAACGGAGCCGCGCAATGCCGCGGGTGTCGATGAGGGAAGGCCTTCGATGCCAAACAGAACGCGCATGAGTTCAATCAGCACATAGCTCAGACCAAAGGTGAGCAAGAGCGGATAGTCAATGCCACGCCCGTAGAGCGGACGCACCAGAAAACGCTCTGAGAGCATGCCCACGCAGCCAACCACCAGGGGCGTGATCACGAGGCTGAGCGCGAAGCTGCCGGTCAGCGTCTGGAAGTAAATGCCCAGAAACGCACCCACCATGAAGAAGGCTCCATGGGCGAAGTTGACCACGGTCAGCATGCCGAATATCAACGACAGCCCGACGGCAAGCAGGGCGTAGATCGCCCCCAGTGCAATGCCCGTCACGAGCTGCAGCCCGACGAGTTGTGGCGTTAGTTCACCCAAGATCGACGCGTTCCTTCATGGCCGTCTGGCATTCATGCGCGGGGCGGGTGCTGCGCTGCTGACCCGCCCCAGTGGGCGATCAGGCCTTGTGGCCCAGTTCGCTGCATGAGCGCAAATTACTTTCGCTGGCAGCCTCAATGCTGGCGACATTGAAGACGTCGTTTTTGTCCTTCATCGCCTTGGATTTCGACTCGACGATGATGACGGACTGGACCGATTGGTGATCGCACTTCCGATAGAACTGATTGCCCTTGTACCAGTTGTACTCCAGGCGTCCGAGGGCGTCTGCGACCTTGTCGGACTCGGTTGATTTTGCATTGACCACGGCCTGCAGCACGCTGCGCACGCCGGCATAGCCCAGAGCGCCGTAGTCCGAGGGCACGGCACCGCCGTACGCGCGGCGGAATTTGTCGTTGAAAACCCTCGCCGCCGGGATCGAATCTTCCATACCCCAGTAGTAGGACGTGCCGCCCACGACGCCCTCAAATGCATCCGCACCGCCTGCGAGGCGCGAGGTGAATAGCAGGACCGGGGCAACCAGACGGGTACTCTCTTTCAAGCCGAAGTCAGTCGCTTGTTTGGCCGAGTTCACCAGGTCCCGGCCGAAATTGCAGAGCACCAGAATATCCGGCTTGAGCGCCTGAATTCGGGGCAGGAATGCGGAGTAGTCGGCCGCTCCCAGGGGGTGGCGGATATCGGCCAGCGTCACCGCACCGAGCGCTTTTCCGGCGCGCTCGAACCCACGCACCATTTCGTGTCCGTAGGCATAGTCCGCGGTCAGGTAGACCACCTTCTTGCCGTACTTTGGAAACGCATAGCGGGCGACTGCCCCAGCCGTCATGTGCGGGTTGAGTGCTTCGTGAAAGGTGTACGGGCTCCAGTCTTTCGCTTCGTTGATGGCATCGCTCTGGCTGATCGAATTGAAGATGACCTTGCGCTCACGGGTCACCGCGTTGATCGAGAGCTGGGTCGCCGCCGAGAGCGAACCGACAATGAAATCAACCTTGTCTTTTTCAATCAGTTCGAGTGTTCGGGATGCGGCTTCGCCCGGGTTGAGCTTGTCATCGCGGACCAGCAACTCGACTTTGCGGCCATTGAAACCGCCGCCGTCGTTGAACTCTTTGACGGCGAGTTCTGCCGCCCGAACCTGGTCCTGCGCTTCGGCCGAAAATGCACCGGTCAGTGGCGTCGGAAAGCCAATCTTGATGGGGGCGCTTTGAGCGCGAACGATATTGATCGCGAAGGGCGCGCTTGCCAGTGCCGTACCGGCGGCGCCAGCCTGAAGCAGGCGGCGGCGAGCGACGGCGGTTTGATGACCGCTCGTTTTCTTGAACATGGTGGGGTCTCCTCGGGTGCTGATGAAAAGGGTTCAGGCTGGCGTCAGCTTTTCTGCCGCCGGATAGTTCAGTTCGACGACGATCCCGTTCGGATCGTCCAGAAACAGCTGGTGCAACCCGATCGATGGAACCGTTCGCTCGCGCGGTACGATCCCGATCGCGCTCAGGTGGGACAGCATGGCAGTCAGGCCATCGGCAAAGAATGCGACATGATCGAGCGCACCGCTGCCCTGGAGGGCCGATGGATCGCGGTCGCCCAGATATCGCTTGAGCCCTTCGGGATCATTGGGGTCCATGCCGATGATGTGGACGACGGCATTGGCAACATCACCATGATCGCCGCGGTACATCCAGAGCCCTGGGAATGGAAAGTCCGGGCGGGGGCCGACGGTCAGGCCGAGTACCTGTTCATAGAAGTGTCGGGTGCGTTCGAGGTCCATGGTCCGGACCGAGAAGTGATTAAGGGTGAGCGCCATGATGTTCTCCAGAGATGACCCACTGTGGCCTAAGCATTGACGCCATTGGCGCGCAAGCGCGGCTGGCTGGGCGAACCTTGCGGCCTAGGGACAGCCAGATCAAGCGAACGGCTTGCGTTCAGGTAACTGTGTACGCGGTCCGTGATGATGGCTTCATCATCGAGTGCCTGTTCGCCCACGATGCCATGGCCGTAGACGAAACGGCGCATACCACCGTAAAAAACGCCGCCGTGCAACCCCATCAGCAGTTCATGCTCGCGCGAGCTTGGGCGGGCACGGCTGCGACTGCCCCGAAATCTGCGGGTTTCGCGAATCAGACGCGGGAAGAGACGTTCGCCCAGCATGGTGAAAAATCGATCCGTGATGCTGCGGTCCGTGAGGCCCGAGAAGACCAGAATCCGGACAAATTCTCGGGTGAGGACCGTTCGGGCATAGTCGCAGTAGAAGCGGACCAGTTTTTCAGGGATTGGAATCGTTCTGTGGTCAAGCAGGGTTTCCCATTCGGATTTCCAGCGCCCGACGATGACTTCGAGGTAGACGCGGTCGACAAGCGCCTGCTTGGTCGGAAAGTAGTGATAAACCAGAGTGTGGGTGACACCGATTGCGGCGGCGAAATCCCGCATTTGCGCGGCAAAACCATGCTCGGCGAAATAACTGATTGCAGCGGTCACGATCTGTCGCTCCCGCTCAGCGACCGGCAGCCGGCGCCGGACCACGAGGGGCCTTGCGACGGGCAGCCCTGAGGGTTCAGGGTTAGTCCGGGGGTGGGAGCTATTTACCAACATGTCAACCATGGCTAAGCTTATTGATCATATGGTCAGCATGACCATCCGTACTAACCCGCAAATCGGCAGGCGGCGGATTTTGAAATCGGTTGAACGGGAGATGGGCAGGCAATGGAACTGACCGGCGCAGTCGTCATCGAGGCCGCCCGCAACCAGGTCTGGGATGCGCTCAACGATGTGAGCGTATTGCAGGCCTGCATTCCGGGCTGCGAAGAGGTCATCAATGACTCGGACACGGTCCGGCGCGCGCGCGTCATGGTCAAGCTGGGTCCTGTTCGGGCACGCTTCAGTGGCACGCTCACCCTGTCCGAGGTGGTCGTTCCCGAGCGGTGCCTGATGCGCTTTGAGGGCTCGGGAGGCGCGGCTGGGATGGCTTCGGGACGCTCGCAAGTCGAACTGATTGAAGAGAACGGTCGGACTCGGGTGACTTACACCGTCCAGGCGTCGGTGGGTGGGAAACTTGGTCAGATCGGCGGGCGACTGCTCGACGCATCGGCGCGCCAATTGGCCGACCAGTTTTTCGCCGCCTTGCGCGAGCGCCTGGCGAAGCCCGCCGTCCCGCAGAGCGACGAACCGGTCGCAAGCGACCCCCCTCCGATCCCCGCGAATGCGGTGGTCGACGAGCGGGTGGGTGGCGCGGTCGATGGATTGGCTGGTGGGTTGGCTGGTGGGTTAGCTGGTGGGTTAGCTGAGGGGGTAGCCGTGGCCTCGACGTTCGCGCCAGTCGATGCACCTCTTCGGCCGAGTCTGCTGGAGGCGGAGTCTTCCCGCCTGCTCTGGTTCCTGATGGGGGTGGCGACCACCGGGTTCGGTGTCTGGCTCGGCGCTTTATTATTTTGAATTTAGTTTTGATTATCAAAGTAACGCAAACAGGATCCCCATGAAATCGCCACCGTTTGATTACGTCAAAGTGCATTCTGTGGATGAGGCGCTGGCGCTGCTGGGCGAGCATGGGGACGATGCCCGCATTCTGGCGGGCGGGCAGACCTTGCTCGCCACCCTCAACATGCGACTGTCCGAGCCCGCGCTACTCATTGACATTACCGCGATCGCTGAGTTGTGTGGCATTCATCGGGTGGGTAATCGCCTGCGCATTGGTGCCCTGGCGACACATTCCGAGATCGAGGCATCCGCGCTGGTGGCGGAACATGCGCCTCTGCTCGCCTCTGCCGTGCCACATATCGCCCACCGGGCGATCCGAAATTCCGGGACCTGGGGCGGATCCATTGCCTACGGGGACCCGGCTGCGGAATGGCCTTGCTGTCTGGTCGCATTGGAGGGGGTGATCACCGTGCAAGGCCCTGAGGGGCAACGTCAGGTGGCTGCGACCGATTTTTTTCAGGATCTGTACACGACCGATCTGCGTCCCGACGAGATTGTGGTGGCGGCCGATGTTCCGGTGGCGACGGCTGCGGATTGGTTCGCGTTTGATGAACTCGCCCGACGCCATGGCGACTATGCGGTAGCGGGTCTGGCGGTCGCTGCGCGATTTGACGGCCTGGTTGCGCGTGAGGTCCGACTCGGATTTCTGGGCATGGGGGCGATCCCATTGCGCGCGCGCCGCACGGAAGCCCTGTTGGCCGGAAAAACTCTGGATGCGGCGACGATCGAAATCGCGCTCGCGTCGCTCAAGGCGGAACTCGATCCCTTGCCGGATCTGACGCACACTGGTCAGACCAAGCGCCATCTCGCCACGGTCCTGGCGCGACGATTGTTGACAGCCGCCCATGCGAGTCGTGCGGCCATGATGGTTTGAATCACTGATCGGGCGCAAGGGTCCGTCCGAGCGATTGTCCAGTTGTTTCGGCTCGACCTCCCCCTCTTTTCTCATTCTTTTTTGCAGGAATCGTGATGGCGGAACTTCATTGCATCGACCTGACCGTCAACGGTCAACGCAGCCAGCGGCATATTCAGCCACGCACCCATCTCGTCGATTTTCTGCGCTCAGACCTGGGCCTCAAAGGCTCGCATCTGGGATGCGAGCACGGTGTTTGTGGTGCCTGTACGGTCGAGGTCAACGGCAAAATCGTGCGGGGTTGCCTGACCCTGGCCGTGCAAGCGGACGGCTGCCGTGTGCGCACGATCGAGGGCTTGAACGAGGACGGCGACGTGCGTGATCTTCAGGATGCCTTTATTCGTCATGCCGCCTTGCAATGTGGTTTCTGCACCCCGGGCATGGTGATGGCGGCCAAGGAGTTGCTGGAGAACAAACCGGATGCGACGCGTGCCGAGGTGCGCGAATGGATGAGCGGAAATTTCTGTCGCTGTACGGGCTATCACGCGATCGTCGAGGCGATTTGTGAAACGCTGGCGCTGCGTGCCGCTCGGACGGTGTCGGAGACAGGCGTATGAGCGTTGATCAGCTGATGCAAACCTTGGCCCCCGTGGCGGGTACTGAGATCGAAGAGCCACCCACGCGAGTGGATCCGACTGAGCGCCCGCTGCCGCCCTTGACCGAGGACCCGCGCTATATCGGTGCGAGCCCCGAACGTCCGAGCGTACGCAAGCTCGTGCAGGGCCAGGGCACCTACACCGACGATGTCGAATTACCTCGGATGGCACATGTGGTGTTCTGGCGCAGTCAGGTTGCCCACTGCCGCATTCTGGCGGTCCATTCCGATGCCGCGCGTGCGATGCCAGGCGTGATTATGGTTGCTGACGGGCACGACATTGCCCGGGTTTGCAAACCCTGGGTCGCGACGCTGGCCCATCTCGCCGGGATGAAGTCGGCGCCGCAGTATCCGCTCGCGCTGGAGCGGGCCTGCTGGCAGGGCGAGCCCGTCGTGGCCGTAGTGGCCGAGACCCGCGAACAGGCCGAAGACGCGCTGCAACAGATTCAGGTCGATTTCGAGCGCCTGACACCGGTCGTCGACATGGAAACGGCACTCGATCAAGGGACGCCGCTGATCCATCCGGAATTGGGCGATAACCTGTGCTTTACCCGCAGCCTAAACGTTGGCGATGTCGATGGGGCGTTTGCCCAGGCGGATGCGACGGTCGAGGCGACCTTCGAGTTTGGCCGTCATACGGGCGTGACGCTTGAGCCGCGCAGCCAGATTGCGGATTGGAGCGCAGCCGAGCAGCGTCTGACGGTCTATCACTCGTTCCAGGCACCACACATGATGCAGGATCTGTATGCCCGCCAGTTCGATCTGCCGGAGTCATCAATCCGGGTGATCTGCAAGGACGTCGGTGGCTCTTTTGGTATCAAGGTCCATGCCTATCCAGACGATTTCGCGACCGTTGCACTGTCGATCCTTTGTCGGCGCCCGGTCAAGTTTGTTGCTGACCGCCTGGAGTCATTCACGAGCGATATTCATGCGCGGCATCATCGGGTCAAGGCCCGTCTGGCGGTGAACCGGGATGGTGAAATGCTCGCGTTCGAGATGGACGACCTGACCGGAATCGGACCCTATTCGATGTTTCCGAGAACCAGCGCGATCGAAGGGAACCAGGTTGTCAATCTCGTGGGCGGCCCTTATAAGCACAAGAATTATCGTGCGCATTTGAACGTCGTCTTTCAGAACAAGACACCGACCTGTCAGTACCGTGGCGTGGGGCATCCGATCGCCTGCGCGGTCACCGAAGGCCTGGTCGATCTGGCCGCGCGCAAGATCGGGATGGACCCGTTGGAGATTCGGCGTCGTAACGTGATCCCCGATGATGCGTATCCAGCCACGGGAGCGAGTGGGATCCGGCTCGAGTCCCTGTCGCATGAGGCCTGTCTGACCAAGCTCGAACAGTTGATGGACTACGGGACGCTCAAGGCGGAGTGTGAACGGTTGCGGGCACAAGGGATCTATCGCGGCATTGGCTTCGCGACCCTCATCGAGCTGACGAATCCGAGCGCCGCATTCTATGGGGTCGGCGGTGCGCGCATTGCCTCGCAGGATGGCGCAACGATGCGACTTGACCCGTCGGGGGCGGTCACACTCCTGATCGGCGTTGGCGAGCAGGGCCAGGGCAACGACGGCATCTTTCGTCAGATCGCTGCTGATGCGGTCGGGGTGGATCTTGAACTGGTCCGGGTCATCACCGGCGATACGGATATCACGCCCTATGGGGGTGGCACCTGGGCTTCGCGTGGTGCGGGGATCGGTGGCGAGGCGGTGCTCCTTGCGGGGCAGGCACTGCGGGCCAATATCCTGAAGGTTGCGGCCGTCATTCTGAAGCGTGACCTGGTAACGCTTGCGGTGCGCCGTGGGCAGGTGGTCGATGCCACGAGCTTCGAACCTCTATTGCCGTTCTCCGAGCTTGGGCGGGTCGCCTATTTCCGTTCGGACACCTTGCCCAATGACTTCACGCCCGAGTTGATCGTGACGCGTCACTATGCCCAGCGCGACTATCCGTTCATCTTTACGAACGGGGTCCAGGCCTCCTATGTTGAAGTGGATTCGCAGACCGGGTTCGTGACGCTGCTCAAGCACTGGGCCGTCGAAGACTGCGGTCGGGTGATCAATCCAAAACTGGTCGATGAGCAGATCCGCGGTGCGATCGTGCAAGGCATCGGGGGTGCGCTGCTCGAAGAGTGCCTCTACGACGAGGAGGGCCTGATGTGTAACGCCAGCATGGCGGATTACCTGGTGCCGATGTGCGCGGAGATGCCCGATATCGAGGTGGCCCATGTGCAGACGCCAACCCGCAGCAGCCAACTGGGCGCCAAGGGCGCTGGCGAGGCAGGTACCGCAGGCGCACCCGCGGCGGTCATGAACGCGATCAACGATGCACTTGCGCCCTTGAACGCCCAGGTCTGGTCGCAGCCGATCACCCCGGAGAAGATTCTGCGAGCGCTGGGTCACGTCGACTGAGTGGATGGGGCGATCCTGAGAGCCGAATATTTCGAATTGGCATTGTTTTTGCCTAACTGATTTCCCCGAATCACGGGGCCAACTTGGATCGCCTCATGACAACCGTTGTGCCCAAACTATCGAATTCTGATGCCGCTGCGTCCCGGGCGGCTACACAAGCGTCTGCTCTGGTAAAGCCCGACGGTTCATTTGCGCGGGTTCTCAAGGACGCCGATGCGCCGACAGCAGCCTCGGGGTTCAGTGCGGACGCGGTGGATGCCAGCGCACAGGTGAGTGCGCCAGCGACAGAGTCGAGCGCAGTGGCCGATTCGGATGGGAATGCCTCTCGCGTGGGACAAGGAACCACCAAAGCGGGTGAGTCGGAGTCCAACGCCGCACCGATCGCCGCTGCACCGGACGGGCTTGCCGCATCTGCGGTAAATATTGCCGGATTGGCCGCGCCTTTCGTTGCGAATCCACCGGCCATCGCAAGCTCGGCAGCCGCCAGCGCCGTGCCCGACGATTCAGCCTCCGCAGTGGCGGTCGCGGTCGCCTCCGCAGACGCAGTCGCCAAATCGGTAGACTTGGCCCAGGCCGCCGCTCGATGGGCGGGTGGTGGCTTGAAGGATGGCTCCAGTCAGGTTTTCGCGCCGGCCGGTCTGGGTGGACCTGGGCTTGCTACGGAACGATCAGCGCTTGATGCGTCAGCGTCCGTCACGGCGACCGCCCAGGGAACGGCATTGCCCGGGGTCACGGATCACTCGCAGACGGCGACCGCGGTCCAGGCCGGGGGGGCTGCCGGTTCAAATTCTTCTCCAATGCTCGCTTCGGTGGCGAACGAGCAAGGCGCGACAGCGCTTGCGAACGCACTGCGAAACGGCAGCGCAACGGATGCGCGCTCGCCCGGCTTCGCCGCCAGCGCTTCGGGGGCGGCGAGCGTTGCAACGGCAATCGCCGCAGCATCGGCCGGTCGCGCCACGCAGTCGGCACTATTGTCCGACGCGGTCGTTTTGAGCGCGACTGCGGGTAGCATCACTGGGACGCTTTCGGTATCGATGACAGGCGGTAGCGCGGGTACTGACCTCGGTGGCAGCACCCTGGGTAGTCAGGCGGGTGGAGCCGGCAGTGGCTCGGGCTCCTCGTCGGGCGGCTCACGCGGGGGCAACCCGGGTGGCTATTCCGCGCAAGCTGGCAATCCGCCTGAGCCCAATGGAATGGTTGCGTTCCCAGAATCCTCGGCGCGCGCAGGCGCTGGAGTGCGCGGGGGCCCGGTTTTATCCGACGCCTCCGCGCAAAGCGCGTACGCGGCCACCGCGCGCGCCCCGGCGGCGGGTGGATCCGATCCGGGAAGCGCGACGGCAACGCAGACTGTGGCAGTTTCGCCCCCGGTATCGGACGCAGCCGCGACACAGGATCCGCGCGCAGCTTGGCGTGACTTGCGCTCGAAGTGGGATCAACCGATCCGAGCGAATGCTCCCAAAGCGGGTTGACTGATTGCTGGCACCCGCCCGAAGCGGTGGGTCTAAGCTTGTCCAATCTGGCCTGACCCGATTTCAGGCTGGGATGCATCGATCAGTTCTGCCAGGGTCAATACTTCGAATTTGCGCAGCACTGCCGATTTGTACTGCTTTGCGGTATGAATCGAGATCCCGAGTGCATTCATGATCTGAGTATTGTTCGTGCCGCGCACGAGTAGCGCGTGAACCTGCCTCTCGCGCGGCGAAAGGCCCTCCAGTCGGGAGGCTAAGACAGCGGTGTGCCTCTGGCCTGCCAGAAATTCCGCATCGAGTGTCAGTGCATGTTCGAGCGCAGTATCTAGCTGCTCTGGAGCGACTGGCTTGACCAGAAAATCCAGGGCCCCTCCTTTCATCGCCGCGACGCCGTCGGTGACCGACAGGGCGCCACTCATAAAAACAAAGGGCACTGGCCGGGAGATTTTGCGTTTCTTCTCCTGCAGCGCCAACCCGGATATGCCAGGAAGTTTCACATCGGTCACCACGACGCTTGGCGTTGATGCAATGGGCACCGCCACAAAATCATCAGCGCTGCAGAAGGCGTGCACTTCCCATCCGCGAAACGTGAGATAGGCGCTCAGTGCCTCACGCAACCCATCGTCATCTTCAACCAAGTAAACCGTGCCTCTCATGGGCAACCTCGCTGTGACGCTCTGAAGTCCGATCCAGAAGATAAGGTCATGATGATGTCCCCGGCGCAATGGCAGATCCCGGCGTCGAGCCCGATGTAGCTGAGTTGGCAGGGAAGGAGACTTTGAACTCCGTTCCTTCGTTGGGGGCAGAATTGAATGAAATCGAATAGCCGCGACTTCGACATAGCTGCTCGCACAACCACAACCCCACGCCCATTCCGTTGGGTTTGGTGGTTTTTCGAAGATTGAACACCTCATCAGCGAAATCAGGCGTGATACCCGGCCCGTTATCGTCCACGATCAGCGTCAGCGCCGAGGGCGTCGATACGATGTAAATCGTGATCTTTTTCTCGGCACGGGCAGATTCCTCGAGGGCATCGAGAGCGTTCAAAACAAAATTGAGCGAAAGCGTATAAAAATCGTCGGCCCTGACCAGAACCCGATCGAGGTTAGAGTTCTCGACCGAGACCGAGATTTTCGATTGTTTGGCTCGGGATGCGACGATACTGAGGATCTGATCCAACACGATTTTCGGATCGATCAGGGCCGCCGAGGCTTGCTGCCCTTGAACGTCGGGCTTGAAGATTTGGCGTAGGTGATGCACGGAGTCGCTCGTGCGCGAATTATTGAACACGATTTGGTCGACAAGTGCTTCGATCTCTGGCGGCGTCTCTATCGCTTTAAGCCGGGCTTTGAGCACCGCCGCATTGAGTGCCACAGCGCTGAGCGGTTGACTGATTTCATGGGTCAGTGCAGCGGTCAATCCCCCGGCTTCTGCCGCGCGACTAAAATCCGCCATTGAATCCAGTAGGATGGTTTTTTCGTTCAGGAGGGTCTTGATCTGATCGTTTTCGATCTGAATCGTTCTACGGTAATTCAGTAAGATTCCTGTCCAGTGACCGAAGATAAATAAAATCGGAGCAGCAGAGAGCATCACTCTTAAAATTTGCCATGCGAATATATGGGGCGGTAAGGTATCAATCGTTAGGATTGATGTTGTCGATGTCATTAAGTAAACGTTCCGCGATGTCCCTAGGATCAACTTTGTTGCAATCGCAGGGACCAAGGCACCTAAACCAAACGTGAACTCCCTTCGAACACGTTTGACGAGTTCGAATAAAATAAAGGCGCAAATTAAATCGGCTGGAATTTGGCGGGCAATCGGTAGAATCATAAATTGATCACGCCACCCGCCGTAGGCCACTTCGTATTCCGAGATGACTCCAGCAAGCAATGTCACGAATGCGAATGTCGAAATGAATCTCTTTGATAGCGTTCGGTTGAGTCGGCAGAAAAACAATGCCAAAAACAAATGGGATGCTAAATTAAGCACCCCATAGACATGAAGTCCCGTTTGCTGCTTTTCAGATGAAAGACCGGACTGCAATATCGCGCCCAGTTCGATATTGGTACAAACCTCAAGGAAAGCGAACGCACAAAAAAGAGACCAACCAGTCAGTTGTTTGATATCTCGTCGAACGAGCAGTGTCCCCAGTGCGAAGATGGCAACTTCCGTCCCCGCTAGACCGAATTGGACGAAGGCAATCGTGGGTTTTATGACATCCAAAAGATATGTACCCTGGATCGACTATGCGGTGAAGCTTCGTTCGCTCCTGATGCCTCTATATAATGGCACGTTATATTTTTTGTCTGTATCGTCCCTGGCGTAAAAATTTACAACGAACAATCGTTTGATGCACAACCCAGGGGTGTATCAAACGATGAGAACGTGTGTTGCTGCTGGTCGCAAGAACACAAGCAACTGGACTCAAGGCAGTGATTGATTCGGTTGACGTGCGAAGTTCGGCCGACGGTCATGAATCAATCCGGCACCTTGGACCTTCCGCAGTGACGGGTCGAACCTTATCGGATCTTGCCCGATCCAATTTCAGGATTGGAGGCATCGATCAGATCGGCGAGGTTCGATACTTCAAATTTACGGAGCACTTCCGACTTGTACTGCTTGGCCGTATGAATCGAGACCCCGAGTGCATCCATGATCTGAGTGTTGTTGGCCCCTCGCACCAGCAGCGCATGAACCTGCCTCTCGCGCGGCGACAGGCCATCCATCTGGGAGGCTAATTCAGCCGCGCGCTGTTGACCTCGTAAAGACGCAGTATCGATCAGGAGGCCCTGTTCGATTACAGCAGTCAGTCGTTCTGGATCGACTGGCTTGATCAGAAACTCCACGGCGCCTCCTTTCATCGCCGCAACCCCGTCGGGGACCGACAAGGCGCCGCTTATAAAAATAAAAGGCACCGGACGGCAGGTCTCGCGTTTTTTCTCCTGGAGCTTCAATCCGGATATTCCAGGAAGGTTCACATCGGTCACCACGACGCTTGGCGTTGATTCAATGGGCACCGACACAAAATCATCGGCGCTGCGGAAGGCGTGCACCTCCCATCCACGAGACGAGAGATAGATACCCAACGCCTCGCGCAGCCCATCGTCATCTTCAACCAAGTAAACCGAGCCCCTCATGGGTAACCTCGCTGTGACGCTGTGAAGGTCTATCCAGAAGACAAGCTCATGATGGTGTCCCCGGCGCAATGGTAGATTCCGGCGTCGAGCCCAATTTGGCTGAATTGGCAGGGAATGAAACTTTGAACTCTGTGCCTTCGTGGGGGGCAGAATTGAATGAGATCGAATAGCCGCGATTTCGGCACAGCTGCTCGCACAACCACAGGCCCACGCCCATCCCGTTGGGCTTGGTGGTTTTGCGCAGATTGAACACCTCATCAGCGAAATCAGGGGGGATACCCGGCCCGTTATCGTCCACGATCAGCGTCAGCGCCGATGGCATAGACGCGAGGTAAATCGTGATCCTCTTCTCAGCGCGGTCAGATTGTTCGAGGGCATCGAGGGCGTTCAAGAGAAAATTGAGCGTAAGCGTATAGAAGTCGTCGGCTCTGACTAAAATCCCATCGGGGTTAGAGTTTTCGATCGAGACCAAGACTTTCGATTGTTTGGCTCGGGATGCGATGATATTGAGGATCTGTTCCAACACGATTTTAGGATCGATCAGGTCCGTCGAGTCTCGCTGCCCTTGTACGACGGGCTTGAAGATTTGGCGCAAGTGATGCACGGACTCGCTCGTACGCGAAATCTCAAATACGACTTTGTCGACGAGTGCTTCAATCTCAGGTGGTGTCTCTATCGAGTTAAGGCGGGCTTTGAGCACCGCCGCATTGAGTGCCACAGCGCTGAGCGGTTGACTGATTTCATGGGTCATTGCAGCGGTCAATCCCCCAGCTTCTGCCGAGCGACTAAAATCCGCCATTGAATCCAGCAGTATGGTTTTTTCCTTCAGGAGGGTCTTGATTTGATCGTTTTCCACCTGAATCGTTCTGCGGGAACTTAGTAAAAGTCCAGTCCAGTGACCAAAGATAACAAGAATCGGCGCAGCCGATACTATCGCTCTTACAAAGTAAAAGGCGATCATTTGGGGCGGTAGCGTATCAACCGTGATGAGCGATGCTGTGAACGTGCTGAAGTAAACGCTCCAAAATATCTCCTTGGTTAATTTTGTGTCAATCACAAAGGCCAAGGCGCCCAAGCCGAACGTGAATTCCCTGCGGGCGCGTTTGACGAGTTCAAATAAAGAAAAAGCGCACAGTAATTCCTCTGGAATTTGGCGGGCAAGTGGTAGCGGAATGAATTGATCGTGCCATCCGCCGTACGCCACTTCGTATTCCGAGATAATTCCAGAGCTCAATACGGCGAATGCAAATAACGAAATGAACCTCGTTGAAAGCGTTCGGTTGAGCTGGCAGCAGAACAATACAAAGAAAAAGTTGGATGCTAAATTAAGAACCCCATAGACACGAAGCGAGGTTTGCTGGTTTGCAGGTGGGAAACCGGGCTGCAATATCGTGCCCAGTCCGATATTGGTGGAAATTTCAAGGAAAACGAACGCACAAAAAAAAGACCAGCCGGTCAGTTGTTTGATGTCTCGCCGAACGAGCAGTATCCCAAACACAAAGATGGCCGCTTCCATCCACGCCAGCTCGAATTGGATGAGGGCGATCGTGGGTTTAATGAAATCCAAAAGGTATTTGCCCTGAATCGGCCAATGGGTTGCGAGGGACTGGGCATAAATCGGTGTTTACGGTTATACGTTATATTTTCTGTGTACAACTGGGTCGGTAAAAAATTTAACAACTATCAGTTGCAAGCTGCGGTTGGACCGAACATCAAAGCGTGGGTTATTTGGCGGTCGATACGACATCAAACGTTGGAGGCCGACAATTATTGATTCGGCCACCGTCCCGATGTCAGCCAGCAGGCGTGCATCAGCAATACGCTCTGCGCTACCTGCCGATGCATAGAGGGACATTCGTAAGCAACCGTATTCCCTCAATCGAAGGATTGTTTCGGTATTACGGCGGCAATCCCTCGGCAGCGACGGTGGCGAGGGATTTCAATGCACGCGCACGCAGCGAGTTGGCGTCGAAGGTAGCAGCGTTTTCAGGTTGGCGTTTGATGGGCTCCAGCTGACGGCTTGGTGCTGGGTTGATGCCCTG
>JBBAOE010000007.1:0-79059 GCA_040401595.1 Burkholderiaceae bacterium
GGATAGAGCATCAGCCTTCTAAGCTGAGGGTCACAGGTTCGATTCCTGTCGGGCAGGCCAGTTTCCGCGCTGCGCTTGTACGGTTTTTGCGGACGGTGGTGGCTGTAGCTCAGCGGTAGAGTCCTGGATTGTGGTTCCAGTTGTCGTGGGTTCGAATCCCATCAGCCACCCCACTAACTTCTTTCACGAAATCTTCAAAACCAGCGAAGTCGAACCATGCGCGTGATTCGTCAGGGCAACGTCTGTTTGGTCAACCACCCTTTGGTGCAGCACAAACTGACCTTGTTACGAAAGAAGGAGTCCTCCTCCAGCACGTTTCGCCGCCTGCTGAATGAAATCTCGATGCTGATGGCTTACGAAGTGACTTCGGAAATGCCGATGCAGGAGGTTGAAATTGAAACGCCGCTGGAGAAAATGACCGGCAAGGTTATTGACGGAAAAAAGCTGGTTTTTGTGAGCATCTTGCGGGCCGGTAATGGTTTTTTGGACGGCATGCTCACGGTTGTACCCGGCGCTCGGGTCGGACATATCGGGCTGTATCGTGATCCGGCTACGCTCGCCGCGGTCGAATATTATTTCAAGATGCCCCACAGCATGGATCAACGAGATGTCATCGTCGTCGATCCCATGCTCGCCACCGGTAACTCGGCCATCGCAGCGGTCGGTAGGCTAAAAGCCCTGCAGCCGAAGTCGATTAAATTCGTGTGTCTGGTTGGCTGCCCGGAAGGGGTCGAGGCGATGCGCAAAACGCACCCCGATGTTCCGATCTACGCCGCTGCGATCGATCGCCAGCTCAATGATCACGGATACATCGTGCCAGGGCTCGGTGATGCGGGGGACCGTCTCTTCGGAACCAAGTGAAGGCGTATTGAGGCTTCCCCCTGAGGGAGCTGACTGTGTAGGGACTACTTTTTGTTCCGGTCGACCTGGTTCCCGATCAGGCCACCGACGGCTGCACCACCCACTGTTCCGGTCGTGCTGCCCCCGCTCATCACAGAGCCCGCGACACCACCAATGACGGCACCGGCTGCCGTACTTTTTTCCCGACTGGTCATGCCGCCGCAGGCACCGAGCGAGATACAGCTCCCGGTAATTGCTAAACATAGAAGCAAATGTTTGCGCATTATGATTCTCCATCTGATGAGTGAATAGGCCTGCGAGTCCTGCGAGTCCTGACTGTCATCAGCATGTCATCAGCAATTTATCGGCCTGCTAGGTCTGCCTTCACCCCGGGGGCCGAAGGCGTTGCGCAATGGCCTGCGCTGCAACCGGGCGGCCAAGCCAGTAGCCCTGGCCTTCATCGCAACCGTAATCCTGAAGACGTTTGAGTTGCGCGGGCGTTTCGATGCCGACTGCGACCACGCGCCTATCCAGTTCCTGGGCCAGATGGATTGCACTGCGCAATAGCTGCGAATCGGCGAATCGGTTTGACGGGTGGCTGATCAATGAGCGGTCAATCTTCACCGATTGGATCGGGAGTTCTTGCAGGTGCTGCAGACTCAGCGATCCGGTCCCAAAATCATTGAGCGCCAGTTGGATGCCCAACTCCTGAATCTGGTGGAGCAGGGGGGAATCGGTCCTGTCGATGCTCTCGATCACCTCTGCGTTCAATTCGAGTGACAGCCGTTGTGGTTCGAAGTTTGACTGTTTGAGGATGGACCGGAGCGTGCCCATAAAATCCGGCGCCCTGAACTCAAGGGCTGATAGGTTGATTGCCAGGGTCGGTGCTGGCAACCCGTCGGTCTCCCAGGTCCGTGCTTCGTGCAGGGCAGTGCGCAAGACCCAGCGCCCGATGGCCATGATCAGGCCGCTGCGTTCCGCCATGGGCAGGAAGTCAGGAGGCATGGACAAGCCTGTGCCAGGCCTGAGCCAGCGAATCAGGGCCTCGACCCGGCAGATGCTGTTTGTTTTAAGATCGAAGATAGGCTGGTACTGCAGTGCAAGCTCCTCGGCATCGATCGCACGGCGCAACGCTGATTCGAGCGACTGCCGCATGGGAGTCGGTACATTCCGGTCTGGATCGAAGAACGCGAATCGATTTCGTCCCGCTCCTTTGGCAAGGTAGAGCGCCGAATCGGCACACTCGATCAGCCCCGCGGCATCGGCGCTATCGCTAGGAAAGAGGCTGATGCCGATGCTGGCCGTGATAACGAGATCCCTGCCTTCGATTGAATAGTTTTCGATCAGGCTATCGAGGATCTTTTGGGCTGAATGTCGGGCGTCATCAATATGTTCAATCCGCGTGAGAACCGCGACGAATTCGTCTCCCCCCAGACGACTGATGAAGTCCGAGTGCCGAACGCCGGCGCAAAGGCGCTGGGCGACGGCTTTGAGTAATTCATCGCCGACCGCGTGGCCCAGCGTGTCATTGATGGCCTTGAAGTGATCCAGATCGATGAACATCACTGCGAGTTGCGATCCCTGACTGCGCGCGACGCTCATCGACTGGGTCAGTTGTTCGTATAAAAGTGCCCGATTGCCGAGCCCGGTCAGGGTGTCATGCTGTGCCAGATATTTGAGCGCTTCTTTATGAACGCGTTCATCTTCGGCGAGCGCATTCGCCTTCAGGGCACTCTGAACCATTTCTGCGTTGGCTTCACGCATCATGTTGATGCGGTCCTGAAGGGGATTGAGTGCTTTGGCGGTGGCGTTGAGTTGCTGCTCCCTCAGGTCGCAGGCAAGCTCCCGGGCGCGCACCGCCGCTTCGCGCAGCCGAAGGGGTTCTCCCTGTCGCATTGCACCCCGTGAAACGGCAGGCAACTCCATTCGGTGCCGCTGCGGGGGCCGAGTCGGATGCCCGAATGTGAGCAACGGAGCCGGGATGGGACCTGACGGGACGCTTGTGGATTGGGGCTTCGGAGTTGGCTTGCGCACGGTGGGCTGGCTCCTGCTTTCGAGCGGGCTGGGTCTCGAACCGGCGAACATTGGACGCTGGCGAAAGAGCGTTTGAGGCTGGCAGCAGCCAGGCGCCTTGTCGTCAGAGCGTTGGGTTGAACTCGGGTCGGCCGCCCATGATGCCCTGGTAGCCAACGAGAGCCGCCCCAACATGTAAACCCGAATCGTCGATGTCGTACAGGTGAATTCCCTTGTCATGCGCACTGCCACGGACCTTGATGATCGACAGGACACGCTTGAATTCGCCATCCAGTTCGACATAGCGCTGCACGAGAATGGCATCTGCCATGAAGGCACTCCCGAAGGGGCTAAATCGCAGATCGGTATACCGATCCTCAAGTTCTGAGGTCATCAGGACCGTTACGCCCATGGTGGTGAGTTGTGCCACCATCCGATACAGGGAACTGCGGAAGTCTTCGCTGAATTCTGGTACCAGCGACAGTTCAAAGCCCGAAAGCGAATCAATCACAACCCGCTTTGCGTTGAGTTTCTGAATGGTGACGGCCATATCATGCAGGACCTCGTCGAGCGACAGGTCGAGCGCACGGTACTCGATCAGGCCGATATGGCCCGACCGAATCAGCGGGTTCAGGATCTGGTTGCGACTGGACTGATTCGGACGCTTTTCAAAGACGGCGATCACGCCGGTTTCACCCGCCCGGACCCCCTCGGCTAAAAATTCTGTGGCCAAAATGGTCTTACCGGAACCCGAGGGGCCGACCACCAGGAGGGAATAACCCGTTGGTAATCCGCCCGCGAGTAGTGGGTCGATACCGGAACTGCCGAGCGATATCCGGGTCTTGTCCGGGGGCAATGCGTTCTCGCGAACCTGCGGCATAAGTCCTGTGACAATCGCACGCGGGAATATTTCGAATCCCGATTGTTGGATCCGAAAGGTGTGAAGGCCGGAGACTTGAGCATGCCCCCGCATCTTGGGGACCTGAATTTTGCGCACGACCGAATTGCGATTCAGGCTTTGCGTCAGAAAGATCACGCCGTCGGCCACGGTAAAGACCGAACCCGAATCACTGTCCGGGAATTGGTATTCGCCGATGAGTAAGCTGGTCGTTTGCCAACTGGTCAACAGCAACGCCAAGCGCTGGACGAATCGTATGATCTCGACTTCGTTGATCTTGTCGCTTTCAGCGAGGTTCAGGAGGGCCCGGATCGAGTCCACCAGGACGAGCGCAGGTCCGTGCTTGGTCACTTCTTCCGTGATTCTGGACAAAGCGCCTTCGTAATCAGCGTTCAGAATGAGTTCGGAGATATTCACGTAGTAGATCGATTCGTTGATCTTTGCGGGATCATAAAAATCGAACTGCTGCTGATAGCGCAGCATTTTCAGTGCGGGTTCACCGAGTACCGAGATGTACAGAGCCTTGTTTTGCGGCGTGGCCACGCCGAACATGATCTGGTGGGCAAGCGTGGTTTTGCCAGTGCCCGGAGTGCCCCCCAGAACAGTCAATGAGAATTCGGGTAGACCTCCGCCAAGCAATTGGTCAAGCCCCGGGACGCCAGTGATCAGCGATCGGATCCTTACTTTCTCAGTCATGGGTCGACCCCGCATTGAGTGGATGGTCTGGGTGATCGCCCCAGGCTCCCTGCAACAGGCGTTCAGTCAGGGATTCGCCGATCAGGATGGCCATCACGGCGGTAAAGTTGATCAGTAAGCAGCGCATGGCCCGGCATCCATCCGCTTCCGTTTGTTTGGCCATTGAGGCCTTGAGTCCTGATAGTGGGGGATGATCAGCCTGGACCAGAAGGTCAAATCCCATTGTTGGGAGTTGGTGATGCGTCAGGATGAGGCTTTTGTCGTAGATCGAATCGACCCCCAACTTGCCCAGAATCGAGATGGTTTCGGTCAGCAGGGGTTGCCACCGCTCGAGCGCCACCTCGATGGCTCGCCCGGGTGGCCAGCGCGCCACCTCTCGTTCGATCCAGTCCTCTCGACGCATCTCGGGGCGACTCCTTGAAGGGGGCCAAGACGTGGAATCGAAGGTGTTCTGAGGCCCGTCGTGATCCTGGAACCGCGATAGACCTGACGCGTGTCCATGTCCACCCTCGTCGTCAGTCCGCCTTGACGGAGTGCTTTCAGCAAGTCCCGTACGCGGGACGCCTGCTCGCTTGGCTGAACCCTTGGCTGAGACCTTAGAGAAACGCTCAACCGCGATCGGACAGAACGATCGTCAGTGCGAAGACGATCAGGATGCCGATCCAGATGTTCAGGTTGTTGCCTTCAATGAACTTCAGCACGTGGTCCTCGAGCGTCCGTTTGCGTGGACGCACAGGACTTTTGGCTTCGTCCATGTGACCAGATCGGTTGTCGTTCATGGGTGACATCTCGCAGTGTTGATTTGGGTAAGCGCGCGGAGTTCAATAAGATGAGCTTTAAACAACCAACAATTTCACATGAAGCGCGCGCAAGCAATCGTTTTTGAAGCCCCGCAGTCGCTTTCGGTCCAAACACTGGAACTCAAGTCCTTCGATGACAAGGACCTTGAAGTCGAAGTCGGGTTCAGTGGGATCAGTACCGGGACTGAGCGCCTGCTGTGGGATGGCACCATGCCCCCATTCCCAGGACTGGGTTACCCGCTAGTACCGGGTTACGAGACGGTTGGCACAGTCGTTCGGGTGGCTGACACTGCGGACTTGCGCGTCGGTGACCAAGTTTTCATTCCCGGGTCCTACAGTTTTCAGGGCGTTCGCAATATTTTTGGCGGGGCTGGATCGCGATTGATCGTTCCCCATGACCGGGTTGTCCGGGTGGCGCCTGATCTGGGCCCCAAGGCGGTTCTGCTGGCCCTGGCGGCGACTTGCTATCACACGATTTCGCTCGGTGGCGCGCGTGAACCGATGGTGGCGCCCGATTTGATTGTTGGCCATGGTGTCATGGGCCGGTTGCTAGCCCGCATTACCCTGGCGCTGGGGCTGCCCGCGCCCACCGTCTGGGAGACCCAGGCGGCCCGGCGGGGGGGCGCGGTGGGTTACGTTGCGATCGATCCGCAGGATGACGCTCGCCGCGACTATCGTGCGATCTATGACGTCAGCGGTGATGGCGCCATTTTGAATCGCCTGATCGGCTGTCTGGCGCCGGGTGGTGAAATTGTCCTGGCCGGGTTTTACAAGAACGACCTCAGCTTCGCATTCGCGCCGGCCTTCATGCGAGAGGCTCAGATCCGCGTCGCGGCCCAGTGGAAAAAGCACGATCTGCAGGCGGTGACCGCCCTGGTCGAGACGGGTGCACTGTCGCTCGAGGGCTTGATCACGCATACGCTGAACCCGGGCCAGGCGCGTGAGGCTTACGAGGTTGCCTTTGGCGATGTGCAGTGTCTGAAGATGATGATCGACTGGCGGGTTTGATGGCCGTGGCCCCGAAACCGTGAGTACTGCCATCGTTCTGGACGACGCGCCACGCGCGCGCTCGCCAAACCCGCGGCGGGTGATGGTCTTGGGGGCCACAGGCACCATTGGCATTGCGACTGTGCAGGCCTTGGTCCAGCGCGGGCACGAAGTGGTCTGTTTCGTGCGGCCGCGTGCCGGGGTCGGTGGCGCGCTCGCGCCGCAGGATACCCAGCGCTTGCTCGCGGGTGCGACGGTTCGGTTGGGGGACATTACTAACCCAGCGTCGTTCGAGCGCGACGGCCTTTGCGGTGAACGATTCGATGCGCTGGTCTCTTGCCTGGCTTCGCGCACGGGGGCGCCCCAGGATGCGTGGGCGATTGATCACCAGGCCCATGTACATGCGCTCGCGGCAGCACAGAAGACAGGCGTTCGGGCAGTCGTCCTGCTTTCCGCAATCTGTGTTCAGAAGCCGATTCTCGCCTTTCAACAGGCCAAGCTGGCGTTTGAAAAGGTCCTGATCGAGTCGGGCCTCACGTATTCGATCGTGCGGCCAACCGCATTTTTCAAATCCTTGTCTGGCCAGGTCGATCGAATCAAGCGCGGCAAGCCGTTTCTGCTCTTTGGCGACGGAACGCTGACGGCCTGCAAGCCGATCAGTGACCGGGATCTGGGCAACTACATGGCCGATTGCCTGGATGACGACAGCCTGCGCAACCGGATCCTGCCGATTGGCGGTCCCGGTGAGGCCGTGACGCCGCGACAGCAGGGCGAGCACCTGTTTGCCCTGATGGATCTTCCACCGCGCTTTAAGCAGGTGCCCGTTGCATTGATGGATGTGATTGTCGCCGTTTTGGGCGGCTTGGGGCGACTGCTGCCGGCGCTTGCGGCCAAGGCCGAACTGGCGCGTATCGGCCGCTATTACGCGACCGAATCCATGCTCGTGCTGAACCCTGAAACGGGCCGCTATGATGCGGGGGCGACACCTGCGACAGGATCCGATACCCTGTTCGACTTTTACGCCGATCTGGTGAGCGGCGCAGTGGCGGCCGAGCGCGGCGACCACTCCGTTTTTTAACATGACCACACCTGTCGAGCCGCGTCCCGCGGCGATGCGATTCATTCTTCTGGCCGTACTGATCGACATGGTGTCGATTGGCTTGATCGTGCCGGTCCTGCCCGCGCTGGTTGGCAGTTTTACCCCAAACACGGCTGACCAGAGCCTGTGGTTCGGCGTGGTGATGTTTGCATTTGGAATCGCCAATTTTTTCGGTGCCCCGCTCCTTGGCGCGCTATCGGACCGCTATGGTCGCAGGCCCGTGTTGCTGCTGGGGTTTTGTGGTCTGGCGCTGAATTTCTTTGCCACTGCGCTGTCGACGGCGCTCTGGATGCTGATTGCGGTCCGTCTGGTGGGTGGCGCGATGCAGGCCAATGCGGCGGTGGCCAACGCCTATGTCGCCGACATCACGCCCCCGGAACAGCGTGCGCGACGTTTTGGCATGTTGGGTGCGATGTTCGGACTGGGATTCATCATCGGGCCAGCTCTGGGGGGTCTGCTGGGTTCCATCAATCTGCAGCTGCCGTTCTTCGTTGCGGGTAGTCTCGCGCTCGCCAATCTGATGTATGGCTACTTCGTCCTGCCGGAGTCCTTGCCGCAGGATCGGCGTCGACCTTTTCAGTGGAGCTCGGCCAACCCGATCAATACCCTTCGGTCGCTTGCCAAACTGGAAGGGGTTGGCTTGCTCGTTGCGGTGGTCGGGTGTACCGGACTGGCTCAGGGGGTTTTGTATAACAGTTGGGTTCTTTATAACGAATTCAAATTCGGTTGGGGCTCTCTGGACAATGGATGGTCGCTTGCTGCGGTCGGCGTGGTGTCGGTGTTGGTCCAGGGGGGGTTGCTGGGACCGCTTCTCAAGCGATTTGGTGCTAAGCGACTGACCGTGATCGGTCTGGTGTCGTCGACTCTTGCCTATGCGGCCTGGGGCGCAGCGACCGAAGGCTGGATGATGTACGCGGTGGTCTTCTGCAATTTGCTCGGGTTCACGGTGACTGCGTCGATCCAGAGCCTGATCTCCGTCGCAGCGGACGCAAAACACCAGGGCCAGACCATGGGATCCGTCAGTTCGGTCAACAGCTTCATGGCTGTGATTGCGCCGCTCATCAGTGCCCCCTTGCTGGGGATGGTGTCCCATCTACCCCATGGGGACTGGGCCATCGGGACGCCGCTTTATTTTGGCGCGATCCTGCAGTGCGCGGGCCTGGTGCTCGCCTGGATGCATATCCGTCGCAGTTAGATAGGCCTTCGCCGGCGCCACAACCCGCCGGTCGTCGGCTGGCCGAGCCGCGAGCGGCTGATGTTTTCCCTAGGTTTGAGGTTGGTGCAGGGCGGATTACGATCGTCCGGGAATCACTCAAACAACAGGAGACTGACATGACTGTAAGCCTGAGCAGCGTCGCCAACCAGATCCTCTCCGAAACCACTGGGCGCGCCGGGGGCGCACCGGGTGTTGTCGCGATGGCGACCGATCGTAACCACAATATTTACGAAGGTGCGGCAGGTGTTCGGGAACTGGGCAAGGACGATCCAATGACCCTGGATTCGGTGATGGCGATCTTCTCGACCACCAAGGCGATCACCGGCGTTGCGATCATGCAGTTGGTCGAAGAGGGCAAGATCAGCCTTGCCGATGCGGCCAGAAAATATGTGCCTGAAATAGCTGAGATCGGTGTGCTGGATGGTTTCGGTGCGGACGGTCAACCCCGCACCCGGGCGCCCAAGCGAGACATCACGATCGCCGACCTGATGTTGCATACCGCCGGATTTTGTTACGAATTTTTTAGTCATGATGATCTGAAATACCGGACGGCGAAGAACATTCCGACCGTGGTCTCGAGCACGTTCGACTCCATTCGTACGGTGCTTTTGCATGATCCGGGCGAGCGCTGGACCTATGGCGTGAACATCGACTGGCTGGGGCGGGTCGTTGAGCAGCAGCGCGGCAAGCGCCTGGGCGAGGTGTTCGCCGAGCGCATTTTTGGTCCGCTCGGAATGACCGATATCGGTTTCAACCTAAGTGATTCGATGAAAGCACGCCGGGTCACGCTGCATGATCGGGCGCAGGATGGGAAACTCACGCCGCTGCCGGATCTGGTCTTGCCGCAACCGCCCGAGATGGATATGGGCGGGCATGGCCTCTACGCGACAGTGGGTGAATACATGAAGTTCATCCGGATGTTCCTGAACGACGGCGCAGGGCCGCATGGCCGGGTGTTGCAGGCGCAGACGGTCGAGGCGATGTCTCAGAACGGTTTGCCCCCTGGCATGACCAGTGGTGGCTGGACCACATCCATCCCATCCTTGTCGAATGCGGGTGAGTTTGACCCCGGTGTGAAGAAGACCTGGGCCTGGACATTTCAGCGCAATGAGGAACCGACCTCGAGCGGTCGCCCGGCGGGTTCACTGATGTGGGCGGGGCTCGGGAATCTGTTTTACTGGATCGACCGCAAGAATGGTGTGGGTGGTTTCTGGGGCTCACAGATCCTCCCATTCCAGGATGTGGCTTCTTATCCCGGCTTTGTCGCGTTCGAGTCGGCGGTCTATCGCAGACTGTGAGGACAAGGAACCCCCGGTCAGGTTGGCCCTGGCTGGGCAGGTGAGTTGCTCTGGCGTCGCGATCCGAAGATGATGGCGTTTTCCGGATCGATGAGCCCAATGCAACCCTTCCTGAACCCGGTCACCCTGGCTGGCGAGCATGTGAGCTTAGTGCCGCTCGCCGCCCATCATCATGATGAGCTTGCGGAAGCGGTCCAGGACGGGGCCCTGTGGGAGCGCTGGTATACGGCGATTCCGTCGCCCGAGGGCATGGCCGCCGAGATCTCGCGTCGTCTGGACTTGCATGAGCGCGGCAGCATGCTGCCTTTCGCCGTGATTGCCGATGGCCAAGCCGTCGGGATGACCACGTACATGAATATCGATGCGGCAAACCGGCGGGTCGAAATCGGTTCGACTTGGTACCGTCAGAGCGTGCAACGCACGGCGTTGAACACCGAGTGCAAACGCTTGCTGCTCGCCTATGCGTTCGAGAGGCTCGACTGCATCGCGGTCGAGTTTCGGACCCACCGGTTTAATCAGCAGAGTATTCGCGCGATCGAGCGCCTGGGCGCGAGGCTTGATGGGGTCTTACGCAATCACCAGATCAATCTGCATCCGCTGGCTCCCCATACCCTGCGAGATACCTGCGTCTACAGCATCATCGCCGGGGAATGGCCGGCCGTGAAGGCGCACCTCGATCATCAACTGCGCCGCCATCGCTGCTGACTTCGATCAATCGAGTTTTGCGCCCGACGCTTTGACGACGATGCCGGCCAATGCGGCTAAAGATGGCACCTCGATTACACTGCCCCACAATGCATGCTATCTGGATGGTTCTCGGCGCGTTCCTGTTCGCCAGCATGGGGGTTGGGGTCAAAATGGCCTCGGCCCAGTTTACGACCGCCGAACTGGTCTTTTACCGCGGCGTCTTCAGTTGCCTGCTGGTCTGGATCCTGATGCGTTCACAGGGAATTGCCCTGCGCAGTCAAGTGCCCTGGATGCATGCCTGGCGCAGTCTGATCGGGAACCTTTCGCTCGCAGGGTGGTTTTTCTCGATCACCGCACTGCCTCTGGCGACTGCGATGACGCTCAATTACACCAGCAGCATGTGGATGGTGGTCTGGATTCTGGCGGTTGCGATCCTTCGAGGCCGGGATTGGATCCGTCAGGGACCGCTGATGGCCAGCGTATTGCTGAGTTTCATTGGCGTGGTCATGGTGTTGCAACCGACGCTCGAGCAGAATCAATGGCTCGGCGGATTGGTTGGTCTGGCATCCGGGATCACCGCTGCGATGGCCTATCTCCAGGTGGCGGCTCTGGGCAAGGTCGGGGAGCCCGAGGCCCGGACGGTGTTCTATTTTGCCCTGGGCTCTGCTGTGCTCGGCCTGATTGGGATGGCATTCACCGGAGTGACCCCGCTGACACCGCAGACCTGGCCTGCGGCTAAATGGTTGATCCCGATCGGCGTTCTCGCGGGCCTTGGTCAACTGTGCATCACGCGCGCCTACAACGGTGGGTCGACCATCCTGATGGCCAACCTCCAGTACAGCGCGATCGTTTTTGCTTCGTTCTATAGTTTGTTTCTGTTTGGTGACCGGATTCCGCTGCTGGGATGGGTCGGCATGTTTGTGATTGCTATGAGTAATATTCTTGGTTCGATGCTGCGCGCACGGGCACTGCACTCACCGTCGACTGCGGTCAGCTGAGTGCGCGGAACTCGGCGGGCTATTCAGCGGATTAGATGCCTGCCAGGGCGGCAAGTCGCTTGTACAGATACGAGCGCGAGATGCCCAATTCGGCGGCTGCCCGTTTCTTGTTGCCACCGCAGCGCTGTAACGCTGCCCGGATCAGATTTTCTTCGACCCGGTTCAGGGACTCACTGACGGACCCTGGCTTGGGCGACCCCTGAAACTCAAAGTCGTTAGAGCCGATCAGATCCGTGTCGGCAAAGATCGCAGCCCGTTCCACGACATGCATGAGTTGGCGCACATTGCCCGGCCAGTCCTGTTGTTGCAGTAACTGGATCGCGGCGCTGGATAGTCGGCGCACAGCGACGCCATGGCGAAGCGCAAACCGCTTCAGCGCCTGCTTGGCCAACGCCGGGATGTCTTCCAGACGTTCCCGCAGTGGCGGCAACTGGATCGTGACGGCGCTGACCCGATAGAACAGGTCGAGGCGGAAACGTCCCTCATCGATCAGGCGCTGGAAGTCACGGTTGCTCGCACTGATCAAGCGGAAGTTTGATGTTCGTGACCCCTGCCCGCCGACACGGTCGTAGCTACCGTCTTCCAGTACCCGAAGGAGCTTGACCTGCATTTCCAGGGGCATGTCACCCAACTCGTCGAGAAACAGGGAACTCCGGTCGGCTTGCTCAACCTTGCCGCGGCGACCTTTGCGCTCAGCGCCGGTGAATGCGCCGGCTTCGTAGCCGAAGAGTTCGCTTTCAACAAGATTCGCCGGTAGTGCGGCAGCGTTAATCATCACCAGCGCCTCTTCCCGGCGCGGACTCAACTGATGAATGGCTTGGGCGACGAGTTCTTTGCCCGTTCCGCTCTCGCCCACCAGCAGCACCGGCACATCCAGTGGGGCGACCTTGAGAATTTGCTGCTTGAGCCGACGCATCGCCGGGCTGTCGCCGATCAGTTGGTCGAGGCCAACGCTACGCTCCTGCAGACTGCTGAGTTCGCGGCGGTAGTACTCCACCTCCGAGCGCAAGCGCGAAAGCTCAACTGACAGCGTCTGCAGTTGCTCGGGGCCCTTGAACATGACCTGCCCGATGGCACCAATGACCTCGCCACGACTGCCCTGAACCGGAGTTCTGGTGACAATCCGCGAGGTTCCTTTCATTTCCTGTAACTGACCGATCTCGGCTCGGCCATTGCGGGCAACCTCGTGCAGGCGCGTATTCTCGATCACTTGCGTCACATGCTTGCCGAGCCCGCCGCCAGCGGGCAGTCCGAAAAACCGCTCATGAACCGGACTGATGTAGCGAACGATCCCTTCGCGGTCAACAACGGTCAGGGCCTCATAGGGATTCGTGAGCAGGTGACGCAGGATGTCGCCCGCGAACTCAACGGTGGCCGCAAATTCGAACAGGGAATCATTGGGTTCGCGCATCATGACAATGATGGCTGTTGCCTCGGAGGCCGGATAGGCGACGGCAACCAGCGGTGCGACCTGGTCGCTGAGGCCGAAGACGCGTTGGCCGGCCTGCTCAGCATGACGCCAGCCGTCTGCGATCCTTGCGGCGAAACGCGGATTGTTTGCAAGGCCACTGGCGAAACGGGGTTCCCCGTTGAGATCGAGGACCAGAATGCCGCGGTGTTGCGGATCGAATTCGGAAGATGGCGAGGTCATGGATAGGAAGTAATTGCCAGCGAATGGGGGCGCTCACTCGGTCGGGCGCACCGTGTTTCGATCTCGAGTGCTGCAGACATAGTGTATTCCGTGAAGACACTTTTGGGCCTGCGATCGCCGCCGCGGCGGGTTCTGTCGATGGCACGGCCATTGCAATACTTGATCCGGTTGACTCGTTGATTCCTTTCAGGTTGTCTTACATGTCTGGTTCTCCGTACGGTTCTGGCTTTGATTCGGGCGATGGCGCTTCGCTGGACGCTCCTGCGGTCAAGGCTGTGAGGCCTGTGGACACGCTCCCCGGCAAGCAGACCGCCGCGATGGACTTGCTGGCCGGCATCAAGGTGCTGGATCTGACCTCTTCGATTGCGGGTCCTTATGCCGGGCAGTTGTTGGGCGATCTGGGCGCTGAGGTTCTTAAGGTTGAGCGCCCCAATCAGCCCGATGATGCAAGGTCCTGGGGACCACCGTTCCTGGATGGAGAATCGCTCTGGTTTTTGAGCGTCAACCGCAATAAGCGGGGTGTGGCAATTGACTACGCCCAGGCGGCCGGCCATGCGCTCTTGATGCGCCTGGTCGCGCAGGCCGATGTGCTGATCCTGAACCTTGTTGGACGCGTCCAGCATAAACTCGGACTCGACCCGCAGTCACTTGCTGCGGTCAATCCCAATCTCATTCATGTTTCGCTCACCGGCTTTGGGACCGAGGGGGAACGCGCTGATTTGCCCTGTTATGACCTCATCGCCGAGGGTTGGTCCGGCGTGATGGACATGACCGGCGAGTCCGACAGCCCACCACAAAAAGTCGGCACGCCCGCCGCCGATCTGCTCGCGGGCCATGACGCTGCGATGGCTGCGATGGCGGCCCTGGTGCGGCGTTCGCGGGATGGACGGGGATGCGTGATCGATATTTCGATGGTTGAAAGCATGGCGCGATTCATGGCGCCCCGATTGGTCCCGTACCTGGGTTCTGGCGAATTGATGCGTCGCTCGGGTGGGCGTGATAGCGTCATCGCGATCTATCAAGTGTTTGAAACGGCAGACGAGCCAATGACCCTGGGATTGGGGAATGATGCGATTTGGCGCCGCTTTTGGGTGGCGGTCGGGGAGCCAGCGATCGCCGATGAGATCGGCTACGCGACCAACGCGTTGCGGCGGGCAGCGCGCGAAACCATCGTTACGCGCATCGCGGCGGTCCTCGCTACCCAACCGCGTGCCTATTGGCTTCGGGTGCTCGGTGAGGCCCGGGTTCCTGCAGGTCCGATTCAGCGACTCGATCAGCTGGCGGCGGATCCGGAATTGTTGGCCCGAGGGTTCTTTTATGCGAGCGAGCGAGGTGCTGCCAGGATTCCGCAAGTCGGGCTTGGTATTCGTTTTGATGGTCGGACCGAAGGCAGTCAGAATCCCCCACCGGTGTTAGGGGCCGATACGCAAGCCGTTCTCGAGGCCTGGCTCGGAATGGGCGCTGATGACCTCGCAGCGCTGCGGGCGAAGCACATCATTTAAAAATTTTTTAGAAGTTAAAGCATCATGGATTTTGCCGAGATTACCTATCAGGAAGATGGACCGATCGGGACCCTCACCTTGAACCGGCCGCAGGACGGCAATATGTTCACGCCCCGTATGTGCCATGAAATTCGGGACTGCATCAACGAGGTTCGGCGTGAAACCCGGACCCGTGTGCTGGTGATCACGGGGGCAGGAGATCGGTTTTTCTGCATCGGCGGCCGCAAAGAGGGCATGGAAGATACGCTGCTCTATGCCGGTGTCCTGCCCACACTGGAGATGTACGAAAGTATTGATCGACTGCAAAAGCCGGTCATCGCTTCCGTTAACGGATTTGCGGTCGGTGGGGGGAACGTGCTCCAGATGGTGTGCGACCTCACCATCGCCAAGGAAAGCGCGGTGTTCCGTCAGGTCGGCCCGATGATGGGCAGCTTTGATGCCGGTTATGGCACCTGGTATCTCGAAGACCTGGTCGGCAAGAAGCGTGCGAAAGAAATGTGGTACCGCAATCCAAAGATCAGCGCCCGCGAAGCGCTCGACTGGGGGCTGATCAATCAGGTGGTGCCGGACGGCGATCTGGCCGATGCGACCCGCAAGATGGCGCTCGAAATCGCCGATCGTGGTGCGTTTGCCCTGGCTTCGATCAAGGCGGCGTTCAATGCCCGCCATGGCGGTGTCGGTGGCTTGTCGCGGATGGCCCATGACCTGCTCCTGCGGGGCTACCTCGATACGGATGAACACCATGAGTTGGCTGAGGCATTTGCGCAGCGCCGTTCGCCAGACAGCGACAAGTTTGGACACTGAAGCGCTATACCCACTCTTGAATGGCGTGAGGATGAACTGAGCATGGCAAAGATTCTGACGCTGCATTCGCCGGCCGAGGCGCGTCTGCACTACGAGGACCAGACCTGGCAGGGTGAGACGATGTACGCATTGCTCGCCCGCCACGCCCGCCAGCATGCGGGGCGCTATGCCTTGAGGGATGCGCATCACCGACTCACCTGGGCTGAGGTGCTGGTATGGGTCGACCATGTGGCGGCGATCCTGCACCATGCAGGGCTGTGTGCAGGCGATCGGGTCTCGGTCTGGTTACCCAGTCGGGTCGAATCCGTCGTGGTCTTTCTGGCCTGTTCGCGCAATGGTTACGTCTGTAATCCTTCGCTGCATCAGAACTATACGGTTGCCGAGATTGAAACGCTCCTGGTTCGGATCGACTGCCGGGCGCTGATCGCCCAAGTGAACTATGGGGCCGATGCGGATCAGGCTGATATCTTTTCGCGGGCACTCGCCATCCCGGGCATGCGCGCCGTGTTCGCCCTGCCCAGGAACCCGACTGCGCTGGATGAACTCGTGCCAACGCCCGGCGTTTTGCCGTTTCCGTCATTTGGCGCCGCACGCAATCCAGCCCCGAACGCGTCGCCCCAGCCGGTCATGGATCCCGACAAGGTCGTCTACCTTGCATTCACCAGCGGCACGACTGGGCCACCCAAGGGCGTGATGCACAGTGACAATACCTTGCTGGCCAACGGGCGTGCCATGGTGGCAGATTGGTCGCATGACGAGACGACCATCTTGCTGAGCCTGAGCCCGATGAGTCACCACATCGGCACGGTAGCGCTGGAGCAGGCGATGGCGTGTGCTTGCGAACTCGTGGTCAATGATCCGAGGGTCGGTCTGCCGGCGCTCGACTGGATCCTCGAGACCTGCGCAACCTATGTCATGGGTGTGCCGACCCATGCGATGGATCTGCTGCATGTGATGCAGCAGCGGGGCGTGCGCGAACTCGGCCAGGTCAAGGTGTTCTACATGGCCGGCGCGCCGATCCCGCAGGAAACCGCGCAGCGATTCGTGGCGATTGGGGTCACGCCCCAGAACGTCTACGGGATGACCGAGAACGGTTCGCATCAGTACACCCTGCCTGGAGATCCCACCGAGGTGATCACCACGACCTGTGGGCGCGCATGCAAAGGGTACGAAATTGCGCTTTGGTCGCAAGACAATCCGGACATCCCTGCCGCCCCGGGCGAAATTGGCGAGATCGGTGGGCGCGGCGCGGTGCTGATGCTGGGCTATTTTGCGAATCAGCAGACCACGGAGCGTTCGTTCAATTCGTCAGGCTGGTTCATGAGTGGGGACCTCGGCCAACTGGATGCCATCGGCAACCTTCACATCGTTGGTCGTAAAAAAGATCTGATCATTCGAGGCGGCCATAATATTTATCCGGCGCAGATTGAAGACTTTGCGCATCGCCATCCGGCGGTCAAGAAGGCGGCCGCCTTTGCCGTGGCGGATGAGCGCCTGGGGGAAAAGGTCTGTCTGGCACTGATCGTGGAGGGCCCACCGCTGTCACCGGAATTGATACTCGAACATCTGGCACAGGCGGGGCTCTCGAAATTTGACATGCCTGAGTATTACCTCGGGATGGATGAGTTTCCCCTGACGCCGAGCGGGAAGATTCTCAAGCGCGAACTGATGGCCTGGGTCCAGTCCGGTCGGATCAAGCCACAAGCCGTTCGCTACAAGGCCAAGGTGACCACATGATCGAGCTCTCCTATCCGGAGGAGTTTGCCCTCCTGACCATCCGGCGCCCCGAGGCGCTCAATGCGCTGTCGTTCGCGTTGATTGAGGAAATTGGTCAAGCCATCGACCAGGCTGCACAATCCAGTGCGCGTGCGCTGATCATTACGGGAGCTGGCGAGCGGGCATTTTGTGCTGGCGCCGACATCAAGGAATTGCAGCAACGCGATCTTGCGGCCCAGCGCTCTGGGGCTGAGTTCGGGCAAGCCGTCTTTGCCCGGCTGGATCGTTTGCCGATGGCCTCCATCGCACTGGTCAACGGATTCGCCTTTGGGGGGGGCTGCGAGATTGCGCTCGCCTGTACCTTCCGCCTGGCCACCCGGAACGCCAAATTTGGCCTGCCAGAGATCAAATTGGGGTTGATCCCGGGGTACGGGGGTACGCAGCGTCTACCGCGCGTTGTGGGCCCGGCACGTGCGTTGGAACTCATTATGACGGGCCGTACGGTCGCTGCGGACGAGGCCCTCGCGATCGGGTTGGTTAATCGCTTGGTGGATCCCCCCGCCCTGGATGCAGCCATCGCGTTCGCCCGGGAATTCTCCGGCTACGGTCTGCTCGCCCAAAAGTTCGCGCGTGAGGCGGTGCAGCGCGCCGCAGACACGACACTGACCGAGGGGTTGCGTATCGAAGCGGATCTCTCGACCCTTGCCTACCGCACCGCCGATGCCGAGGAAGGCATGCAGGCATTCGTCGAGAAACGAAAACCTGCGTTCCGGGACCGGTGATGAGCAAGCGTCCCTGCATCGTGGTGACTGGCGCCAGTCGCGGCATTGGGGCCGCCATCGCGCAGGCCCTGGCCGCCGCCGGCTATGAAGTGGGTTGCCTGTCCCGTTCGGGGGCGTTGCCGGCACGCCCCAACGCCAGCCCTGAGGTCCGTGCGCGCTGGCACGCCGTGTCAGTCGATGTCACAGAACCGGGATCGCTGGCGGTCGGTCTCCGGCAGCTTGAGGACGCGGGACTGACGATTGCAGGCCTCGTCAATAACGCCGGTATCCATCTGGAAGGCCGATCGTCTGAGATTGACCTCGGGCATTGGCAGACCGTGATCAATACCAACGCGACCTCGGTCTTGCTGGGATGCCAGGCCGTCTATCCCTATCTGAAGACGAACGGCGGTGGTTTGATTGTCAATATCGGTTCGTTTTTCGATAAGCTGGGCGTCAAACGCAATCTTGCCTATTGCGCCAGTAAGGCCGCTGTGGGCGCGATCACACGCTGTCTGGCGGTTGAATGGGCGAGTCAGGGCATTCGGGTTCTCGATGTGGCGCCAGGCTATATCGAGACCGACCTGAATGCAGACGCGATGCGATCCGGGCCATTGCGCGCCTATCTCGAAAAGCGCATTCCGTCTGGGCTTCCCGGGACTGCCGATGATGTGGCGAATTTTGTCGCAGCGCTCTATTCGAGCGGTATTGGCTTTCTAAGCGGCGAGACCCTTTATATCGATGGTGCACAGGGGGTCGCGCATTAACCAGTTGCAAGGGGCGGCGGTTCAGGCTTGCTGAAGGTTTTTTGTTGGTCTTTTATGATGGTTATGGCTTGAATGAATATTCTTGAACGTCTGGATGATCGGCTGAGTCTCGCTCCGGAGGAGCGCATGCTGCTCGAGAGCGTGCGACAGCTTTGCAGGGAGCAGATCGCGCCGCGCGCCGAGCATTACGACCGTCAGGGCGAATTCCCTTGGGATAACGTCCATGCGATCAACGCGCTGGGGCTAAACGCGATGTTCGTGCCTGAGGCCTATGGCGGCACGCCGCTCAGCTTCAACGCCTATCTCGCCTGTGTGCGCGAAATCAGCCAGGCCTGTGCGTCAACGGGCATCATCTGGGCCACGAACTATCACGGCATGAAGCCCTTGATTGATTGGGGCACTGAGGCTCAAAAGCAGCGTTTTTTGCCGCGGATTGCGCAAGGTGGCCTGGGCGCTCTGGCGATCACCGAGCCGGGTGCCGGCTCGGATGCGACGGGCATGAAAACCATGTTTCGCGAGGAGGGCGACGAGATCGTCATTACCGGCGGAAAGACCTTCATCACCAATGGTGACGTGGCGGATCTCTACCTTCTTTTTGGGAAGTGGGAGGGTATCGCCGGCGCCAAAGAATCCATCTCGGTGCTGATTCTGGAGAAGGGAACGCCAGGACTGTCGGTAGTTCGTCTGGAAGACAAAATGGGTACGCGCGCTTCCAGCACTGCGACGCTTGCCTTTGATCAGTGCCGGGTGCCGCGCGACCATCTGATCGGTGAACCGGGCGATGGACTGAAAATTCTGTTCGCCTCCCTGAATAAGTCGCGCCCCAGTGTGGCAGCTCACGCGTTGGGAATCGCCCGCGCTGCGTTCGAAGACGCGGTCGCCTATATCAACGAGCGGCGCCAGTCTGGGCGGCGAATCCTCGAATTCCAGGGGATTCAGTTCATGGTTGCCGATCTGGCCGCAGACATGGCGCTGGTGGAGTCCTGGCTCTGGCAGATCGGGCAACGGGTTGAGGCGGGTGAGACCGACTTCGGCATCGAAGCGTCGATCCTGAAGTTGCGTGCCTCCGATCTGGCCATGCGAGCCGCCACGGACGCTGTTCAGTTACTGGGCGGCTATGGCTATTGCAAGGACTACCGGGTCGAGAGACTGATGCGTGATGCCAAGATCACACAGATCTGGGAAGGCACGAACCAGGTCCACCGGCAATTGATCGGTCGTAGCTTCCTCGCGAAACAACGATAGCCCTGAGTCGACCCCCCAACCGTTTCGGGTGAATCTCAATGAGTGAAATTAAAACGATCGGAGTCGCTGGTTGCGGCACGATGGGCGCCGGGATCGCGATCGTCGCAGCGCGAGCAGGCTTTCGCACCAAGGTGTTCGATCTGCGTGAGGACGCGCTGGTGCGGGCGCGTCAGCAGACTGAGGGGTTTCTTCGAAAATCGGTCGAACGGGGAAAACTGCCGGCCGATGCGCTGCCCACCATCATGGCGCAATGGTCGAGTACGACGCAGCTGGCAGATCTCGCCGATTGTGACCTCGTGATCGAGGCCGTATTCGAGAGTCTTGAGGTCAAGCACGATCTGTTTGGCCAGTTGAACACGATCTGTCCGGAGCACACGATCTTCGCGAGTAATACATCGACGATTTCGATCACCGAGATCGCGGGTGGATCGGGGCGCGCGGATCGCTTCGTTGGGATGCACTTCTGCCTGCCCGCACAACTCATGAAGCTGGTTGAAATGTCGCCCGGAATCAACACCAGTGAGGCGACTTTCCAGCAGGCCTGGGCCCTGTGCGAGGCCCTCGGGCAAAAGCCGGTCCGAACGCAGGATAGTCCTGGATTTATCCTCAATTACTTTCTGATCCCGTTCAATAACGACGCGATCCGTCTTGTCGAGCAGGGTGTGGCTGAGGCGGCCGACATCGATCTGGCGATCAAGACTGCACTCGGCTATCCGATGGGACCTCTGGAGTTGCTCGATCTCGTCGGTATGGATACGCAAAAGCTCCTGTGTGAGGCCATGCATGGCTTGACCCATGAGCCTCGGGCGGCTTGCCCGCCCTTGGTTCGCCGCATGATCGCCGCCGGCCATCTGGGGAAAAAGAGCGGGCGTGGCTTTCACGTTTATGCCGATCAGAAGATTTTCGGAGCCTGAGCCTCATGACAACTTATCGAATCATTCAGTCCGGGCCCAGCGCGTCTTTTCCGGATCCGCATCCGCTCATCACTCAAGCGCACCCGCAGGGCGACGGCTGGATCGTGGTCGGCCAGGGTGCCGGCTACGCGTATCGGGCGCAACAGGCGGCTGCCCACACAGCCCTGTTTGTCGCGATCGAACTGGGTACCGAATGCTTGGGTGTCCACACCGGCGAATCCGGTGGCACGGAAGGGAGTAATGTCGTCGGATTTTCGCGTTTCCGACTCGGGAAGGCCGATCCCACTGCCTTGGTCGAACTCGTTCGCCAGCCCGGTACGCGCCCTGAAGCGCTTGCAGCGGCCCGTCAGGTCTTCGAAGCGGCGGGATTGAAGGTCGCCATCTGCGGGGACTTTCCGGGTCGCATCGTGAACCGGCTCATTAGACCCTATTTTAACGCGACCCTGCGCCGCCTGGATGAAGGGCTGGCAAGCGCCGCTGACCTGGACAAGACCCTGTGTCTGGGTTTGGGCTATCCCGAGGGGCCGATCGCGCTGCTCGAGCGCACGGGGCTGGCCGAACATCATGATGTGACCGAAGCTCTTTATATTGCACTCGGGCAGGAACCCTATTGGCCGGCCCGACGGTCTCAGGTGGCCAAACAGCGGACCGAACGATGAAAGCGCGTCCCTTGAGCGGTATTCGCGTCATCGACTTCAGCACGCTATTACCCGGCCCCATGTGTACCTTGCTGCTCGCTGAAGCTGGGGCGGAGGTGGTCAAGATTGAACGCCCTGGTAAGGGTGATGAGATGCGTTCCTATGCGCCTCATTTCGGATCGGATAGCGTCAACTTCGCCCTGCTCAATCGCGGCAAGCGGTCGGTCGTTCTAGATCTCAAACAAGTATCGGACCGTGAGCATGCGATTGCCTTGGTGCGGGACGCGGATGTGCTGGTCGAACAGTTTCGTGCCGGCGTCATGCAACGTCTGGGTCTTGGCTACGAGGCCCTGAGCGAGCTCAACCCGCGTTTGATTTATTGTTCCATCACCGGATACGGGCAAGACGGACCGCTCGCTGACGTGGCGGCCCATGATCTCAATTACCTTGCAGAAACCGGGATGCTTGGCCTGGCCGCGGGCAACGACGGAATGCCCGGACTGCCGCCTGCGCTGATCGCCGATCTCGCCGGTGGGGCGTATCCGGCCATGATGAATATCCTGCTCGCGTTGCGGCAGCGGGATACGACGGGTCGGGGCTGTCACCTGGATGTTGCGATGGCCGATCACCTGTTCCCGCTGATGTACTGGGGACTGGGCAACGGCTTCGCGGGTGGGAACTGGCCAAGTCCTGGGTCGGATCTGGTCACGGGCGGCAGTGCGCGCTACCAGGTATATCGCACCTCGGACAATCAATACCTCGCCTGTGCGCCGCTCGAGGAAAAGTTCTGGATCAACTTTCTCGATGCCATTGAGGCGCCAGGTCTGCGCAACGATGCAGTCGATCCCGCGGTAACCCGCATCGCGATTGCCGCGATCATCGCGACCCGGACTCAGGCGCAATGGATGGAGCGCTTTTCAGGGCACGACGTTTGTGTTGCACCAGTACGTTCGCTTGAGCAGGCGGTCCAGCACCCGCATTTCCAGCATCGAGGTCTGTTCGCAGCGCAACTCGACGATGGCGCGGGACGGCAGATTCCGGCGCTGCCGGTTCCGATTGACCGACAATTTCGTGCGGAGGCGGCCAGCCAGACCTATCCTGGCCTGGGCGAAGGGCAGGGCCTCGTGCAGCCATCGCAGCGCGCGGAGCCGCATCCATGAAAGCGGTCCTGATCCGCGAGTTTGGTTCGCCTGAATCGCATCGTGTTGAATCGTGCGACGATCTTCAGCCGGGTCCTGGCGAGGTCGTCATCGATGTCCACGCCGCAGCGGTGAACTATCCCGATCTTCTGGTCGCCAGCGGGAAGTATCAGATCCTGCCGCCACGGCCCTTCACACCGGGTAAGGATGCGGCAGGCGTGGTGAGCGCAATCGGAGCGGGGGTGGTCACGGATCTCAAGCTTGGGGATCGGGTGGTTGCCCAGCTCGAGCACGGTGGCTATGCCACCCAGGTTTGCGCGCCAGTGGGGTGGGTCCATCCTATCCCGGAATCGATGTCCTTTGTCGATGCGGCGGCCATGGGACTGGTCTATCAGACGGCGCATTTCGCGCTGTTTGAGCGCGGCCAGTTTCAGGCCGGGGAAACCGTCCTGGTGACGGGAGCAGCTGGCGGCGTTGGCCTCGCTGCGGTGCAGATTGCCAAGGGCCTCGGTGCGCGCGTATTGGCCGCGGTCAATACGTCGGCGCAGGCTGCGTTGGTGCTCGAACACGGAGCCGATGCCGTGATTGACCTTGCCCAGCCCGGTCTTCGCGACAGCGTACGACAGCAGGTTTATGCGGCCAATGCGGGACTGGGCGCCGATGTGGTGCTCGATACGCTTGGCGGGGATGTATTTGATGGCGCACTGCGCGCGCTCAACTGGTGCGGCCGGATGGTCATCATTGGTTTTGCCGCCGGGCGGATTCCGGAGATCAAGGCGAATTACCTGCTGGTGAAAAACATCCGTGTGAGCGGCTTGCAATGGAGCGATTACCGCGAACGAGCGCCGATGCTGGTTGCGCAGGTGCAGCAGGACCTCATGCGGCTCTACGAGCGTGGTGTGATCAGGCCACATGTGATGCAGGAGTTTGCGCTGGACCAGTTTGCAAGCGCCATGACACTGGTGGCGACGGGGCAGGCAGTGGGAAAAGTGGTCCTGACCATGGGGCGGACATGAACGCGCGTACCGCGCTGATCACCGGTGCGACTGGCGTGGTCGGGCGTAACCTGCTGGCACACCTACTCAAAGAGGGCGGTTGGGAGATTATCGCGGTCTCGCGGCGTCAGCCCTCCGTGTCGGGGCACTATGTCCATTGCCCGATTGATCTGCTCGATCCCTCTGACTGCGCCAGACAGGCGCAGCGCCTGGCCGCCGTCACCCATGTTTTTCATGCTGCCTACGTGGAACGCGCGGATTCGACCACCTGGGTCAGGGATAACACCGCGATGCTGAGTAACCTGATCGAAGCGATCGACCCGGTGGCGCAGGGGCTGGAGCACGTCCATGTCATGCATGGCACCAAATGGTATGGCAATCATCACGGCACGTTCAGGACGCCCGCCCGAGAGGACGACCCACGGCACATGCCGCCGAATTTTTATTATAATCAATGGGATTATTTGACGCGTATTTCGCAGACGAAGCGCTGGTCGATTTCGTCGGCGCGTCCGCATGCGATCTGCGGAGATGGCGTGGGCAGTCCGATGAATCTGCCGATGGTGCTCGCGGTCTATGCCGTACTGTCGCGCGAACTTGGCCTGCCCCTTCAGTTCCCGGGCTCTGCAGCGAACTATCATGCGCTCTATCAGGTAACCGATGCGACGCTGTTGGCGCGTGCCATGGTCTGGATGGCTAGCGACCCACGCTGTGCCGATCAGGCCTTCAATATTACGAATGGCGATCTGATTCGTTGGGAAAATTTCTGGCCCAGGATGGCGCAGTACTGGGGTATGGAGGTGGCGCCAAGGCGCCCAATTCGCCTGGTGCAGGCGATGGCCGACAAGGGGCCCCTCTGGGACGAAATCGTGGCGACCCATAGCCTGCAGCCGACGCCCTATCAGGACCTGGTGTCGTGGGGCTACGGGGACTTCGTGTTCGCTTCGGACTTCGACATCATTTCCCACACGGGGAAGTGTCGCGAGTATGGCTTTTACGAGTTTGAAGACACCGAGGCGATGTTCTTCCGACTCTGGGATCAGTATCGGGCAGCCGGAATTTTGCCGCCCGTCTGATCAGTGCGCCGCGGCGATTTTCCCTGGGGTGCTCGTCTGCAGCACGCCCCGATCGATCGGCAGAACGTGGTCCACCAGACCGCGAGAATGCTTGAATTCAGATTCTGACAATAGAACGGCCATCCCGGCCTGCCGCAGTGTCCGGATGACCTCAATCAGACGCTGACAAAGCGCCGGGGCGACGCCCTCGAACGGTTCATCGAGAAGCAGCAAGCTGTTATCGGCGACCCAGGCTCGTGCCAGGGCGACCAGTTTCTGCTGCCCACCCGAGAGTTCCAGAGCCCTGCGCTGAGCCATCGGTTGCAGTTCAGGGATCCATTTGAAGACTTCGGCCAGCCGAGCAGGCAAATCCGGCGAGTTACGGGTCCAGCACGGCAAACTGATGTTTTCCTCGACGGTCAGACCGGGGATCAGGCGACGGTCTTCGGGCATGTAGCCGATTCCAAGGCGAATCCGCTGGTGTGCGGGCATGGCATCGAGATTTTTCCCATCGAGCGAAATGTGACCCGCGCTGCTGGGCAGCAGGCCCGCAATCGCTTTCATCAGCGAGGTTTTACCCGCCCCGTTGCGCCCGACGAGTGCGACAAACTCACCCCGGGCAACCTTGAAACTGGCCTCTCGAATGACTTCGACGCTGCCGCGACGCACCGATAGCGCTTGGACCTCAAGCATGACCTTCCGCTCCGAGTGCTGTGCCGACAATCAGACGTCGTACTTCTGGCGCGTCCAGCACCTCGGCCGCAGTGCCATCGGCAATGATGCGGCCTTCAAAAAAAGCCAGCACGCGGTCGGCATATTGGGCGACGACTTCCATGTCGTGCTCGACAAACAGGGTCATGGCGTTCAGCCCGCGGGCCAGTTCAATCACGGTTTCAACGACGCTTTCTTTCTCTTCAGCGCTCACGCCACTGGTGGGTTCGTCCAGCACCAATACACTCGGGTGGGAAACGATGGCCATGGCGATATCGAGGAGTTTGCGTGCGCCACCAGGAAGCGTCTTCGCGAGTTGATCGCGTTGCGCAGTCAGGCCGAAACGCTCGAGCGCCATCCCGCGTACTCGCGAGAGTTCCTTGCTCTGGCTGACCGTCGAGGTGTGGCGCGCGATATTCTCGGCCACCTCGAGGTTTTCATCCACGGTGAGTTGATCGAACAATTGCGGGATCTGGAAGGAGCGGGCAACGCCCAGGCGGGTAATCTCGCGAGGCTCCATTCCGGTGATGTCGCGTTCGCCCAGAAGCACAGTACCGGCGTCCGGTTTGAGGTATCCCGTGACGAGATTCAGAAAGGTTGTTTTTCCGGCACCATTCGTACCGATCAGGGCGACGACGGTGCCAGCCTCGAATGCGACTGAAATGTTGTCTGCACCCTTGACAGCACCGAAGCTGCGCATCAAACCTTGGGTAGAAAGTGCGATGCTCATGCGCGTGCTCCTCGACGCTTCAACAGCGACCAGAGTCCTTCAGGCAGGAAGACGATACAGGCGAGCAAGCTTGCGCCGACAATAAATTGCCAGCTGTTCGGGGCGACTGCGTAGGCGACAGCCTGCACAGCCGACAGCACGCCGGCGCCAACGAACGCGGCCGCCACGTGGCCCATGCCGCCCAGAATCACCATGAATACAAATTCGCCCGAGGTGGTCCAGTAGGCCATCTCCGGACCAATGTGGCCGACTGCCACTGCCGAGAGTACGCCGGCGAGACCCGCTAAACCGGCAGCTACCAGGTAGTTCAGCAGAATGAGCTGGCGTACCGACTGGCCCAGATACTCGACCCGCAATTCGTTGTCGCGCAGCGCCTTGGTGAGTAAGCCGTAGCGGGAACGCAGAAATTTCGCAACTCCGATTGCCGCAAGAACCGAGAGCAGGAGCGTGGTGAGGTAGGTGGGCACTTGTCCTTCCGTACCCTGCATCGGGATACCCAGCAGGTGAATGCCACCGAGATTGAATCCATCGCTGGATCCCAACGACTGAATCTTGATGAGCAGGCCATAGAAGACCATCGAGAGCGCCATCGACAGAAGCCCGAAAAAGATGCCGCGGTAGCGTGAGACGAAGGCGCCAAGGATGAGGGCGAGTATCAATGTGCCGAGTGTGCCCAATACCGCCAGGATCAGGAATTCGGTGACTCCAGCCAAGACCAGAAGACCGGCCGCATAGGCGCCGATTCCAAAATACAGCGCGTGCCCAAAGGAGACGAGTCCGCCGCGCAATAGCAGGATGAGGCCCATCGCCACCATGCCCTTGGCCAGCGCACCACTGGCAATAAAGAGCATCCAGGGGGGCATCCACCACGGCGCTGCGGCGAGGATGGCCACGAGCGCCGAGAGCCCAGCGAGCATTCGATTGGGCATGATCAGATTTTCCTGGCTTCGGCTGGCGCAAACAAGCCGCTGGGGCGCACCAGCAAAACGGTCGCCATCACGAGATAGATGATGAAGAGCTCGGCCTCGGGTAGCAGGTGGACCGCCATTGCACGGACAAAACCGACCAGCAGGGCACCGAGCAGCGCACCAATGATGCTTCCCATGCCGCCGATCACAACCACTGCAAAGGCAAGAACGATCACTTCGACGCCCATGCTGGGGATCACCGAAACGGTCGGGGCGGTGAGTGCACCGCCGAGCGCTGCCAATGCGCAGCCAAAGCTGAACACCGCAAGGTAAATCCGGTCGACGTTTGCGCCCATTGCCATGGCGACTTCGCGGTCGTGAATGACGGCGCGCACGATTCTGCCGCTCTTGGACTTCGCCAGGAACCAGGCCAAACCAATACCGACCACTGCAGCGGCAATCAGCATGCCAAAGTTGTACACCGGATACGTCAGGTCGAAGATATCGATCCCGCCAGGCAGCGAATAGGGCTCGGACAGGAAGTAAGGGTCAACGCCCCAGACGAACTTGACGCTGTCCTCGAGAATCAGAAACAGCGCGTAGGTCACCAGCATCAGCACGGTCTCTTCTTCGTCGCGAAGCGGACGCAGGAAGAGTCTCTCCAGGAGCGGACCGAGAATCAGCCCCACCAGAGGCGCAGCGAGGAGCAGGGGCAAATAGACCCCCCACTCGCTGCCGCCGCCAGCAACCCATGCGCCGCACAGGCTGACGGCTGCGTAAGCACCCACGGTGTAGGTTGCACCGTGGGCCACGTTGACGATCTTCATGACGCCGTAGACCAGCGTCAGTCCGACCGCGACCAGGAACAGCCAAGCCGCGTAGATGGATCCATCTAGAAAAATAGCAACCGCTTCAGTCATGACGCGACCGCCCCATCAGGATGCATCGGATATAGAAGGCTCGGCATTTCCAGGTTCTGGCTCAGTGGGGATTCAGGAATTAACGCTTGAATCCGGAGGCGATCCAGTCTGCCGACTTCACGCCTTCGGGTGGGTTGACCATGTCAGCCGCATAGCGCTTGATGTTGGTGACCGTAATTTGCCCCTTGACCAGCTTGGTCATACCGTAGGCGGTTTCCTGTACGGCCTGATGGCCCTTGGAATTGCGCATCTCAACGCGACCACTCGCGCTTTCGTAGGTCAGGCCCTCGAAGGCAGCGATGATCTGCTCCTGGGTGGGGTCGGCACCACCGGCGGCAGCCTTGGCTTTTTCATAAGCTGTTTTGGCGCCCAGGATCGCCTGCACCATGTGATACGAGGCGTAGTTAGGGGGCGTGGTGTACCGGTCGCGGTACGTTTGCTGGAACCAGCGGTTGATTTCCGTGTCTGGGGCGAAGACGCTGTGTGGGCCGCGTGCGCCAATCACAGTGCCGTCAGGAATCGCGTTGCCAAGTTTGTGAATCGCGGTTTCACCGGCTGTCAGAACGACGACACTTTTCTTGAACAGTCCGCGCGGGGCTGCTTGCAGAATCAGCGCCTCAAGGTCGCCATCCCAGAAACTGGAATGGATGACTTCGGGCTTGGCCGCCAGCAGTGCCGAGATTTCGGTGCCGTACTGACCCGCGAAGAGCTTGGGCATCTGCGAGGTCGAGACCGTGGCAGCGGGCAGCTTTGCCTTCATGGTCCCTTCAAAATCAGACCAGCAGTCCTGGCCCCAGGCATAGTTCTGGTTGATGCCCGCAAAGGACTTGGTGCCTGGCTTGTTCGAGGCGACATACAGGGCGGCACCGATGCTATCCATGCCGGAGTGCGGATTGGTTCGAAATACGTATTTGTATGCGTTCTCTTCCAGCAGACGGGGCGTGCCGCAATCAAAGATGACGGTCAATTTCTTGAGTTCTTCTGCCACAGGCGCGATCGCCAGGCAATTGCCGCTCGAAATGTAACCCACGACGATGTCGACGTTCTGGCGCTGAACGAGGTTGCGATATTCACTCACCTGAGTGGTGGTGCTGCCGTTTTCATCGACGAGCACCATTTCGATCTTCGCGCCGCCAAAGCCCTTGGTGGCGTGGGGTCCGGGCACCTTGCCGGCGTTGAGTCCTTCGATCAGGATCTCTGCCGCGTTGCGCGCCGGAACGCCGAAGGGTCCGGCTGCGGGCCCGGAGAGGAAGGTCACAACGCCGATCTTGACCGATTCAGCTGCTTGGGTGGCGGGTGCGGCTAGCGCGAGCGTGGCCGATACGGCCACGGTCAATGCACGAAGGGAAAGCGATGTCATCTGATGTCTCCTGAGGAATCCGAAGCCCTTCGAACCGGAAGGGTGACGCAGGTCTGAACGACCCCCACACCACCAGCCTCAATGGCCAGAGTGGCGGTTGGACTCTATTGTAGGCGGAAGTGCCGCTGGCTTACACAGGTTGTCAATCCGCTGGTGTCTTTGCCAAGGACATATGTGTCCTTCGATCGCCGGGTTCAGTCGGCTAGGCGACGGGCTACCCAATAGGTTGCCCCGTTCATGCCGTAGCGTTCCGAGTGTGGCGTACCGTACTCAAGTTCAAAACGATCTCCAGCGCGCAGATGCTGGGTTGAATCTCCCACGGTGAGCCAAAGTTCCCCTTGAATCACGAGCGCCCGGGCTGTAAAGGGATGCGTGTGTTCGGGTACTTCGGTCAGTGGTTCCCAGTCCCGGGACAGGACCTCCGCGTAGCCAAGTTGGCGCGATTCTGATTCAAATTCTTCGAATGAGAGGGTTGGCACGGTGTCTCCTGATCTTAGGGTATTCCCGATTCGCTTCGAAGCCGGGAGGCTGCGTCCGCCGATCGATTTTCTGCGTTGGGGTTCTTATCGTTGCCCGATCCGAACGCCACCGAACAGGGTACTGAGCCCCTGTGGTTGCGATCGCCAGAACTGCTTGGGAACATGGACCTGGGCGCCGAGTCGCGCAGCCGCATGCCATGGCCAGCGGGGGTCATAGAGCATCCCACGAGCCAGCGCAACGAAGTCGGCCTGGCCCGAATCGATGATCGCCTGTGCCTGCTCGGGTTCTGTGATCAGTCCGACCGCGATGGTCGGGAGGCCAGTTGCCTCCCGAATGCGGTGTGCCATCCCGACCTGGTAGCCTGGACCCACCGGGATTTTTTGCGCCGGTGATACGCCACCGCTTGAGACATGGAGGAATCCGCAGCCGCGCTCGCGCAACGCCAGGCCGAGGGCAATGCTTTGCTCGATGTCCCAACCATCCTCGACCCAATCCGTGCCAGAGAGTCGCAAACCCACGGGAATATGTTGCGAAACGGCAGCCTTGGTCGATTCGAACACCTCGAGTACGAAGCGCATCCGGTTTTCGAGCGACCCACCGTAGCTATCCGTGCGCTGGTTTGCGATCGGGGACAGGAACTGATGCAGCAGGTAGCCATGGGCGGCATGCAACTCGATCGCCTGCAATCCCAGGCGCTCGGCGCGTCGTGCGGTATCGGCAAACGCCTGCCGGATCCGTTCCAGACCCTGGGCATCAAGTGATTGGGGCGCGAGTTCGTGGGGGGCATGCGGGAGGGCTGAGGGGGCGCTGGCGATCCAACCGCCCTGATCCAGGGCGACCTGTTGACCGCCGTTCCAAGGCGCTTCACTGGAAGCTTTGCGCCCAGCATGGCCAAGCTGGATCGCGATTGGCATCGAAGAGTGCTCGCGCAGGGCCACCAGTGTCCGGCGCAGCGCCGCTTCGGTCGCATCGTCCCAAAGTCCCAGATCGCCCGCTGTAATCCGCCCATTCGGTTCGACGGCGGTCGCCTCAAGGATCAACAGTCCAGCACCCGACGCCGTCATCGCGCCGAGGTGCATGAGATGCCAGTCGGTAGCTTCCCCGTTCACTGCGCTGTACTGGCACATGGGGGCGATGATGATCCTGTTTTCCAGGACTAGAGGGCCCAGGGAGGCCGGAGAGAATAGGAGGCTCATTGCTATAATAAATAAAACAGACCGGGATCAGTGGGCCTGCTCGTGGAGGGCTTCGCCGAGCGCACTGACCAGAGCATCAATCTGCGCCGGTGTCGAGACGAATGGTGGCGCAAGTTGAAGCGTATCGACCCCGTACCGGACATAGAACCCTTTGCGCCAGCAGGCCATCGCGACTTCGAATGGTCGCCGGGCGATTTCGCCAGGGTAGGGCGACAGCGTGATACCCGCAGCCAGACCGTAGTTACGAATGTCGGTAACGTACGGTGAACCGCGCAGCGCGTGCACGGCGCTTTCGAGGACCGGTGCCAGTTCCTTGACCCGCTCGATTGCGTGTTCGCGCTCCAGCAACTCCAGTGCAGCGAGCCCAGCGGCACAGGCCACCGGATGGGCCGAGTAAGTATGGCCATGCGGGAATTCGACGGCGTAATGTGGACCACCTGCATCCATGAACGTCTGGTAGAACGCATCGGTTGCCACCACACCACCCATGGGAATCGCCCCATTGGTGACCTGCTTGGCAAAGTTCAGCAGGTCCGGTTTGACGCCGAATGCCTCAGCGCCCGTCCACGCGCCCGAGCGGCCGAAGCCGGTGATGACTTCGTCAAAAATGAGCAGGATCTGATGCTGGTCGCAGATCTCCCGAAGGCGCTGCAGATAGCCCACAGGCGGGACGATCACGCCAGCCGATCCGCAAAACGGTTCGACGATCACGGCAGCGATGTTCGACGCATCATGCAGCGCGATGAGTTCCAGCAACTGGTCGGCGAGTTCGACGCCGGTGGCGGGCATTCCGCGGCTGAAGGCATTGCCGGGCAACATCGTGTGGGGCAGGTGATCGGCATCGATTCCATCGCCGTACATTTTTCGATTGCCGACCATTCCTCCGACACTGATGCCGGCAAAGGTCACGCCGTGGTACCCCTTGGCACGACCGATGAATCGGGTCTTGCTCGCCTGACCCTTGATACGCCAATACGCTCGTGCCATCTTGAGGGCCGTATCCGCGGCTTCTGAGCCTGAGCCGACAAAGAATACGCGGTTCAGTCCAGCGGGCATGCGTTCGGTAATTTGTTCGGCCAGCTTGAAAGCGGAGCGGTGACCGAACTGGAAGGGTGGCGAAAAGTCGAGTGTGGTGAGTTGCTGGCTTACAGCTGCCGCAATCTCTGTTCTGCCATGGCCAAGGCCGCAGGTCCAGAGGCCGGACAAACCATCAAAAATCTGCCGGCCCTGCGCGTCGCGGTAGTAGCAGCCCTGTGCCTCGACAAAGATTCGCGGGTCGGATTTAAACTGACGGTTGCCCGTGTAGGGCATCCAGTAGGCGTCGAGTTGATGTTGGGTCAGGCCCGAGGTGCCGTGGGGATCGCTCAGTTCCATGGTCGTTTCTCCTGTGTCAGGGGCGACGCCGGGCCTCCGGGCCCGATCGGGTCATTACAAACGCCAGCATACCGCGATCAGGGTGATCCCCGGCAGCATCAGGTCTGGCGTTCCGGCGCGTAGAGCAATTGGGCAACGGCACCCTCCCATTGCGCCATGCGAGCCGACGCTTCGTCCCGGGAAATGCGGGGCTCGAAGCGGCGCTCGATTTGCCATTGCGATTCCAGAGCATCGGTCCCGCCATGAATACCGAGTCCCAGCGCAGCCAGCCACGCCGCACCCAGTGCGGTGGTTTCGATGATTTGGGGGCGCACCACCGGGATGCCCAGAAGGTCAGCCTGGAACTGCATCAGGAGGTTGTTGACGCAAGCGCCGCCGTCCACCCGCAGTTCCTGTACGGCTTGCCCCCCGGCCGCGATAGCGTCCCGACTCATGGCCAGCAGTAGCGCTGCGCTCTGGAAGGCAATGCTTTCCAGTGCAGCCCGAGCAATATGGGCGGCGGTGACCCCGCGGGTCAGACCGAGAATGGCGCCTCGGGCGTCGGCACGCCAATACGGAGCACCCAGGCCGGTAAACGCGGGGACAAACACGACGCCACCGCTATCAGGGACGCTGTCGGCCAGGGATTGGACGTCGCTGCTTCGCTCGATCACGCCCAGGCCGTCCCGAAGCCACTGCACCACGGCTCCCCCGATAAAGACGCTGCCTTCGAGCGCAAACGTCGGTGTGGTGCCGGTTTGTGCCGCACTGGTCGTGATGAGTCCGTTGGCGGAGTTCAGGCTCTGCGCACCCGTATGCAGGAGCATGAAGCAACCAGTCCCATAGGTGTTCTTGGCCAATCCGGGTTGAAAACAAGCTTGTCCAAACAGGGCACTTTGCTGATCGCCTGCCATCCCGCCGATCCGGACGGTAGCGCCGAGAATCTCGGGATCGGTTTCGCCATACTGCCAGGCCGATGGGTGAACCTCGGGTAGGACGGCGGCGGGGATATTGAACAGCTTGAGCAGGTCTTCGTCCCAGGTGTTGCGATGGATGTCGAACAACATCGTACGAGCGGCATTGCTGACGTCGGTGGCATGGTTGCGCCCGCCCGTGAGCTTCCACAACAACCAGCTATCAACCGTCCCGAAGGCAAGCTCGCCGCGGTTGGCGGCTTCACGGGCGCCGGGGACCGAATCGAGGATCCACTGCAGCTTGGTAGCCGAGAAATAGGCGTCGATGACCAAGCCGGTCGTGCGCTGGACTTGATCGCCATATCCCCGCTCGCGAAGAATGCTGCAGGCGGGTTCGGCGCGGCGATCCTGCCAGACAATGGCGTTGTAGACGGGTTCGCCCGTTCGACGGTTCCAGACAATCGTCGTCTCACGCTGATTGGTGATGCCAATCCCTGCAACGTCCTGCGCCTTCAGGCCAGCCTTGTTGAGCGCCGCCCGAGCGGTCGCCCATTGGGAGTTCCAGAGCTCAAGTGGGTCGTGCTCGACCCATCCCGGATGCGGATAAATCTGGCGAAACTCCTGCTGCGCCATCGACACGATGGTGCCGTTCGCATCGAAGAGGATGCTGCGCGAACTGGACGTGCCCTGATCGAGGGCCAACAGGTAAGTCATCCGAAGTCTCCTGGGGCGACCACACAATCCACCCCGGCACTGGCCAGAAGCGAATCGAATGGATGCGGTGGGGGTTGATCGGTGAAGAGACGATCAATCTGCTCAAGTGTTCCCACTTCGACCATCGCCGAGCGATGAAATTTGCTGTGATCTGCGGCGAGCCAGATCGCACGGGAGTGTTCGAGGATACCGCGCGCCACCGAAACCTCACGGTAGTCGAAGTCGCGCAGGCTGCCATCGGGCTCGATACTTGAAATCCCAATCAAGCCGATATCGACTTTGAATTGGCTGATGAACTTCAGGGCGGCTTCGCCGACGATGGCGCGATCGCGGGCCCGCACGATACCCCCTGCGACGATCACTTCACAGTGCGGGTTATCGGCCAGGATCGCGGCAACATTCAAATTATTGGTGATGACCCTCAGCCTGCGATGATGCAACAGTTCGGCTGCAATGGCTTCAATCGTCGTACCAATATTCAGGCTTAATGAGCAGCCTTCGGGGACGGCTTGTGCCACCGCTCTTGCAATGCGCTGTTTGGCTGCACTGTGCAACGCCTGGCGCTGTCGGTAGGCGATGTTTTCGGTGGTGGAATCCGCTCGCTGGACGCCGCCGTGGTATCGGCTCAGCAGTCCTTCGTCGGAGAGACGGGTGAGATCCCGACGCACGGTCTGGACTGCGACGTGGAATCGCTCGGCAAGCGCTTCGACGCGAACGGTTCCGCTCGACCGAACGATCTCGAGGATGCCCAGTTGTCGCGGATTCAGGGTTCGGGCGCCGGGAAGTTCGGGCAGATCGGACAATTGCAGCGCACTCAGTGGTTGGGAGTCTGCCCAAGAGTAGATGAAGAATCCGGTGTTCGTCATCGGGATTCCCCGGGGCTTGCATCAACGAATCTTCCGGGGTAAAACGAACATTAACGAATCAATACGAAGAAAAAACGAATTGTCTCCAGCCAATGTGTCCTGCGATGTCCTGGTGGTCGGGGGGGGGATCAATGGTGCGGGAATTGCCCGTGACCTGGCTGGGCGAGGTCTGTCGGTCATCCTCGCGGAGAAGGATGATCTGGCCGCACACACTTCATCCTCGTCGACCAAGCTCATCCATGGGGGACTGCGCTACCTCGAACACCGGGAATTTTCCTTAGTCCGAAAGGCGCTGGCCGAGCGCGAAGTCTTGTTGCGTATCGCCCCCCACATCATGTGGCCGATGCGCTTCGTGATGCCGCACGAACCGACGATGCGGCCGTTCTGGATGATTCGGGCGGGTTTGTTTCTTTATGATCATCTGGCCCGCCGGGAGATGCTGTCCGGTTCCGAGACCATCGATCTGCGCCACCACCGGGCCGGGCATCCGCTCAAGCCTTTTTTGCAGCGAGCCTTCGTTTACTCCGATGGGTGGGTCGACGATGCCAGACTCGTCGTGTTGAACGCGGTTGACGCAAGCCGTCGTGGTGCACAGATCATGACGCGCTACCAGTGCGTAAAGGCAAGGCGCGAGTCCGGCGCTTGGGTGGTTACCCTGGTATCGGGGTCTGATCCGCAGCCGATGACGGTGCGCGCACGTCTACTGGTCAATGCGGCCGGGCCCTGGGCCGCGCAGTTTCTCAAGCAGAACGCGGGTGTGAGCGGCGCCCGCACCCTGCGTCTGGTCAAAGGCAGTCACATCGTCGTCCCCCGGATGTTTGACCACGATGCGGCTTACCTTTTACAGGCACCCGATCGACGGGTGATTTTTGTGATTCCCTACGAGGATCGCTTTACGCTCATTGGTACGACTGATGTTGAAGTTCAGAACTTAGACAAGCCTGTCACAATCGATCCTGCTGAGATTCAGTACCTTTGTGATCAGGTGAATCGATATTTTGAGCGCCAGATCGTGCCGGCTGATGTCGTCTGGAGTTACTCCGGCGTGCGCCCGCTTCTTGAGGATGAATCCAGTGATGCCTCCTCGGTGACCCGCGACTATCAGCTTGAGATGGACGCCGACGAACCTGCGCTCATGACCGTTTGGGGCGGCAAGATCACAACCTATCGCAAGCTTGCGGAAGAGGCGGCCCGGTCGATTTGCCGCCGGCTGGGGGTGGATCGTGCTGACTGGACCGCGACGCAGACTCTGCCGGGCGGTGACCTCTCGCCATGGGTGAACCCGACTGATCGACCAGACCAGGATATCGAACGATTTTTGGCCATGCTGGTGATCGAATATCCCGAGCTTCCCGCAGCCCTCCTCAGGCGCTGGGTCCGAGCCTATGGTTCGCTCGTGCGCGAATTTCTTTCGCCCGGGCGCTTGGGGGAGGAGCTTGTGTCGGGCATCTTTGAGGCGGAGTTGCGCTACCTGCGTCAGCGGGAATGGGCGCGAAGCCTGGATGATGTGCTGTGGCGGCGCAGCAAACTTGGCTTGCATCTGGCACCGGGGGCGTATGAGCGTCTTTCCCAATGGTGGGACGCCGAAAATTGGCGTACGGTTCAAGCCACATGATTCATTCGCCATGCAACTAAGGCTGGAACAAGTCAGTCGGCAAGAAGGAGCGGAGGTCCTCCTCTATCCATTCGATCTCCTGCTTGAGCCCGGCTCGATGACTGTGCTGCTTGGCGCGACGCAGGCGGGTAAGACTTCCATGCTGCGCCTGTTGGCCGGGCTTGATGTGCCGAGCAAGGGCAGCATCTGGGTCGACGGACGCGATGTGACCGGGATGGCGGTGCGTCTTCGTGACGTCGCCATGGTCTACCAGCAGTTCATCAACTATCCATCGATGACGGTGGCGCAAAACATTGCGTCCCCGCTGAAGTTGAGCGGTCGTCTGGAGGCGGCAGCCATCGACCGGCGGGTACGTGAGATCGCTCAGCGCTTGCAGATCGAACCCTTTCTGAACCGCCTGCCCGCCGCCTTGTCGGGCGGACAACAGCAGCGGGTTGCGCTGGCGCGTGCCTTGGCCAAATCGGCGTCTCTAATGCTGCTCGATGAACCACTGGTCAATCTGGACTACAAGCTGCGCGAAGAACTGCGCGATGAATTTGCCACCCTCTTCGGAGGTGGTGGATCGACGGTGGTCTACGCCACGACGGAGCCTGCCGAAGCCCTGTTGCTGGGCGGGTATACCGCGGTGATCGATGCCGGTGAACTGTTGCAGTACGGCCCGACGGCTGAGGTTTTTCATCAACCGAAGTCGATCCGGGTGGCCCGTGCCTTCAGCGATCCGCCCATCAATCTGATCCCCGCCGAGGCACTCGCTGATGGCGTCAGCCTGGGGCGCGACTATCTGCTCAATCTGCGAATCCCGCTCGACAGGTTGCCCGCCGTTGGCGGTGGCTTGATGCTGGGGGTCCGCGCGGGGGCGCTGGACTTGCTGGCCCAACCGCTCAAATCCGGCGTTCTGGCGGTGCCTGCGAAAGTTGCTCTGGCTGAAGTGTCTGGCTCTGATACGTATATTCATCTCGAGACCCCGCTGGGCAACCTCGTGGTGCAGAGAACCGGCGTGCACCCATTCGATCTGGGCGACTCGGTGACGGTCGGCATCGATCCGGCAGAGGTTTATCTGTTTGACGCTCAGGGGGCCCTGGTGTTGGCACCGGAGCGAGCAGGCCGGCGGGCGGCACTGGCCAGGCGGACACACTGATGGCCCGGATCCAGCTTGATATTGCGCATTCGTATCGTGCTAATCCTCAGCAGGAAGCCGACTACGCCCTGTTGCCCTTGCGCCAGACCTTCGAGGATGGCGGCGCCTACGCATTGCTCGGGCCCTCGGGTTGTGGCAAAACGACCATGCTCAACATCATTTCCGGTCTGGTCAACCCGTCCCAGGGGACGGTTCGCTTCGATGAACGTGATGTGACCCAACTCGCGCCGCAGCAGCGCAACATCGCGCAGGTCTTTCAGTTTCCGGTTGTCTACGACACGATGACCGTCGCCCAGAATCTTGCTTTTCCCTTGCGCAACCGAGGGATGGATGAGGCTGGCGTGCGGGCGCGGGTTGGCGTCATCGCAGAAATGCTCGATCTGTCAGGACAGCTGGGTCAGCGCGCAGCCGGTTTGTCTGCCGATCAGAAGCAGAAAATCTCGCTGGGCCGGGGTCTGGTGCGGGAAGACGTCGGAGCCGTCTTGTTCGACGAACCCCTGACCGTGATTGATCCGCATCTCAAATGGCAGCTCAGGCGCAAGCTCAAGGAGATTCATCGGGAACTTCGACTGACTCTCATTTATGTCACTCACGATCAGGTTGAGGCGCTGACTTTTGCCGATTCGGTGTTGGTGATGGCTCGCGGGCGGGTGGTTCAGAGCGGATCCCCATCGGACCTGTTTGAACGCCCGGCGCACCGCTTCGTTGGCCACTTTATCGGCTCGCCAGGGATGAATTTTATCCCAGTTCAACTGCTCAAATCGACTGCGGGAGTGATTGCGCAAGGCAGCGCTGCGCTCACCTCGATCGTTCCATCTCAAACCATGACGCTCGGAATCCGGCCGGAGTACCTCATGCTTGGCCCCGCTGACGAACCGGGTGTGCTGCGTGCCAGGATCAGCCGAATTCAGGATCTTGGTAGTTCCTGGTTGCTCAGCGCCAGGATCGATTCACAGCCGGGCAGTGGCGAAGAATGCCTCCTGCGAGTGCGCCTTGAGCGCAGTTCTGCGGTGCCTGAACAAGACGAAGTCGTTGGTTTGCGGATCCTTGGACCCCATACCTGTTTTTACGATGCGCAGGACCAGCGAATTGCTCTGGATCGGGAGGGCACTGCTCGATGCTGAAACCCGTCAATCAGAAGGCCTGGTGGCTCGTTCTGCCCGTGATTATTTGTGTCGCGTTCTCAGCCATTCTGCCCTTGATGACGGTCGTCAACTATTCAGTCCAGGACATCATCTCGCCCGAGCGTCGGGTGTTTGTTGGTACCGAATGGTTCGTTTCGGTGCTCAGGGATGAGGACCTCCATTCGGCGATGTTGCGCCAGCTGGGGTACTCGTTTGCGGTCCTTGCGATCGAGGTGCCGCTCGGGATTGTGTTGGCACTGGCCATGCCCGCAGATGGATGGCGGGCGTCTGCGACCCTGGTTCTGGTCGCACTGTCGCTACTGATTCCCTGGAATGTGGTGGGTACGATCTGGCAGATTTTTGGCCGCAGCGATATCGGTCTGCTGGGTGCTGCGCTGTTGGCTATCGGTCTTGATTACAGCTATACCGGTAATTCGACCCACGCCTGGCTGACCGTTCTGGCGATGGATGTCTGGCACTGGACGCCGTTGGTGGCATTGCTCTGTTATGCCGGACTGCGGGCGATCCCTGAGGCCTTCTATCAGGCGGCCCGGATTGATGGGGCCAGCCGACTGGCCGTGTTCCGCTACATCCAGTTACCCAAGCTGCGCGGGGTCCTGATGATCGCGGTTCTGCTGCGGTTTATGGATAGTTTCATGATCTACACCGAGCCGTTCGTCCTGACTGGCGGCGGACCGGGGAATGCGACGACCTTCCTTTCCCAGTATCTGACTCAAAAGGCTGTCGGTCAGTTTGATCTGGGCCCGGCCGCCGCGTTCTCGCTGATCTACTTTCTGATCATCCTGCTGTTCTGTTTTGTACTTTATAACTGGATGCAACGGGTCGGGACGGCCTCTGCAGCCGTAACTGGCGACAGGGGCAGTGCATGAAGGAGGCCCGCTGGCGCAACGTCTTCCTGACGGTTTATCTGATCTTCGCGCTCCTGCCCATCTACTGGATGGTCAACATGAGTTTCAGAACGAACGAAGATATCCTGTCAAGTTTTTCTTTTTTTCCGAAGCAGTTGACTTGGGCCAACTACGCGGTCATCTTTACCGACCCTGCCTGGTATTCGGGTTACATCAACAGCCTGATCTATGTGGCGATCAACATGGTGATCTCGGTCACCGTCGCGCTGCCAGCAGCCTATGCGTTTTCACGCTACCGTTTTCTGGGAGATCGTCATGTTTTTTTCTGGCTCCTGACCAACCGGATGACGCCACCGGCGATTTTTCTGCTCCCGTTTTTTCAGCTCTACAGCACGGTGGGGTTGATGGATACCCATTTGGCGGTTGCTCTCGCACATCTGGTCTTTAACGTGCCGCTCGCTGTCTGGATCCTGGAAGGATTCATGAGCGGAATTCCACGGGAGATTGATGAGACCGCCTATATCGACGGCTATACCTTCCCCAGGTTTTTCCTGACGATTTTTCTGCCGTTGATCAAGGCCGGGATTGGGGTAACCGCCTTCTTTTGCTTCATGTTTTCCTGGGTCGAACTCCTGCTCGCCCGCACGCTGACCAGTGTCGATGCCAAGCCGATCGTTGCGACCATGACCCGAACGGTCAGCGCCTCCGGTATGGATTGGGCGGTTCTGGCCGCTGCTGGCGTGTTGACGATCGTGCCGGGCGCGATCGTGATCTGGTTTGTTCGTCACTATATTGCGAAAGGTTTCGCCATGGGCCGCGTCTGATGAACGCCATCGACCAGGGCTTGCGCGATGCTTGACTGGATGGTCTGGACGGTCCCCGTTGCCGTCTTTTTTTCTGTCATCGTTCTGATGCTGATCGGTATGACGATCTGGGAAATTCGGTCGCCAACGGTTGAACGTCGGGGGTTTCTGCCAATTGCCACCACCCGGGGGGACCGGCTCTTCATTGGCCTACTGTCGGCTGCGTATACCAATCTGGCATTTGTTGGATTGGGGGATCGCTTTGCAACCTGGTTTTCTCTTGACGGCGAGCCCAGTCCCTGGATTGGCCTCGCGCTTTCACTGTTGCTGTTGGGATGGGTGATGCGCAAGGGCTGAGCGGCCCTGGCCATCCAGATCGGGTTCTCTACCTGAAGCTCCCGCCAGGTTCGAGGCTCAAGATGACAAGCGGGGCAGGTTTGATCATTCAACACAGGAGACCGAGAACATGAAATACCGCTACACGCTGTTGGCCGTCTCGATTGCGGCTGCGCTTGGAGCTCAGAGTGCCTATGCGGGCGAGGCTGAGGCGAAGAAATGGGTCGATTCGGAGTTTCAACCCTCCACTCTGAGCAAGGATCAGCAGCTGGCTGAGATGAAATGGTTCATCGATGCCGCGGCCAAGCTCAAGGCAAAAGGTGTCAAGGAGATCGCGGTCGTTTCCGAAACAATTACGACCCACGAGTATGAATCCAAGACCCTGGCCAAGGCATTCGAGGAGATCACCGGGATCAAGGTCAAGCACGACCTGATTCAGGAAGGCGACGTTGTCGAGAAGCTCCAGACCTCGATGCAGTCAGGCAAATCGATCTACGATGGCTGGATTTCGGATTCGGACCTGATCGGGACCCACTACCGCTACGGCAAAATTCTTCCGCTCTCGGACTACATCGCGGCGGCGGGCAAGGAATTCACCAACCCCGGGCTGGACCTGAAGGATTTCATCGGCACCAGTTTTACGACCGCACCCGATGGCAAGCTCTACCAGTTGCCTGATCAGCAATTCGCCAATCTGTACTGGTTTCGCGCCGACCTCTTTGCGCGCAAAGACCTGCAGGACAAATTCAAGGCCAAGTTCGGCTATGACCTTGGGGTGCCGCTGAACTGGAGCGCTTACGAAGATATCGCTGACTTCTTTTCTAACGATGTCAAGACGATCGACGGTAAGCCGATTTATGGGCACATGGACTACGGCAAGAAAGACCCTTCGCTGGGTTGGCGTTTCACGGATGCCTGGCTGTCGATGGCGGGAACCGCCGACAAGGGCATCCCCAACGGATTGCCCGTCGATGAGTGGGGCATCCGCGTTGCAGCAGACAAGTGCACCCCGGTCGGTGCATCGGTTTCGCGTGGTGGTGCGACCAACTCGCCTGCTGCCGTCTTTGCGCTCACCAAGTATGTCGACTGGATGAAGAAGTACGCCCCGAAAGAGGCGATCGGAATGACCTTCGGGGAGGCTGGTCCGGTGCCGGCGCAGGGGCAGATCGCCCAGCAGATTTTCTGGTACACCGCGTTCACGGCCGACATGACCAAGGCAGGCTTGCCCGTGGTCAATGCCGATGGCACACCCAAGTGGCGCATGGCCCCTGGGCCGAATGGGCCCTATTGGAAGGAGGGTATGCAAAACGGTTACCAGGACGTCGGCTCCTGGACCTTCTTCAAGGACCACGATGCCAATCGCACGGCCGCCGCCTGGCTCTATGCTCAGTTCGTGACTGCCAAGACGACCTCACTCAAAAAGTCGATCGTTGGCCTGACGTTTATTCGTGATAGCGACATCCGCAGCGAGTTCTTTACGCAGAACGCGGCCAAATACGGTGGTCTTGTTGAGTTTTATCGCAGTCCTGCGCGAGTGGCCTGGACCCCGACGGGCACCAATGTCCCTGACTATCCGAAGCTGGCGCAACTCTGGTGGAAAAATGTCGCCCAGGCCGTGACGGGTGAGAAGACGCCTCAAGTGGCGATGGACACGCTGGCCGAGGAGATGGATCAGGTGATGGCCCGACTGGAGCGGGCTGGTATGGCGAAGTGCACTCCGAAACTGGCGCCAAAAGGTGATCCCGCGAAGATGCTGACCGACCAGGCAGCGCCTTGGAAGAAGCTTGCCAACGAGAAACCCAAGGGCGAGACGATCGATTACGAGAAACTGTTGTCGGCTTGGAAGGCTGGCAAAGTCCGGTAAATCGAAGCTTGAGGCGCGGCGCACCTGGAGTCCGAACATTCCAGGTGCGTAGCCCGATTCTCCAATGGCTTCAGTCTGCGGTCAGCTTCAGCCGTGTCGGTTGCCTGCGCTCGATCGACCACTTCAGCAATGCGGCTGCGCGATAGAAACCATGGGCAAATTTCCCATAGGGCATGGTTGCGAAAAACGCCATCACAGCGCCCAGATGCACGCAGAGCAGAAGCGGTAGTGCTGCGGATTCGCGCAAGAGCGCCAACCCCAGTCCGCTTGAACCGACCAGAAACAGAAGCGCGATAAACGCCCGGTCCATCGGCGCATTCGCTGCGTCGCCATGCTGCGGGTGTCGATGCAGATTGAGCCAACCCAGCCCGATCGTTCCAATGACCAGGCCGATGCCGCCCAAGGTTCCGAGAATCTTGGGGAGGCTCAGCCAGTCATAGGGGGCAGACCAACCCAGCCCATAGTGGTAGAGCGTTGCGACCGAGGTCGATGCAAAACAAAGCATGAAGCCGTAGAAGGTGGCGTGGTGAAAATGCCGCCTTGCGTGGGTATACCCATCGTCGGCCTCGACACAGCCCTGACCGTGGCCGCCATCGAGATATTTGAGTTTGAGTACATTGACGCTTGCCTCCTGAAGCGCGGCGCTACTGGACGGGCCTGCATTCAGATCGCGCCAGAAGCGGGCCACTCCCAGTCCGAGGGCGGCGCAGGCAAAGAGAAAAATCGGCGCAAAGAGCGACACCATCAGGTTGTGCGGAAAGATGGCGTAAAAACTTCCAGCGTCCAGCGCAATCGCTTTCCAGAGTGTGCCCTGAGCCTGCAGTCCGATCACCAACAAAAGGCTGAGTGAGGCGGCCAGAGCCAGTGCCAGGGTGAGCCCGTTGCGTTGATAGAGCGCACTCAGCGGCGCAGGCCACGCATATTCGGCGTAGGTCATGCGCCGCACCCGCGCCATCGCTTGCGGGACGTTGACCCCGAACGGGTTGGGGGGAGCGTACTGGCAAGAATGCAGGCAGGCGCCGCAGTTGTGGCACAGGTTCGCCAGGTAGTGAATGTCGGCTTGGGGGAATTCCAGACGGCGGGTCATGGCCGGAAACACTGCACAGAACCCTTCGCAATAACGGCAGGCGTTACAGATTTCCATCTGACGTGCCACCTCCGCTTCAGCTTCGCGCACCAAGGCTTCAAGCGGCAACACGGGAACGCTCCGGATGGGAATGGGTTGGGACTGCTGCGGTCGATGGCTGCAGGTCTTGGAGTGAAGCAGCCGCCTTGGCAGCAGACGCGCCAGCGATTCGGCCAAACACCGTGCCGATCGTCATGCCAACACCGGCGGTATAGCCTTTACCCAGGACATTACCCGCCATGATTTCCCCCGCTGCGAAGAGGTTGGCGCTTGGTTGTCCTGCGAAATGCACCGCTGCTGTCTCGTCGACCCGGACCCCCAGATAGGTGAAGGTCACGCCGGGTTTAAGCGAGTACGCGAAATACGGTGGGGTATCGATGGTGCGGGCCCAGTGGGTTTTTTCGGGCGTCAAACCCTCTGTCCTACAGTTATCCATGATGGAATGATCAAATTGTCCAGGACGGCACGCCGCGTTGAATTCGCGCACGGTCCTCAGAAAGGTTTCCAGCGGCAGCCCGAGGGTCTTGCCCAGGTCTTCGAGTGAATCGGCTTTTTCGCCGCGAAAGACCGCTGGCATGAAGCGCCCGATGGCTTTGGCATCAATAATCGAGTGCGCCAACTGTCTGGGCTGCAGCGCAATCAGGCGGCCCCAGAGCGCGTAGCGCTTGGGCCAGAAGTCTTCGCCTTCATCATAGAAGCGTTCGCCCTTGACATTGACCATGATGCCCAGCGAAACGGAATCCACCCGAGTCGATATCCCACCGTCGAACAGCGGTGCGCGGGCATCGACTGCGACCATGTGCGCCTGAGTCGGATCGCCCACCGGATCGGCGCCCCCCGCGATGACGTGGCGCAAGACAACACCCATGTTATAGCGGGTGCCGCGAATCGCAAACTGTTCTGCCGGCCACTCGCCGAGTGCGTTCTGGCCCCAGGCCTCTCGCTGCCAGGCAATATTGGATTCGAATCCACCGCTGGCCAACACACAGACCTTAGCCGTGATGCGCTCCAGCGCCTGGGCCTTGCCGGTTGATACTAGGGTCGGGTCTGCGACCGGTGATCCGACATGGGCGGCGATGAATCGCCCGTCCTGCAGTTCAATTCGCTCGACGGGGGAGTCATAGCGGACTTCGATACCCAAGGCCTTCGCGCTGCGGTAGTAGGCATTGACCAGCGCTTTGCCGCCACCCATAAAAAACGCGTTTGTCCGTGACAGATGCAAAGTGCCCGAGAGCGAAGGCTGAAAGTGCACGCCATGCGCGCGCATCCAGGTCCTGCAGGTGGCTGATTCGCGAATGACCCGCCGCGCGAGGGCTTCATCGGTGATTCCGCCGGTCACCTTGTAGAGATCCTGCCAGAACTCTTCCTCGGGGTAGGCCTCGGTGAGTACATCCTGAGGTGCGTCGTGCATGCAACGGATGTTGCGGGTGTGCACCGAGTTGCCGCCACGCCAGTCGCGTGGTGCGGATTCGAGCATCAGAACCGATGCACCCGCTTCGCGCGCCGTGATGGCTGCGCAGAGTGCGGCGTTGCCACCGCCAATGACCAGTACGTCCCAGGTCTTGTTCATGAAATTGACGAAGGTCATGGAAGTGGGCGAAGGGAAGCCGCAACTGTACGCCTTCAGACGGTTCACCTCAAACGTGGTCCTCATTTCGCTGCGTTAAAATCGCGTCTGATGCATGATGGGTGCTTCCGGGTTTCGATCGAGCCGATCATCGAACGGAGTCGCGCACCGGATTCACGCCACGGATCTACCTAACCTACGCTTTAATCTCATGTTTAAAACGACCATCGCCGGCAGTCTCCCCAAACCCGCTTGGTTAGCTGAGACCGGCAAACTCTGGCCGCGCTGGATGCAGGAGGGCGAGGCACTGGCTCAGGCCAAGCTCGATGCAACGCTTCTCTGGATCAAGTTGCAGGAAGAAGCCGGTCTGGATGTCATTGCCGACGGGGAGCAGGCGCGTCAGCACTTTGTTCACGGATTTCTCGAGCAGATTGAGGGAATCGATTTCGAGCACAAGGTCGAGATGGGAATCCGCAATGATCGCTACAAGGCCATGGTGCCTCAAGTGGTTGCACCACTTCGGCTCAAGGGTCGAGTGCATGCTGCCGAGGCAAGGTTCCTGCGCGCGCACACCGACCGACGCACCAAGTTCACCTTGCCGGGTCCAATGACCATTGTGGACACGGTCGCTGACCGCTATTACGGCGATCGCGTGAAAATGGCCTTCGCGTTCGCCGAGCTGCTCAATCAGGAAGCGCTCGCGCTGCAGGCGGATGGGATCGATGTCATCCAGTTTGATGAGCCCGCCTTCAATGTCTATCTGGACGAGTCTGCGACCTGGGGAGTTCAGGCGCTCGAGCGTGCCGCGCAGGGCCTGACCTGTACGACCGCCGTGCATATCTGCTACGGCTACGGCATTCAGGCCAATATCGACTGGAAAAACACGCTGGGCGAAGAGTGGCGGCAGTATGAGAAGGTGTTTCCCGCGCTCGCCGCGAGTTCAATCCAGCAGGTCAGCCTTGAATGCATCCATTCGCGCGTGCCGGCAGACCTGATGGCGTTGCTGGTCGGCAAGGATGTCATGGTGGGTGTCATTGATGTCGCCAGCGACCTAATCGAAACGCCCGAAGAAGTCGCCGATACGATCGGTCGGGCGCTGCAGTTTGTTCCTCAGCATCATTTGATTGCCTGCACGAATTGCGGCCTCGCGCCGATGTCGCGCGAGGTGGCGCAGGGCAAGCTTGAGGCGCTGGTCAAGGGCGCGGCGCTCGCCCGAGAGCGGGCAATGACGGTGTCATAACGCCAGGCGACTGAAGTCTAGGCTCAAGAATCGCAGCGGACCGCTCACCTGGCCCGCTGATTACAGAAGGGCTTCGTTCTATGGACATGCGACAGCTGCGCTATTTCGTGCAGATCGTCGAAAGCGGGAGCCTTGCCAAGGCTTCCCGACAATTGTTCATCGCGCAACCTGCGCTGAGCCAGCAAATGGCACGCCTCGAGGATGAGGTCGGTAAGCCCTTGCTGGTGCGGTCCTCTCGAGGTGTGCTGCCGACCGAAAATGGTGAGGCGCTGTATCACCACGCCAAGTTCATGCTGCGTCAACTCGATCAGGCCGTCGCTGTGGCGCGGCAGGAAACTGCCGGTGTGAGTGGCCGGGTGGCAATCGGATTGGCACCGACGACGGTGTGCAGGCTGGGCTTGCCACTATTGCAGCACCTTCGGGCCTCGTTTCCAGGGATTTTGCTCAATGTCATCGAGGGGCTGAGTGGCCATCTCGAACACATGACTCGCGTCGGCCAGCTGGATCTGGCGATTCTGTTCAGCCAGACCGCAGCCTCAGAGCAAACGGTCGAACCGTTACTCGACGAAGAACTGTTTGCGATTCTGCCAGCCGAAAGTGATCTGGTGCCGCGTGGGCAGTCAACCATCACCCTGGCGCAGCTGGCCGAGCTGCCGCTGATCCTGCCAAGCCCCGGGCATGGACTGCGTCGCCGGATCGCGTTGGAGTTCGAGAGAATGAACATCGCGCTCGATGCAGTTGCCGAAATTGATTCCTTGCCGCTTCTGATGGCTTGTGTGGATCAGGGGGTGGGGGTCACGATTAAGCCGATGGCTGCTATTCATGCCCTCGGGGACCACCCTGAGCGCTGGCGATGTCTGCGGGTATCGGACGCGTCCATGCGTCGTTCCAACTATCTCTACAGCCTGCCTGCGCCGAAGCTGTCACCGTGCGCGGTGATTGTGCGCGATGAGGTCAGGAAAGTGGTTCGACGTCTGGTGGATTCAGGGCAGTGGGGCGGCGTCGAACTGAACTGTGAGTTCACGGATTGAAGTGGCCGTGCAACCCTGCCAAGCTTTTGGGGTGCGATCGCTGGTCAGCGGTACTGATGGGCTGATGCCGCAGTGAGTTTGCCGGCGCGACGCCCGGACGCAAAGGCCCAGGCCAGATGGTGACCATGGCCCTTGAGCAGCAATCCCCCCTGGCCGGTTGAACCGGCCGCTCTCAGCCCCACGATGGGTGCACCCTGACGATCCAGGACCCGATGCTCCAGGTCCACACGCAAACCCCCTTCGGAGTGCACAAAAACGGAACGAACCGGCCCTAGCGCGATATAGGGGCCCTGCCGCAGCGCTGGACGTCCATCCGACGCCGCGCCGCTGGCTTCCAGTGCTGCTGGATTCATACCGAGCTGCTGTGCCAGCTCACCCAGAGTGGGGGCTTCGGCAAAGACGTCGGGGCGGTTGCGTCGGTAATCGTCTAGGTAGGCGTAGGCGATTCCAGGCGCTGTCGAGATAAAGTGTGGCCAGGCCTGATAACGAGCTGCGATCGATGCATCGATGAGGATCCAGCCCACCTTGCCCGGTTGATCGACCAGCCGCAGGGAAGGCCGATCGCGTTCATCGCCGAAACGCTCACCCTGCTGATTCACTAACCGGGCACCGTCCTCGAAGAGGCTCGTCGCTGGTGCCAGCATGGTGGTTAAAAATTTCATCATGAAAGGCCGCAACAACGTCATGGGCACGTGTTCCAGAGCCCATTGCATGCTCAGTGCGAGCCAGCGCCAGGGTGGAAGCCGGCGCAGGAAATTTTCCCGTGCGGGTGCGATGAAGCGTATTTCCGGACCGAGCGCCAGATCGCCGTTGAGAATCGTGCCACCGAGCGCTTCGGCCATGTGCTGTCCATCCCCGGTCGCGGTTTCGTTGACCGCACCCACCTTGGCTTCCTGAGAACCCATGAAGCGATGTTTGAGAGCAGGGTCGCTGGTGAAGTCGCCTGCCGCCAGGATGACGCCGCCCCGGGCATGTAGGGTCAGTTGGCCTGCACCGGATTCGGCTTGGCCAGCTGCGGATTCCAGAATGACACCGCGCACCCGTTCGCCATCCAGATCGAGCGACGCGACTCGAGCGTCCAGCCGGATGTCGACCCCGGCCCGCCGGGCCCGGCGTTCCAGGTGATAGATAAACGACCGCGAGTTAGGCAGTACGTTATGCATTCTTGGCTTGCGGTGGGGCGGCTCGGGCATCGGGCCGTAGAAACAGATGCCGCTATCGAGCAGCCACTGGAAGGTCTCCGGCATCGCGTCGCAGAGCACCCGTCGGAGCGCATCGTTATCGCGCGGCGCAAGATCGCCAGCAAACCCTGGCATGTCCTGCCAGTGGTGCAGCGGCTCGTCAACGATCCCTTTGCTGCGCTGATGCGGTGTCTGGGAGGCGCTGATGGAGCCAATCGACCAGGCGGTGGTTCCGCCAAGGCTGGGGTTTTTCTCCAGCAAGATGGTTCGCGCTCCGGCCTCAGCCGCTTCGATCGCGGCGGCAAGTCCAGCCCCGCCGCCACCCACGACGATCACATCAAACTCTTGAACCGTCATCAGGACTGCCAGTTGACTTGTTCAACAGGCCCGTTCAGATCAGTCCGCCGTTCGGCTGAATGATCTGGCCATGGATCCAGGAGGATTTTTCGGAGGCCAGAAAGCTGACGACCGCAGCAATCTCCTCCGGGGTCCCGATCCGGTTGAATGGGCTCATGGCAGCGGAACGGGCCTTCGCTTCATCGTTTTTTCCAAACCGGAACAGGTCGGTGTCGACAGGGCCCGGCGCTACCGCGTTGACTCGAATCTTGCGTCCAGCGAGTTCCTTGGCCATCGACCGGATCATGGACTCGACCGCTGCCTTGGTCGCGCTGTAGGGCCCCAGGCCTGGGGCCGCATGGCGTACGAGCGAGGTGGTCAGGGCGATGATGGCACCGCCATCCTGGACCTGTCGGGCGGCCTCCGACAAGATATTAAAGGCTCCCACAATGTTGACCTCCACCAGACGACGGAAGTCTGCCGCCGGAAACTGGGCCATCGGACCCGGCAGGGTGTTGATCCCAGCATTGGCCAGGACCAGATGCGGTGGGGCATCAAAATCATGGCTTGCGTCTTTGAAGACCTGGGCGATCGACTCTGGATCGCCGACATCGGCCCGATAGGCGCGCGCAGCATGGTCTGGTAACGATGCGGCCAATGCGTGGGCGGCTTCTGCTTGGCTGACGTAGGTAAAGGCGACCGAGAAACCGTCCGCAGTCAGAGCCTGAACACAGGCCGCACCGATTCCTCGGGAGCCTCCAAAGACGATTGCGAGGGGTTTGTTCATGGCGGCGATTCCTTTTTCAATCATCAATTTGCCCGAATGCCGGGCTGGTTCAATCGGAGGGTGGGGAGGCTGGGGAGGGTGGGGAGGGTGGGGAGGGTGGGGGAGCGACGGGTTGATACTCAGGCAAGATGGGGTTTGCCGAAAATAGGTTCCTTGAACGGGATCGGTGGCAGCTGCCAGGTCCCTGTGGAGGGCGGGCGCACATTGGCGTCCACATGCACGTCGATCACACAAGGGCGGCGGTTTTTGAGTGCCTGCTCAATCGCCGCCGGGAGATCCTGCGAGCGTGTGACGGTCGCGCCATCGGCGCCACAGGCGCGGGCCCACGCTGCAAAATCAGGGTTGTAGGACTCGCCCGTTTGCCCGTGATAGAAGGCCGTACCGATCTCGCGTCCGTCGAAGAGCCCGTATTGGAGGTCCCGAATGGCACCCCAGGCGAAGTTGTTCCAGATCACCCAGATGACCGGGAGGTTGTATTCGACCGCCGTGCAAAGGACATAAGGCGCCATCGTGAAGCCGCCATCGCCCACCACGGCAACGACGGGCCGGTCTGGTGCGGCCAGTTGAGCGCCGAGCGCACCGCAGACGCCAAAGCCCATCGAGGAGTAGCCCCAGCTGTTGAGCATGCTTTGTGGCCGACGCGCTTTCCAGAACTGCATGAACCAGTTGTGATGGACACCCGAGTCGAGCGACAGGATGACATCCTCGGGCAGTAGGCGCTGAAGTTGTCCGACGATGTACTCTGGCCGCAGCGGGCTGGTGGAGTCGCTGAAATGCGGGCGAACGAAGGTCTCCCATTGCGCCTGCCAGCTCTCGACCTCGCTACGCCACGGACCAAACTGGGCCGGGTCGATCGCAACCTCGGCGCGATCAAGACCTTGCAGCAGCTGTCGCATGAAGGTCTTCGCGTCCGCAATGATGCCCAGAGTCGGCGGGTAATTGCGCCCCAGTTCCTGCGGATCGATGTCGACGTGAATCAGGCGGGTGCTCGGGAAATTCCAGGAATACCCGGGCTGCCAGCTTGAGGCCGAACGATCATCAAAGCGGGTTCCAATCGTGAGCACCAGATCGGCAAAGCGGCCCGCCTGATTGGCCGGGAAGGCACCGTTTCGGCCGATGAAACCGAGCGCCAACGGATCATCTCCCGGGATACATCCCATGCCATTGGGCGAGGTGATGACTGGAATGCCCAGTCGGTGGACAAACTCCAGGATCTCGGGACCCGCCTCCGACAGCGTTGCGCCATGGCCGATGAAGAGCACCGGCCGGCGTACCTGTACCAGCAGGTTCAGCGCAGCCAACACATCCTCGGTGCTGGCGCCAGGGCGGTGAGGGCGGTCCAGGTGTGAGCGCGCGGGCAACTCAACCTCCCCTGACTCCTGGAAAACGTTATAGGGAATGTCAAGATTAACCGGTCCTGGGCGACCGGTGACCATGGTGTCTAGACCCTGACGTAGCGCGAGGGGGAGCATGTCGACCCGGGTGGGTTGAAACGCGCGCTTGACCACCGGGCGCAATACCTGAGCGAAATCCGCCTGATTGTGTTTGTAAAGTTCCTGGAAGGGCGCGCGGTTATGCTGCGAGGTGGGTACGTTGGCCGTGATCGCCATGAAAGCGGATGAGTCCGATAAGGCGGTGGCCAGTGACATGACCAGGTTGGCGCTGCCCGGTCCGGTCGACGTCAGGGTGGCGACCGGCCGGTGTCGCACGCGATAGTAGGCGTCCGCCATATGACCGGCGCACTGCTCGTGACGCGGCGAGATCAGTTTGATCTGATCACGCACCTCGTACAACGCATCAAGGATGCCGACATTGCCGTGTCCGCAGATACCAAACACATAGGGGATCTGTTCCTGAACCAGCGTCTGGGCGATCAACTCGCCGCCTTTCATCATCGGCATGAATGCATCCTAGGAAATCATATGAGTGGTGCGGCCATGTTGCCGTCGAATCGCTTCATGCGAGGAGCGTGACCACGCGCTCTTCACTCATCTCGCGAATGGCATGGTGAGGGCCCTCACGGCCGAACCCGCTGTCTTTGGATCCGCCATAGGGCATCAGATCCACACGTGAGCTTGACGTTTCGTTGATATGAATCCCACCGACTTCAAGCTGACGTGCGGCCGCGAGCGCATCGTCGAGGCGATTGGTGAACCAGCCGGTCGCCAGCCCGAAGGGCGTGGCGTTGATGCGGCTGATCGCCTGTGCCGTCGTCTCAAAGGGTTCGATTGAAATAACCGGACCGAACACTTCCTGGCAACTGATCGGCATATCGGGCGCGACACCGGTGAGTAGCGTCGGTGCGATCACGGCCCCCTGGCGGGCGCCCCCGGCCAGTCGGGTGGCCCCCCCAGCCAGCGCTGCGTCGATCCAGCGTTCGATGCGTTGCGCTTCGGCTTCACTGATCACCGGGCCGACCACGGTGTCCGGATTCGAGGGGTCACCATAGGGGAGTGCGCTCACCAGTTCGCCCAGTCGAGCTTCAACCTGAGACTGGATCGAGCGATGCACGAGCAGGATCTGGATCGAGGTACAGACCTGGCCCGCTTTTCGGTAGCCGGCGTTGATGATCTTGGGCAGGGCCCGGCCAAGGTCCGCATCGTTCGCAAGTACCGTGAATGCGATGCTACCGAGTTCCATCTGTGTGCGCCGCAGACCAGCGCGTTGCTGAATGGCCAGCCCCACTTCAGTACTGCCAGTAAAAGCATAGAAACGGATCGCCTGCTCATCGAGCAGCCACTGTGAAACCTCCGCCCCTCCGTGCAGTACCGTGATCAGGCCCGGCGGTAGCCCGGCGTCCAGCAGTGCCTGAGCGAGGAGGTTGGCTGGGGTGGGGGTGTGGGATGAGGGCTTCAGTACCACGGCGTTGCCCGCAGCGATGGCTGGGGCGACCTTGTGTGCGACCGTGTTGAGCGGCGCGTTAAAGGGCGTAATGGCGCAGATCACCCCCAGAGGCACCCGCAGGGTAAAGCCTAGGCGCCCCGCCTGCTGCGCAGCGCCTTCAATGGCCACCATGTCGCCGACCAGTCGGCGCGCCTCTTCTGCAGCCAACTGGAATGTCTGGATGCATCGACGCCACTCACCGCGCGCGTCGCTCTCGGTGAAGCCAGCTTCCTGTTGTAAAGACCGCGTCAGGCTGGGTCCGAGTTGTTCGAGTCGATCGGCGGCCCGGTCGAGGATTGCGCCACGGTCATAGGGCGTCAACCGATTCGCCCGAAACGCCGCATGGGCCGCCATCACCGCCTTGTGCACGTCCTCGCGTGAAGGCAGTGTGAGTTCTGCGCAGGGCTTAAGCTGAAACTTGTCGAGCACGAGGCGGTGATGGTCACCCGTCGTCCAGGCGCCCTGCATGAAAAAGGGGATCTTCGGCAGCGGGGAGGCTGGAGACTCGAAAAAAGACATCACAAACACTCAGATAGAACGATCAGCAAAACAAACGCGTTCGACAACGCTGCGCCCGGTTTGCATGTCATTCGGGCGCTTCACCATCCTCCGTAGGCGAGGTGATCACCAGAAAAACAAGCGGTGCGAGACCGTTGTTGGTGAAACTGTGTCGCACCCCCGGGGGAATGAAGACATAGTCGTGGCGCCGCAGCAGGTTGGGCTTGCCGTCCAACATCAGCAGACCTTCTCCTTCCAGGACATGATAGATCTGCTCCTGGACCTGATGCACATGATCCCCGACATGGGCCATGGGCTGATAGCTCGAAATTCGATAATCGATCCGTTGCGCACTGCAGACTTCCGGGCGGACCAGCGCCTTTGAGAGCGCGCCACCAAAGTGACCCGGAAACTCCTGCCAGGCGATTTCTGCAATGTTACGGACAACAGCATTCATGAGACGTCCCCGTCAATGTTTGATGACCAGTCTAGGCAGAGACGGGCATCCGGCGGTACTAAGGATTTCTGACCCCTCCTATAGCGTCGACTTATATCGACAATCGATGGTCGGATATTGAGCCATACGCCTGACTTATAGCGGATCAAGGAAATCGCTAATGTATCAAGGCGCTTCCCAGCTTTAGGATCTGGAGGATTATCAAAATTGAAGGTGGAATAAGCGCGGTACCGGGCATCGGAACGTCGATTCGAAGTTCCAGCCCAGCGCCGTTCAAGCCTGCCATTGGAGGAGAACCCATGAAACATGATCAGAACCGTGCGCATATCCAGCAACCATCCACCGGTCGCCGCCGCCTGGTCGCAGCCGGTGGCGGTGTGGCGGGCCTCTCCGCTCTTGGATTTCCCGCCATTGTGCGCAGTCAGCAGGAGAAAATCCGACTCGGCCACCTGACGCCGATGACCGGATTTTTAGGGGCCCTGGGCGAATACGCCGTCATGGGAATTCGCATGGCTGCGGACGAAATCAATGCGGCGGGTGGCGTCATGGGGCGTCAGATCGAAATCCTGAGCGAGGATTCGGTAAATCCGTCGGTGGGTTCTTCCAAAGCGCAACGCATGATTGAGCGCGATGGGGTCGTCGCGCTACTGGGCGAGATCTCCTCGGCCTCAGCGCTCACAATTTCGCAAGTGGCGGCCCGCAACAAAAAGCTCTTTATGAGCATTGGCGCCCGTTCGGACGAGTTGCGCGGAAAAAATTGTAATAAATATACTTTTTACATAGACATTCCCAACACCGTCATGGTCAACGCGGTTGGGCAGGCGCTGCTGCGCGACAACATGGTCAAGGGCAAGAAGTTTTTCAGCCTGACGGCGGATTACCTGTTTGGGCACGACCTGTTGAAGGTTTCGAAGAAATTTTTTGCTGCCAACGGCGGTGCGCTGATCGGTGATGAACTCGTCGCAACCGATGTCACGGATTTCAGCCCCTACCTGCTGAAAGTCCGTCAAGCCAAACCCGATGTGGTGTGCTCCAACCTAGCGGGCAATCAGGTCACGACCTTTCTGAAGCAGTATGCCGAATTCGGTCTGCCTTATCCCTTCATCGGGTTCAACCTGAATACGGCAGATGCATGGGCAGCCGGTGCTGAAAATTTTGCTGGGATCTGGCCAACGGTCTGGCATCACGACCTGACGACTCCCGGTAGCAAGGCGTTCGTCGCGAATTTCACCAAGAAATACAACAAGATCCCGGAAAATCATGCCTGGATTGAGTATGTGACTCTGAAAATCGTGGCTCAGGCAATGAACGAGACCAAGTCGACCGATACCGAGAAGCTGATCGCTTATTTCGAGAAAGGTACCGAATTCGACATCCTGAAAGCACGCAAAGGCTATTTCCGGGCCTGGGATCATCAATTGATGCAAGAGGCTTATCCCTTCACCGCAAAACCCAAGGGACAGGCCAAGGACAAGCAGGACTTTCTCGCGTTTGGCAACTCGGTTCCGGGGGCGAACGAATCCCTCGAGGTCCTCGCGACCAATAAGGCGGATAACACCTGCACGCTCTGAGCGCGCCCGGTGGCAGTCGTCTTTTTGCTTGAACAGGTCGTCAATGGCCTGGTCCTGGGTGGCTATTACCTCCTGCTCGCGCTGGGTCTGTCGCTGATTTTCAGCGTGGGCGGGGTGGTCAACCTCGCCCACGGCGCCTTTTATGCGCTTGGGGCCTACGCCAGCCTCGTCGTCACCCAGCATCTCGGCTTTGGCGCCAGCGTCCTCATTTCGCCCTTGCTGGTCGGATTGTTGGGGATCGCGTTCGAGCGCTATCTGTTGCGACGCTTCTACACGGCAGATCCGATCCTGAGCCTGCTGGTGACGTTCGGGCTGGCGATGATCGCGGAGCAGGCGATCCGCATGATCTGGGGCGCAGCGCCTCTGCCATCGTCGATGCCGATGGCCTTCAAGGGAAAGATCATGCTGGGAGACTTCATGTTCTCCCGCTACCGGTTGATGCTGCTGGCGATCGTTCTGATGGTGATGGTTACGATCTGGTTCCTGCTGCACCGCACTTCATTTGGTCGGGTGGTCCGGGCAGGTGTGCAACGCCCCGATATGGTCGCGGTCCTTGGTATCCGATTGCAGCCCTACATGACGGCGATTGTGATGCTGGGCGTTGGTATGGCTGCGCTCGGGGGTGTGCTGTTCGGGCCCATTACGGTGGTACATCCGGCGATGGGCACCGAGATCATGACGGTAGCGTTCGTCGTCGTCGTAATCGGGGGGCTGGGTAGTTTTTGGGGGGTGATTCTTGCGGCGCTCCTGGTGGGTATCGTGCGAGGGGTCACCATTCATTTCGTCCCCGCGGCCGGTGAGGCGTCGATGTATATCCTGATGTTCCTTGTCCTCATGTTTCGCCCACGAGGTCTGCTCGGCGAACGCATCGAGCGTTTCGAATGAAGGTGCAAGAAGTAAAGGTCGGTGCAGCAGACTCCGCCCAGAATCCAGATGTGCCCCCGGAAGGCTCACGGGAACTCGCCAGGCGAACGATTCGTCGAACACTGTTCACGGGCCTGCTCACGCTGATCGCGTTGCCGTTCCTGTTCAAGCTGATCGGCTTGACGCTCGATACCGCGACCACGGTCGTGATTCTTGCGATCGCTGCCACAGGGCTGAACATGTTGGTGGGCTACACCGGCCTTGTCTCGTTTGGGCACAGCATCTGGTTCGGCGTCGGCGGGTATGCCGCAGCGCTTGCCCAGAAACACTGGTTTTCCGATCAGAGCGTGATGCCCTTTCTGTTCGCCATTGGGTTCACCGCCGTGTTGGCGACCGGTGTCGGCTTGATGATCCTGCGCCGGCGCGGCGTCTATTTTTCCCTGCTGACTCTGGCGCTGGCGGCCCTGAGCTATGCGATCGCGTTCCGCTGGACCAGCTTTACCGGCGGCGAAGGCGGATTGGGCGGTATCGAGCGCTACTTCCTGGGCCCGCTGAATCTGGACGACCCGGTGGTCTTTTACGGCGTGACGGCGGGTATCGCGATGGCCACGATCTATGCGCTGCAGCGCGTCGTGCGATCGCCGGTCGGGCATGTGCTGGTCGCCATCCGGGAAAATCAGCAACGTGCGTCTTTTCAGGGCTATGACATTGATCGTTACAAACTCGGTGTCTTTGTGCTGTCCGCAGTTGTCACTGGGGTGGCTGGCGCCTTGCTGGTATTTCATCATCGTCTGGCGGCAGCCGACGGGACCTCGGTAGCGTTCTCGGGCGAGTTGCTGGCCATGGTCGTGATCGGCGGGATGCGCAGCCTGCTCGGACCGGCCCTGGGGGTTCTTTTTTACAGCCTGTTCCGGGAGCTGTTCTCCATCTGGACCGATAACTGGCTCTTGTGGTTCGGCATCATTTTCGTTGGATTCGTTCTGTTCTCGCCCGACGGACTGGTCGGCATCTGGGTGCGCCTGCGCCGCCGCTGGCGTCCCGAAGCGCAAGAAAGCGCAGCGATGAGCCGGCGCCGGATTTATGAAGGGCTTGCACTGCCGTCATTTTTGCAACCGGGAAGCCTTGCAGGGACCGTGCTTGAGGTCCGCGATCTGGACAAGAACTTTGGTGGCATCCGAGCGGTGACAGGCGCCCATTTGACCTTGCAAAGCGGTCAGGTACATGCACTGATCGGACCGAATGGTGCAGGCAAGACCACAACATTCAACCTCATTTCAGGTCTCTTTGCGCCGAGCAAGGGTAGCGTGCAACTGCATGGTCGTTCAATCGCCGGACTTGCGCCGCACGAAATCTGCCAGCAGGGTCTCGCCCGATCGTTCCAGATCACGAGTCTGTTCAAAGGCCTAACGATCGAAGAGAACCTTCGACTCTCGCTCCAGGCCCGCCATGCCGGTCGATTTAATTTGTGGAATGATATACATACCTATAGCGAGGTGTCGGCACAGACCGCGGAACTGATTCGCTTCCTGGGTCTGGAGGGCATCGAACAGACCCTGGGCGGTGACTTGTCCTATGGAGGGCAACGCCTGGTCGATCTAGGCATCGCGTTGGGCTCCAAGCCTCGGGTCCTGTTGCTCGATGAGCCTCTGGCAGGACTGGCCGCGGCGGAGCGGGAGCGGGTTTCGCGCCTGGTCAAGACCATTGCCCATCAGATTCCGGTCTTGATCGTCGAGCATGATATCGATCGTGTGCTGGGATTCTCCCAACGCGTCACCGTCATGAATCAGGGTGAAGTGCTGATGTCGGGTACGCCCGATGAAGTGCGCATGGATCGCCGGGTCCAGGAGATTTACACGGGTACTGGCGTCCCAGCGGTGATCGGGCGGCGCAAACTGTCCGAGGCCAGCGCTGACGACACTGCGCCCACACTGCTGCGTTTTGAGCGGGTGAACGCCTTCTACGGCAAGAGCCATATCCTGAACGATGCGTCGCTCGATGTGCGGGATGGCGAGATCGTCGCGCTGCTCGGGCGAAATGGTGCGGGCAAGTCAACCCTGCTCAAAGCCCTGTGCGGTCTGCTTCCGCCGGCTTCGGGGAAGATTCTCTTTGAGGGGCAGGACCTGTCCGGCTTACCCGCGCCTGACATTGCCCGCCTCGGGATCGGATACGTACCGCAAGGCCGTGGGTTGTTCGCCGGGATGACGGTGGCTGAAAATCTGGCCCTCGGCCGTCTGGCACGTTCGACGGACGGCAGCCATGGGGTCGCCTGGAGCGAGGAAGAGATCTACGCGATGTTCCCGCGCCTGAAAGAGCGCCAGCATGTGGCTGCTGATTATTTGTCGGGCGGTGAGCAGCAGATGGCTGCCGTCGCCCGTGCGTTGTCCGGGAACGTGCGCTTGCTGCTGCTCGACGAACCCTTTGAGGGATTGGCCCCGACGGTGGTGCAGGAGCTGTTTACGGTTTTCGACCAACTACGCGGCAAGGTATCGATCGTGATTGTCGAGCACAATCTCGATCTGGTGCTTGCGTTGGCCGATCGGGTATTCGCGCTGGAACGGGGGGCAGTTTTCCATCAGGGCCCGGCCGAACCACTTTTGAACGATCTGGACTATCGCAAGAAAATTCTCTGGTTGTGAGACCAGTTGTAGCGTTTCGGGTGGATCGAGTCCCGGGCGTTTTTTTAGCGGCGAGTGTTCCGATGTCTGACAAAAAGCGCCGAGGCGGAAAATCCCAGGTGTCCAAGCCGCGGGCGCCCGATCAGGCAACCCGACTGGCGCGGTATGCAGCCGCGTTGGCTGCGGACCCTGAACATCCCGATGGCGATGAGGCCTTGCGTCTGGTCGACCACTTGCTGGACGAGGGTCTGGTCGAGCGTCTGGATGATGCCTTGCGGATTGCGGATGACTTGGGTCTCGAAGCGTTCGAGCACTTGCGGGAATTGATTGAGCATGCAGCAACGCATGTTGCGGTGGCCGAGGCTGGCGAGGAAGCGTCAGCTGTTTTTGAATCCCGGTTGTATGCCCTTGTGATGGTGGGGCCCGCCGCAGCAATTCCCGAGGAGCTGGAACGGCAGACGGCCGAGTCCCTGGTCGAATCTCTGCGGGTCCATGGCTTGATCGGAGAGGATGCGCGTGTGTCGTTCGCGGCCTCTTTAGCCGGCCCGGTCGCGGCCGATACGCTGGATTGGATGGCAGTGGCTGAGTTTTCGGCCGCTTTATTTGATCACCTCGCCGAGGGCGGAGATCCGCCCGCGCTGGACGTTCATGATGAAGACCCGACTGAGGGTGCCATCGTGGTGCGCCTTCTGCCGTTTGCGACGATAGAGTTGCCAGAGTCTGAACCTGCACTCGAATCGGTTGAAGCGACCGAGGCCGAGCAAGCCTGGCTGGGGGATGCGGCAGCCCGTCTGACCGAGGACTTTGAATCCGAACTCGACCTCATCGGCGTCTTCCCTTGGTTCTCAGCGGTTCGGATGGCTTCGATCACTCGTCGATCTCTTGAACTTGGGCGCATTCTGGCCTCGGTCGATACCCAGCACGGCCTTGGACCAGGCGCCCTGCGGGCACGGCTGACCGTGACACCGGTCGATCAGTACGGCTTGGCGGTTCGCTTAGGGCTTGATGATGCGGACAGCGGCCGGCGTCTGGTGACGGCTGACTTTCCCGTGTTGGCCAATGAGCATGTCGAGGACGCCTGGAGTGCTCTCGTCGAGGCGCTGGTGACCCAGGGGGTGGCCGAGCCGAGCCAGTGACTGAGACGTTTCAGTGCAGCTTGAGCGCCCAGACCGTGAAGGACACCGTGATCAGCGAAACCATCGTCCCGATGACGATCGAGGAGCTAATCGATCGTACTTCGAGACCATAGCGCTGCGCGACGATGAACCCGTTGCTGGCGGCGGGTAGCGTGGCGGCGACGACGCCGATGGCGGCCGGATAAGGCTCGACCGGGAACAGCCAGAGCATCGTCACGGCGGCCAGGGCTGGGTGGACCAGTAGTTTCAGGGTGGACATGACGGGGACCGCCGGATCGCGGGCAACGGGTTTCCCGCCGAGCGAAGCCCCGATGGCAAAGAGCGCTGACGGCCCGGCAACACTCCCGAGCAGGCGCGTGAAATTGTCGACGACAGTCGGGAGCTGCCAGGTGGTCGCTGACCAGACAAGTCCGAGTCCTATGGAGAGGACCAGCGGGCTTCGGAGAAGGCCTCTGGAGGTGGTCTGCATGACCTGAAGCCAGCGCTCCAGGCGGGTCGTGCGATCTCGCCCGATCGGATTGGACGTTTTGCGGGCGAGTTCCAGTAAGGCAATCGTCATCGTGATGATGATGAATACATCCAAAATAACGGTCATGAGAACGGGTGCAAGCGCCTTCGCTCCCCCTATTTCGGAGGCCAGCGGCAACCCCAGGTAGCCGACATTGCCGTGTGCTGCGTTCAGTCCCCAGCCAGCGGATTGGGCCCGATCACCGCCCAACCATCGCCGGCCCGCGCCGTAGGCCATCGCGTAAATCGGGAGTCCGGCACAAAGCCATGCGGCGGCAAAGCTGGGGTCCAACAGTGTGGCCAATGGGTTGGTTGCCGCGACCCGAAATAGCATGGCCGGGAGGGCGAACAGAAAGACGAACTGGTTGATCGCGTCAACCGAGAGGTCCGACATGGGACCCCAGCGCCGTCCAGCATAGCCGCAGAAGACGAGCGCAAAAATGGGGATCGTGAGTTCGAGGACCGCTTGCACGGGGCCGATGGTACCCGAAGGTCATGCCGACGGATGGATCCCTCCCGGGTCGGCTGGGCCTTTCCTACGTGGCGCGGCGTGATCAACGCGGCGGCTTGTATGACGAAGACGTATACGCCTCTGGTCGATGCGGCTGGGTTGGGGTTGGACTCAGGTCAACGCCTCATCCAACCGGCGCGATAGCGCCAATTGCACTTGTTGTTCCTGAATCCAGCGCCGCAGTTGTTGCGCCTGATCAGCATCCAGTCCTGCGAGCGCTGATCCAACCCAACGGGCGGATGCAACGCCCCGGCGCGCACTGCGCGTCAAGGCCCAGCGGACTTCGAGGTCTGCGCGCAGGAGTTCGATGTTGGGAATTTCCATAAAGACATTGGCCCAGCGCGTACCGGGTGCGGGGAACGCGGCTTCGTCGGTGAGTCGAATCCGCAAGCCGGTCTCGGAGATGTCTTCGATCTGCCAGTCGACCAGACCATGGGGCGTTCGTACCCGCACGAGGGCGCCTGTTTCCTCGAACGGACGCACCCGAAATGCTGCGCGCCGCTGGAGCCGCCACGCCCGGGTAGGGAGCGTACCGGCGAGAACCCAACCCTCTGCCTGGCGCTGTGGCTCGAAGCGATCCAGCATGAACTGCACTCGGGCGCCGTCGAGTTCGCTCACCAGGACACCGCCTACGGCAGCGCTCAATCGAACTGCGTCGGCATCACTGCGACTGGCGATCCGGGGTGCGAAGATTCGGAGTTCGCGCCGCGCATCATCCATTGAATGCAGCGTGCTCGACCAGGACGGATCGGAGTTACTGGGGTGGTAGAAGACCGGAGTCTGGCGCCGGTTGAGTCGTCGCAGACTGGCGGCAATCTCGAGCGGATGGGCAACGATGCTGGTAGCCAGTAGGGCGGCGTCGGTAACAAGATCCATGTCGACTCCGGGAAGGTGCGGCGAAGGTAGGATTGCCGCATTGTCGGCAATCGCCTGCAAGGAAACCCTTCACAACAAGTTCGCGGGGACACTGGAAGCATGGAACAAAACCTGTTGAAGCAACGCGTGGCCCTCGCCGCCCTCGATGAATTGGTCGATGGAACGGTGGTGGGCGTGGGCAGCGGATCCACGGTCGATCTGTTCATTGACGCCCTGGCCACGCAACGAGATCGCTTTGCCGGCGCGGTGTCGAGTTCGCGCCGCAGCACAGAGCGTCTGCGTGCGCATGGCATTGCGGTCATGGAGTTGGCTGAGCTGATTCAATCGGGGCTGCCAGCGCCGGTTTATGTGGACGGGGCCGATGAGATCGATCCCTTGCTGCAGATGATCAAGGGGGGCGGTGGTGCGCTGACGCGCGAAAAAATCGTCGCAGCCGCCTTTGAACGCTTTGTGTGCATCGTCGATGCGAGCAAGGTGAAGCCGACCCTCGGCGCGTTTGCATTGCCCGTCGATGTCATCCCGATGGCATCGGCATTGGTCGCCCGAGCGCTGGATGGACTCGGCGGCGCGGCTCGGGTGCGTGAGGGGTTCATCACCGACGACGGCAACCTCGTGCTCGATGTGGCGGGTTTGCGGATTGAGCCAGCGGATGCACGCGCGCTTGAAGCGCGAATCGATGCAATAGCCGGTGTTGTCACGTGCGGATTGTTTGCGGCGCGGCCGGCCGACGTGGTGCTCATTTCCAGCCCCGAGGGCATTGAGCGGCGGGTCCGCTCCTGAAGATTCGGAACTTCGGCAGCGGTCCTTCAGAACCGCTGCGTCAGCCCATGCGCAGTCGCAGGACCGTCGCATCGTCATGGCGGGTGCCGCGCGGCGACTGCTGTCCGTTGTAGTCAGCGTCTTCGGCCGCACGTACGCGGTGCAGCGCAGACCAAAGGTCGCCGTGTGCGAAGTCGCGAAGGGCATCGTCTGGCTCCTGTAATCCGAACAGCGCATGGCCGCGGGCAGCGCCATCCGAGAGCAGAACGATCCGATCACCCGGCATCAGTGGGATCGTCGCGCTGAGCGCGTTGCCGGGTAAGAATGGTTCGGGGGCCAGAACCTGATAGGTCGCCGGGCGGTTCCGGTTCTCACGCTCGACCGTGACCGCTGCGGCCAGGGCCTCGCGAAAGCGGGCCGACTCGTAGCCAGCACCTTCGCGCAGGACGCCCAGTACATCGCGATAAAGATCAGAACAATACTGGGTATGGCGATTATCGCGGACGGTTCGTACCTGGCCGTTTCGACTGACGATGGCGAGATCGGAGTCGCCGGCCATACGAACCTCCAGTTCAGCCCCAGGCACGTCATGTCCCTCCCGCTCGGCTGCGATTTCGCCTGGAGACGCAGCCATCCGATCCGGCGTCTGGTCCGTCAGACATAAGTGCATCCGCACCAGTACCAGCGTGCTGCTGGGCCACCAGGACGGATGGTCGCGCATTTCCCGCGGCGCCAGATCGGCAAAACAATCAGCCGCAAACCGCGTCGCTTGAGCGATCAGGGTGTCGAGCGAGACTGCCGGATTGAGCGCGAGTTGACTCAGGAACGAGGCTTGGATCGTTTCTGCGAACCATCCGGAATCACAGACCCCTTCGGGCGCGATGACGCCGGTGGCGCCATCCATCAGCCACCAGGTCCGGTCAAGACCGCCAGTGACATCTTCGCAGCGGTTTCGCCCGGGTTTGGGCACGCGCAGCGACTCCGCATGGATCGGGATGGCTGGCATCTTGGCTGTGAATCCGCCGTTGCCCGTTATGCGGGACATGGGCTTGCTTTGCGCGTCACCATCGCGCATCCGATCGCGGGTGTCGACCGGCCTGGAGCAGTGGGGGGAGGCGTGAGGGTGTCAGGCACTTGGCGGGACGTAGCCCATGGGTTTATCACCGCCATCGCCGAAAAACCAGGCTTCCATCTGTGTGGCGAGGTACTTGCGCGCACGCGCATCGGCCAGGCTCAGGCGGTTCTCGTTGACCAGCATGGTCTGGTGCTTGAGCCAGGCTTGCCAGGCTTCGCGTGAAACCTGTTCATAAATTTTCTTGCCCAGTTCGCCTGGATAGGGCGGGAAGTCGAGACCATCGGCTTCCTGATTCAGTTTGATGCAATGGACGGTGCGTGCCATGGACAGTGTCCTCTAGGGGGCTTGGGTTGTTGGGATCGGGGGCTTTGCGGCCTTGGGGCTCCGGGCGCGATCATGGGGGTTCAGGGCCTCAGAGTTGCTTGATGAACACCTGGCTCATACGCTGCCAGTTATAGAGTTTCTTGCGCTCGCTTGGTAGGGATTCGACGTCTGTCTGAACGAAGCCGCGTTTTAAAAACCAGTGTTGCGCACGGGTCGTCAGAACGAAGAGGCGTTCAAGCCCGGCCGCGCGGGCACGTTGCTCGACGCGCTTGAGCAGGCGCTCTCCGTCCCCTTGATTCTGCACGGTTCGCGACACGGCCAGACATGCCATCTCGCCGATCCGCTCGTTGGTGAAGGGATACAAGGCTGCGCAACCGAAGATCACCCCGTCATGTTCGACGACGGTGAAGTTGCCGATTTCACGCTCGATGAGGGCCCGGTCGCGCCGGACCAGCGTACCGTCTTCTTCGAGTGGACGTAAGAGGGCCAGCAGTCCGCCAACGTCTTCGGGTGTTGCCTCGCGCACGAGGTCCAGCGTTTCTTCGACGAGCATCGTTCCGACCCCGTCGTGCAAGAAGAGTTCCAGCAGCAGGCTGCCATCGACGTCAAAGGGAACCAAATGGGCCCGCGCTACGCCGTTCTGACAGGCGCGCAGCATATGCTTCAGGGTGAACTTCGAGTCACGGGCAAGATAGTCCCGGGCCAGTATGGCCTCGGCGTCAGCCTCTGAAATTTCGCGCAGCAGTGATCCGTCTTCGGCAGGGATACCCGGTTCCTTGTCGATGAAGATGATTTTCTCAGCATCGAGTGCGACCGCGGTCGCGACTGCGACGTCTTCCATCGTCAGGTTCAGCGCCTCGCCGGTCGGTGAATACCCCAGGGGCGAAAGTGAGACGATGCCGCCAGCATTCAGCATGAACCGAATCGTTTCTGTATCGACCTTGCGCACCAGGCCCGTCTGCGCATAGTCGATCCCGTCGATCACGCCCAATGGGCGGGCGACAACCAGATTACCCGACACGACCCGCACGGCAGAATGGGCCATTGGGGTGTTGGGCAAGCCCTGGGAGAACGCTGCTTCGAGGTCGAGACGAATTTCGCCCGAGGCCTCTTTGAGGCATTCCAGTGCGACGGAGTCCGTGATCCGGATACCGGTGGGACCAAACTGGGCCGGGGCACCACGCAGGCGAAGCTGCTCTTCGACCTGCGGGCGCGCGCCATGAACAACAACGATGCGCATCCCCATCGCTGCGAGCAGTGAGATGTCATGCACGAGCGCATTGAGCCCGCCGGCGATCACAAGTTCGCCCGGGAAGGCGACCACGAAGGTTTTGCCCCGAAATGCGTGGATATACGGGGCGACGCTGCGTAACCATGCAACGAAGGGGCCCGGATCGGCGGGAGATGGCAGGGTGCTCATGGCGCCTCAAGGTTCATGGGGTCCGATTATAATTGGCCTCTTGATTGCACCCGTTCGCCCCCGCCGTTCCGAGCCGCGCATTGCCCGCCGGCTTGCACCCCAGCTTGCGCCACTGCCGCCGCTCGTGTTCCCCGAGGCGTTGCCGGTGAGTTTGCGCCGTGAGGAGATCGCTCGGGCGATTCGCGAACATCCGGTCGTGATCGTGGCTGGCGAAACCGGTTCAGGGAAAACCACGCAATTGCCGAAGATCTGCGTCCTGGCGGGACGCGGTCAAACGGGACGCATCGGCCACACGCAGCCCAGGCGCATTGCAGCGGTGACCGTTGCTCAACGGATTGCTGAAGAACTGTCGTCGCCACCGGGGGAGCACGTTGGCTACAAGGTCCGGTTTCAGGACCGGCTGCAGCCCGGTGCGACGATCAAATTGATGACCGATGGGATCCTTCTGGCAGAAACGCAGGGCGATCCCTGGCTGCGCGAATATGACACGATCATTGTCGATGAGGCCCACGAACGCAGTCTCAATATCGATTTTCTGCTGGGCTATCTGAAGGGGCTGGTGGGCCGGCGCAGCGATTTCCGACTCATCATTACATCGGCAACCATCGATGCGCAGCGCTTCGCCGAGCACTTCGGAATGCCCGGGCGACCCGCACCCGTGATCGAGGTATCTGGACGTCTCTTCCCAGTGGAGATTCGCTGGCGTGCGCCGCAGGCGATCGCGGCACAGCGCCGGCAATCTGCGCCGGGTGGTCTCAAGACCGGTGCAGCGGCCGCCGTCCGCACAGGTGCGGATGAAGAGCCGGTTGACCTGCCCGAGTCCATTGGTCATGCCATCGATGAAGTTTGGCGCGAGCGCCCAGGCGATGTTCTGGTGTTCCTGCCCGGTGAGCGCGAGATTCGGGAGGTTGAAACCTATCTGCGACGACACCCACCTGGGCCCCCTGCGCAGCGCGAGGCGATGGAGGTTCTGCCGCTATTCTCGCGTCTTGCCGCAGGCGACCAGATGAAAGTGTTCGGCGCTGGCGCAAGCACGGGGCGGCGCATTGTGCTGGCCACCAATGTTGCGGAAACCTCGGTCACTGTCCCCGGTATTCGCTATGTGATTGACCCCGGCCAGGCCCGGGTCAAACGCTATCGCTATCGCGGCAAGGTCGAGCAGTTGCAGATCGAACCGGTCTCACGAGCTTCGGCCAATCAGCGTGCCGGTCGCTGCGGTCGGGTCGCCGATGGGGTTTGCGTTCGACTCTATGACGCCGAGGATTTCGAGCGTCGGCCGGCATTTACCGACCCCGAGATTCTGCGCTCGTCGCTGGCCAGTGTGATTCTGCGCATGATGGCGCTGGGACTGGCCGATGGCGTGGATGCGGTCGAGGCGTTCCCGTTTCTGGATTCACCGCCGCGGCGCGCGATCGTCGATGGGCAGGCTCTGCTCCTTGAACTCGGCGCGCTCGACGAGGCGGGGCGATTGACCGAGATGGGCCGAACGATCGCCCGACTACCCCTTGATCCGCGTATTGCCCGGATGCTGCTCGCCGCACGCGCGATGGGTGCCCTGCGCGAGGTCCTGATCGTCGCGAGTGCGCTCTCGGTTCAGGACCCGCGAGAACGCCCGGCCGAGGCGGCTCAGGCCGCTGATGAGGCGCAAAAACAATTCGCCGATGAGCGCAGTGATTTCGTCGCCTGGATCAAGCTCTGGGACTGGATCCGCAGCCTCTCGAACGAGCCCGCGGTGCAGTCGGCACATCCGAACCCACACGCGGGTCCTGCAGCTGGCGGGCGCCTCAGTCAGCGTAAGCGCGAGCAACTCCTGCGCGCCAAATTTCTGAATCCAAGGCGTGTGCGCGAATGGATGGATATTCATCAGCAGCTCCAGAGCGCGGTGGCTGATCTCGGTTGGCAGGAAAATAGTGCGCCGGCGTCGTATCAGGCGCTTCACGAAGCACTGCTTGCGGGCCTGCTGGGTAACGTCGGCAACAAGGCGAGCGAAGAGGCGCATTACCAGGGGACGCATGCGGTCCGGTTCTGGCCACATCCCTCGACGGGTATCAAGAAGGGCGCGAAGTGGCTGATGGCTGCCGAGCTGGTCGATACGACCCGCCTGTATGCCCGCGGTCTGGCCCGGATTGAACCCGAATGGGTTGAGCGTATCGGCGCGCATCTCATCCGCAAGCAGTGGAGCGAGCCGCATTGGGAGAAAAAAGCCGGTCAGGCCATGGCTGCTGAACGGGCGACGCTCTATGGCCTGATCATCTACGCCGGCCGCAGGGTCCCGTTTGGGCAGCGTGATCCGCAACTGGCGAGGGAACTTCTCATCCGCGAGGGGCTGGTGGCCGGGGACTGGGATAGCCGGCTTCCCTTCATGCTGCACAATCAGCGCCTCGTCGCCGAGATCGAGCAACTCGAACACCGCATGCGTCGCCCAGACCTGCTGGTCGACGAGCACCGGTTATTCAGCTATTACGACGCCCGCATTCCGCCATCGGTCGTGTCGGGACAGGGGCTGGAGCACTGGTGGCGCGAGGCCTCTCGCGCGGATCCCCAAATCCTGCATCTGAGCCGCGACTTTCTGTTGCGCCGCGAAGCGGGGGAGGCTGCCGACGAGGCGGCCGATGATCAGCGCTTCCCGCGCACGCTCGCGATGCGCGGGGCGCACTTTTCGCTCTCCTATCTGTTCGAGCCGGGGAACCCGCGCGATGGTGTCACGCTGAGCGTCCCGCTCGCCATGCTGGCCCAGGTCGACTCGGTGCGCGTCGATTGGCTCGTTCCTGGCCTCTTGCGTGACAAGGTTCTGGCCCTTCTGAAGTCCTTGCCACCCCGGATTCGCCATCGCTGTCAGCCGCTGGTGGAAACCGCGGATGCCTTTCTGCAAACCCTGCCAATGGAGGGATTGGCACCGGATATGGCTCTGATCGATGCGCTTGCCGAGCTGGTACGCGAGCGGACAGGCCTGCGCCCCAGGGCCGATGACTTCCGGCTAGAAACCTTGCCCGCGCATCTGCTGATGAATTACGCCCTGGTGGATCCGCATGGGCGTGAGCTGGGTGTTGGGCGCAGCCTGGCGCAACTCCGGGCGGATCACGGTCGCGATGCGCAGAGCGCGTTGCGCGAAGCCTTTGCGGCAGCCTCCAAGAAGGCTACGCAGGGGCAACCGGCTCTCCAGACCAAGGCTGAGGCCGAGGCATCGCCAGCGCATGGCAAACACGCTGAATTGACGCCAGCGCCTTGTACGTCGTCAGGCACTGCGCGGTCGATGGTACGAGCCGCTGTCGAGCCGGCCCCAGCGGTACCGCTCGCTGAATCCGATCTGGCGCTGGCCGGGTCGGAACCGCAAACGTCCTGGACCTTTGGTTCCCTGCCCGAGTTGCTGGAACTGCGCCGACAAGGCCAGACCCTCATCGGGTTTCCTGGCCTGGTTGACCGCGGGGGTGGGGTCACGATCGAATTGTTTGATGACCCCGAAGTGGCGCATCGCACCCACTGTGGCGGCGTGGCCCGGCTCGCATCGATCGCGTTACGCGAACCCTTGAAAGCGCTTGAGCGGGCCATTCCCGATTTGCCTCGCCTGGCCATGGCCTGGATGCCATTTGGATCGGCTGATGAGCTGCGCGCAGAGCTGCAGGCCGGAGCACTCGCGCGCACGGTATTGAGCGAGGCACCGCCCATGGATGCCGATACATTCGAGCGCCGGGTGATCGACGCACGCCCGAGGATCAGTCTCATCGGCCAGGCATTTGCCCGTGAGGTCGCGGCTATCCTGCACGAGCATCAGGCATTGTTGCGTAAACTGCCGTCGGTCAAGTCGAATCCAGCGGTGGCGGCCGATCTGGAACGTCAATTGGCTGACTTGTTGCCCCGGCGTTGGCCGACCGTGACGCCGTCGGATCGATTGGGCCATCTGGCGCGTTATTTGAAAGCTATTGGACTCAGGCTGGACAAACTGCGTGCTGATCCGGCCCGCGATACGATGAAGAGCGCAGAAATCCTGCCGCTGCTGCAAAATCTGCGTCGTGCGCAGGCGGCGCGGCGTGGTGTGGCGGATGCTCGACTGGAGGAGTACCGCTGGCTGCTCGAGGAACTGCGGGTTTCGTTATATGCGCAGGAACTGCGTGCCGCCGTTCCGGTATCCGTCAAGCGTTTGCAGAAGATCTGGGAGTCCATCGGGACATGAACCAACATCGTTCGAGTGAGCAAGCCGTTCCGCAGCAGCGGTGCGATGCCCCGTCCCCTCGGGAAATGGTTCCTGCTCGCCGGAAGTTTCTGGGCGGCGTGGGCGCAACCGCACTGGCTGGATCCGCGGGCCTGCTCGGGCTGGCAAGCCAGGCCCAGTCAGGCCCCCCTCCCGTGACCTTCGTGCTGAACTCTGCTGATGCCAATCTTTCGCTCATTGACCAGCGATCGTTTACTGAGTCGACGCGGCTCGACGTCGGCAAGGAGCCGCATCACCTCTTCCCGACCCCGGATGATCGCTCCCTGATCGTTGCCAATGCCGGCAGCAACACCCTGTCTTTCTTTGATCCCGCAACGGCTGAGTTGCAGGGTGTCATGCGGGGAATCGACGATCCCTACCAACTGGGTTTTTCGCCCGACCAGCGCTGGTTCGGGGTGGCGGCACTGCGACTTGACCGGATTGATCTCTACCGTCACGAGGGCAACAGTCTTGCGCTTGCGGCCCGCTTGCCGGCCCCACGGGCGCCGAGTCATCTGGTCTGGTCCCAGGACAGTCGCTGGATGTTCGTGACCTTGCAGGACAGCGACGAGATTTGCGCTGTTGATACCCAGACGATGCAGATTGCGTGGCGGATGGGTTGTGGTCGTCAACCCGCGGGGATCTGGATTTCGCCCGATGGTGGCACCCTGTTTGTCGGGGTCATGGGCGAGAACTATGTCAACGCAATTGACTGGCGTGCCCGTCGTTCCGTACGCCGCATCATGACCGGTGATGGTGCGCATAATTTCCGTCCGTATGGGGATCGCCGCCACTTGTTCGTCTCCAATCGGGTTGCGAACACGGTGACAATCGTGGATATGCTGTCCATGAGCCTTGCGGGCGATATTCCGGTGCCGAGTGGCCCGGATTGCATGGAGATGGCGGCTGATGGGCGAACGCTCTGGGTTACCCAGCGGTGGGCCCGCTCGGTCGCGATCATTGATCTGGCCGAGCGCCGCGTGGTGCGGTCGATCAATGTCGGGCGCTCGCCGCATGGTCTTTACATGCGTAATCGGGCCCCCTGGGTCTGATGCGCAGGATGTGGTCCGCGATCGCTGCGATCGGCGCTGGCCTGGTGGGTATGCTGCCCACCGCCTGGTCGGCGGCGAGCTCAGCGGTTCCTGCCAACCTGCAGACGATTCAAGGCGCGCCGTTGGCTGGATGTCAGGGTACGGTCTACCTGACACTGGACACGGGCACGATGCGACACGCGGAGTTGATCGCCGCCCTGTTGGAGCGCCAGGCGGTCAAGGCGACATTTTTTCTTGCCAACGAGACGACATCGCAGGGCGGAGCAGCGCTCGATGAACGCTGGGCGCCGTTCTGGCGTGACCTGGTCGCGCAGGGCCATGCCTTTGGGTCGCATACCTGGCGGCATGGCCGCTTCATCGGCGATATGCCGGCGCCCAAAGGGGCCGTCCGATACCGGCCCCAGGTGGGTGAAGAGGCAGGGCAGACGCTGCTGTTCGAGCCACAGGCCGTGTGTCAGGAGATCGAGCGGGTCAATCAGCGCTTTCGGGAAATGACCGGGCGCGCCCTGGATCCCTGGTGGCGGGCGCCCGGAGGGATCGTCACCCCCAATACCCTGCGCGCGGCGCAGGCCTGTGGTTGGACCCACGCCGGTTGGGCCCCAGCGGGTTTTCTGGGGGATGAGTTACCGTCTGAACAGGTTTCCAATCAGACACTGGTCCAGCGTGCTGTGACCGGGGTTCGTGATGGCGATATCCTGATGGCGCATCTCGGGATCCGTTCGCGACGGGATCCGTTTGCGCCAGCGCTTGAGTCTCTGATCGTCGGGCTGAAGGCGCGCGGTTTCTGTTTTTCAACCCTGCCACGGTCGTGACCCGTACACCATGATTTCGGTTCTGGATTCCCTGATTCTGGCGGCCCAGCAAGCGCTCTATGAACGGGCTGTCCAACCTGCGCTGCTGGCGCTGGGCGAATTGCGCCTGGCCGAGATCGCTTATGACGCGACCGAATGGCCGGTCATTGGTCTCGTCGAGCTCGCGGTCATGGTCCCGTTGATGATCGCGCTGGAGCGGGCATTCCCCGTGGAGGCCGTCCATGACCGGCGCGCAGTCTTCACCGACATCGTTTACGCGCTGCTGCATCGTTTCGGCGTTTTCCCCTTGCTGGCGTTTTTTCTGCTGACCCCAGCGTTTGACGCCGTCGAGGGGTTTTTGCGTCTGGGCGGATTCAGTCGGCCGAATCTCGATGCGATCTGGCCCGGGATGAGTGACCGACCCCTGGTGTCGTTTTTGATCTATCTGGTCGCGCTCGACTTCGTCGACTATTGGATCCACCGTGGACAACACGCCTTGCGCTGGTGGTGGGAATTGCATGCCGTCCATCACAGCCAACGTCAAATGACCTTCTGGTCTGATGAACGTAATCACCTGCTGGACGATCTCGTACGCGACGCTGTTCTGGCCTTGGTTGCCCTGGCGATCGGTGTGGCGCCCGGGCAATTCGTATGGCTGGTGGTGGCATCGCGGATGATCCAGCAATGGCAGCATGCCAATCTGCGTTTGCGCTTGCCTGGCCCGATCCGTTATCTCATCGTGGGGCCGGAGTTTCACCGACGCCACCACGGCATTGGGGTCGGTCATGAAGGTCCGACCCAGGGGGTCAATTTCGGCGTCCTGTTGCCGTGGTGGGATCAGTGCTTCGGAACCGTTGACTGGCGAGACGGGTTCGTGCCAACCGGGATCCGGGATCAACTGGCCGGCCGCGAGTACGGGCAGGGGGTGTTGACGCAACACTGGTTTGCATTGCGTCGGATCCTCAATCGGGATTTCCGCGGGCGTTGACTCAGTAACAGCGTGCACGCGCCGCTGGCTGCGCCGGCGCGAACAACAGGGTGATCGGGCGCTCGGTGGGCGCCCTTTGGAGCTTCAAGATGTCGTTTGGTTTGATCGTGATTGGTGACGAGATTCTTTCGGGCAAGCGCCAGGACAAACACTTTTCCCAAGTGGTCAGTCTTTTGTCTGCCCGTGGACTACAACTTTCGTGGGCGGCAGTACTGGGCGATGATCGCGATCGCCTGACCGATGTCCTGCGCCGCAGCTTCGAGCGGGGTGATCGAGTGATTTCCTGCGGGGGCATTGGGGCCACGCCGGATGACCATACCCGCCAGGCTGCGGCTGCGGCGCTGGGCGTTCCGTTGGTCGCGCACCCTGAGGCGGTCGAACTCATCACCGAGCGTTGCCGCGAGATGGCGCTAGAGGGGAAGGGCAGCGCAGATATGAGCCTTCCGGAGAATCGGCAACGCCTGAAGATGGGTGAATTTCCGGAAGGCAGTCGAATTATTCCTAATCCGTATAACAAAATTCCGGGCTTCTCGCTCGCGGATCACTGGTTCGTTCCGGGTTTCCCGGTGATGGCCTGGCCGATGGTCGAATGGGTGCTTGATCATCAGTACCGTCAGCTGCATCATCGTCTGACACTGGTTGATCGATCGATGATTTTGCACGACCTGGCTGAGTCCACGATCACGCCACTGATGGAGGCGGTCGAGCGCGACTTCCCGCAGGCCAAGGTCTACAGCCTGCCATCCATGGGGGAAGGGGGACTGCGCCGCCACATCGAGCTTGGTGTCAAGGGTGAAGAGGCCGTCGTTGGGCCTGCGTTTGCGGCGCTCGAACGCGGGGTGGCAGCGCTACGCAATCCATAGCGCGCGTGATCGGGCAGAGCCGTGCCAACGGAGCGTATCCCTGCCTCTGGACAAGAAAAAGCCCGGCATAACCGGGCAAACGTACCGCGGATCTGGTGATCTCAGGCGGTACGCGGAGGAGAGAGAAGAGACAGTAGAGTTAGAGCGAGAAAACCAGGTCAGGCTGCTTTGCGTGCGCGCGCTGCCGGCTTGGTCGAAGCGATGACCTGCTCTTCAGCAAACTGGGCAGCTTTCTGGCCCGCCTTGGTTGCCTGTTCGATCGAAGCCTTGACCAATGAGAGCGCGTTACGGGCCGCCGCGAAGATCGGCTCGCTACCTGCCGGTGCGGTTCGGGAGGCGGATTCAAACCAGGCCTGGGTCACTTGCTGGCTGTCCTGAACATGTTTCTGGATTGTTTCCGAAATCGCAGTGCGGGTCTCGTTGCTGATCTCGTAGGCTTGACGTGCGTAGGATGAGAGTTTTTCGCTCGCCGGGTTTGCGATCGAGGTCAGGTTGGTGACCAGCTTGCTGGGATCTTTCAGATCGGTGAAAGCCTGTGAATGGCTGGCGACGTCTTCAAGCATGGTACGGCTGGCCTGCATCTGGAGGGCGATCAGTTTTTCTGTGCCTTCAATGGTTTTGAGGCTGATGGTCTGCATCAGGTCAAGCATCAGGCGCTGGGCCGGGATGATGGATTCAAAGCTGTTTTTCATGACGGTACTCACGGATAGGTCAGAGGTGCTGAGTGCTAAAGAGGGCGGTCTCAACAGCCTCCCGGGTAGATAATTGGGGTTGAAGCTCGAAGGGCGCGGTGATTGCTGCATCGCACCATCTCACTATCTCCTCGGCTTCATCCAAAGTCAAGAACAAGTTGTTGCGTTGCAGCAATTGTGTCACAGGTTTGTTCTGCGGGCGTCATGAAGGCATTTCACAGCGACCAGTTTGTTCTGCCCCTGCCGCCGGCGCACCGATTCCCGATGCAGAAATACGCTCGACTGCGTTTAGCGGTCGAGCAGACCCTGCCGCAGGTGACGTTGCTCGAACCGCCCGCCGCAACCGATGGACAACTCGCCCTCGCGCATCACCCCCACTGGATCGAGCGCTTTTGCCAAGGGGCGCTGGATCGCGCCGAACAGCGCGCCATTGGATTTCCCTGGTCACCGGAGATGGTTGAGCGCTCGCGGCGCTCGGCCGGAGCGACGATTGCCGCTGCACGCGCTGCCTTGGTCGAGGGGGTCAGCGTCAATCTGGCGGGCGGAACCCATCACGCTCATGCGGATCGCGGCGAGGGCTTTTGTTGCTTTAATGATGTCGCTGTTGCCGCCCGCCTGATGCAGGCAGAGAATCGGGTGCGGCGAGTCGCCATTCTTGATCTGGATGTGCATCAGGGTAACGGCACGGCAACCATTCTGGCCTCAGACCCCACCATCTTCACGCTCTCGGTGCACGCGCAAGACAATTGGCCGTTTCGTAAGGCTTCCAGTGACCTGGACGTCGGCCTGGCCGACGGTACTGGAGACGACGCTTATCTGTCGGCATTGGCAGGCGCACTGCGGACGCTCGAGCATCGGTTCGTGGCCGATCTGCTGTTGTTCATTGCTGGTGCCGATGTCCTGAGCGGCGATCGGCTCGGGCGACTTGCACTGACACCTGAAGGGATCCGAGCACGCGACCGGTTCGTCTTCGATTGGGCGCGGGCGCGTGGCCTGCCGGTTGCTGTTGCGATGGGTGGTGGATATTGCAGCGACATCGCCCAGACGGTCTCGGTCCACCGCGCCACCGTTGCGATCGCAGCTGAATTCTGTCTGATGCAGCGCGGTGGATTGTCCCAGCCGCTGGCATCGGCCACGCTGAGCACAGCCGCGCCAACAGAACCTACCCCGGTAACCGGAGGCTGAGCCGATGTTGCCCGGTCCATCGACATCGCGCTGGATCGCGGGCATCGCCCCGCTGGCGTTCGTGGTCCTGTGGTCGACCGGGTTCATCGTCGCCCGGTTCGCCCTGCCACATTCGCAACCCATCATCTTTCTGGCCTTGCGCGTAGCCTGCGCCGGCCTGGTGCTCGCCCTCTGGGCCAATCTGTCGCGGGCCACGTGGCCCACGTCCAGGCAGACGCTGCACCTGATCGTTGCCGGGCTGCTGGTTCAGGGGTGCTACCTCGCGGGCGTCTGGGTGGGCATCAGTCAGGGGATGCCTGCCGGTCTCACGGCACTGATCGTGAATCTTCAGCCGGTCCTGACCGCTCTGGCTGCGCCGTGGTGGCTGGGCGAGCGGCAATCACTTCGCGGGTGGTTCGGTCTGTTGCTGGGCTTCGGCGGGGTCGCCATGGTCGTGGCCCACCGCCTGGAGAGTGATCATCTCGCGGTTTCGGCGATCGTGTTTTGCCTTCTGGCGCTGGTCGGGATCACAGCAGGTTCGCTCTGGCAGAAACGTTATGTTCCCCAGTTCGATTTGCGCACAGGAACATGCATCCAGTATCTCGCTGCCCTCGTATTCTTCGCGCCCCTGGCGTGGTGGTTCGAGGGGGCTTGGCCAGACTGGCATCCGGAGTTGCTCTGGGCCATGCTCTGGTCGGTGTTCGCGCTTTCGATTGGCGCGGTTTTTCTGATGTTCTTGCTGATGCGTCGGGGTGAGGCAACGCGGGTGGCCAGTCTTTTCTACCTCGTTCCGCCCGTCACAGCGCTCATGGCCTGGGTTTTTTTCCAAGAACCATTCGGTTTGATGGCAGCGTTTGGTATGGTTGTGACGGCGGTTGGCGTCTCCCTTGTGCAGGTCCGGCCCTCCTCGCGCTCATAGCGACGGAATCTATACCGAGGTTCATTGTGAGTATTTCGAGAACGATGTTCGCACGGTCAGATTACCGGGCATGGCGCTTGATACCTACCCGTTGGTCCGACAATGATGTTTATGGCCACGTGAATAACGTTGTGTACTACGAATGGTTCGACACGGCGGTCAACAGCCTTCTGATTGAGGCTGGCGTGCTGGATTTCGCCCAGAGTCAGTCGATCGGACTCGTCGTTGAAACGGGATGTTCGTACTTCGAGTCCGTGACCTATCCTGAGACCATCGAAGCCGGTATCCGGGTCGGTCGGCTGGGTAACTCCAGCGTCCGCTACGAACTCGGGATCTTTAAACCGGGTGAACCGTTGGCGCTGGCTGCTGGGCATTTCATTCACGTCTACGTGGACCGGGACAGCCGCCGACCCACCCCGCTTCCGGCGCCGCTCCGGGCGGCGCTCGGACCTCTGGTCGCCACGCTCGACACAAAGCCCGATCCCTCATCGGTGGACGCATCCAAGGATCTTGCGGCGGATGTGGCTGCCGTTGACCGGGCAATGATCCAGCGCCGTTCCACGCGCGCCTTTTTGCCCCGCGCGGTCCCGCGTGCAACGCTGGCGGAGATTCTTGCGATCGCGAGTCGGGCGCCTTCGGGGACCAATGCCCAGCCCTGGCGGGTCAGGGCCCTGACCGGACACGCGCTCAACGCCCTGTGTGACCGACTGTGCGCCGTGGTCGACGATCCGGCTCAATCAGCGCTGCATGAGCCCGAGTACGCCTATTACCCGCGCGACTGGGTTGCGCCTTATTCTGACCGCAGGCGGCAGGTGGGTTGGGCCCTGTATGGTTTGCTGGGCATCGCCCGCGGGGATCAGGAACGGATGCAGGCACAGCACCGGCGTAATTTCCGATTTTTTGACGCGCCTGTCGGATTGATATTCACCGTTGATCGGGTGCTGGAGCAGGGTAGTTGGCTCGACTATGGGATGTTTTTACAAAATGTGATGGTGGCTGCTCGCGTGCGTGGTCTGGATACCTGTCCGCAGGCCGCATTTGCCCAGTTCCACCGCGTGATTGCCGACGAACTGTCAATACCAGACAGTGAAATGCTGGTTTGTGGGATGGCATTGGGGTACGCGAACACTACTGCGGTCGAAAATACCTTACAGACACCGCGTGAATCGGTGGAAGGATTTGCCCACTTCTACGGGTTTTAAATACGATCCTCGTTTTGAGATTCACAGAATTTGATAAACTCTTGTTTTGGATGATTTTCGAGTGCGACGATGCGAGCTCTTGCTCCCCTGTTCGGTTTTGTAGTGGTGGTGTTGGGACTGAGCCTTGCGGTTCCCGTTCAGGCGAGCCGGGAGTTTAGGAGCGGGCAGGAACGCGCGTCCGATCGTCAGAGTGGTCAGGTCAAGAACCGGACTGCTCGTCACGAAAGCCATCGGTCGTCCGGCGTCCATTTGGAGCGTCAGGCGGCCCTTGAATCCAATGGCAGCGGTCGTCACGGGTCCGCACGATATCCCGTGCAGGGTGGAGGTCGCCCGGGTGCCCAGGACCGTCTGAGAAAGTCTCATGTGGTCGCGCTCCTGGAGGGGCGCGAGCCAAAGCCGACATCGCAGCGGTCCGTGCGCGAGCGCGCTGCGAGTCCTTTGCGAAGCGGTGTCCGGATGCCGTCCGCATCGGCACAGCATGCATCCTTGAGCCAGTCGTTCGATTCGCCGCGCGCTGATGCGTTTGCAGGGCGGCGCTCGATTGCCCGTGCGACCGGTTTGCATAGCGCCGCTGATCCACTCGATCTGAATTCAGCGGTTGTTCTCGTGCTCGACCAGGAAACCGGTCGGACCTTGTACGAGAAGAATGCCAATGCCGTCTTGCCCATCGCTTCGATCACGAAGTTGATGACCGCGATGGTCGTACTCGAATCTGGTGATTCTCTTCACGAGTTGATCGAGATCACCGAAGCGGATGTGGATACCGAAAAACACAGCAGCTCGCGCGTCCGGGTCGGCACGACGCTCACGCGGGCCGAGTTGCTTCAGCTGGCGCTGATGTCGTCTGAAAACCGGGCTGCTCATGCCTTGGCCAGGCGATCACGCTTGGGACTGACCGCGTTCGTGGCAGCTATGAACGTCAAGGCCCGGACCCTCGGGATGAACGACACGCAGTATTCGGATCCCACCGGGCTGTCGAGTCGCAATGTTTCAACGGCGCGCGATCTCGCCCGCCTGGTCCGGGTCGCTGCAGACCAGCCATTGGTTCGGCAGTTTTCGACCGCAACGGATATGACGGCGGCCGTTCCGAATCAGCAGGTGTTTCGCAATACCAATCGTTTGATCCGTTCCGGGGATTGGGAAATCGACGTCTCGAAGACCGGCTATATCTCAGAGGCTGGACGTTGCCTGGTGATGCAGGTCAGGATTCAGGGCCGTCCGACGACGGTGGTGTTGTTGGATGCATTCGCGAGCCAGGCTCGAGCGACTGACGCAATGCGTATCCGACGCTGGCTGGAAACGACAGAAGCCGGCCGAATCACGACTTCCTGAATCGCGGCCGTTGCGATGAGCCGGATTGTGCTTCAGGAAACTGGAGCGGGCTGACAAGCACAGTTGGACGACGAAAGCGCTTGGAGGCTCAGGGCAGCCGAAGGCGTCCCTGGGCCTCTTTCAGGCGATGATCAGAGTTCCGGCTCCCAGCCAAGAGCGCTCGAGATCTGCTCGGTGGTCCGGCAGAGACGTTCCACCCATTCATTTTGCAGAAATTCGGCTGGCGCAGAGATCGACAGGCCTGCCACCAGACGGCCGCTATCGTCGCGGATGCCTGCGGCAATACATCGCACACCCAGTTCGAGTTCTTCGTTGTCGCGGGCATAACCACGGGCGCGCACCAGCGCCAGTTCGCGTTCGAGTGTGGCCAGGTCGGTAATGCTGTTACGGGTTTGTCCAGCGAGTCCTGTCCGGTTGGCGTAGGCCCGGACCAGTCGCGCATCATCTGCAGCGAGAAACAGCTTCCCGACCGAGGTCAGATGC